>NZ_CAXAOU010000002.1:0-606378 GCF_963970465.1 Pseudomonas sp. RL_5y_Pfl2_69 | reverse complement strand
CGACGATTTCAGTCGCAACACCTTTTTCTTTCAGGCGTACGGCTTCTTCCACAGCGATTTCGCAGAAGGGGTTCATCGACATCTTGACGTTGGCGAGGTCAACGCCGGAGTTGTCCGCTTTGACGCGTACTTTAACGTTGTAATCGACCACTCGTTTGACAGCTACAAGAACCTTCATGGATTCCTCGTTACTCTCCGGTGAAAAGAAAGTCGCCTAGGCGAACCTGGCGGTTGATGCTCATCAGCACAAGGGCACCTCCAAAGATCGTTGCTTTGCTTATAGACGAGTACCGACGATTCCCCGTGCGACCGTCTGTCCGATGTGACTAACAAGTCATACACCGAAAGGACGTGTAAACTCCGCTCAAAAAATGGCAGGCTCCTACAGGCTTGTGCCTATGCCCTGTCTTTAGAGGTGCTCTTGAAACCAACAATCAGCCTACGGCGAGCGCAAAACCGCCCGTATCTTGACCGGAACGCCTTTTGCGGTCAATACAGCAAATGGGCCAGTTTTGAGCCGCGCGTCTTTGATTTATCTGGCTTGCAGCGGATTCAAACAAACGTTTGTATTGGACGCTGCTAGTGGTGTAGATATAATGCCCGCCCATCAGAGAGAGCGGTGCGTCATCCATTGATTCTTCAACCTCGGGGTCGAGGGCGTAATGGATGAAGTGCCAAACCTCCAATTAGAAAAATACCGTTGAGCCTTGAGTAGGAGAGAACCTGTGGAACGCGAATACATGGAATTCGACGTGGTCATCGTCGGCGCCGGCCCTGCCGGTTTGTCCGCCGCCTGCCGCTTAAAGCAGAAGGCCGCCGAAGCCGGTAAAGAAATCAGCGTCTGCGTGGTTGAAAAAGGCTCCGAAGTCGGTGCTCACATTCTATCTGGTGCTGTTTTCGAACCCCGTGCCTTGACCGAATTGTTCCCGGACTGGAAAGAACTGGGCGCTCCGCTCAACACTCCAGTGACCCGCGACGACATCTATGTACTGCGCAGCGATAGCACTGCGACCAAGGTGCCTGACCTTTTTGTGCCTAAAACCATGCACAACGAAGGCAACTACATCATCTCCCTGGGCAACCTGTGCCGCTGGCTGGCGCAACAGGCCGAAAACCTGGGCGTAGAAATCTACCCCGGCTTTGCTGCTCAAGAAGTCCTGTTCGACGAAAACAATGTGGTTCGCGGGATCATCACCGGCGACCTGGGCGTTGACCGTGAAGGCAACCCTAAAGAAGGCCTGTACACCCCGGGCATGGAGCTGCGTGGCAAGTACACCCTGTTCGCAGAAGGCTGCCGTGGCCATCTGGGCAAGCAACTGATCGAACGCTTCAAGCTCGACAGTGAGGCCGACGCCCAGCATTACGGTATTGGCCTGAAGGAAATCTGGGAAATCGACCCGGCCAAACATCAGCCAGGCCTGGTCGTCCACACCGCTGGCTGGCCGCTGGACATCATCAGCAGCGAAAACACCGGCGGCTCTTTCCTGTATCACCTGGAAAACAACCAGGTCGTTGTCGGCCTGATCGTTGACCTGTCCTACAGCAACACGTTCCTGTCACCGTTCGACGAGTTCCAGCGCCTCAAGCATCACCCGGTGCTCAAGCAATACCTCGAAGGCGGCAAACGCATCAGCTACGGCGCCCGCGCCCTGGCCAAAGGCGGTCTGAACTCCCTGCCAAAAATGGTTTTCAACGGTGGCGCACTGATTGGTTGCGACTTGGGTACCATGAACGTGGCCAAGATCAAGGGCAGCCACACTGCAATGAAGTCCGGCATGCTCGCAGCAGAAGCTGTGGCCGAGTCACTGCTGGCGGACTCCGAAGGCGGTGACGTGCTCAACACTTACGTTGAGGCCTTCAAAGCCAGCTGGCTGTTCGACGAACTGTTCGCCAGCCGTAACTTCGGCCCGGCGATGCACAAGTTCGGCCCGATCATGGGCGCGGGCTTCAACTGGATGGATCAGAACATCTTCGGCGGCAAACTGCCGTTCACCCTGCACGACACCAAGCCAGACTATGCGTGTCTGAAACAGGCCAAAGACTGCAAGAAAATCGACTACCCGAAACCCGACGGCAAGCTCAGCTTCGACAAGCTCAGCTCGGTGTTCATCTCCAGCACCAACCATGAAGAAGAGCAGCCGTGCCACCTCAAGCTGCGCGACCCGAGCATCCCGATCAGCGTCAACCTGCCGCTCTACGACGAGCCGGCACAGCGCTACTGCCCGGCGGGCGTGTACGAGGTGATCACCCAGGAAAGCGGCGAAAAACGCTTCCAGATCAACTCGCAAAACTGCGTTCACTGCAAAACCTGTGACATCAAGGACCCATCGCAGAACATCACCTGGGTAACCCCGGAAGGTGGCGGCGGGCCGACTTACCCGAACATGTAAGTCAAAAAGGCTCCTTCGGGGGCCTTTTTTATTGCCCCCGGATTTGTGGGAGCGGGCTTGCTCGCGATGGGATCGCCCAGATTTGCCTGACAGACTGCGCTGACCGCATCGCGAGCAAGCCCGCTCCCACAACAGGCCCGTCACACCGGCTGGCTAGCACCCACCCCTTCATGCCCCGGGCTGCGCTCGAAGTAGCGCTTGTACTCGCGACTGAACTGCGAAGTACTTTGATAGCCCACGCGCTCCGCCACCTGCGCCACACCCAGCCCCTCGCTCAATAACAATTGCTGTGCCCGCAACAGCCGCAAACGCTTGAGGTACTGCACCGGCGACAGCAAAGTGCTGCGCTTGAAATGCTCGTGAAACGTGGATGCACTCATGTTCGCGCAACGGGCCAGGGTCTCGACATTCAGCGGCTGCGCGAAATGCTCATGCAAGTAACTCAACGATGCCGCCACCCGAGCAAACTGCCCTTGCTGCTCGACCAATGCCCGCAACACACCCGCCTGCGGCCCGCGCAATGCCGCGAACAACACTTCGCGCAGCCGTGCCTGGCCCATGATCCGGCACTCCATCGGATCATGCAGGCAACGCAGCAGGCGCTCGACGGCGTGGCGCATGTCGTCATCCAGTACCGCCGACGTCATCGACTCAGGCGTCTGCGCCACGGCACTGCGATCCGGGGCCAGCCCCATCGCCAGCACCAACTCCCCCAGCACGGCGCGATCAATACTGATTGCCACCCCCAGCAGAGGCGCGTCCTCGGAGGCAAAGGTTTCACACTCAAAAGGCACTGACAGCGCCTGCACCAGATAATGCCCTGCACCGTATTCCATCGTGCGCTGCCCCAGATAGGCCAACTTACTGCCTTGGGCAATCACCATTAGGCTAGGCTCATAGATCTGCGGCATACGGGCCACTACCCGGCACGCAGAAACAACCCGAACTTCAGGTAACAAGGTGGACACAAAACCGGTTTGTGTCGCCAGCGGTTCGATCAGAGACACCAGCATGGCGTTCTCGTCCCGGTGACGGGTCAAAAGCATGGAGAAATTTTCACAGGAGGAATAGACAGCTGCATCTTCGCAGAATTGGTCAATAAAGCGACAGCAGACCTGTTACTCCGGAGTATTAGGCATGACACACGGAGGAATCGTCATAGTCCTGCAAAGCATCCAGGCGCAAAATCCCCCCCTCTACACAGTCAACGTTTCGCGAGGTTCTCATGTCCACTGTCACTTATAACGCTATCGGTTATGCCGCTCAGAACGCCAAGGCCCCACTGGCGCCGATGCAGTTCAACCGTCGCGCCCCCCGCCCGGACGACGTCGCCATCGAAGTGCTGTACTGCGGCGTTTGCCACTCCGACATCCACCAGGCGCGCAATGACTGGGGCTTCGCGACTTACCCCCTGATGCCTGGCCATGAAATCGTCGGCAAGGTGACGGCCATTGGCGACAAAGTCACCAAACACAAGGTCGGTGACCTGGTCGGCGTGGGCTGCATGGTCGACTCGTGCCGTACCTGCTCGGCCTGCAAGGAAGATCTTGAGCAATACTGCCTGGAAGGCATGACCCAGACCTACGCCAGCCCGGACCGTATCGACGGCACGCTGACGATGGGCGGTTACTCGAACAACATGGTGGTCAGCGAACACTTCGTGCTGAGCATCCCGAAAAACCTCGATCCGGCCAGCGCCGCACCGCTGCTGTGTGCCGGCATCACCACCTACTCGCCACTGGTTCATTACGGTGTTGAGCCGGGCGACAAGGTCGGGATTCTGGGCATGGGCGGCCTGGGCCACATGGGCATCAAGTTCGCCAAGGCCCTGGGCGCTGAAGTGACGCTATTCACCCGCTCCCAGGCCAAGGCCGAAGAAGCCTACCGCCAAGGTGCAGACCACGTGATCGTGTCCACCGATGTCGAGCAGATGAAGGCCGCTGCAGGCACCTTCAACTTCCTGCTGGACACCATTCCGGTGCCGCACGACCTGAACCCGTACCTCGAAACCCTGACGTTTGACGGCGTGCACATTCTGGTGGGCCTGATCGAACCGGTTGAACCGGCACTCAACGCCTTCAACCTGGTATTCAAGCGCCGCGTGCTGGCCGGTTCGTTGATCGGCGGCATTGCCGAAACCCAGGAGATGCTGGATTTCAGCGCCGAGCACGGGATTACCTGCGACATCGAAATGCTCGACATCAAAAACATCAACGAAGCCTTTGAGCGTGTAGTTAAAGGCGACGTGAAATACCGTTTCGTGATCGACATGAAAACCCTGAAAGCCTAAGCCAAGGGTTTTAGCCGCCCAACTCCGCCGATATCTGTTGTGCGGCATGGGTAATGACCGGGATCAACCCGGTCATTTTCTCATGGGGCATATACGGCACAGTGCTGGCGATACTGATGGCCGCGACGATCTGCCCGCTGGCATCACGTATGGGCGCAGCTACACAGCGGATCGACGGTTCGTTGTCTTCCAGATCAAACGCATACCCTCCCGCCACATACCCGCGCATGCGCTCCTCGAACTGCTCCCACGACGGCTCCTGATGATCGGGCCACAACGGATTTTTGCCGCCTGCGCTCTGGCCGGCTTCATACAGGCGCCGCCATTCGTCCAGGGACGCATCCAGCAACATGGCCTTGCCAATGCCGGTACGTGCCATCGCCATCCGGTGCCCCACCCGCGAACGCATCTCCGGGCCATTTCGCCCCGGGTTCTTGTGCAGGTACAGCACCTCATCCCCCTCGCGCACCGCCAAATGAATGGTATCGCCGGTCAAGGCTGACAATTGATCCAGATACGGCTCGGCCAGCGTCACCAACGGCAGCTCTTCACGGGCCTGAAAACCCAGCTCGATCAGCTTGGGCCCCAGCAAATATCCCACTTTGGGCAACACCCGCAAATAACGCTCATCCACCAGGCAACTGGCCAGGCGATGGGTGGTGCTGCGCGTGGTCCCGATCACCCGGGCGATGTCCTTGAGGTCACGCGCGCCATTGGCCACGGCCTGAACCACCGCCAGGCCGCGGAGCAAGGTTTGAGTACCGGTCGGAGCGATTTTCGTGGAGTCGTCCTGCATAGCCAGCCTTTCCATTGATAGGTGAGAACCGGGCAGCATTATGGTCGCCCGGCTGACTGACGGCTACAGCTCGATCCGCTCGACCTTGCCCACCAGCAAGATGTAGGACAACGCCCCCAGCAGCGCCAGCACCGAAATATAGGTGATTGCCGGGGCAAACGAGTCGCCGGTGGCCAAAAAGCCGATCACGATGGGCGTGGTAATCGCCGACAGGTTACCGATCAAATTGAACACCCCGCCGGTAAGCCCCAGCAGCCGCGCCGGTGCCAGTGTCGACACCAGGGACCAGGTAATCGACGCCAGCCCGTTGCCGAAAAACGCCAGCGCCAGAAACGCAATCACCAGCGGCGTCGAGTCGACAAAGTTGGCGCCAATGATCGAGGTCGAAATCAGCAACCCGCCAATGATCGGCAGCTTGCGGGCAAAGCCCACCGAGTAGCCGCGACGAATCAACCAGTCAGAAAAGAACCCGGAACACAGCACGCCCACAAACGCCGCCAGAAACGGCAACGAAGCCAGCAAACCGGACTTGATAAAGTCCATGCCGCGGTATTTCACCAGGTAGGTGGGGAACCATGTCAGGAAAAACCACAGCGTCGAATTCAGGCAGAACTGCCCCAGATAAATGCCCCACAGTTTACGTTTGGTGAGCACGATCCCCAGGTCCAGCCAACTGAACGCCGCCTTGCGTTTGGCGGTCTGGCTCTGGATATCCACCAGCCCGCCCCCCTCGGCGATCAAATCGATTTCAGCCTGATTGACGCCCTTGAAGTCCCGGGGTTCGCGGTACACCGCGTACCAGATAGCGGCCCAGGCAATCCCCACCGCACCGGTGCTGACAAATACCATATGCCAGCCCCAGTGATGCTGCAGCCAGGCCAGTACCGGCGTCAGAAACGCCAGGCCGACAAACTGCCCTGAGGTGTAAAAACCGATGGCCGTAGCGCGCTCGCGCTCCGGGAACCAGGTGGTCACCACCCGGCTGTTGATCGGGTACGCCGGGGCTTCCAGGGCACCCACCGCCATGCGCAAGACGAACAGGGCGATAAAGCTCGCGGCAAAGCCGAGCATCACCGTGGCCACCGACCACAGCAGCAAGGCGACGCTGTAGAGAATACGCGGCGGCACCCGATCCACCAGCCAGCCGCCGGGGATTTGCATGGCGGCGTAGGTCCAGCCGAAAGCCGAAAAAATCAGCCCCACATGCACCGGGTCCAGCCCCAGGTCGGTGGTCAGTGCGGGGGCGGCAATCGACAGGTTGCTGCGGTCCAGGTAGTTGATCACCACGGTGATGAACAACAGCACCATGATGAAAAAACGCTTGCGGCTAGGCGCCACTAAAATCGCGGGCGCGACAGTGCTTGCAGATGACATGGGCATGCCTCTTTCTTATGTTTATTGAGGTCGTGGGGCAGAACCTGTAGTCGCTGCCGCAGGCTGCGAAGGGGCCATCGGTGCTTGCGATATAACGTGTTGCTACGCAACCCTTCGCAGCCTTCGGCAGCGACTACATGAGTGGCATTACCACTCGGCAAAACTGCCATCGGCATGGCGCCAGATCGGGTTGCGCCAGCGGTGGCCAATCAACGCACGCTCCTGCACATACTCTTCGTTGATCTCGATACCCAGGCCCGGACCGTTGGGGATTTTTACAAAGCCTTTGTCGTAATCGAATACCGCCGGGTCTTTGACG
This sequence comes from Pseudomonas sp. RL_5y_Pfl2_69, assembly GCF_963970465.1. Classification (NCBI taxonomy): domain Bacteria; kingdom Pseudomonadati; phylum Pseudomonadota; class Gammaproteobacteria; order Pseudomonadales; family Pseudomonadaceae; genus Pseudomonas; species Pseudomonas sp. RL_5y_Pfl2_69. Next base: position 599,209 of record NZ_CAXAOU010000002.1, on the reverse strand, counting down.
TAGTCCAGCAGGTCGTTGCTTTCGTTGTAGTGGATGCCCAGGCTTTGCTCCTGGATAAAGGCGTTGTAGCAGACCGCATCCAGTTGCAAGCAGGCTGCCAGTGCAATCGGCCCCAGGGGGCAGTGCAAGGCCAGGGCCACGTCATAGGCTTCGGCCATGTTGGCGATTTTGCGGGTTTCCGTGATCCCGCCCGCATGGGACGCATCCGGCTGGATGATGTCGACATAACCTTCGCTGAGCACCCGCTTGAAATCCCAGCGTGAAAACAGCCGCTCGCCCAGGGCAATCGGTGTGCTGGTCAGCGGCGCCAGCTCTTTTAGCGCCTCGTAGTTTTCGCTCAGTACCGGTTCTTCGATAAACATCAGTTTGTACGCGTCCAGCTCCTTCATCAGGATCTTGGCCATCGGCTTGTGGACACGACCATGGAAATCCACCCCAATGCCGACATTGGGGCCCACCGCATCACGCACCGCCGCCACGTTGGCCAGCGCCAGATCGACCTTTTCAAAGCTGTCGACAAACTGCAGCTCTTCGGTGCCGTTCATTTTTATCGCGGTAAAACCCCGGCTCACGGCCTCTTTGGCTGCCCTGGCCGTGTCGGCCGGACGGTCGCCGCCGATCCACGAATAGACCCGGATCTTGTCCCGCACCTGGCCACCCAGCAAATCGCTGACCGACACCCCCAGCGCCTTGCCCTTGATATCCCACAGTGCCTGGTCGATACCGGCCAGGGCGCTCATGTGTACCGCCCCGCCACGGTAAAAACCGCCGCGATAGAGCACGGTCCAGATGTCTTCGATATTGCGCGGATCCTTGCCGATCAAGTAGTCCGACAGTTCATCCACCGCAGTGGCCACGGTGTGGGCGCGGCCTTCGACCACGGGTTCACCCCAGCCGGTCACGCCTTCATCGGTTTCGATCTTCAGGAACAACCAGCGCGGCGGAACCAGATAGGTGGTGAGTTTGGTGATTTTCATCGTGTTGTCTCTCTTGTTCGATGGGGCGCCACAGCGCCAGTCAGTTGGCCTGACGCCGGGCATTCCAGGCGTGCACGTAGGCTTTGGCGTTAACCGCCACTTGATCCGGGCTCATCCCGGGCTTGAACAGGCCGGAGCCCAAACCGAACCCGGATACCCCGGCATCGACAAACACCTGCATGTTGTCCGGGGTTATGCCCCCAACCGGGATCAGCAGCGTACCGGCGGGCAACACGGCCAGCCAGGCCTTGACCACGGCCGGGCCCATTTGCTCGGCCGGGAACATCTTCAGCACATCGGCACCTTCGGCCAGCGCAGCAAAGGCTTCGGTGGGCGTGGCGACACCCGGCGACAGGTACAAGCCCGCCGCCTTGGCCGCACGCAGCACGGTGGGATCGCTGTGGGGCATGACAATCACCTGCCCCCCCGCCGCTTTCACCTGCTCGACCTGTTGCGCCGTCAACACCGTGCCCGCGCCGACCAGGCAGTCGGCAGGCAAGGTGCTGCGCAAGATACGGATGCTTTCATAGGGCTGTGGAGAATTGAGCGGTACTTCCAGGGTACGAAAACCCTCTTCATACAGCACTTTGCCGATAGCTTGCGCCTCGTGTGGACGCAAACCGCGAAGAATCGCGATCAGTCCGTTTTTTGCCAGTGCTTGCTTGAGCATCTCAGGCCTCCAGATCAGTGTGTTGGAGCAACCCGGCCGCCTGGGCCAGGTGCCATAAACCTTGCTCGGTAGCCTGTTCTGCCAGGCTCACATCGGCGAATCCGCAGGCACCCAGTGCACGCCGGTAGCGCTCACAGAGTTGCGTATTGCCAATCAGAATGATCGCGGGCAGCGGTTTCCCGCCCCGGCGTCGGCGTAACACATTGCCCAGCGCGGCCAGCTCATGACCAATAAGCAGACCGGACACATAGTCAGGCTGCTGCACCGGGCTTAGCTGCCCGGTAAGGCTCAGGGTACGTGCGCTGAACAGCGTCGACAGCGGGCCGCGCTCGCCGTCCGGGGACAGCGCCACCTCTACGCCACGGGCAAATGCAGCGGCGTCAAACTGCGCAGCAGGCTGCTGGGTACGGCCCAGAATCGTGTGCTCGCAGACGGCGGCAAACAACTCGCCGGTCATGAAGGTATCGAAATGCACCAGACAGCCGTCCTGCACCTGCACCCATTTGGAGTGGCTGCCTGGCAGGCCGATCAAGCAATCGTTGAGATGAGGATGGGTTTGCAGGACGCCCAGTACCTGGGTTTCTTCGCCGCGCATGACGTTGGGCAGGGTTGAATGCTGGATCACGCCCGGCACGATATGGACATCAACTCCCTGCACGCTGCGTACCGTCTGCAAGGCTGTGCTCAAGTCCGCGAGGCTGGCAGGTGTCTCGCGGTAAGCCGCCTCAATCCAGCCCTGGGCGCTACCGACCATGCCGCAGGCAATGACCGGGATGCCGGGGTTGGCTTGCAGCCAGTCGGCACATGCCTCATCGAACGCCAGCTCAAAGCCGTCGGTACACCAGTGACCTGCAATTAACCGGGCGGTGTCCGGCAACTGCATGATCCCGCAAGCCAGCGAGCGCATTTTCAGCACCTGCCCGGCGGGGCCGAGTAAATAAGCACGAAGGGAGGTCGTACCCCAATCGAGCGCGATCAATTGCGCCTGCATCGCTTCACCTGTTTTGTTTTTAGCAGTGAATGCTGTGAGTCCGTGCAGGAGACTATAAACCGCCAGCGCTGTAAATCTCAATATATAAATATGCATCTCATATATAGGGATTTAATACACTTTAAACTCTGTAACCGCTGCCGCAGGCTGCGATGGGTTGGTGCGCCACTGCGACGTAGCGTCCTTAATCTTTTGATCAGGAATGAAGGCCCTTCGGCCCTTATCGCCGCCTGCGGCAGCGACTACAGAGACAGGACTCAGCGTTGCTTCAGGCGATCGATCACCACTGCCAGTAACAGGATCGAACCGCGAATCACGTACTGGTAAAACGTGTCGATGTTCTTCAGGTTCATCGCATTTTCGATAATGGCCAGAATCAGTACGCCAGCAATCACGTGGCGAATCATCCCTACCCCACCGCTTAGCGATACACCGCCCAGCACGCAGGCCGAGATCACGGTCAACTCGAAGCCCTGGCCGATCATCGGCTGGCCAGAGGTCATGCGAGAGGCAAGGATGACACCGGCCAGTGCACCTACCAGCCCGTGTACGGCAAAGATGATGATTTTGGTGCGATCAACATTGACCCCCGCCAGCAGGGCCGCTTCCGGGTTGCCGCCAATGGCCATGGTGTTGCGCCCATAGGTGGTGTAGTTGAGCAGCCAGCCGAAAAACACAAAGCACACAAGGGTGATCAGGATCGGCACCGGTACACCGAACCACTGGCCGTTGCCAAAGACAAAGAACGATTCCTGGGACACCCCCACCGCCTTGCCGTTGGCAAAGATGTAGGCCAGACCACGCACAATCTGCATGGTCGCCAACGTGGTGATCAACGCGTTGACCCGCAGCTTGGCGATGACAATTCCGTTGATCAGGCCAACGATCAGGCCCATGCCCAACGCAGCGCTGACACCCAGAAAGACACTGTCTGTGTCACGCATCACCACCGCAGCCACGACGCCGGAGCAGGCGATTACCGAGCCCACGGACAAGTCGAAATGACCCGACGCCAGGCAATAAAGCATGGTGCAGGCGGCAATCCCGGTGGTGGAAATCGCCAGCCCCAGGCCCCGCATGTTCAGCGGCGACAAAAAGTTGTCGATCAGCAAGGTACAAAGCAGGAAGATTGCCAGCGCCGCCAGCAACATCACCCAGTCGTCGAGGAAGCGACGCACGTCCAGGGGCTTACGCACAGGCGGCAGTGATGTGTTTTGAATTGTCATGTAAACCTCTCAAGGGATCACGCCTTCAACCGCGCTGGCGGGGCAAGGCCATCTGCAACAGGTTGGATTCATTGGCCCGGTCGCGAGGCAGTTCGCCGCACACCGCGCCTTCACACAGCACCAGAATGCGATCGCTGATGCCCAGCACCTCCATCAGGTCGCTGGACACCACGATGACCGCTATACCATTGGCCGCCAGGGTGTGGATGATCTGGTAGATCTCGGCCTTGGCGCCGATATCGATGCCTCGCGTCGGCTCGTCGAGCAGCAGCACCTTCATGGGCATCGACAACCAGCGCCCGAGAATGGCCTTTTGCTGATTGCCGCCGGACAGGTACATGATTTTTTGCGCCGCGCTCGGTGTCTTCACTTTCAGCGCCTTGATCTGCTTGTCGGCATTGGCGCGCTCCCACTTGCCACGCAGCAGCAAACCCAGGGTCGAATGAGCGCCACGGGCACTGATATTGATGTTCTCGGCGACGCTGGCGAGGGGGATGATGCCTTCCTTCTTGCGGTCCTCCGGGCACAGCAAGACCCCCGCACCGATCGCATCACGGGGCGAGCGCAACGTCAGTTCGGCCCCCTGCAATTCAAGGCGACCGGCGCTGTTGCGGGCCAGCCCGCCGAGCAGGCGCAACAGTTCGGTACGCCCCGCTCCCACCAGCCCGAACAGGCCCAGTATTTCGCCCTGGCGCACTTCGAAACTCACCGGCTCACGCAGGCCCGGACCGAGCAACCCCTGGACTTTGAGCGCGACCGCGCCGTGCTCGCGAGGTCGATAGTCATAAATATCCTGAATATCGCGACCGACCATGCACGTCACCAACTGGTCGTGGGTCAGGTCACTCATCTGCTCGAAGGTGCGCACGTAGCGGCCGTCCTTGAACACCGTGACCGCATTGCAGATACGGAACACTTCCTCTATCCGGTGCGAGACGTAGAGCACCACTTTTCCTTCGTCACGCAGGCGGGCAATGATTGCCATCAACCGATCGATTTCGCGGGCAGAAAGGCTGCTGGTGGGTTCATCGAAGGCAATCACGTGGGCGCCACGGGACAGCGCCTTGGCGATTTCCACCAATTGGCGCTGCCCCAGTGACAGACGTGCAATTTTCTCCTGCGGATCGATTTCATCCGCCAGGCCCTTGAGCAAATCCAGGGCCTGCTGACGCAGCAAGCGGCGGTTAATCAAGCCAAAACGCGCAGGCAAATGCCCCAGAAACAGGTTCTCGGCCACGGTCATTTCCGGTACCAGATGCAACTCCTGATGGATGACCGCGACCCCGCTGGCAATGCTTTCAGCAGTGGACTTGAAGGTCAGCGCCTGCTCACCGATTTGCAAATGTCCGCTGCTGGGCTGATAGGCGCCACCGAGAATCTTCAGCAGGGTTGATTTACCGGCACCGTTCTCACCCATCAGCGCATGAACCTGCCCCGGGTGAGCGACGAAACTGATATTGGCCAGCGCCTGTACACCGGGAAACTGCTTGCCGATGCCGTTGAAGCGCAAGCTGGCGGCGCCACTCCCCGGCGCGTTCAATTCCACAGACCGATCTTGGTCAGTTCTTCCTTGAAGTTGTCACGGGTAATCAGCGTTACCTCATCCATCGCGGTGTACAGCGGCGGCTCTTTACCCTCGGTGATCCACTCAAACATCATGGTCGCCGTCTTGTAGCCTTCAATATGCGGGCTGGGGAGCATGGAGCCGAAAAAGCCACTGTTGGCCTTTTTCAGTTCACCAATGGCGTCGGTGCCATTGATGCCGATGCCGATCACATTGGCGGGCGCAAACCCGGCACTTTCCGTGGCACGCACTCCGCCGAGCACAGTGCTGTCGTTCATCCCGCCAATGATCAGGTTCTTCGCGCCGCCGGGCAGTTTGACCAGCGCCGAGTTGGTGGCGTCCATACTGCCGGGCACGTCGAGGGTTTTAAGCGCGGAGTACAAAATGTGATCGTCTGGCAAGCCCGCGTCCTTCAAGGATTTGACTGAGCCATCCGTGCGCTTTTTAGCCGTATCCAGCTCGTTGAAGGTGTTAATCACCGCATAGGTGTCTTTCCAGTCCCAATTGCGATTTTTCGCTTCAGTGACCATCGCACTGCCCTGTTTCTGGCCCACTTCGAACGCCGCCATGCCCAGGTACGGGACCTCTTCCATAAACTTGCCGCTGGCGTCGACAAAGCGGTCATCCACGGCGATCACTTTCAAGCCGTTAAGCTTGGCCTTGGCCATGATGGCAGGGCCAAGGCCCACATCCGGCGGACAAATCACAAAACCCTGGGCGCCGTTGGCCGCCAGGCTATCGATGGCTGACAGGGTCTTCTCGCCGTCCGGCACGGCGATTTTGATCAGGGTAAAGCCTTTATCCTGGGCGGCTTTTTCAGCGAAGGCCCATTCGGTCTGGAACCAGGGTTCCTCCGCCTGCTTGACCAAAAAGCCGATCTTCACCGGGTCGCCCGCCTGCAGCCCACTGCTGAGGCTGAAGGCGGTAGCGGCCAGGGCCGCACAACACAGGGAACGGATACCGTGACGACGTTTCATGGCTGACTCCTTGTTTTTATTTTTAACGGTCTGCAGAACCAGTTGTGTCCGGGCAAGCGATCAATCGTGGTACATCACTGAGCGCCCACCATCGAGGGTGATGCACGAGGCATTGATAAACGGTGCTTCATCGCTGGCCAGGAACACGGCAGTCATTGCCACCTCAAGCGGCTGGCCGATGCGCCGTGGCGGGTGCAGGTCGAGTGCACGCTGACGCTCGGCATGGGGGTCGGCGAAACCGTTCCAGTAATCGACGTTGAGCTGCGTCTCGATATACCCCGGCGCGATGGCGTTCACCCGGATGCCCTTGGGTGCGTATTCGATGCCCAGGGCACGGGTCAGGCCCATCAGGCCGTGCTTGGCCACCGGGTACGGGAAACAACCTGGAATGATGTGGCTCGAATGGGTTGAGGCAATGTTGATGATGCTACCGATGCCTTGCTCGATCATCTGCGGCAAAACCGCCTTGCAGCCGTACCAGGCGCCATCCAGATCGATGGCGAAACAACGGCGCCAGTCTTCTTCGGTCATTTCCAGAGGGTCGCGGAACACGTTGACCCCGGCGCAATTGATCAGCACATCGACCCGACCGTGCAGTTGCAACGCCAGTGCGGCCTGGGCATGCAGGTCTGCCTGGCAAGACACATCGGCTCTGATTGCCCGCACATCCGCGCCTTGATCACGCCAATGGGCGGCAACTTTCTCCACCTTTTCGGCCTGGATATCGCTGATGACCATTTTCGCCTGTTGCGCCACGAAGCTGGCCACGATGGCTTCCCCAATACCTTGGGCGGCGCCGGTCAACAGTACGACCTTGTTCTTCAGGCGCTCACCACGAGGTGGTTCGGCTACGGGTGGCAATGCAAGAGGTTCAGCCATTGATCAAGACTCCTGGACACGACAAAAACCGGGCATCTGTCGATGACCGGTTAAAAAGCATGGGGGATTGGGCGGGACGTGCAGACGCGCTAGTGCGCAGGAGCACCCTGGGATAGTTCGGCATCACTTCACCTGTTTTGTTTTTTTAAGTGTGAGTGCGTAGAGCTGAGGCCGACTATAAACCCAGGGCTAATTAAATCTCAATATATAATTTAACATCCCATATTGTGGGAGATTATTGTTCGCGGGATGGCCTAGGCAGGCCCGATCGGGAAAAACTCCCCACCACTCCACACGCCCAGCCAGTTCCGCCCGTCGATCTTGCGCTCCACCGCCAGCTCTACCAGCTGGTAGAACACATTGCGGTGGATCAGGGCTTCAAGATTGCGCCGCACATGCACATAAGGCGCGGGCTCCTGGGTCTGGGGGTCAATGACGAAACGCAGCGGATGCTCGGAGCCGGCATTGATCGACTCGTCGACATGGGTGGTAAAACGCAGGACTTGCTGCTCGCCCTGCCCCGCCACGTCCAACGCCACCGCGACAAAAGGCGCGTCATCGACTTTGATGCCGACTTTTTCAACCGGGGTAATCAGAAAGTAATCATCGCCGTCGCGGCGAATGATCGTCGAGAAGAGCTTGACCATGGGTTTGCGGCCAATGGGTGTGCCCATGTAGTACCAGGTGCCATCGCGGGCAATACGCATGTCGATATCGCCGCAAAAGGCGGTATCCCACAAGTGAACGGGCGGCAGGCCTTTGTCGGCCCTGGGAATTTGCGCCAACAGGTTGCTGACGTCTACCGGCTCGCTCATGTTGCTCTCCTCGACTTATTGATCGCTCAAGCCTATCAAGCTGCGAGCGTACTTGGCGAGCGGCGGTCCGATCAGGTCTGCGGGCTTGTTGTCATGGAACGTCAGCAAACCGCCGCGGCTGCGAATGGTGGCGGTATCGATCAAATACTGGGTACTGGTCTCGATCAGCATCACCTGGATCACGCCACTGTCGATCCCCAGTCGGCTGATCTCTTCCTGGTCGAGCCATTCGTCGCTGTTGCCGATGCGGTCATCGGCCCGGGCAAAACGGGTGAACAGCAAGTAGTGAGCGCCAAAGCCCCTGGCTTCGGTCATTGCCTGATCGAGCCCGAGCGGCGCTTTGGCACGGCGCACCATGGGAAAGTATTCGACAAAACCGTTGAACGCCTCTTCGGCCACCACATTGGGGCGCACGTACGGATCGCCGACAGGGGCAAATGGCCCTTGGGCGATGTAGATAAAGGAGTCTGGCTGAATGCGCAGCGAGTTGCTGCGCCGGGTGTTGCTGTGATCGAGCATGCCTGCGTCACTCAGCTGATAACGCGCGCCCTCACCCAGATCGCTGAGCTTCATGCAGCCGCCGAGCGCCAATAAAGCCAGCCAAACAATCAGACCACGCATCCCGTTCTCCCGATGCCGGTGACAAAAAACCGGCGAATAGTCCCGTAATGCAGATTGCGCGCCAGTTTTAGCAGGTCACTGTTTGGCTGTGAAGACGGGCTTTAGCCGCCGATGATCTTCATCACCGTGGCACCACCGGAGAAAGCCACGTCCTGTTTGTCACCCAGGGCTTTCATCAGCAGGCCTTGCAGCGCAGGCAGCGCCTGGTGGCGAGGCTTGTTGAGCAGATCACCCACATAATGGCGATTGCTCGACGACAGGCAACCATGTAGCCATCCCGTGGAAGACAGTCGCAGCCGTGAGCACGTACGGCAAAACGGCACGCTCTCGTTGGCGATCACCCCGAAATAACCATGATCCGGGATCTGGTAGCGCACCGCCGTGGCATCGATTGGCGCATCGGCCTGCAAGTATTCGTAGCGCTCGCCAATCAGCGACAACAGCTGCTGCAAGCTGACGAACTGCTGCAGAAAGGCATTGCTGTCACTGGCCAGGTGGCCCATGCGCATCAGCTCGATAAAACGCAGTTCATAACCGCGCTCAAGGCAGTACTCCAGCAGCGGCATCACCTGATCCAGGTTCTGCCCGCGCAAGGGCACCATATTGACCTTGATCTTGATCCCCGCTTCCCGGGCCCGCTGCATGCCATCGAGCACCGTCGGCAGATCACCGCCACGGGCAATGCTGCGAAACGCTTCTGGATCAAGGGTGTCGAGAGAGACATTGAGACGCCGGATGCCCGCATCCAGCAGCAACGGCAACTTGCGTGCAAGCAATTGGCCGTTAGTGGTCAGGCTGATGTCGCTCAAGCCTAACTGCCCGACTTCACGCATAAAGGTTTCAAGCTTGGGGCTGACCAGCGGTTCGCCGCCGGTAATGCGCAAGCGCTCGATGCCAGCAGCCTCAATCAGATAAGCCACCCCGCGCACCATCGCTTCGGCCGACAGCTCATCCTGCGCGGCAACCAACCGCTTGCCGTTAGGCACACAATAGGTGCAGGCATAGTTGCAAGCGGAGGTCAGACTGATACGCAAGTTGCGAAAACGTCTGCCTTGGCGATCAACGATCATGGATGACTCCGGCGCGGGGGAAATGGGCCGCCGCAAAACCTGACTCATAAATCAGGTTTTGGCAAGACCCAAGCCTGATTATAAGCCTCAAGGCCATAAGCCATGAAGGCAAATACTGGCCGGGGTTACTCTACAGCCGGGGTATCGGTGTCACGCTTGCGCTTGTTGCCCATGCGTACGCCAATGTCCATCAGGAACTGAAAGAAGCCTTCCTGATCTTCCAGCACATTGCTCCAGAACGGCGAGTGATACAGCGCCACGGCGCCGTGCACCAGAGCCCACGCTGCGCAGTAATGGAAGTATGGCGGTACGTCTTCGAGCTTGCCTTCACTGATACGCCCCTTGATCAGCAGGGTCAGGCGTTCAAAGTTCGAGGCGCGGATCTTGTGCAGCTCTTCGACCAGTTCTGGCACCTGGTTGCCCTTCACCACCTTTTCTTCAAGGCGATCAAACAACCGGTAGCGCTGCGGATCACGCATGCGAAACTCAAAGTAGGCACGGGACAGCGCCTCTTTGTCTTTATCCACGTCGGCGGAATGCAGCAGCTCGTTCAAATCGCGCTCGTAGTCGAGCATCAGGCGCAGGTAGATCTCGGCCTTGGACTTGAAGTGCTTGTAGATCGTGCCTTTGCCGATACCCACGGCATCAGCAATCATCTCGACGGTGACACTGTCTTCACCCAGGTCGAGGAACAGCTTGAGCGCGGTATCGAGAATTTCTTGCTCGCGGCGACGAAACTCACGGACCTTACGGGGTTCTTTGTGCATAAGAAAAGGTCTGTTCGGGTCAAAATCGAAGCGGAGTATTATGCATTAGTCACACTAAATTGCACGGATCATCCTGCATATCGATGTGTTCAAACGATTTACCCGCGGCTCGCAGAGCACTCAAGCGAAGCTCGGGTATTCCAAATCTGTTTAAAAAACGATCAATCCTGGCTGGACGTTCGACAAAGCTGGCCAATACTTAACGTGTCGGCGTGACATCCCCCCCAAAGTGTCTCGCCGATTTAGGCAGCAACGGAATGTGTGCCTTTGTTTTACTCCTAATGGTCTTAACCCGAATTCCCCAGAGTTCGGGTTTTTTTTGCCTGCCTGTTTACTTTAAAAACTGTGGGAGCGGGCTTGCTCGCGATGCTGGCGCTGCGGCCTGAATGGATGCGCGCGGTGATGCTATCGCGAGCAGGCCCGCTCCCACGTCAGATTGACTGTGCAACCCGAGCCAGCGGAAACAGACGCTTGAAGTTTTCGGTGGTTTGCTCTGCAAAGCGCTCGTAAGACTCACCGCGCAACATGGCCAGGAACTCGGCGACTTCACGCACGTACTGCGGCAGGTTCGGTTTGCCGCGATAGGGAATCGGGGCGAGGTAAGGCGAATCGGTCTCGACCAGCAGGCGATCTGCAGGCACCTGACGGGCCACATCGCGCAGGGCATCGGCATTGCGAAAGGTCACAATCCCCGACAGCGAGATGTAGTAACCCATGTCCAGCGCCGCCTTGGCCATGTCCCAGTCTTCAGTGAAGCAGTGCAACACGCCAGCCTGGGGCAATGCCGCCTCACGCAGCAAGTTCAGGGTATCGGCGCGGGCGCCACGGGTGTGAATAACCACCGGTTTGCCGGTCTGTTGCGCCGCTTCCAGATGCACCCGGAACGACAATTGCTGCAACTCGGCGGCTTCAGGCTCGTAGTGGTAGTCCAGACCGGTTTCACCGATCGCCACTACCCTGGGGTGATTCAGCTCGCTCAACAGCCAGTCCAGCGCTGGCGCCGCTCCCGGCTGTACGTCCAGGGGGTGGACGCCCACCGAGCAATCCACATCGGCATACCGATCGGTCAGGGCTTTGACATCGGCCGCGTTGTCGGCGCTTACGCCGATACACAGAAAATGCCCGACACCGCGTTGACGCGCGGCCTCCAGAGCCGCGTCCAGCGAGCCGTCATGGGCGCTCAGATCAAGACGATCGAGATGACAATGAGAGTCAACCAACATACAAAAATTACCTGCTTATCAATTCAATCAAATCAGCGCTGGCCGGGCAGGCTTGCCCACTGCACCAGTAACGCCTCGACCAACAGATCACGGTTAAGGTTGGCCTTGCTCAAGACCTTCTGGCGCTGGGCAAGAATCCAGTCCTGAATGCTCAGAACCTTGTCCTGCGGGGTTTTCTGCGCCAGGTATTGCAGCACTTTGCGCATGTCTTCCAACCCGAGCCCGGCTTCGTCCTGGGTCAGTTGATAGCGCAGGATCAGGTTCGACCAGTCGCAAAACCAGTCAAACAGCAACAGCAGCGGGATGGCTTTCCAGCTTTCCGCCAGTTGACTGGCCGACAGCTCGCGCTTGAGCACCTTCTTGACGCCCTCCACCACCGCTGCCCGTTGTTCGCGAACACCCTGGGCCTGCAACTTGACGGCTCCCAGAGGCGATCCGGCGGCAAGGGTCAATAACTCGACCCGTTCAGCTTCGCCAGTATCAGGCAGGGCCTTGGCCAGCCATTCAAGGCTCAATGCCTGGCTCGGCAACGGGCACGCCTGCTGCACGCAGCGACTGCGGATGGTCGGCAACAGTCGACTGGACTGATGGCTGACCAGCAGCAGGATGGTGTTGCCGGAGGGTTCTTCAAGGCTTTTGAGCAAGGCGTTGGCGGCGTTGATATTCATCGACTCTACCGGCTCGACCAGTACCACCTTGCGCCCGCCCAACTGGGCGGTCTGCACCACAAAGCTGACCAGATCGCGCACCTGGTCGACCTTGATTGCCTTGTCAGCTTCTTCAGGCTCAAGAATGTAATGATCGGGGTGACTTCCCGCCGCCAGCAACGAGCAGGATTTGCATGTACCGCAGGCTTCAAGCCCAACCGGCTGCTTGCACAGCAGACTGGCCATCAGTCGTTCGGCCAGAGCCCGCTTGCCGATGCCCGCCGGCCCGTGCAGCAAATAGGCGTGGGCATGCTGCGCGCGCCCTGCCATTTGCTGCCACAGGCTGTCTTGCCACGGATAGGCCTCAGCCACGGTGCAAGCCCAGCAATTCTGGCAACAAGGCGTCCAGTTGCCCTTGAACCTGTTCGAGCGTCTGCGCGGCATCGATCAGGCGATAACGCGCAGGCTCTGCCTTGGCGCGCTCAAGGTAGGTGCTGCGCACCGCATCGAAAAACGTGCGACCTTCCTGCTCGAAGCGGTCAAGTCGACCCCGGGCACTGGCCCGGGCCATGCCGACTTCAATCGGCAGATCAAACACCAGGGTCAGATCAGGACGCAATGGACCCTGGACAAAGGTCTCTAGAGTCGCGATGCGTTCAAAGGACAACCCCCGACCGCCGCCCTGATACGCATAAGTGGCATCGGTAAAGCGATCACACAGCACCACCGCACCCCTGACCAACGCCGGGCGAATGACTTCGGCCAGATGCTGGGCGCGGGCTGCAAAGACCAGCAACAGCTCGGTGTCGGCACACATCGCATCATCACTGGGCGTGAGCAGCAGCTCGCGGATACGCTCGGCCAGCGGCGTGCCGCCGGGTTCGCGGGTCAGTACCACGTCGATACCTTCGGCGCGCAAGCGCTCTGCCAGGTACTCACGGTTGGTGCTTTTTCCTGCGCCTTCGGGGCCTTCCAGGGTAATAAACAAGCCAGTCACAGGCAGCAATCCTTAATCAGTGTCTTTCGGGCCTTGCGGCTCGGCCGGGGGACTCTCCGGCTCGGCAGCAGGGGTCGGCGCGGGGCTCGAACGGTAATCGGCCCTGCGCTTGATCTGGAATTCGCGCACCGCATTGTTGTGCGCATCCAGGTCATCGGAAAACGTATGGCTACCATCGCCCTTGGCCACAAAGTACAGGCTGGAGCCACTGACCGGGTGCAAGGCGGCATTAATCGCTTCACGCCCCACCATAGCGATGGGCGTTGGCGGCAAGCCAGGAATCGTATAGGTGTTGTACGGCGTGGGTTCGCGCAAGTGGGCCCGTGTCAGCTTGCCGTTGTAACGCTCGCCCAGCCCATAGATCACCGTAGGATCGGTTTGCAGCGGCATGCCGATTTTCATCCGGCGCACAAAAACCCCGGCAATTTGCCCGCGCTCCTGTGGCACACCGGTTTCCTTCTCCACCAGTGACGCCATGATCAGCGCCTGATAAGGGTTGGCATAAGGCACGCTCGGATCACGCTGCTCCCACTCCTGGGCAAGCACTTTCTCAAGACGGTCGTAGGCTTTTTCCAGCAACTGGGCATCGGTCATGCCGCGCACAAAGCGATAGGTGTCTGGAAAGAATCGACCTTCCGGAAATTCCCCGGCATGACCCAGCTTGGCCATGACTTCGCTATCGCTCAGGCCATCGAGGGTCTGTTCGATTTTTTCATGCTTGGCCAGAGCGCTGCGCACCTGGCGAAAATTCCAGCCTTCAACCAGAGTCAGGCTGTATTGCACCACTTCGCCACGCTGCCACAGACCAATAAGGTCCTGAGCGGTCATGCCCGGGGTCATGCGGTATTCACCGCTGTGCAACGGCTGGCCTTCAAGGTTGAAGCGCCAGTACACGCGCAACCAGAACGCGTCACGCAGCGTGTCGTCAGCTTCCAGACGATTGAACGTACCGGTCGGCGTGGCGCCAGCCGGTACATCGAGCAATTGTTCTTGCGTCAGATTGAGCGGTTGGTCGAGCGCAGAATTGAGCTTCCAGGCGCTAGCGCCCAGCAGCAAGCCCGCCAGCACCAGACCTGTCTCCAGCAGCACCAAGAATTTACGTTTCACGAATCAAACATCCAGTAGGGTGCGAGCAATGCCTTGCAGTTTACGGGTGAGTGGCCCCACCGGCCAGCTCAGGTCTGCAAATGCGCGCACGGGCCAAACGCCATACACGCTGTTACAGAGGAAGAGTTCATCGGCCTGTTGCAGCTGCGCAAGGCTGATGTCAGTAACCAGACAAGGAATGGCCAGGCGTTCGGCCTCGACCAGCAGTGCAGCCCGCATCACGCCGGCCACGCCACACCGGTGCAGGTCGGCGGTTATCAGAACCCCGTCACGCACCATGAACAGATTGCTGAACACACCTTCAATCACCCGTCCCGACGTGTCGCGCATCAAGCCCTCGGCGTAGGCCGGGTCTTGCCATTCGGATCGCGCAATGACCTGTTCGAGTCGATTGAGATGCTTGAGCCCCGCCAACAACGGCTGTTCAGCCAGACGGGTGGCGCAATCAAACAGCGCTATCCCTTGCAGCGCGTACGCTTGGGGATAAGCCGCAGCCGGACTGGCCTGAAGAATTCGTCGAGGCAAAGCCCCGGTGGACGCGCCATAACCACGCTGACTATCGCCACGGGTCAGGATGAGCTTGAGGACGCCCTCGCCCATCGCTTGCGCATATGCCAGCAATTCGCTGCGGATCAATGCCTGATCCGCAACAATCGCCAGCCGGGAACAACCGAGCGCCAGACGCTGCATATGCAGTTCCAGCAGCAGCGGTGTGCCAGCCTTGACGGCGATGGTCTCAAACAGACCATCACCGTAGGCCAGCCCACGGTCTTTGAGCGACGCAAGAGCGTTCGCCGGCTGACCGTCGACCCAGCTTTGCATCAGTCGGCGTACCGACGGAACACCAACGAACCGTTTGTGCCGCCAAAACCGAATGAGTTGGACAGCACCACGTCGATCGGCATTTCACGCGCGGTGTGCGGCACGAAGTCCAGATCGCAGCCTTCATCAGGCTCGTCGAGGTTGATGGTCGGCGGGGCAATCTGGCTGTTGATGGCCAATACGCTGAAAATCGCCTCGACCGCGCCCGCTGCACCCAACAGGTGACCGGTCATGGACTTGGTCGAACTCACCGCCAGTTTGTAGGCGTGATCACCAAACACCGACTTGATCGCCGACACTTCTGCCAGATCGCCAGCAGGGGTCGAGGTGCCGTGGGCGTTGATGTACTGCACTTGATCAGCGTTCAGCTGGGCGTCACGCAGGGCATTGGTAATGCAGCGGGCCGCACCTGCACCATCGGCCGGAGGCGAGGTCATGTGGAAAGCGTCACCGCTCATCCCAAAACCGATCAGCTCGGCGTAGATGGTCGCACCACGCGCCTTGGCATGTTCAAGCTCTTCGAGCACCAGCGCACCGGCACCGTCAGACAATACAAATCCATCACGGCCTTTGTCCCACGGACGGCTGGCACGGGTTGGATCGTCGTTGCGGGTCGACAACGCACGGGAGGCACCAAAGCCGCCCATGCCCAGGCCGCAGGCGGCCATTTCGGCGCCGCCGGCAATCATCACGTCGGCTTCGCCGTAAGCAATGTTGCGAGCTGCCATGCCAATGCAATGCGTACCGGTGGTACAGGCAGTCGCGATGGCATAGTTAGGCCCCTGTGTACCCAGATGGATAGACAGAAAACCGGAAATCATGTTGATGATCGAACCGGGCACGAAAAACGGAGAAATCCGTCGCGGGCCTTGCTCGTGCAAGGTACGGCTGGTTTCTTCGATATTGGTCAGACCGCCAATACCCGAACCCATTGCCACACCGATGCGCTCACGATTGGCGTCGGTAACTTCAAGGCCGGAATTACGCACAGCCTGAAACCCAGCTGCCAAACCGTATTGAATAAACAGGTCAAGTTTTCGGGCTTCTTTGACGGAGAGGTAATCCTCAACGTTAAAGCCCTGTACCGAGCCGCCAAAACGGGTGGAATAGGCAGAAAGATCCGTGTGTTCGATCAGACCAATGCCACTTCGGCCTGCCAGAATGCCTTGCCAGGTGCTCGGAACATCCGCACCCAGTGGCGACAACATCCCCATACCGGTGACTACGACGCGTCTACGCGACACAGCACTCTCCTTTATTCTATTGACGACACTTTGCATCACGCCTAAAGAAAAAACCGCACGCCAGAGCGGCAGTGCGGTTTTTCCATGACAGCGAGCAACGATTACAAACTATTACGCCTGGTGGCTAGTAACGTAATCGATAGCGGCTTGTACAGTAGTGATCTTTTCAGCTTCTTCGTCAGGAATCTCAGTCTCGAATTCCTCTTCCAGAGCCATCACAAGCTCAACGGTGTCAAGGGAGTCGGCACCCAGGTCTTCAACGAAGGAAGCGGCATTGGTCACTTCTTCTTCTTTAACGCCCAGTTGCTCGGCAACGATTTTCTTGACGCGCTCTTCGATGGTGCTCATACCTTGTTTTCACTCCTAATGGACAAATTCAGGCAGCTGGCCAGTGGGCAAGTGTATCGAAAGCCTTTTCAGTTTTTCAACTGAAAGCTTTGCACTCACACCGCAACAACCGGCTGCCTATAAATAGATTGCAGCTTTATAACGGATTTTAGACAGCTCGTATGACATTTTTTTGAAGCAACCCGTCACATTTAACTCATGTACATCCCGCCGTTGACCGGGATTGTAGCCCCTGTCACGTAGGCTGCACCGTCAGATGCCAGGAAAGCGACCACGTTTGCGATCTCTTGAGCCTGGCCCAAACGGCCCAGCGGAATCTGCGTCTGCAAGGCTTCGCGCTGTGCCTCTGGCAATTCACGGGTCATATCGGTATCGATAAAGCCCGGAGCTACCGAGTTGACAGTGATCGAGCGCGAGCCCACTTCACGTGCCAGCGCACGACCGAAACCTTCAAGGCCTGCCTTGGCGGCGGCGTAGTTTACTTGGCCTGCGTTGCCCATGGCACCCACAACAGAGCCAATATTGATAATTCGTCCCCAACGGGCCTTGGTCATGCCACGCAAAACCCCCTTGGACAGGCGATACAGACTGTTCAGGTTGGTATCGATAACGTCATGCCATTCGTCATCTTTCATGCGCATCATCAGATTATCGCGGGTGATCCCGGCATTATTGACCAGAATCGCCGGAGCACCGAACTGCTCCTGGATGCTCGCCAGCACCGCAGCAACCGATTCGCTGCTGGTGACATTGAGTTCCATGCCAGTGCCCTGAACACCGTTTTCTTTCAGGGTGGCAGCAATACGCTCGGCACCGGCTTGCGAAGTCGCAGTGCCGATGACAACGGCGCCCTGACGACCCAACTCCAATGCGATAGCCTGGCCAATGCCACGGCTTGCGCCTGTTACCAGTGCAACTTTACCTTGCAAGCTCATGCAGGCTTCTCCTGATTCAGACCAGAGCCAATCGCGCAGCGGCGAAGGCATCCGGGGTATTCAAATTGTGGGTCGTCACGCCTTCAGCGCAACGCTTGCTGATGCCTACCAGGACCTTGCCCGGACCGCACTCAACCAGATCAACCGGGCCGCCAGCCGCAAGCACCTGTACCGACTCTACCCAGCGCACTGGCTTGTACAACTGTTCGAGCAAGTCGCGCTTGAGGGTTGGCAAATCGGCTGCAACAGCGGCACTGACGTTCTGCACCAAGGCAATGGTCGGCATTTTCCAGTCAATCGCCTCGATGGACTCGGCAAAACGCTCAGCGGCAGGACGCATCAGCTCGCAGTGCGAAGGCACGCTCACCGGCAACGGCAATGCACGTTTGGCGCCTTTGGCCTTGCACAGTTCCATGGCGCGCTCAACAGCAGCCTTGGCGCCAGCGATCACGACCTGGCCCGGCGAGTTGAAGTTCACTGCGCTGACCACTTCACCTTGCGCCGC
The DNA here is from genome assembly GCF_963970465.1 of Pseudomonas sp. RL_5y_Pfl2_69. Classification (NCBI taxonomy): domain Bacteria; kingdom Pseudomonadati; phylum Pseudomonadota; class Gammaproteobacteria; order Pseudomonadales; family Pseudomonadaceae; genus Pseudomonas; species Pseudomonas sp. RL_5y_Pfl2_69. The sequence goes on along the minus strand of NZ_CAXAOU010000002.1, from coordinate 580,824 downwards.
TTCGGCACAGGCCGCCAGCACGTCAGCATCTTCCAGGCCCAGGATTGCCGCCATGGCACCCTGGCCGGCCGGTACGGCTTCTTGCATCAGTTGACCGCGACGCTCAACCAGTTTGACCGCCTCAGCCAATGTCAGGCATTCGGCAGCAACCAACGCGCTGTACTCGCCCAGGCTATGGCCTGCAACAAAGTCAGGGCGCTTGCCGCCTTCGGCCAGCCACAGGCGCCACAGGGCAATCGAGGCGGCCAGAATGGCAGGCTGGGTAATATCGGTTTGATTCAGCTTCTCTGCAGGACCTTCCTGGATCAGCGCCCACAGGTCGTAACCCAGAGCAGCGGAAGCTTCTTTAAATGTTTCCAGGACCAGCGGATGCTCCGCGCCCAGCTCGGCCAACATGCCGAGGGACTGCGAACCCTGCCCTGGAAAGACAAATGCGAGGGATGTAGACATGTAACAAGCCCCTAATGATCTTGTCGTCGGAGAATTGACGTCCTACCGTAGTGGACGCAAGAAACTGACAGTTGGATGGCTGATTGGACTGAGCGGTCACATTTAAGCATCCGCCCGGCAAAACGCCTACGGCAACAACCCTTCAAGGCGTCCATACAAACGCTTTGGCAGGTCTTCATGGATTTCAATCAATGCCCGCTCTATCGCACTCTGAAAGCCCTGAGCACCTGCCGAACCGTGACTCTTGATCACAATCCCCTGCAGCCCGAGAAAGCTCGCACCGTTATGACGCGCGGGCGCCAGGTCGGCCTGCAGGCGCCGCATCAACGGCAACGCCAGCGCACCTACACAGCGACTGAACAGGTTACGCCTGAACACCGCCTCAAGCCTGCTCGAAATCATGGTGGCAAGGCCTTCGCTGGACTTGAGCATGATATTGCCGACAAACCCGTCACACACCACCACGTCAGCCTCGCCACGGTACACACCATCACCCTCGACAAAGCCGATGTAGTGCAGTCCGGACGCCGCCTGCAACAACGCAGCCGCCTCTTTGACCTGCTGATTGCCCTTGACGTCTTCGGTGCCGATATTGAGCAAGGCAACCCGTGGACGAAGCACGCCCAGCGCCTGCGCCGCCACCGACCCCATGACTGCAAACTGGAACAACTGCCCGGCCGTGCAATCGACATTCGCGCCCAAGTCCAGCAACTGACAGTAGCCCGTCTGGGTCGGCACCGCCGCCACCATCGCCGGACGATCGATCCCCGGCAAGGTCTTGAGCACATGCCGGGACAACGCCATCAGTGCGCCGGTATTGCCGGAACTGACACAGGCTTGCACCTTGCCATCACGGAGCAACTCCAGCGCCACACGCATGGAAGAGTCAGGCTTGCTGCGCAAGGCATTGGAAGGCCGCTCATTCATGGCAATCACTTCAGAAGCAGGAGTAATCGTCAGGCGCGAGCGATCCACAGCCGAATGGCCAGCGATCAAGGTTTCAAGTATGGAGGGTTGACCGACGAGGGTCAGGTGTAACGAGGGAGTTGCAGACAGGCAAGCAATGCAGGCCTGAACAATGCTGCGGGGACCGAAGTCCCCGCCCATTGCGTCGATCGCGATGACCTGAGCGGACAAGTGATTACTCGTCAGCGCCCTTGTCGATCACTTTACGACCACGGTATACGCCTTCTGGCGATACGTGGTGACGCAGGTGAATTTCACCGGTGGTTTTTTCTACGGACAGAGTGCTAGCCGAAAGAGCATCGTGCGAACGACGCATGTCACGGGCAGAGCGGGATTTTTTGTTCTGCTGAACAGCCATAATTAATTAACTCCTAAACGTTTGGGTCACGCTTTAACTGCGCCAATACACTGAACGGGTTGGACCGCGTTACCTCGTCCTCGCCTGGCTCGGGCTCATCGAGACCCGCCGGCTGCTGGCATTCTTCCGGATGATGAGCAGGCACAATGGGCAAGGCAAGCAAAAGCTCTTCCTCGATCAGTGACTGCAGATCCAATGGATCTTCGCCCAGTTCCAGCACGTCATAACCTTTCGGTAACGACTGGGTATTTGCACCCTCCTTCACCACAGCATAACTGCACTCGCTGTGAATCGGCAGGGTGACCAGCTCAAGACAACGCTGGCAAACCATCTTGACCTCAACGTCGATGGAGCTGTGTATTACCACAGATCTTCGCTCGTCTCGCTCAAAAACAAATTTAGCCTGGACCGTACCGACATTGTCGGAAAGCGGGTCGCAGAGTCTCTCCAAATCAGCCAGCAGCACTTCACCTTGAAGGGTAGTGCCACGATCAGCTAATTTGCGCGGGTCAACGTGAGGTGGAATCGGGTCATTCAACATAGGCGCAGCATTCTAGGGACGACCCCTTCACCTGTCAAAGGAAATTGTGCCTGTGCGACATCCCGTACGCCCGCTAGAATCGCCAACCACCCACAGGAGCCGCGCATGCTACCTTTATTACTCGCTTCAAGCTCGGTTTACCGCCGCGAATTACTGACTCGCCTGCGCCTGCCTTTCAGCTGCAGCTCACCCGACATCGACGAAAGCCACCGCCCCGGCGAGACCGCCATTGAACTGGTCAAGCGCCTGTCCCTGGAAAAGGCACAAGCACTCGCCAACAGCCATCCAGACCACCTGATCATTGGCTCCGACCAGGTCGCCGTACTCGGCGGACAGATCATCGGCAAACCCCACACCCACGACAAGGCCCACCAACAACTGATGAGCGCCAGTGGTGCCAGCGTGAGCTTCCTGACCGGCCTGACCCTGCTCAACAGCCAGACGGGCCACCACCAGACCGATTGCACTCCCTTCACCGTGCACATGCGCACGCTAAGTGCCGAACAGATCGAACGCTATCTGCTCGCAGAACAGCCCTACGACTGCGCTGGCAGCTTTAAAGCCGAAGGCCTTGGTGTGAGCCTGTTTCAACGCACAGAAGGCGATGACGCCACCAGCCTGGTCGGCTTGCCACTGATACGCCTGGTGGACATGCTGCTTGCAGAAGGCGTACACCTGCCCTGAATAAGCCGCAATACTCTGTAGTCGCTGCCGCGGAACGAAGGCTGCGATCGGCCGCGAAGCGGGCGTAGAACCTGACATATTCGGGTGTTCCATTTTGCGAACGCTTCGCGCTCGGTCGCAGCCTTCGCTCCTCGGCAGCGACTACAGAACGCTCGACACCACAAAAAAAAACGACCCGAAGGCCGTTTTTTTTGTGAGCAGAGAGACCAATCAGCGCAGTGTCGGCCCCTGAAAGCCCATCCACATCGCCAATTGCTCAGCCACGCTGGCACCGAGCTTTTTCGAGAAGCGATCGAAAGCCGACTCCTGGACAGTGAAATCCACCAGATCCTTTGCACCGATCACATCACGGGCAACCGAACTGGTATTGCCCAGCCCGTCAATCAACCCCAGAGGCAGCGCCTGCTGACCGGTCCAGACCAACCCCGAGAACAACTCAGGATGTTCTTTGTCTTTCAGGCGATCACCACGCCCCTGCTTGACGCTGTCAATGAACTGCTGGTGAGTCACATTCAGGACACCCTGCCAGAACTTGGTTTCGTCCGGCTTTTCCGGCTCAAACGGATCCAGGAATGCCTTGTGGTCACCCGAAGTGTACGCACGACGCTGAATCCCCAGCTTGTCCATCGCCCCGACAAAGCCAAAGCCCGCCGCCGTCACGCCAATCGACCCGACAAGACTGGCCTTGTCGGCGTAAATCTCGTCAGCAGCACTGGCAATGTAATAGGCACCGGAAGCTCCCAAATCGGAGATCACCGCATACACCTTGGTGTCGGGATGAAGGCCGCGCAAACGACGAATCTCATCGTAGACATAACCCGACTGCACCGGACTGCCGCCCGGACTGTTGATGCGCAATACCACACCCTTGACCCTTGGATCATCGAATGCAGCCTGCAGACTGGTAACCAGGTTATCGGCACTGGCAGGCTCTTTATCTGCGATCGGGCCGCGCACATCGATCAACGCGGTATAGCTCGAACCGCCCACCGCACTTCGCTCCATGCTCAGCAGCGGAGTAAACAGCAGCAACACCGCAATGAGGTAACAGAACATCAGGACCTTGAAGAAAATCCCCCAGCGGCGCGAACGGCGCTGCTCCTGAATACCCGCCAACAAGGTTTTTTCCAGCAGTTGCCAGCTTTTTGCATCACCGACAGTCGACTCAGCCGCAGAGGGCGCTTTCCATTGATCAACCATGCACTACCCCAGCAAAGACTTTAATTAACCTGACGATCCAGCCAGGCGCGCAACTCGGGAAAACTGTCAATCGCCAACCGAGGCTCAAACGCCAGCAAGCGCTCCATTGACTGAGCACCATAGCCTACCGCAACAGAGTCGATACCCGCGTTGCGCGCCATCAACAAATCAAAGGAAGCATCACCCACCATCAACGCCTGATCCGGGCGCACATCGCAATGAGCCAGAATCTGATTGAGCATCAAGGGATCGGGTTTGCTGGCAGTCTCATCTGCTGCACGGGTGATATCGAAAAAATCTTCCCACCCATGAGCCTTGAGCACACGATCCAGCCCGCGACGCGCCTTGCCCGTAGCAACCGCCAGGCGATAGCCCTGCTCACGGAACACCTCAAGCGACTCCCTGACCCCGGCGAACAACGGCGAAGGCTCGGCATCCATGGCGATGTAGACATCGGCGTAGTGCTGACGAAAGGCAATCACCTGCTCTGGCGTCATGTCGGGATAGAGCGTCAGAATCGCCTCGGGCAGGCCCAACCCGATAATCCCCTTGACTGCCGGCGCATCACGCTCAGGGCGACCCGCCCGCTGCGCTGCAACCTGCATTGCAGTGACAATCCGACCAATGGAGTCGGCCAACGTGCCGTCCCAGTCAAAAATCAGCAGCTTGTAGTCAGTAGGGGACACTCAGTCGCTCCACGGTCTTGGCCCACATTTCATCTACCGGGGCCTGGAATTTCATCTCACCGCCATCGGGCATCGGCACAGTCAGCATGTAGGCATGCAGAAACAACCGCTTGCCGCCCAGATCACGGATCTCCTTGGAGAAGCCTTCATCGCCGTACTTGGTATCACCGGCAATGCAGTGGCCCGCATGCAGGGTATGCACGCGAATCTGGTGAGTACGGCCAGTGATCGGACGAGCCTCGACCATGGTTGCAAAATCACCGAAGCGGCGCAGCACCTTGAACACGGTGACGGACTCTTTGCCTTCTTCGTTGACTTCAACCATGCGCTCACCCGAACGCAAGTTGCTCTTCATCAGCGGCGCACGCACCTGCTTGATCGAAGCCGCCCAGTTGCCGCGTACCAGCGCCATGTAGCGTTTGTCGATACCGTCGCCGCGAAGCGCCTCATGAAGATGGCGCAACATGCTGCGTTTTTTGGCAATCATCAACAGGCCGGACGTGTCACGGTCCAGGCGGTGCACCAATTCCAATTCCTTGACGTCAGGACGCATCTGACGAAAGGCTTCGATCACGCCAAATGTCAAACCGCTGCCGCCATGCACGGCGATGCCTGCCGGCTTGTTCAAGACAATCAGCGCCTTGTCTTCATAGACAATCGCCGCCTCAAGGCGCAACAACAAACCTTGGGCCACAGGCACAGGCTCGTCGCGCTCAGGCACGCGAACCGGCGGCACGCGCACGATGTCGCCCGCCTGCAGCTTGTACTCGGGTTTGATCCGGCCCTTGTTCACGCGCACTTCGCCTTTACGCAAAATGCGGTAAATCAAGGTCTTGGGAACACCCTTGAGTCGAGCAAGCAGGAAATTGTCGATGCGTTGGCCGGCATATTCCGGCGAGACCTCAAGCAGCTGGACGCTGGGGGTCGGGGGGGTAGTCGTCGTCATGGCGCCGATGATAACAATTTTTTATGGAATTGAAGCACTTAATCATTGCTGCTATAGTCGCGAACGCCGCCAAAAGCGGCCTGGACAGAGGATTAACGGTGTATCACCGGCCCTGACCAACGCTCTTAACAAGGACGCGAGGCCGTCCCACGGGGCTTTCGCTACACACGCAAGACCTGGAGTTGTAACAAGCGCAGGTGACATGAGGCCTGAAGCGAGCCTGGAAAGCAGAGTGCAAACTCCCCTTCTACGCCGATATTCACGGCCAGTTCACAAAGTGCAGTCAGCTTCGGGAATTTCGGGCGAAAGCTTCAGAAACATTGCCTTTATTAGCCATGATGCGTGAACTCCCCTTTTGGAGAACACGGTAAATGCCAACCCGCTGCGGATTCTGCGCGCGGCAGCACCCGAATTATCAGGGATACGTGTAGGGTGGAGACGCACAACCGCCGGACTGTGTAGCAATAGGCTTTATCAAGACGCTTCATCTCGTCCACAGCCGCCGGTTGATTCCTCCTCCTGACCAGACTTTTGCTTAAGAGGTGCTTTAGCACCACAGCAAGCAGGAAGCGTAAGTCGCGACTTCGACCCCAAGGTTCGAACCTCGCTGTACACAGGAGTGGCCAACAACTCCTGACGCACCTGACACCGACCATGAGAAGTCGTGTGTGCCGAACGCCGTTTCCGGTAGCCCGGAAACCGACGGTACAACATGAAAAGAATGCTGATTAACGCAACTCAACCTGAAGAGTTGCGCGTTGCACTGGTAGATGGCCAACGCCTCTACGACCTGGACATCGAGTCGGGTGCACGCGAGCAGAAGAAAGCCAACATCTACAAAGGCCGTATTACTCGCATCGAACCAAGCCTTGAGGCTGCCTTTGTCGATTTCGGCTCCGAGCGCCACGGCTTCCTGCCCCTCAAGGAAATCTCCCGCGAGTACTTCAAGAAGGCTCCCGAAGGCCGCGTAAACATCAAGGACGTCCTGAGCGAAGGCCAGGAAGTTATCGTGCAGGTCGAGAAAGAAGAACGTGGCAACAAGGGCGCAGCCCTGACCACCTTCATCAGCCTCGCCGGCCGTTACCTGGTTCTGATGCCGAACAACCCGCGTGCCGGTGGTATCTCCCGTCGCATTGAAGGCGAAGAGCGCAACGAACTGCGTGAAGCGCTGAACGGCCTGATTGCCCCTGCCGACATGGGTCTGATCGTACGCACTGCCGGCCTGGGCCGCAGCAGCGAAGAAATGCAGTGGGACCTCGACTACCTGCTGCAACTGTGGACCGCCATTAAAGAAGCCTCGCTGGATCGCTCCGCGCCATTCCTGATCTACCAGGAAAGCAACGTGATCATCCGCGCCATCCGTGATTACCTGCGCCAGGACATCGGCGAAGTACTGATCGACAGCGTTGAAGCCCAGGACGAAGCCCTGACTTTCATTCGCCAGGTGATGCCGCAGTACGCCAGCAAAATCAAACTCTACGAAGACAGCGTTCCGCTGTTCAATCGTTTCCAGATCGAAAGCCAGATCGAGACCGCCTTCCAGCGTGTCGTTGAACTGCCTTCCGGCGGCTCCATCGTTATCGACCCGACCGAAGCCCTGGTGTCCATCGACATCAACTCGGCCCGCGCCACCAAAGGCAGCGATATCGAAGAAACCGCACTGCAAACCAACCTTGAAGCGGCTGAAGAAATCGCCCGTCAGTTGCGCTTGCGCGACATCGGCGGCCTGATCGTCATCGACTTCATCGACATGACCCCTGCCAAAAACCAGCGCGCTGTGGAAGAAAAAGTCCGCGAATGCCTGGAAGCAGACCGTGCCCGCGTACAAGTCGGCCGTATCTCGCGCTTCGGCTTGCTGGAAATGTCCCGTCAGCGCCTGCGTCCATCCCTGGGCGAAAGCAGCGGCATCGTCTGCCCACGCTGCAACGGCACCGGCATCATCCGTGACGTTGAGTCGCTGTCGCTGGCCATCCTGCGCCTGATCGAAGAAGAAGCCCTGAAAGACCGTACTGCCGAAGTACGCGCCCAGGTGCCAATCCCGGTTGCTGCATTCCTGCTCAACGAAAAACGCAACTCGATCACCAAGATCGAACTGCGTACCCGTGCCCGCATCGTCATCCTGCCGAACGACCACCTCGAAACGCCGCACTTCGAAGTTCAGCGCCTGCGTGATGACAGCCCGGAAGCCCACACCAACCAGTCCAGCTATGAAATTGCTGCCGCTGCCGCTGAAGTGGAAGAAGTCCAGCCTGCTGCTGCTACCCGCACTCTGGTTCGCCAGGAAGCCGCGGTTAAAACTGCACCGCCACGCACCTCGGCCCCGGTTCCTGCCGAAGCCGTAGCTGCCCCGGCCGCACCTGCACCCGCGGCAACCATCTCCGAGCCAAGCCTGTTCAAAGGTCTGGTCAAGTCGTTGGTGAGCCTGTTCGCCTCCAAGGAAGAGCCTGTTGCTCCGACCGTGGTAGAGAAGCCAGCCACCCCTGAGCGCCCTGCACGCAACGAAGAGCGTCGCAACGGCCGCCAGCAAAGCCGTAACCGCAACGGTCGTCGTGACGAAGAACGCAAGCCACGCGAAGAGCGCGCACCACGTGAAGAACGTGCTGCTCGTGAACCTCGTGAAGAACGTACATCCCGCGAAGAAACTCCGGTTGTTGCTCAAGCACCTCGCGAAGAGCGCGCACCGCGTCCACCTCGTGAAGAGCGCGCTCCACGCGCACCGCGTGAAGACCGCAAACCTCGTGGCGAAGGCCGTGAAGAGCGCGTACGCGAACTGCGTGAGCCTCTGGACGCAGCGCCTGCTGTCGTTGCCGGCGCCGCAGCTGCAGTCGTAGCCGAAGAACGCCCGGCCCGCCCGCCTCGTGAAGAACGCCAGCCTCGCGCCCCTCGCGAAGAACGCGCTCCACGTGAAGAGCAAGTTGTGGCTGCTGCTGAAGACGAAGAAGTGCTGTCCAGCGAAGAGCAATCCCAGGACGAGACACAGGACAACGCCGAAGGCGATCGTCCACGTCGCCGCTCCCGTGGTCAGCGTCGTCGCAGCAACCGTCGTGAACGTCAGCGTGATGCAAACGGCAACGTGATTGAAGGCTCGGAAGAAAACAGCGAAGAAGGCAACGCCCAAAACGCTCCTGCTACCACCCTTGAAATCGCTGCCGGTCTGGCCGTGACAGAAGCCGTTGCCAGCTCGGTCATCAGCGCCCCCGCTGAAGCCCAGGCTCACCAACAGGCAGAGCGTGCGACTGAAGCAACCCAGGAATCGGCCCCGGCTGAAACCGTGGTTGCCGTTGAAGCTGCGCAGGAAGTGGCTGTTGTAGAAGCACCTGCCGCTCCAGCTCCAGTGGTTGAAGCCACCGCCGCTGTAGAAGCAACGGTTGTTGAAACGCCAGTTGCAGAAGCACCGGTTGTCGAAGCCGTAACGCCGATCGAAGCGATCAAGGCACCGGAAGTTGAAGTTGCACCGGCTCAAGAAGCACACCCTGAAGTCCAGGTTGTTGCCGAGCCAGTTGTAGCGGCTCCAGAGCCTGTAGTCGAAGTCGTGGCGCAAACCCCGGTCGTTGAGACGCCAGCAGTCGAAGCACCTGCTTTCGAAAAAGCACCGGAGCCTGCCAAGGAAGTCCGAGTTGTTCGCGAGCCAGTTGCCGAGCCTGCCGTTGTTCAAGCAGCGCCTGCAGCAGAACCAGCCACCCCTGAAGTGGTAGCGGTTGAAGCTGTAGTCGAGACCGTAGTCACCGCACAACCGGCTCCAGTTGAAGCTGAAGTTGTTGTGGCGTCTGAAGTGGTTGAAGTCGTGATTGCTGCCCCGGTTGTCAGCGCTCCAAGCAACGGTCGTGCTCCTAACGACCCGCGCGAAGTCCGTCGTCGCAAGCGTGAAGAGGCTGCTGCAGCCGCCGCTGCTGCAGCTCATGCACCTGCACCTGCAAGCGAAGCCGTAGCCCAGGAAGAGGAACACGAGTCTAAACCTCTCGCCTAATTCCCAAGGCCACTAAAAAGCCCCGCCAGTTCTGAACTGGCGGGGCTTTTTTTATGGAGCTTGATAACCGGTTGATACGTCAGTAAACGTTGGGTTCCATCTCCAGCTCTACGGCAAAGCGCTGCAGGATATCGGCCTGAATGCGCTGCGCCAGTGCCAGCAACTCCAGGCCGGTGGCCGAGCCATGATTGACCAGCACCAGCGACTGCAAACGGTGCACGCCTGCGTCGGCTTCCCGGAAGCCTTTCCAGCCCGCCGCTTCAATCAACCAGCCTGCCGCCAGCTTCACCTGGCCATCCGCTTGCGGATAGCCAATTAACCCCGGGTGAGCCAGGCGCAACTCATCAGCCTGATCAGCCGATACCAACGGGTTTTTGAAAAAACTGCCGGCATTGCCCAGCACCGCCGGGTCTGGCAGCTTTTCACTGCGAATACTGCTGATCGCCCGACTGACGTCGCTGGCCGTCGGCCGGTCAATGCCCTGCTCGGTAAGACGTTGACGTACAGGGCCGTATTCCAGATGCAGACGTGTGGCACGACTCAGGGCAAACCGCACCCGCAGAATCAACCAACGCCCGGCCTGCTGCTTGAAGAGACTGTCGCGGTAGGCGAAGTTGCACTCTGCAAGGCTGAATTCACGCAACTCGCCAGTCTGTCGATCAAGGGCCGTAAGCCCGGCGAATACGTCCTTGATCTCAACGCCGTAGGCGCCAATATTCTGCATCGGGGCAGCCCCAACGGTGCCGGGGATCAGGCTGAGGTTTTCAAGCCCCGACAAACCCTGTTCCAGAGTCCACAGCACAAAGGCATGCCATACCTCCCCCGCCTCGGCCTCGACAACAACCCGGTCGCCGTCATCCGCCAGCAAACGGATGCCGCGACTGGCCATGCGCAAAACCAGCGCTGAAACATCACCGGTCAGCAGCAAATTACTGCCGCCACCAATGACCAGCAACGGCAACTGGTGCTCAACCGCGCACAGTAACGCCTCACGCACATCGGCATCGCTGTGGGCTTGCGCAAACAGGCTCGCCTTAACATCAACGCCAAAGCTGTTGAACGGTTTAAGCGACGCATTGACCTGCACGTCCAAACTCATGACTCCAGCAAACGCCGAACGCGTTCAAGGTCTTCAACGGTATCAACGCCGGCTGGCGGAGCTTCAAGCACATCCGCCACGTGAATGCGCACGCCATGCCATAGCGCCCGAAGCTGCTCAAGGCGCTCGGTATTTTCGAGCCAGCAAGGGCCCCAGCTCACGAAGTCATGCAGGAAGCCTGCACGATAGGCGTAGATGCCAATATGGCGGCGATAAGGTATGCCCGCCGGCAAGGTGTCAGGGGCACTGGCGAAGTCATCCCGCGCCCACGGCAACGTGGCCCGGCTGAATGTCAGCGCCAGCCCGTTGATGTCACTGACGACCTTGACCACATTGGGATTGAACAGCGTCTCGACATCATCGATCGCCTCGGCCAGGGTCGCCATGCTCGCCTCACTGTGGGCGGCCAGGTTGACGGCAACCTGATCGATCACCTGTGGCGGGATCATGGGTTCGTCGCCCTGAACATTGACCACGATGGCGTCACTGGCCAAACCCAGTTGCGTGGCAACTTCGGCCAGACGGTCGGTGCCTGACTCGTGATCGGCACGGGTCAACAGCACCTCGGCGCCGAACGCCTTGCAGGCGTCGACAATACGCGCATCGTCAGTGGCAACCACCACACGCTGCGCGCTGCTTTTACAGGCCTGCTCCCAGACGTGCTGGACCATTGGCTTGCCGGCAATCATTTGCAGCGGCTTGCCTGGCAAACGGGTTGAGGCAAAGCGCGACGGAATAACGACTGTAAAAACCGGAATCATTTATCCAGACGCTCATCAGCAGAAAGGGTACGGGCTTCGGTTTCCAGCATCACTGGAATGCCATCGCGGATCGGGTAGGCCAGACCTGCGCCCTTGCTGATCAGCTCAGTCTTGTCGGCGCTGAGCTTGAGCGGGCCTTTGCAAACAGGGCAAGCAAGGATATCGAGCAATTTGGTGTCCATTAGGGTTCCCCTGGATAAAGATGGATCAAGTCAAAAGACGATCGGGCAAAAGACCCAGCAACTGTTGATCAAACCACAGGACAAAGGCCTCTGAGGGTACTGCATCAACGGCCAGATACCACCAGTCGGGTGACGCAAAGTCACGGCACTTCACCGCATCCTTTTCAGTCATGACCACGGGTAAGGGCGGCGTAAAATTCAGCACCTCGGCGCTGTAGGGCGCGTGATCGGCAAAAGCATGGGCGATTGGCCGCCAGTGTAGCGTTTCAAGGGTCGTGAAGAAACGCTGCGGATTGCCGATCCCGGCGACCGCATGCAGCGCTTGTTCAGCAGGAAAATAGTCCAGCGCCTGACGCTCACCGCTGATCAAATTGACCAGCGCAGTGGGCTGCAACTGAAAGGCAAAACCGCCCTGGGGGTCGCTGGCAGCGCCGTTATACAGCACCGCATCGACACTCTGCAGGCGCTCAGCCGGCTCACGCAGCGGCCCGGCCGGCAGGCAGCGACCATTACCCAAGCCTCTGGCATTGTCGATCAGGACCAGCTCAAGATCCCGGGCCAGGCGGTAATGCTGCATGCCGTCATCGGACAGAATCAGGTCCAGCTGCTCGCTGGCCAGCAAGGCCCTGACCGCACGACTGCGATCCGGATCGATCATCAAGGGTACGCCGGTGCGCTGCACAATCAGCAAGGGCTCATCCCCCGCCTGCGCGGCACTTTGCTCAGCGTTCACGCGCCACGGAAATTGAGGGGGGGAAGCGCCATAGCCACGACTGACCACGCCGACCCGCAGGCCATGCTGCTGGCAATGCGCAATCAGCCACAGGATCAAAGGCGTTTTGCCGGTACCGCCCACGGTGATGTTGCCCACGACAATCAACGGCACCGGCGCACGATAAATCTCGCCTTCCCCTGCCACAAAACGCGCCCGCTTGCGCTCAACCACTCGACGGTAAAGGCACTCCAGCGGGCGCAACAGGATCAGCAGCGGATGCCCGGCATACCAGGCGCGCAACAGGCGATCGGACATGGCCATCAGGGAGCTGCCTGCGCCTCGACAGTGGTCATGCGCAAATGGCTGAAGCCGAGTTTCCCGGCCGCATCCATTGCGGTGATGACCGCCTGGTGTTGGGTTTTGCCATCGGCGCTGATCGACAGCGGCAAGCGGGTATCGCCGCCAGACTCTTTCTGCAGAGCCTCCATCAGGCTCGCCAGATCATTCTTCGGCAACAACTGGTTGTTCACCGAAAACACTCCGTCCGCGCTGATGGCGATGTCCAGTTGCCTGGCGCCTTGATCCTCGCTGGGCGAACCGCTGACAGCCTCTGGCAGATCAACGCGCAACTGGGTTTCGCGGGTAAAGGTCGTGGTCACGACAAAAAACAGCAGCAGGATAAACACCACGTCAATCAATGACGCGAGGTTGATATCAACCGTTTCCCGAGGCTTGCGGCGAAATTTCACGCTTTGCTCCCGACCATATCGACTTCACGGTCGCCTTGTATCACCTCAACCAGCTTGATCGCTTCCTGCTCCATCCCGACCACCAGCTCGTCGACACGACGTTGCAGGAAGCGATGGAAGAAGACTGCCGGAATACCCACCATCAGACCGGCGGCGGTAGTGATCAGTGCTTTGGAAATACCGCCTGCAAGCACGGCAGCATTGGTCGTCATGCCCGTCCCCATGAAGGCGCTGAAAATATCGATCATGCCCAGTACGGTACCCAGCAGGCCCAGCAACGGGGCCATTGCCGCAATCGTACCCAGCGCATTGAGATACCGCTCAAGCTCATGAATCACACGGGCAGCGGCCTCTTCGATGCACTCCTTCATGATCTCGCGACCATGCCTGGAGTTGGCCAGGCCCGCGGCCAGGATCTCACCCAGCGGCGAGTCGGCGCGCAGCAACTTGAGTTTTTCATTGTCCATCTGCTTGTCTTTGATCCAGACCCAGACCTGCCCGAGCAAATGTTCCGGGGTTACGCGACTGGCACGCAGGGTCCACAGGCGCTCGACAATAATGCCCAGCGCGGCAACAGAGCTCAGAATGATCGGCAGCATCATCCAGCCACCTGATTTGACCAGTTCCCACACAGTGACAATCCCCTCGAAAAAGTGCGCCACTCTACCACAGGATTGCCCTGAACCTTGTGGGGCCAACGCCTGCGCAAGCACTATCAATCGCGCCAGAACCGACGCTGGCCACCCATGCTCTCAACCTGTGCCGACGCCCCTAAACGAAACCACACAGCCCCTTGCTCGGCGCTATCCCACACCTGCACCCCCAAGGCTTGATAACGCGACATGACCTGCGGGTGCGGGTGACCAAAATTATTACCGTGCCCACGGGAAATCAGCACGTTTTCAGGCGCCAGCGCCTTGAGAAAAGCCATCGACGACGACGTCTTGCTGCCGTGATGGGGCGATTGCAACCAGCGGACAGGAACGGCCAGCGGACTTTGCAGCAATGCCCGCTCGGCATGGGTATCAATATCCCCCGTCAACAGTAGCCGTTCGTCCCGTGCTTGCACCTGCAGTACGCAGGACTTCTGATTGCTATTGCTCGCCCCCGGCCACTGCCAGAGTGAGAATTTCACGCCGCCCCACTCCCAACCCTCCCCGCTCGCACACGGCTGCGCCCGCAACGGTTCTGGCAACCCCGCCACATCGCCACCAAACACCCGTGCAACGCGGACTGCCCGCTTAACCGCCAGCGCACCGCCCGCATGATCCGAGTCGGCGTGGCTCAGCAACATGACATCCAGCTCGCTAACTCCCAATGAACGCAACACAGGCACCACCACCCGTTCACCCTGATCAAAATCCCGGACCTTGGGGCCTGCGTCATACAAAAGCGTGTGGTTACGGGTGCGCAAGACAATCGCCAGCCCCTGCCCGACATCCAGCTGCAGCACCTCAACCTCGCCGTGGGGGACCTGTTCGCGGGGCACAAAGACAGCCAGCAGTACCAGCGGCCACCCCAGCGGTCTGAGCACCATCCCGGCTGGCAGCAGCAGGATCAGCGCCCCAAGCGCGCTCAACAGCCATATGTAAATCGGCACGACCGGGGGCAGCCAGGGCGGGAAAACATCGGCCAGCAGGGCCAACCCCTTGATCAACAGATCGAGCAAACCGCCCGACAGCCACAACAGGCTTTCCCCAAGCCAGGGCATGGGCAGCAGCAGCGTTCCCAGCAATGCCGTCGGCAACACCAAAAGGCTGATCCAGGGCACGGCAACCAGATTGGCCAACGGCCCCGTCAGGCTGATGGGCAGTCCGAGAATCCACATCACCGGGAACAAACCCAGGGCGATCAGCCCGTGGGGGCGCAGCCACGCGGCCCTCCACCCCCAGGCCCCAAGACGACCGCCGAAGGTGAAAATCAGCACCGCCACGGCGCTGAACGACAACCAGAACCCCGGCATCAAACTCGCCAGTGGCTCCACAATCAGCACCGCATTGAGCGCCAGCAGGAATGGCAACCACACCCCCATATGACGAAACCGCAAGCGCCAGATCAGCACCAGCCCCAGCATCACGCACGCGCGTTGCACCGGCACTTCAAAACCGGCGAGCAGGCCATATCCCGTGGCCCCCGCAAACGCCAGGCCGCAGGCCCAAGGCAGCCACGGCAAGTAGCGCGGCCACAGGCCATAGCGCGCCAGCAAGGCGACCAACCCGTAGATCAATCCGGCAAACAACCCTATGTGCTGCCCCGAAATCACCAGCAGATGCACGGTTCCGGTTGTCTGCAGCAGCGTCCAGTCATCACGGCTCAAACCAGAGCCGTCACCCATGACCAGCGCCGCCAGCCACGGTTCCCGGCCATTGCCATCGATACGCAACAGACGCTGACGCAAGCCATCGCGCCAGGCATGACTCGCCGCAGCCAGTAACTGACCCTCCTTGACCACGCCCGTCGCGCCGATGCGTTGCGCCAGCAGCCAGGCCTGGTAATCAAACGACTGAGGGTTGAGCAAGCCCTTGGGGCGCTTGAGCTTGACCGCTAGCCGCCAGCGCTCCCCACTCTTGACCGACGGCCCGCCATACCAGCTCAACCTGATGGTCGTGGGTAATGCGCCGTGGCGCGAGCGTGCATCCTGCAATTCAAAACGTACGGCGTTGTCAGTCTGCTGCGGTAATCCGACGACATGCCCTTCGACCCAAAGCGTCCTGCCGTCGAACGCGGCCGGCAAGCGATCATCCAGCGCCCTTTGTCCCTGGACGCAAGCCCACGTCAGCCCAAGCACAAAAAGCCCCACCGGCCAGGCACGAATAGCCAACAGCAACAGCCCCGCCATGAACATCAGCAGCAACCACCCCGGCGACGGCAACACGGGTAAAAACCGCAGTGCAATAAGCCCCGTCGCCAACGCAAACATCCCTGTGTACATGCCTATACTCAACTTATCCCTTTGACTCGGATTAGTTGTTATTGGGGACCCGCGCTTAAGAAATTGTCACAAAGTCTGAATAGGCATCCTGTCGAATTTGGGCATACTGCCCTCTTGACCTAGGGAGAGGCCCATGCCACGGCGTTTAATCAAACGTTTCATGCCAGATCCGGCCCTGATCAGGGAACACAAGTCCTTACGATTTTTAGGGACTTTACTGCATGACCCCAACCTCTGGCACCTCAATCGTCACTCCGTGGCCCGAGCAATGGCCGTAGGGATTTTTGCAGCTTTTATCCCCATGCCGTTTCAAATGCTGCTTGCAGCTTTTCTGGCGGTAAACGCGCGCGCCAATATGCCGATATCAGTGGGCCTGGTATGGCTGACCAATCCGATCACGATGCCGCCGGTGTTCTACATCACCTACAAGACAGGTGCCTGGCTGATGAACATACCGGCACGCACCCTGCCGGATGAGCTGACCTGGGAATGGATCAGCGGCCAATTGTCGACCGTATGGCAGCCCTTTCTATTGGGTTCTGTGGTGTGCGGAGTGGTGCTGGGGGCGCTGGCCTACTGCCTGACCATGCTCTATTGGCGCTGGTGGGTCAGCCGTAAATGGAAGGGACGCAAAAACAAGCACCCATAAAAAAGGCCCCAAAAGGGGCCTTTCTTATGAGCTGACACTGAAGGTCCTTCGGCCATTTCGCAGCCTGGCACCTCGTCAGCGGCAGGATGCTACTGACGCATGCCTCGACCGCTAACCAGCAACTTCGCACAGCCGAAGTACAGCACGATGGTTGCCACGACCATAAAGGTCAGGGCCACGCTGATCTTGATGTCCGAAACCCCAAGAATGCCGTAGCGGAATGCGTTGACCATGTGCAGCACAGGGTTGGCCAGCGATACGCTCTGCCAGAACGGCGGCAGCAGTGTGATCGAATAAAACACACCGCCCAGGTACGTCAGCGGCGTCAGCACGAAAGTCGGGATAATTGAAATATCGTCGAAGTTGCGTGCAAATACGGCGTTGATAAACCCCAGCAACGAAAAGATCGTCGCCGTCAGCACCACGACCACGATGGTCAGGCCCAAATGGTGGACTTGCAGGTGGGTGAAGAACAGCGACAGCAAGGTTACGATCAAGCCCACGATCAACCCGCGCAAAATCCCGCCCACGGTAAAGCCGATCAAAATGGTGTGGGGCGATACCGGTGACACCATCAGCTCTTCAATCGAGCGTTGGAATTTGGCACCAAAAAAGCTTGAGACCACGTTACCGTAGGAGTTGGTGATCACTGACATCATGATCAGGCCCGGAACGATGTACTCCATATAGGTGAAACCACCCATATCACCGATTTGTCGACCGATCAGATTACCGAAGATCACGAAGTACAGAACCATGGTGATCGCAGGCGGTAGCAGTGTCTGCGGCCAGATCCGCATGAAGCGGCGAACTTCGCGGTAAACGATGGTATTCAACGCGATCAGATTGGGGCGCAGCTCCGAGCTCATATCGCCACCTTTGCCAGATTTTTCTCGACCAGCGACACGAACAACTCCTCAAGGCGATTGGTTTTGTTGCGCAGGCTCACCACTTCGATGTTTTGCGCAGCCAATTGAGTGAACAGACCGGTAATGCCCACGGCTTTGTCGACCTGTACTTCCAGCGTACTGGCGTCGAGCAATTGACTCGGATAGCCGATCAACTGCGGGGCCGCCTGCAATGGGTACTTCAGGTCGAGTAAAAAGGTCTCGACATGCAGTTGCCCAAGCAACTGGCGCATGCTGGTGTTTTCAACAATGGTGCCGTGATCGATGATCCCGATGTTGCGACACAACTGCTCAGCCTCCTCCAGATAGTGAGTGGTGAGGATGATGGTCGTGCCCTGCTCGTTCAGCTCGGTGAGAAAACTCCACATCGAGCGACGCAACTCAATATCCACGCCAGCAGTAGGCTCATCAAGAATCAACAGGCGCGGCTCATGCACCAAGGCCCGGGCGATCATCAGGCGGCGCTTCATGCCACCGGACAACGAGCGCGAAGGTGTGTCGCGCTTATCCCAAAGCCCCAACTGCGTCAGGTACTTTTCAGCGCGTTCCTTGGCGATTTTGGCCGGAATGCCGTAGTAACCCGCCTGGGTCACGACGATATCGAAGGTCTTTTCAAACTGGTTGAAATTGAACTCCTGCGGCACCACGCCAATCGAGCGCTTAAGGGCTGCCGGATTGCGATCAAGGTCATGGCCAAAGATATTCACCGTACCGCTGGTTTTGTTTACCAGGGTCGAGAGAATGCCGATGGTCGTGGATTTGCCGGCGCCGTTAGGGCCCAGCAAGGCAAAAAAGTCACCTTCAGCAACATCCAGATCGATACCACTCAGGGCCTGGAAACCGTTGCCGTAGGTTTTGGTTAGCTGCCGTATGGACAGAGCGGAACTCATATCGGATTACGCACCAAGATGGGGAAATAGGGAGGTATAAGTAAGGGCGAACTACCTGTAGGGCAAGTCCGACAAGGCCTTATGGTGCTTGGCCTCGCCGCACAAGTACAGTCGCCCGTATTAATAGTGGCTATTAAGTCAACGCAGTCATCACTGCATTTCGATAGGCCGGACGCTGCTTCAAGCGCTCATACCAGGCACTCAAGTGCGTCAGGTGCGCACGTTCAATGGGCATTTCAAACCAGGCATAGATAAAGGAACCCAGCGGGATGTCACCCATGCCGATTTCATCACCCGACAGGTAGGGTTTTTCAGCCAGCGCCTGATCCGCAACAGCCAGCAATTGATCGCAGGCTTTAATTGCCGCGTTGATCTTCACCCAGTCCTGCTCCTCGGCAGGCGTGCGTAGAACGCCCCAGAACACGGCACGGAATTCGACCGCAAACGAGGTACTGGTCCAGTCCATCCACTTGTCAGCCTGAGCCCGCACACGGGCATCGGTTGGATACCAGGACGTGTCTGACCCATATCTGGCAGTGAGGTAACGCACGATGGCGTTTGATTCCCACAGCACAAAGCCGTCGTCCTCTTCGATCATGGGTACCCGGCCATTAGGATTCAGCGATCGATACTCAGGACTGTCGACCACTCCAAATGCACCGCCCGCCTCTACGCGGCTATACGGCAACGCCAACTCTTCGACACACCACAACGCCTTGCGCACGTTTGACGAATTCTTGCGACCCCACACTTTCAGCATGATCTGGCTCCTGGTTGATAGACGCCGAAGGAGTCTACGCCGGGATGTCGAACTCTGCCTCCAGCGCAAGGTCACTATCCTTACAACCTTGATCGGAAGTTGCGACTAAGCTCACAAGAGTTATCGCCCCTGGCTTCATGGAGGATTAAATATGCTGTTGTTGTGGATACTGGTTCTGATTGTTGGCATCGCCTATATGGCCCATCGCCGCATCCCCCCTCTGACGACCCTGGCTGTTGTCGCGGTTTACCTGTTGGCCATGGGGGTCATCGGCCATGTGCCCGGCTGGTTGCTGGCAATCCTTTGGCTGTTGCTGGCAGCGCCTGCTGCCCTGCTGCTGTTGCCAGACCTTCGGCGCAAACTGTTTACCGCTCCGCTGTTCAAGTGGTTCCAGAAGACCTTGCCCCCCATGTCGCAAACCGAGCGTGATGCCATCGACGCTGGCACAGTATGGTGGGATGGCCAATTGTTCAGCGGCCGCCCCGACTGGAATCAGCTTCTGGCCTATCCCAAAGTTCAGCTCACGGAAGAAGAACAAGCCTTTATTGACGGGCCCACCGAAGAGCTGTGCGCAATGGTCAGCGATTGGGAGATCGGCCAAGCCATGGATTTGCCGCCGCAGGCCTGGGCGCACATCAAGGAACACGGTTTCTTCGCCCTGATCATCCCCAAAGCCTACGGTGGCAAGGGCTTCTCGGCGTACGCCCACTCCCAGGTCGCAATGAAGCTGGCCACTCGCAGCGGCGACCTCGCCTCCACCGTGATGGTGCCCAACTCCCTCGGCCCCGCCGAGCTGCTGCTGCATTACGGCACCGACGAGCAACGTGACCACTACCTCCCACGCCTGGCCCGTGGCGATGACATCCCCTGCTTTGCCCTGACGGGTCCACTGGCTGGTTCCGATGCCGGGGCAATGCCCGACACCGGGATCATTTGCAAAGGTCATTGGCAAGGCGAAGAAGTGATCGGCCTGCGCCTGAACTGGGAGAAGCGCTACATCACCCTGGGGCCCGTCGCCACCCTGCTTGGTCTGGCCTTCAAGGCCCACGACCCGGAACACCTGCTGGGCGACAAGGAAGACCTTGGCATCAGCCTGGCGCTGATCCCCACCGACACCCCCGGGGTTGAGATTGGCCGCCGCCACCTGCCTTTGGGCGCAGCGTTCATGAACGGCCCGAACTCGGGCAAAGACGTATTTATCCCCCTGAATTACCTGATTGGCGGTCAGGAAATGCTCGGCAAGGGCTGGATGATGCTGATGAACTGCCTGTCGGTCGGGCGCTCGATATCGTTACCGGCCGTCGGCACCGGCGCAGCCAAGTTCACCAGCCTGGTGACCGGGCAGTACGCCCAGGTGCGCGAACAATTCAATGTGCCACTGGCCGCCTTCGAAGGCATTCAAGAAGCACTGGCGCGCATTGGCGGCAACGCCTGGTTGATGGACAGCGCGCGCATGCTCACCGCCAACGCGGTGGACCTGGGGGAAAAACCTTCGGTACTGTCAGCGATACTCAAGTACCACCTGACCGAGCGCGGCCGTGAATGCATCAGCCACGCCATGGACGTTCATGGCGGCAAGGGCATCATCATGGGGCCCAACAACTACCTGGGGCGCAACTGGCAGGGGGCGCCGATTTTCATCACCGTGGAAGGCGCGAACATCCTGTCGCGCAACCTGATGATCTTCGGTCAGGGCGCCATTCGCTGCCACCCCTTTGTACTCAAGGAAATGGCCCTGGCCAGCCGTGAAGACAAGGATCAGGCGCTGCTGGAGTTTGACGACCTGTTGCTCAAGCACATCGGTTTTGCCATCAGCAATAAAGCCAGCACCTTTGTATTGAACCTGGGCCTTGGGCGGTTTGAGCATGTGCCGGGCAATGCCCTGAGCCAGGGCTACTTCCGGGCATTGAACCGCCAGGCGGCAGCCTTTGCCCTGCTGGCCGACCTGAGCATGATGCTGCTGGGCGGCGAACTGAAACGTCGCGAGCGCCTGTCGGCGCGCCTGGGTGATGTGCTGAGCCATATGTACCTGGCCAGCGCCGCGCTCAAGCGTTATCACGATCTGGATTCACCGGAGCACCTCAACCCATTGTTCAAATGGGCCATGGAAGAAAGCCTGGGCCACGCCGAACGCGCCCTGGACGAACTGCTGAAGAACTTCCCGAGCCGCGCGCTGGGCTTTTTGCTGCGCGGCGTCGTGTTCCCGTTCGGCCGCCGCCACACCGGGCCGTCGGACGCGCTGGATGCCGAAGTTGCCGCAGTCTTGGGTCGCGCCAAGGGTGACCCAACGCTCGAGGCAGTGCTTGCGGGCTGCTATCGCCCGCAATCGCCAGACGACGCCGTGGGCGCCCTGCAACATGCCAGCGACCTGCTGAACGAAGCACGTGCGCTGCACAAAAAACTCCATGAAGGCTTGAAAAGCGGTCAGGTCAAACCGGGGGCGGGAGAATCGGCAATCGATGCCGCACTGCAAGCCGGTGTACTGCAACCGGCCGAGGCACACGCGCTACACACCGCTGAAGCTGCCCGACGCAAGGTGATTGATGTGGATGACTTCTCCAAAGAGGAACTCACCCACAGCGAGGGAAAGATTCGATAACGGGACAGCGGGCGCCGGGGGCTTTATACTCCCGCGCCCGTTTTGCTCTAGAGGACACCCGCAATGGCCACCAATGATCTGAACCACAACCTTGTCTTGCTCGACATTCTGCGCAGCATCCTGGTTGCTGTCGGTGACGCTGAGCAGATCCCCGAGGAAAGCCACGCCCTGTTTCTGGAACGCTTTGACGACATGCGCAAATCGCTGCCGGTTGACCCCATCAATAGCCAGTATCTGGGCCAGGACCTCATGTGCCAGGTCATCGAGCGCTACCCGCAGATCGCTCACCTGGTCCCGCGTGACCTGCTCTGGTACTTCGGCGGTGCGTGCTTCAACTTCCTGTCGGATGAAGAGCTGGACATGTATGAGGCGCTGGAAGAGCGTCGTCATGAAGCAGAAATGAACGACGAACCGTTCGACTGGAATCAGGAAAAACAACTGATGGCGATGCCTGTGTCCGACGACAGCACACAGCACTGATTCCTACGCACAATAATACTTAAGGCCCGCCCGGTTTACCTGGCGGGCTTTTTTATGAGTGGCCAGAATCCTGTGCCTGCCACATGTCCAGGGTCGGCTCCCGGGCCAGTCGCTCGACCAAAAAATCGATGAATACACGAATCTTTGGCGGCAAATAACGCGACGGGGCATGCAACAGCCACGCACCGCCATGGTACGAAGCAATAAAACTCCATTCCGGCAATACGCGAACAACCAGCCCTTGGTCCAGAGCCTGACGCGCCGTGAAATACGGCAGGCTACCAATCCCGATATCCTGCAACACCGCATCCAGCCGTACCCCGGTGTGATTGGCCGCATAGCGCCCACGCACTCCAACGGTCACCGACCTGGCGCCTTGCTTGAATTTCCACCGCGCATCGGCAGGTGTCTCTCCCAGATAAATACAGCTATGCCCACGCAAATCCTCGGGCTGCGCCGGCGTGCCGTGCTCCGCCAAATAAGCAGGCGTGGCACACAACACATGCTCGATCGGGAACAGTTGACGCCCCACCAGGCCGGGTGGTGGCTGGTCAGTGATACGAATACTCAGGTCAACGTTGTCATCAATCAGGTCGACATAGCGGTCTTCCAGAATCAACTGAACATCGACCTGTGGGTAGCGCCGTAAAAACTCGGGCATGTGCGGATGAATCACATAACGCCCAACGGCCTTGGGCACACTGACCCGAATCAAGCCCTCGGCGCTGCGGGTAAAACGCCCGCTCAGATCCATCACCGATTGGGCAGCACCCGCCACCTCACAACACCGCTTGAATACTTCTTCGCCATCATCGCTCAAACGTAATTTGCGTGTGGTGCGTTGCAGCAAGCGGATCGCCAGGGCTTTTTCCAGACGCGATACGCTGCGACTGACCGCAGAAGGTGAGGTGCCGAGCTGGCGCGCCACTTCCGAGAAGCTCCCGGCCTCGACTACCTTCACAAACATCACCATTTCGGCCAACAACGATAACGGCAGATTTATGCTCACAGCGCACAGGTCCATTGAAATTCAGGCGGATTATCACGACCAAGGCGCAACTCTATACTAAAAAAAGACACCGACCAGGACACCGCAATGACCCAACGCCTCTTTTTTACCGATGACGCACTGACTGCAGACATTAACGTGATCAGTTGCATCGCCCACGAGGACGGATTTGCCGTTACCGTGCAAGCGACCCCTTTTCACCCGCAAGGCGGCGGTCAGCCGTGCGACCTGGGCCTGATCGGTGACAGTGAAGTGGTCAAGGTGCTGCAAGAACAAGACAACATCGTGCATTACGTCACCCGGGCCATTGCTCCTGGCCCTGCCCGTGCGCAAGTGGACCCGTCGCGCCGCCATCTCAACGCACGGCTGCATAGCGCCGGGCACTTGATTGGAGTGATCGGTGAACAGGCCGGCTGGCTGCCGACCAAGGCACATCACTGGCCGGGCGAATGCCGGGTCAGCTTCACACCCGGCGATGATGCCCAACCACTGGAAGCCCCAGCGATCCAGCAACAACTGGAGCACTGGATCAATGCCGATTTACCCCGCCAGCTTCATCTGGACGCCAGTCAACGCGCCGTCGGCTTTGGAAACTTGCCAAGCTATCCGTGCGGCGGCACCCATGTTCGCTCTCTGGGCGAGTTAGTGGCGGTCAACGTGCTTTCTGTCACCCTCAAGAAAGGCGTGCTGTCCGTGCGTTACGATCTGAACTGATCGTTTCAAGCAGCCTAAATGCGGGTGCGACGGCGCTGGACGAAGCGGTCCACGTAGTCATCCGCAGGGGACTGCAGGATTTCCCGGGGGGTGCCGACCTGAATCAAGCGCCCGTCCTTGAGCACGGCGATGCGATTTCCGATACGTAACGCCTCGTCCAGGTCATGGGTGATGAACACGATGGTTTTTTGCAGCGTGCGTTGCAGTTCCAGCAACTGGTCCTGCATCTCGGCACGGATCAGCGGATCGAGGGCACTGAAAGCTTCGTCCATCAGAATAATGTCGGTATCCGTCGCCAACGCCCGGGCCAGCCCGACACGCTGGCGCATCCCCCCCGACAGTTGATGAACAAAGGCTTGCTCATAGCCTTCCAGCCCGACCATCGAGATCCAGTGCCGGGCTCGCCCCTCGCATTGCACCTTGCTCTCGCCCCGCACCTTCAAACCATAAGCGACGTTCTCGATCACGTTGCGATGGGGTAACAGGCCGAAATTTTGAAACACCATACTGATTTTTTGCCGACGAAACTGGCGCAAGGCAGTCATGCCGTACTCAAGGATGTTTTCGCCATCCACCAGAATCTGCCCGCTGGTAGGGTCGATCAAGCGGTTTAGGTGGCGCACCAGAGTGGACTTGCCCGAGCCGGACAACCCCATGATGACGAACACTTCACCGGCTCGGATCGACAACGACAGATCGTTGATACCGATAACGCAACCGGTTGCTGCCAGGACTTCGTCCTTGGTCCGACCCTCACGAATCAGAGCCATCACTTCTATATCACGGCCGCCAAACACCTTGAATACATGACGTACTTCGATCTTGTTGATCACCACCTCACTCATTCCGGGCCTCCGCGCCGAGGCCGGCCATAGGCTTGAGTGATACGGTCGATCACCACTGCCAGAATGACAATGGCCAGTCCGGCTTCCAGGCCTTTGCCGACATTGAGCGTTTGAATACCCACCAGCACATCCTCACCCAAGCCCCGGGCACCAATCATCGAAGCGATCACTACCATCGACAATGCCATCATGGTGGTCTGGTTAATACCGGCCATGATGCTGGGCATGGCCAGTGGCAATTGCACGCCAAACAGTTGCTGCCAGGGGTTGGCACCGAATGCGTTGATCGCCTCCATCACCTCGCGATCAACCTGACGCAAGCCCAGATCGGTCAAGCGGATCAGCGGCGGTACGGCATAAATGACCGTGGCAAAAATCGCCGGAACCTTGCCCAGGCCAAACAACATCAGGACAGGAATCAGGTACACGAAACTGGGCATGGTCTGCATCACATCCAGCAGC
Organism: Pseudomonas sp. RL_5y_Pfl2_69; assembly: GCF_963970465.1. Classification (NCBI taxonomy): domain Bacteria; kingdom Pseudomonadati; phylum Pseudomonadota; class Gammaproteobacteria; order Pseudomonadales; family Pseudomonadaceae; genus Pseudomonas; species Pseudomonas sp. RL_5y_Pfl2_69. Next base: position 555,272 of record NZ_CAXAOU010000002.1, on the reverse strand, counting down.
GACATCAACACCGAGCGCAGGCGATTGCTGCGCGCGGCCAAAATCCCGAGGGGAATGCCCAGCAATACCGAAATAACCGTGGCCACCATCATCAGCGCCAGGGTTTGCATCAGCTTGTCCCACAACCCAACTGCTCCTACCAGAAACAGCAGGCCGACGATCAACAGAGTGCTGAGGATCTTGCGTGTGGCATGCCAGGCAATTGCCCCAACGATGACCAGCATCAGCCACCACGGCGTGATGCGCAGCAGGTTCTCAAGGTGGATGATGGCCCACAGCAGGGTCTCGGAGATATGCCGGAACACATCACCGTAGTTGCTGACCAGTGCATCAACCCCGTCATTGACCCACCCTGCGATGGAAAACGTCAGATTGTCAGGAAACATGCAATGCCCGTACTCCGTGAGTTATTTGGATTTGAGCGCTGCATCGACTTTTTCAGCCGCTTGCGGGGTCACCCAGGCATGCCAGATTTGCGGCTGCTCACGTAAGAAATCCTCAGCAGCCTTTCGCGGCTCGGTGCGTTTTTCGCTCATTTGGGCCAAGGTGGTGTTGAGTAAATCGATAGGAAAATCGACCTTTTCATAGAACTCGACCAACTGCGGGTATTGGGCTTTGAAAGGTGCCGATACGCCAATGGCCAGTTTTGCCGGTAATGAGCGCGTACCCTTTGGAGCAGGGTTATTGGCGTCAGCCAGGGTCTTCCAGGCTTCGGCATCAAAAGGCGGCTCTTCAAGCTTGATCAGCTTGTAGCGCCCGATCAGCGGAGTCGGTGACCAGTAATAGAACAGCACCGGTTTGCCACGACGGATCGAGGAGCTGATCTCGGCATCCAGCGCAGCGCCCGAGCCGGTGCGAAAGTTAACGAAGTCCTTGTCCAGGCCATAGGCCTTGAGCTTTTGGCTGTTGACGGTCTCGGAGGTCCAACCGCTGGGGCTGTTAAGGAAGCGGCCACGAGTCGGATCTTCCTGATCACGGAACACCTCTTTATAGCGGGCCAGATCGCTGACCGACTTCAGGTCCGGGGCCAATGCCTTGATGCCTTTTTCCGGATCACCCTTGATCACATACTCGGGCACCCACCAGCCTTCACTGGCGTTTTTGACGATATCGCCCAGACCGAAAACCTTGCCTTCGGCCTCCGCCTTGATCCACACGGGGCTTCGCCCTGCCCACTCTTCGCCGATCACTTGAATATCATTCTTGGCCAGCGCAGCCTCCAGGCTTACGGTGCTGCCAGGCAAGGTGTCGGTTGCTACGCCGTAGCCTTTTTCGGTGATCAGACGCAGTACTTCGGTGATCAAGCTGCCGCTTTCCCAAGTGATATCACCAAAGTGAACGGGATCGCCCGAGTTGTTTGCCAAGACTGGCTGGGTAACAAGTCCAAATGCCAGCAGTGATCCAACGAGCCACTTTTTAAGGTTGTACATATGCATTCTCTGGTTGTGGAGGGGCCGCCGAGCACGCAATTTGCCTGTCGCCTCCCTGCGAGAGTGCTTAATGCCGGAGAAAATATGAGTTGCGATGTTTTCAGCGTAGCTGCTGAATTCAAGAGAGCGGCACAAACATTCCCACGGATGCGGGTCGTAGCCTTGTTGCAGATGTATTGCGAGGGGCGGGCCAGAAATCAAAACCCGGAAACGCAAAAAGCAGCCCTAGGGCTGCTTTCTGAGTGTTTTTTGAAACTGCGTAGCTCCAAAAAACAAAATTTGGAGCGGGAAACGAGACTCGAACTCGCGACCCCGACCTTGGCAAGGTCGTGCTCTACCAACTGAGCTATTCCCGCAATAATGGCGTCCCCTAGGGGACTCGAACCCCTGTTACCGCCGTGAAAGGGCGGTGTCCTAGGCCACTAGACGAAGGGGACGTTGCCCGAAATGTACACGTACATTTCAGTGCCAGATCACTAACTAATGCTAATGTCTTGGCTTTCACTCAACCTCGCCCGAAAGCGAAGCTGCTTAAAAATGGAGCGGGAAACGAGACTCGAACTCGCGACCCCGACCTTGGCAAGGTCGTGCTCTACCAACTGAGCTATTCCCGCAATAATGGCGTCCCCTAGGGGACTCGAACCCCTGTTACCGCCGTGAAAGGGCGGTGTCCTAGGCCACTAGACGAAGGGGACGTTGCCCGAAATGTACACGTACATTTCAGTGCCAGATCACTAACTAACGCTAATGTCTTGGCTTTCACTCAACTCCGCCCGAAAGCGAAGCTGCTTAAAAATGGAGCGGGAAACGAGACTCGAACTCGCGACCCCGACCTTGGCAAGGTCGTGCTCTACCAACTGAGCTATTCCCGCAATGGCGTCCCCTAGGGGACTCGAACCCCTGTTACCGCCGTGAAAGGGCGGTGTCCTAGGCCACTAGACGAAGGGGACACGCTACAACTTCACTGGTTACATGCGTTTAGCTGTTCGCTTTACGCTGCAATTGGCGCGCATTCTAGGGATGGATTTGAAAGTCGTCAACCCCAATATGAAAATATATTGAAATCAATGACTTCCCTCTTCTCTCGGCGCTTTCCTACGCAGTATGTCGACCAACTCTTGGCGCCTATATTCCGTCACCCTACAAGGGGTTATGATGGCCCGACCTCAGTGATGGCAGATTGCTGCCCGCCTATTCCCAGCCTCTCTATATAGACAGGCACGCCGACCTCACCGAGACAGCGCACCCACATTCAGAAGAGGTTTTAACGTTGACGCCCTCCATGATCGCCCTGCTTGTCGTCGTCGGGATCGCACTGCTGATCGCAATCGTCTACATGAACCATGTAGTGGAAAACAATAAACTGGAAAAAGCCCGACTCAAGGTCGAACTCAACGACCGCATACGTCGCTGCAGCGAAGTCAACGAGACCTTTCCCGGCCAGCTGATGTTCCCTGCCCTCAAGCTGCTGCTCACGCGCCTTGAGCTCAATGCCACGCAACGCCTGCTGCTCCTGCAAAAATCCAGTGCAGCTTTAAAGGCACAAGTTGCAGAGCTTAACGGGCTGATTGCCAAAGGCGAGTCTATCCCCGTCAACAACCCGCCAAACCCTGTCCTGACCGAAGCAAAAGCCAAAGACGTGCGCTTTTTGCTTGAAACCCTGCACGGGCAAATTACCCGGGCGGCCCAGGATGGTTTTTTACCGACCAACGAAGCCAAGCAGTGGATCAAAGAGATTCGAAATTTGCTGGTCGTGCTGCATATCGAATTTTTCAACAACCTGGGCAAGCTCGCCCTGCAAAAGAATCAGCCCGCACAGGCGCGCCTGGCTTTTGAACGCGCGGTGCAGTACTTGCGCAAGCAGCCGGTACCCGCCATGTACAACGCACAAATCAAGGACTTCGAGACCCAGCTTGCACGCGCCAACGCACAGGTGCTCAACGCACTTGAGCCGACCACGGGTGAAGTCAATGAACTGACTGAAGGCTTGAAAACCGACGAAGCGGATGCTGACTGGAAGAAGAAAGCCATTTACGACTGAGGCACCCAAAATGGGTGATCAATACCGCTCTTGAGGGAGCGGGCTTGCTCGCGATCAAAAGCGAGGCGACGTGTCTGACCGAACACGTTAATGGCACCCACGAAAAATCACGCAGATCAGTGCGGGCAATAAAGTGGAAGGATGTGCTGCAAAACCCGGGACGGGTCAGAGGGCGTAACACACAAAGGCAGCCGCTCGGGCCGCCTTTGCGTTTGACGTCAGGCTACCGGATTGATTGGCTTTTCCGGGTACCACACGTCCAACAGCGGGCTAACTTCAACGCTGCTCAGCTCTGGGCGCGCTTTCAACCAGGATTCAACAGCTGCACGCTGTTCTTCGCTGACCGAGCCGCGCTTCTGCAGGCAAACCAGACCGTAGTCGTCGCCGCCAACATAACCCAGGCCGTTAGCTTCCATGGCTTGCGCCAGGAAGTCTGCCAGGAATGCATCGATAGCCTCTTCCGACAGGTCTTCTTTGAAATCCAGGTTCAGCTCAAAACCCAACTCCTGAAATTCATCAACGCACAGTTTTTTGCGCAGACGCTGGGAACGATTAGTAGCCATTGAACAATCCTCTTAAGTAATAACGGGCGGCACTTTAGCAGCTTAAGGCAACGCTTGCCCGGTTCCGTGTGAACGGTTCATCGTTTTCTATACTTAATCCGCCAAACCCTGTTACAGGTGGATGCACAAGCCCAACAACCTTGGGGCATAATGCCAACACTTTTAAGACCATTGAGGGAACTTTTCATCATCCCTCTTATTTTTTTCCCTCGCCTGCAGGGTTTTACTTCTTATGATCAAATCTTTACGGCCATTGCTTCTTGCCAGTCTTTTTTTGCCACTGGCCTTCGGCGCCAACGCCGCCCCTGTCAACACAACGCTCTCGCCCAAAGTTCAGCAAGCACTCAAAACCAATAAACTGCAGAACGATGCACTGTCATTGGTCCTTCTGCCGCTCAACGGCCCGGGCATTCCAACCGTATTCAATGCCGATGTATCCATGAACCCGGCCTCCACCATGAAGCTGGTGACTACTTACGCGGCCCTGGAAATGCTCGGCCCCACCCATCAGTGGAAAACCGAGTTCTACACAGATGGCACCCTGAACAACGGCATCCTGCAAGGTAACCTTTACCTCAAGGGCGGCGGCGATCCCAAGCTGAACATGGAAAAACTATGGCTGTTGATGCGCGACCTGCGCGCCAATGGCGTGCAACAGGTAACCGGCGACCTGGTACTTGATCGCAACTTCTTCAATCAACCGCAATTGCCCGTCTTCAACGACGACGGCAACGATAAAAACAAACCCTTCCTGGTCAAGCCCGACTCGCTGCTGGTCAACCTTAAAGCCTTGCGCTTCGTGGCCCGCAACGACGGGGGCAAAGTTCTGATATCAGTCGAACCACCGATTGCCAGCATCAAAATCGACAATCAGGTCAAGGCCGTCAATGCCAAGCAATGCACAGGTGACGTGCGCTACAACCCGGTACCCCAAGCCGACGGCTCGGTACTCGTCACCGTGAGCGGACAGCTGGCCGACGGCTGCAACTCGCAAACCTACTTGTCCCTGCTTGATCACGCGACCTACACCGCCGGCGCTGTACGCGCCATCTGGAAAGAGCTGGGCGGCACCATTCAAGGCCAGGACCGTCAGGCCAGCGTGCCGAAGAACTCGAAACTGCTGGCACGGGCATTCTCTCCGGATCTGGCCGAAATCATTCGCGACATCAACAAATACAGTAACAACACCATGGCCCAGCAGCTGTTCCTGAGCCTGGGCGCACAGTTTCGCAACGACGCCGACGGTGACGATGCCAAAGCTGCACAGCGTGTAGTACGCCAATGGCTGGCCAAAAAAGGCATCACCGCACCCCATCTGGTCATGGAAAACGGTTCCGGCTTGTCCCGGGCCGAACGCGTGAGCGCACGTGAAATGGCGCAGATGCTCCAGGCCGCCTGGCAAAGCCCCTACGCTGCCGAATTCATCAGCTCCATGCCGATTGCCGGCAAAGACGGCACCATGCGCAAACGCCTGAAAACCACCGCCATGAACGGCCAGGCTCACATCAAGACCGGCACACTCAATACAGTGCGCGCCATTTCCGGGTTTAGCCGCGACAGCAACGGCAATACCTGGGCGGTGGTCGCCATCCTCAACGACCCTCGCCCGTGGGGCGCCTCGGCCATTCTCGATCAAGTGCTACTCGATCTGTATCGCCAGCCACAAGTCCCCAACAGTGCGGTCTCCATAGCCCAGTAAGGCGTTGACCAGGCAATAAAAAACGCCCCTGATCTTGCGATCAGGGGCGTTTTTTTATGGGGGCGGGCTTACAGCACCGGTATTACCGGGCCATGATTTTCCAGGCACGGTGAATTTTGCTGTTGCGGGCAAAGTCCGGATCGATGGTGCTGGCGGTTATTTCTTCCACGGCATAACGCGCTTCCAGATTTTCATCGAGGATGAATTTGCGGAAGTTGTTCGAGAAGTACAGCACCCCACCCGGCGCCAGACGCGCCATGGCCAGATCCAGCAACTGCACGTGATCGCGCTGCACATCGAAGATCCCTTCCATGCGCTTGGAGTTGGAGAAGGTCGGCGGATCAATAAAGATCAGGTCGTACTCTTCACGACAGGCATCCAGCCACACCATCACATCGCCCTGCTCCAGGCGGTTTTTGTCCGAAAAACCGTTCAGAGACAGGTTACGGCGCGCCCAGTCCAGATAAGTCTTGGACAAGTCGACGCTGGTGGTGCTGCGAGCACCGCCCTTGGCAGCATGGACGCTGGCGGTCGCGGTGTAGCAGTACAGATTGAGGAAGCGCTTGCCTGCAGCCTCTTTCTGAATGCGCATGCGCATTGGGCGGTGATCCAGGAACAGACCGGTATCCAGATAGTCCGTGAGGTTCACCAGCAGCTTCACACCGCCTTCATTGACCTCGGTGAACTTGCCCTGGGCACTTTGACGCTCGTACTGCTTGGTGCCGCTCTGGCGCTCACGACGCTTGACGATCACACGACTCTTGTCGATGTTCAGCGCCTGGGGAATGGCTGCCAAGGCATCGAACATGCGCGCCGAAGCTTTTTCAGGATCAATGGATTTCGGTGCCACATACTCCTGAACGTGAACCCAGTCGTGGTACAGGTCGATCGCCATCGCATATTCCGGCATATCGGCGTCGTAGACTCGATAGCAATCGATCCCTTCACGCTTGACCCACTTGCTCAGCGCCTTGAGATTTTTTTGCAGGCGGTTGGCAAACATCTGCCCGCCCTCGCTCAAGCGCGGCTGTTCGATCACCACCGGCACTGGCTTGATCGGGTTGCCGTTCTTGTTGAACTTCTCGTATTTACCTGGCGCTTCGATGTTCGACGGCAGATCGGACTCAGCCTGCTCGCGATCAATCTGACGCTGCTCAGGCGTACGTCGCTCACCCGTCACAAACTGATCCGGCACAACCTTGATCAACAGCAGCTTGCACGGCAACGCGCCGTTCCAGAACGAGTACTGCTTGTGGCTGCGAATTCCCATGCGCTTGCCCAGATCCGGAGCACCGGTAAACACCGCGGCCTCCCAGTTCAAGCAAGCCTGACGCAGACGCTCGCCGAGGTTCTGGTAGAGATAGAGCAAGCTCGCCTCGTCGCCCAGACGCTCACCGTACGGAGGGTTGCAGATCACCAGGCCTTTCTGGTTCTGGTCCGGACGCGGCTCGAAGGTCGCAACCTCACCCTGGTAAATCTTGATCCAGTGGCTCAGACCGGCGCGCTCGATGTTATTGCGCGCAGGCTGGATCAGGCGCGGGTCGGCTTCATAACCACGAATCCACAGAGGTGGCTTGGCCATGCCGACTTCTGCACGCTCAGTGGCTTCCTGGTGAAGTTTTTTCCAGATAGCCGGCACGTGACCCAGCCAGGCATCAAACCCCCAGTGAATGCGGTTCAGGTTAGGCGCCATGTCGGCAGCAATCATTGCGCCTTCAACCAGGAACGTACCCACACCACACATCGGGTCAGCCAAGGCAGCGCCTTCGGCTGCCATACGTGGCCAGCCCGAACGAATCAGGATGGCAGCCGCGAGGTTTTCCTTCAGCGGTGCAGCACCTTGCTGCAGACGGTAGCCACGCTGGTGCAAGCTGTGACCTGACAGGTCCAGGGACAGAATGGCTTCGCCGCGATCCAGTCGCAGGTGGATACGAATGTCCGGGCTGATCTTGTCGATGGACGGACGCTCGCCAGACGGCGTACGCAACTTGTCGACGATTGCGTCTTTTACTTTCAACGCACCAAAGTGCGTGTTGTCGATACCCGAACCATGACCGCTGAATTCAACAGCCAGCGTGCCATCCGGGACCATGTGGTCATGCCAGTCAATGTCCAGAACGCCGTGATACAGGTCTTCCGCATCTTTCATCGGAAAACGCTTGAGCACCAGCAACACACGGTTGGCAAGGCGCGACCATAGACACAAGCGGTAGGCAGTTTCCATATCTGCCATGCCACGAATGGCCGAGGTGTGCTCGCGAGCTTCCTCAAGGCCAAGGCCGGTGGCCTCTTCGAGGAGAAGGCCTTCAAGGCCTTTAGGGCAGGTAAGGAAGAGTTCGTAACGATCCGACATGGGATTCCTGAGCTTTTAGCTATCAGTGAAGAGGCAACGCATTGCCTGCTCCGTTTTCAATCAAGCGCTTTTCTTGAAGAGCGCTCGTGTGGCACGAAAATGTGCCGTTCCACCGATGCGTTTTTCATGCCCTGAGGCACGAAGAGTTTAGACGCAGAGGCAGGTCATTCATCGAGAAACAATTGGTCATATTCAGACCCTTCGTCGAATAGTGCCCCAGCAAAACAGGGGGATATTCGCAGCGGAGAATGAAACGCATCATATTTGTAAACACTCGCCCTGACAGGCTTTGGTCGCATTTCGCAGCAGAAAAGCGACCTTACTTATGGCCATAACACCAATATCGTTACGTGCTTATGACAAAACGATCATTCACACGCCTTGGCGCATTGGTTAGAACTCAACTCAGGTTATCGCCGCACAGGCCATAACGAAATGCTCGCCACGCCGGCAGCGAGCACACCAACGGCAGAACACTCTGCCCCGACCTTCAGAAGGTCGACGCTAAATAAAACAGTCAACAAGTGAGGGCAATACCCTATGAGAAGACTTAAGCGTGATCCGTTGGAAAAAGCTTTCTTACGCGGATATCAATACGGTGTTAATGGAAAATCCCGCGAGCTTTGCCCTTTTACTCTACCGTCGGTACGCCAAGCCTGGATTAACGGCTGGCGCGAAGGACGCGGCGACAACTGGGACGGTATGACTGGCACTGCGGGCATCCACAGACTCAACGAACTTCACGCCGTCGGCTAACTCTGGGCAAATCCGACATCACCTCGAAGATGCAATGACTCAACCATGCCGTCCTATCCGGGCGGCGGGCTCCGGCCCAAGGGCTCCTCAGGGAGCCCTTTTTATTGCCTGCCGATTTATGACCGCGCCAAGGCGGAAATGGCATCGACGGATTCGCGAATCAAGGCCGGGCCCTTGTAGATGAAACCCGAGTAAATCTGCACCAGGCTCGCACCCGCAGCGATTTTCTCAGCCGCGTACTTGCCTTCGGTGATTCCGCCCGCCGCAATGATCGGCATACGACCTGCCAGCTCTCCTGCCAGCACCTTCACGGTATGGGTGCTCTTGTCACGCACCGGCGCGCCCGACAGGCCGCCAGCCTCGTCGCCATGCTCCATGCCCTCAACACCTACGCGACTCAGGGTAGTGTTGGTCGCAATGACCGCGTCCATACCCGTCTCAAGCAGCGCCTGAGCCACGAGCACGGTTTCTTCGTCGGTCATGTCAGGTGCGATCTTGATTGCCAGCGGTACGCGTTTACCGTGGCGCTGTGTCAGTTCGTTCTGACGCACTTGTAGGGCTTCAAGCAACTGCTTGAGCGAATCGCCAAATTGCAGGCTGCGCAGGCCTGGAGTATTGGGCGAACTCACGTTTACGGTGACATAACTGGCGTGGGCATACACCTTATCCAGGCAGATCAGGTAGTCATCGACCGCGCGCTCTACCGGCGTGTCGAAGTTCTTGCCAATGTTGATCCCCAGAATACCGGTGTACTTGGCCGCCTGAACCCGCGTCAGCAAATGATCAACCCCAAGGTTGTTAAAACCCATGCGGTTGATGATTGCCTGCGCTTCAGGCAGTCGGAAAATGCGTGGCTTGGGATTGCCTGGCTGAGGGCGCGGCGTCACCGTGCCGATCTCGACAAATCCAAAACCCAACTGCGCAAAACCATCAATGGCTGCACCGTTTTTGTCCAGACCTGCGGCCAGCCCGACCGGGTTCGGAAAATCGAGCCCCATGACCTTCACTGGCAGCCTTGCTGGCGCCTTGCACAACAAACCGTTGAGCCCAAGACGGCCACCCGCACCGATCAAGTCCAGAGACAAATCGTGAGAGGTTTCAGGGGAGAGTTTGAAGAGCAACTGGCGGGCCAGGTTATACATGGGCTGATTGGACTCAAAGGGGTACTTGAAGAGTGCGCGATTATAGCTGCGCGGACCGCTAAATCACAGGCAAAGAAAAACCCGGCCTAAGCCGGGTTTTTCTGAACAGCCGAGCTAAATAATTACTTAGCTTCTGCTTGAACGGTCGCTTCTACGCGACGGTTCAGTTCACGGCCTTCTGCAGTTGCGTTGCTTGCAACTGGGTTGGCTTTACCGTGACCGACAGCGTCTACACGGTTAGCTGCAACACCTTGGTTAACCAGGGCTGCACGAACGGCGTCAGCACGACGCTGCGACAGTTTCTGGTTGTAGGCATCGGTACCAACGCTGTCAGTGTAACCAGCAACAGTGGTGGTAGTAGCTGGGTACTGCTTCATGAAATCAGCAACGTTGTTGATATCAGCTGCGTACTGCGGCTTAACGTTGGATTTGTCGAAGTCGAATTTCACGTCAAGTTCAACGCGAACAACTTCAGCGATTGGAGCTTCTGGTTCTGGCTCAGCGATTGGTGCTGGAGCTGGAACTGGAGCAGGAGCGACTTTACCGCCGTTGCCGCCGAAGTTCACACCCAGACCAACGGTAGGAGCGTAGTCCCACTTGCCGTTGTCCAGTTTGTAGTCAGCTTCAACGCCAGCACGGGCGAACAGGTTGTCAGTGATGTACCACTTAACACCAGCGCCTGCAGTCAGGAAAGTCGACTGGTCACGACCGCTGTGGCCGTCTGCGATCACGTTGGTCATGCTCTTGTGAGCAACACCGCCGGAAACGTATGGACGCAGAGCGTCGCCTACGGTGCCGAAGTGGTACTGAGCGTTCAGACCAAAGTTGTCGCCTTTGATTTTCTGGTTGCCAGTGCCGTCATTCGAACGGGTGTGGTTGGTTTTGTCGTAGGTCAGGTTCAACGAAACGTCGTCGGTCAGGAAGTAACCGATCGATGCGCCTGGGTTGTAGCCGTCTTCTACGTGCTTGACGCTGTCGTTGTACTGTTTTTTGTAGAACAGTTCACCCTCGACCGCGCCTTGGCCTTGTGCCAGGGCACCGAACGAAGTTGCGGCTACAAAGGAACCAATGGCAATGCCCAAGGTGTTTTTCAGTTTCATCCGTTAAATCCCCATCTGGTGATTGTAAAGCAGTCCCACATACCGGGGGACAACTCGGCGGCAAGTCTATCAGACCTTGCCTACACGTAGAGCCATTTGCGCTGAACTAAGTTTCAGCAATACCTGCAAATTTCTCACGCAATTTATCTAGAGCGCGCTTGTAACGCATCTTTGTCGCACTCAAACCCATATGCATTATGTCCGCGATTTCCTGAAATTCCAGTTCTGCGACAAAACGCAGCACGAGAATTTCCCGATCAATCGGGTTTACATGCACCAGCCAGCGATCAAGTCCGCCCTTTTCCTCAGGTTTCGGCGCCTTTTCTTCGGACGCTTCCTCGAGGGGGTCAATACTTAATGCGTCCATCAAGCGACGCTTTCGCCGTTCCTTCCGATACTGTGTAATGCATTCGTTGTAAGTGATGCTATATAGCCATGTCTTGAATTTCGACTTCCCTTCAAAATTCTTCAAACCGTACAGCACTTTCAGCATGACTTCCTGACAGACATCATCAGCGTCCCTATCGTTCCCTAAATACCTTGAACAAACGTTGAACAAAGTACGTTGATAGCGCCGCATCAGCTCTTCATAAGCACGCGTCACGTGAAACAACTCATCATGCGAGCGCGCCACCAGCTCCTCATCAGAGAGCTCGCGGGGATCGTAGCGCATGGATAGCGATTGGGCTTTATTCAAAACGAGTTGTGCCAGCAGTCAGGTCAATGTCCGCCGCAGCCTATCAATCATGGCTTTTTTGCGGCGGCGTACATTAGCAGGGTTTGCCGCCTCAGCGACTGGTTACGTGCTGCTCCAACAAGATCCGATTCGAGATGGAGACTAGCTCACCCTCATCGGTCAGCAACGTGGTTTTAACCGTGCCAATCTCTTCGATCTGCCCTTCAACCTCGCCCACACGGACTTCCTGCCCAACTTGATACAGCTCACGCACATAGATGCCGGCAAGTATCTGCCCCGCGATTTCCCGACTGCCCAGCCCCATTGCCAAGGCAATGGCCAGACCAACGGTAATCAACACAATCACAATCACATGGTTCAGGAGGTCGGTTTTGACCTCCAGCTGGCTGATGGCAACCGAAATACTGATGATAATGACCAGGCCTTGAGTCACCCGGCCCAGCCCGCTGGCGTAATCAAAACCGACACTTTCGGCAGCGCCACGAACCAGGCCGTTAAGTACCTGTGCCAGCAGCACGCCGGCCAACAGGACCAGCAACGCACCAAACACCTTGGGCAGATACACTGTCAGCAGGTCAAGCGCAGATGAAACGCGATCAAGACCCAGCGACTGAGCCGCCGAAACCAGGAACACCAACAGCACAAACCAGTACACGATCTTGCCGATCAGCGTCGAGATCGGCACTTGAATCCCGACCCGTGCCAATATTTTGGTCAGGCCCGTGCCACCCATCAGGCGATCAAGGCCCAATTTGGCAAGCAGCTTGGACAGCAGGGCATCGAGCAGTTTTGCAACCACGAAGCCCAGCAGTACTACCACCAACGCCCCGAAGAGGTTGGGAATGAAGTTCGCAATCTTAGTCCACAAGGCAGTCATTGCCGCGACCAGGCTCTGGGTCCAGACATTCAATTCCATGTTCAATCAGCCTTATCAACAGGGCGAGCAGCAGGTTTGCGCCGCGAAACGGGCGCAATATGAGCTGAACCGCTATTCAAAGCAATCATCAGTGCTTGCATCCAGCGCCCCAGCAGACTGAAAAGATCTCCCGCACCGACCTGACGGTTGGCGGTTTTCAGTACGCGACCCAGGCAGGCGTCGTCGTCACGATTGGACGTAGGAGCCTTGAGCATTTCACGTAAGGACTGTTCAAACGGATCGTGCATAAGCACCTCTCGGTAAGTCAGTAAAAGACGAAGGCACATTTATCGAGGTCACATCAGGCTCACTCACAGCCACTGCAATCGGCGATAAAACCACCACTGCCCCACCCCGATGAGCAGCATCACACCGCACGTCACAGCAAACCCATAAGAGTCATTGGAGAACGGAACGCCCCCCACATTGATCCCCAGCAAACCGGTAATAAACGTGATCGGAAGAAAGATCCCGGTGAGCACGCCGAAGCGATACATGATGCGGCTCATGCGCACGTTCAAACGTCGGTCTTCGGACTCAAGCACCAGCCCCACGCGCTCGCGGGTCAGTTCAAGCTCCTCCAGATAACGGGTCAGGCTGTTGTTCAGTTCGTTCCAGTAGTCGGCATCATCGGCGCTGAACCACGGTAATTTGGTACGCGTGAGCTGACCGAAAATATCCCGCTGCGGGGCCAGAAAACGACGCAAGGCGGCAGCCCGTCGTCGAACCTGCAAAATGGAGTTGTGGTCAGGGGTATACCGTTCGTCGGCATCTATCTTATCTTCTTCGTCATCGACGATTTCTGACAGATCTCCGATCAAATCCTGCACCTTTAACGTCAGGTGCTGTGCCAGATAAAGAATCAGTTCAGAGGGGGTTTTCGGACCTTCGCCCTGGGAGAATTCACCGAGCAGTTCATCAGTGGCCCGAAGTGGACGCATGCGCAGCGAGATCACCCGCTGCGCGCTGCCAAAGATACGCAGCGAAACCATGTCTTCAGGCTCGGCACCCGGATTCAGGTTGACCCCGCGCATAAACAGCAGCAGCTCATTGTTGGGGACAGGCACTAAACGCGGACGGGTGTTTTCCTCAAGCAGCAAGTCACAGCTGAAATCACTTAAACCACTCGAATCACGCAACCAGCTCTGGGTCTGCGGATGACTGCGATCCCAGTGCAACCAGATGCTTTCGTGGGCCTGCAACTGCAGATCGTTCAGCTCGGTACGTGCAATCGGCCGCGCACCACCTTCCCCATCCAATACCAGTGCATGCACCAGCCCCCATTGAGCGTTTTCGTCCTCGAACATCCGTGATCCTTAGTGGTATTGCCTTCAGGCCGGTATTTTCAGAGCCGTGGGCGAAATGATAACGCCATTGTTGTCGGCATAAATAAATTCTCCGGGGCGGAACGTGACACCGGCAAACGTGACCGGCACATTCACATCCCCCACACCGCGCCTGATGCTCTTGAGCGGGTGACTGGCCAGAGCCTGCACGCCCAGATCGGTTTGCGCGAGCACATCGACATCGCGGATACAGCCGTAAATCACGATCCCTTCCCAGCCATTTTTCGCGGCTTTCTCGGCAATCATGTCGCCCAGCAAGGCATGGCGCAGAGAACCACCGCCATCAACTACCAGTACTTTGCCCTGCCCGTTGAGTTCGGCCTGCTCCTTGACGCGCGAATTGTCCTCGAAGCACTTGATGGTCACGATCTCGCCACCAAAGGAGTCGCGCCCGCCAAAGTTGCTGAACATCGGTTCAAGCACTTGCACTAGCTCAGGGTAGGCATCGCACAGATCGGGAGTGATGTAGTGATTCACGAGAAAGCTCCTGTTCAGAGTGGGCACAGCAGAGAGAACAACGATAGCACTAAAGTTCGTTCAACCAACTGCGCACCAACGGCCACACTTCCTGCTGGGCAGGCTGGCTGACCAGCATTTCAACATGGCTGAAGTCAGAGCTGAAGCCATGTTCGCGGCCAAGCGCCACGAACCTGCGCTGCTCGCCACCCAACTGATCGAACAATTTGCGGCAAGCCCATTGCGGCGTTTGCCGATCGCCCACGGCTGCCACCACCAGCGACGGGATCTGAACTTCGGCCAGCCCGGCCCACCAATCTCGCTCGGCGTCCTTGAAACGCCCCATAAAGCCGTTCCAGCGCAGTGTTTCAAGGGCAATGCTGATCGGCTCGTCTTCCGGGCCACGCTTGAGTCGTGTGCCCGACAGTTGCGCAAATCGCTTCAACAACAAATAAGCCCCCCACTGCACCGGCGGGATTTTCAGCGACCAATAACGACGATTGATCTGACAGCCGAAAAACGCTGCCGACGCGACGTCCTTATCGCCCAGATACTGTCCGCCAAGGGCTGCCGCCAAACTGATGGCGCCCTGGGAGTGGCCGATCCAGTGCGCAACTTGCCCGCTCTGTTCACGGACAAACGCTGCAATGGCCGGCAAATCGTACCGGGCGTAGTCCGCAACACGGTTCTTGTTCCAGGCAATATTGCGCGACGAAAGGCCGTGACCGCGCATTTCAGGCAGCCATACATCAAAACCGGCACGGGCCAGAAATGCCCCCAACCCTACGCCTTTGGGCGAGTACCAAAAACGCCGATTGGAAAAGCTGCCATGTAACAGGATGACCGGCACACCACGCACCTGAGTGTCGTCGGCCATGCCCAGTCGAGTGACCACCAGCTCAACGGAAATATCCGGGCTGTTGGCAGGCTTCAAGCGATAAACATCTTCGCTCAGATCGCCCCGACGCTCAGCGCTGATCAGGGCAACGGGAAAAAGGAGACTGCTGCTTTGCATAATGCTCTTGCACAAAAAAGGGCGACTTCACACAGGAACTCGCCCTACCGCCTATAAAGAGCAGGGCAGCCCTGACGGCTACCCTGCTCCTCGCTCAACGACTCAAGCCTGAGCTTGGCCTTCTGCCAGGAAGAACCAGGTTTCCAGCACGGAGTCCGGGTTCAGCGACACGCTTTCGATGCCCTGCTCCATCAACCACAGCGCCAGATCCGGGTGATCGGATGGGCCCTGACCGCAAATACCGATGTATTTGCCAGCCTTGTTGCACGCCTGAATGGCGTTGGACAGCAGCTTTTTGACGGCAGGGTTGCGCTCGTCAAACAGGTGCGCGATCACACCCGAGTCGCGGTCCAGGCCCAGGGTGAGCTGAGTCAGGTCGTTGGAGCCAATGGAGAAACCGTCGAAGAACTCGAGGAACTCTTCAGCCAGAATCGCGTTGGACGGCAGTTCGCACATCATGATGATGCGCAGGCCGTTTTCGCCGCGTTTGAGGCCGTTTTCAGCCAGCAGGTCGATGACCTGACTCGCTTCACCCAGGGTACGTACGAACGGCACCATGATTTCGACGTTGGTAAAGCCCATCTCGTTGCGCACACGCTTGAGCGCACGGCACTCGAGTTCAAAGCAATCACGGAAGTTTTCGCTGATGTAACGCGAAGCACCGCGGAAGCCCAGCATCGGGTTTTCTTCTTCCGGCTCGTACAGCTTGCCGCCAATCAAATTCGCGTATTCGTTGGACTTGAAGTCCGACAGACGCACAATCACTTTCTTCGGTGTGAACGCGCCAGCCAAGGTGCTGATGCCTTCAACCAGCTTCTCTACATAGAAGCCAACCGGATCGTTGTAGCCCGCAATGCGCTTGTCGACGCTGTCCTTGATTTCCTGAGGCAGGCCATCGTAGTTCAGCAGCGCTTTAGGGTGCACACCGATCATGCGGTTGATGATGAACTCCAGGCGGGCCAGGCCCACACCGGCGTTCGGCAGCTGAGCGAAGTCAAAGGCGCGGTCCGGGTTACCGACGTTCATCATGATTTTGAACGGCAGATCCGGCATGGCATCCACGGAGTTCTTCTTGATATCGAAGCCCAGTTCGCCTTCGAAGATGAACCCGGTATCGCCTTCAGCACACGACACGGTAACGCCCTGGCCGTCTTTCAGCAGTTGGGTGGCGTTGCCGCAACCCACCACGGCCGGAATACCCAGTTCGCGAGCGATGATCGCCGCATGGCAGGTACGACCGCCACGGTTGGTCACGATGGCGCTTGCGCGCTTCATCACGGGTTCCCAGTCCGGGTCGGTCATGTCCGAAACAAGCACGTCGCCTGGCTGGACTTTGTCCATTTCCGACACGTCCTTGATGATGCGAACCTTGCCCGCGCCAATACGCTGGCCAATGGCACGGCCTTCAGCCAGTACGGTACCGGTTTCCTTGAGCAGGTAGCGCTCCATGACATTGCCGGCGCTGCGGCTCTTCACGGTTTCAGGGCGTGCCTGAACGATGTACAGCTTGCCGTCATCGCCGTCTTTGGCCCACTCGATGTCCATCGGGCACTTGTAGTGCTTCTCGATGATCATCGCTTGCTTGGCCAGTTCGCTGACTTCAGCGTCGGTCAGGCAGAAGCGTGCGCGGTCGGCTTTATCAACGTCGATCACCTTGACCGACTTGCCGGCCTTGGCTTCGTCGCCGTAGATCATCTTGATGGCTTTGCTGCCCAGGTTGCGACGCAAAATCGCAGGGCGGCCAGCTTCGAGGGTTTGCTTGTGAACGTAGAACTCATCCGGGTTTACCGCGCCTTGTACGACGGTTTCACCCAGGCCGTAGGCGCCGGTAATGAACACTACATCGCGAAAGCCCGACTCGGTGTCCAGGGTGAACATCACGCCTGCAGTGCCGGTTTCAGAGCGCACCATGCGCTGTACGCCGGCCGACAGAGCGACCAGTTTATGGTCAAAGCCCTGATGCACGCGGTAGGAAATCGCACGGTCGTTGAACAGGGAGGCAAAAACCTCCTTGGCCGCACGAATCACGTTTTCAACGCCACGGATGTTCAGGAAGGTTTCTTGCTGACCGGCAAAGGACGCGTCCGGCAAGTCTTCGGCGGTGGCCGAGGAACGCACGGCAACGGCCATGTCCGGATTGCCCTGGGACAGAGCAGCAAAGGCGGTACGAATTTCGGCGTTAAGCTTCTCCGGGAACTCGGCTTCCATGATCCATTGACGGATCTGGGCACCGGTTTTGGCCAGGGCATTAACGTCATCAACATCGAGCGCATCCAGCGCAGCATGGATCTGGTCGTTCAAACCGCTCAGTTCAAGAAAATCACGATATGCCTGAGAAGTAGTGGCGAAGCCACCTGGAACTGAAACACCAGCGCCTGCAAGATTACTGATCATCTCGCCGAGGGATGCGTTCTTGCCCCCTACGTGCTCTACATCATGGACGCCGAGCTTATCGAGGGAAACTACGTACTCTACCAAGGTGATCTCTCCACTAACTGTGTTGGAAAAGCTCAGGGCGCTGAATACTCATCATGAGTCATCGCAGCGATTGTGGCCTGGACCCGGAAAATAAGTGACACTGCCTGTCATGTAGCGCGACAAAAGCGCGCCTATCATATCCAAGAATCGTCACCAGCTTAAGGCCCCAGGCGCAAATGAAACGATCTGCTTTCTTTATCTCCGATGGCACGGGCATAACTGCCGAAACCCTGGGCCAAAGTTTGTTGGCTCAATTCGAAAATGTGACCTTCAGCAAGTTCACGCGCCCTTATATAGACAGCGTGGACAAAGCGCGGGCAATGGTACAACAAATCGATATCGCCGCCGAAAAAGACGGTTATAGCCCGATAATTTTCGACACTATCGTCAATCAGGACATTCGCGAGATCCTCGCCACGTCCAATGGTTTCATGATCGACATCTTCTCCAGCTTCCTGGCCCCGCTGGAGCAGGCACTGGGTGAGCATTCCTCGTATTCGGTGGGCAAATCCCACTCCATTGGCCACAACTCCAACTACATGGAGCGTATCGAGGCGGTGAACTTCGCCCTCGACAACGACGACGGCGCCCGCACCCACAAATACGACAAGGCCGACCTGATTCTGGTGGGCGTGTCGCGCTGCGGCAAAACCCCTACATGCCTGTACATGGCCATGCAATTCGGTATCCGCGCGGCCAACTACCCGCTGACCGATGACGACATGGAAAGCCTCAAGCTGCCTGCGGCCCTGCGTGAACACAAACACAAGCTGTTCGGCCTGACGATCGATCCGGACCGTTTGACCGCCATTCGCAACGAACGTAAGCCCAACAGCCGCTACTCCAGTTTTGCCCAGTGCGAATTTGAAGTCCGAGAAGTCGAACGCCTGTTCCAGCGCGAAAACATCCCGCACATCAACTCCACGCATTTCTCGGTTGAAGAAATCTCGGCCAAGATCCTGGTCGAAAAAGGCGTGGAGCGCCGGTTCAAGTAAGTTCTGCATCAACCTGTAGTCGCTGCCGCAGGCTGCGATAAGGACCGCAGCGCCTTCGGCGGCCCTGAGCGCGCGACCGCTTCGCGCTCGATCGCAGCCTTCGGCAGCGACTACAAAACCCTAGATCACCAGTAAATCCACAAACTTGTTAACCGGCATTGCTTCCAGCGCTGCCTGATCCTTGCACAGCGCAAAAATCTCGGTACAACGCTGGCCTGCAAAGCGCGTCGCCAGATTGGCCTTGAACTTGTCTTCCAGTAACGGAATACCTTCTGCCCGACGCCGACGATGGCCAATCGGGTACTCCACCACCACGTGCCCGGTATGGGTGCCATCACTGAAAAACACCTGAATCCCATTGGCAATCGAGCGCTTGTCAGCCTCCAGGTATTCACGCGTGTAGCGCGGGTCTTCGACCACTACCATTTTTTCCCGTAACTGATCGATGATCGGGTTCGCGGCGTGGAAGTCATCTTCGTATTGCTCCGCTACCAGGTTGCCAAATGCCAGCGGCACTGCAGTCATGTATTGAATGCAGTGATCGCGATCAGCCGCGTTGGCCAATTTGCCTTGCTTGGAAATGATCCGAATCGCTGATTCATGGGTTGTAATCACAATTTTTTCGATTTCATGCAGCCGATCCTTGACCTGCGGATGCAGTGTCACTGCAGCTTCGCATGCGGTTTGCGCATGGAACTCAGCCGGAAAACTGATCTTGAACAGCACGTTTTCCATCACATAGGTGCCGTAAGGCTGACTCAGGCTGAACTCGCGCTGACCTTCGGGCTTGAGCGCCAGATCCTTGTTGGTATGGCTGAACAGCACATCATAAAAACCCCACTGCGGTGCCGTGAGTACGCCGGGAACGCCCATCTCGCCACGCAGCGCAATATCGGCAAGACGCACGCCACGGCTCGATGCATCCCCTGCCGCCCAGGACTTTCGCGACCCCGCATTCGGCGCATGACGATAAGTGCGCAGCGCCTGCCCATCCACAAAGGCGTGGGACAGCGCCGACAGCAACTGTTCGCGATTGGCGCCCATCAACTTGGCGCATACCGCTGTAGAAGCGACCTTGACCAGCAACACATGATCCAGCCCGACACGATTGAAGGAGTTTTCCAGGGCAATCACCCCCTGAATCTCGTGAGCCATGATCATGGCTTCCAGCACAGTCCGTACCGTCAGCGGCGCTTCACCCTGAGCAATACGCTTTTGCGACAGGTGATCGGCCACCGCCAGGATGCCGCCCAGATTGTCCGAAGGATGACCCCACTCAGCCGCCAGCCAGGTGTCGTTGTAATCCAGCCAACGCACGATGCAGCCGATGTCCCACGCTGCCTTGACCGGATCGAGACGATACGACGTACCCGGCACGCGAGCGCCAAACGGCACCACGGTGCCCTCGACGATGGGCCCCAGGTGCTTGGTGCATTCCGGAAAACGCAGCGCCAGCAGGCCGCAGCCCAGGGTGTCCATCAGGCAGTTACGCGCAGTATTCAGGGCTTCGGGGGAGGAGATGGTGTAGGTCAGGACGTAATCGGCAATGTCCTGCAAAACCCGGTCATAGTCGGGGCGGTTGTTGAGGTCGACGTTGGCGCTCATGGGGTGTCTCCAAAGAGTGGGTAGGTGTCGTGTTCCATCCTCAGGGTCAG
Organism: Pseudomonas sp. RL_5y_Pfl2_69; assembly: GCF_963970465.1. Lineage (NCBI taxonomy): Bacteria > Pseudomonadati > Pseudomonadota > Gammaproteobacteria > Pseudomonadales > Pseudomonadaceae > Pseudomonas > Pseudomonas sp. RL_5y_Pfl2_69. Next base: position 534,630 of record NZ_CAXAOU010000002.1, on the reverse strand, counting down.
GGTCGTTGCATGGCAGATCTGAATGCCTGCTCTGAAATACTGATGTCAGTCAGTGGGAGCGGGCAGGCCCGCCCCAACCGGGTTTAGAACGAGTCGCCCGGCACCCGCACCCAGCCTTCCATCAACACCCGCGCACTGCGGCTCATGATTGCTTTGGTCACGGTCCATTCGCCGTTGACCTGGCGCGCCTGCGCACCCACACGCAAGGTGCCCGAGGGATGGCCGAAACGCACGGCACTGCGCAATTCACCACCCGCCGCCAGATTGACCAGCGTGCCCGGAATCGCCGCCGCCGTACCAATGGCAACGGCTGCGGTTCCCATCATCGCGTGGTGCAATTTGCCCATCGACAAGGCCCGTACCAGCAAGTCCACATCCTGCGCAGCCACCGGCTTGCCACTGGACGACACATACGCCGCAGGCGGCGCAACGAAGGCGACCTTGGGCGTGTGCTGACGCTTGGCGGCGTCTTCAAGTGTGTCGATCAGTCCCATTCGCAATGCACCGTGGGCGCGGATGGTTTCGAACATGGCCAGGGCTTTTGGGTCACTGTTGATGTCGTTTTGCAGCTCCGCACCGGTGTAGCCAATGTCCCGTGCGTTAACAAAAATCGTCGGGATCCCGGCATTGATCATCGTCACGTTCAAGGTGCCAACGCCCGGTACTTCAAGGTCGTCCACCAGATTGCCGGTCGGGAACATCGAGCCGCCCGCCCCCTCTTCATCCGCTGCCGGATTGAGAAACTCCAGCTGAACTTCAGCCGCCGGAAAGGTCACGCCATCCAGCTCGAAATCGCCGGTTTCCTGCACGGCACCGTCGGTGATCGGCACATGGGCAATGATGGTCTTGCCGATATTGGCCTGCCAGATACGCACCACGGCCGTGCCGTTATCGGGAATGCGTGCCGTATCCACCAAGCCACTGCTGACGGCGAACGAACCCACGGCCGCCGACAGATTGCCGCAGTTGCCGCTCCAGTCCACAAATGGCTTGTCGATGGCGACCTGGCCGAACAGGTAATCCACGTCGTGATCGGCGTGCAGGCTTTTGCTCACGATCACGGTCTTGCTGGTGCTGGAGGTGGCAGCCCCCATGCCGTCGATCTGCTTTTCGTACGGGTCGGGGCTGCCGATCACTCGCAGCAGCAAGGCATCACGGGCTGCACCCGGCACCTGAGCCGCGGCAGGCAGGTCCAGGAGGCTGAAGAACACGCCCTTGCTGGTGCCGCCACGCATATAAGTCGCGGGAATTCTGATTTGCGCTGCATAGGCCATAACACACAGTCCTGTTGAGGCCGGGGCGCGTGACCCCGGCGCAGTGATCAAACGGTGGCTGATTCCAGGAAGTCCTGGGCAAAGCGCTGCAACACGCCACCCGCCTCATAGATCGAGACCTCTTCAGCGGTATCCAGGCGGCAGGTCACGGGGACTTCGACGCGCTCGCCATTTTTGCGGGTGATCACCAGTGTCAGGGTGGCTCGCGGGGTGCGCTCGCCGATCACATCGTAAATTTCACTGCCGTCGATCTGCAGGGTTTTACGGTTGGTACCCGGCATGAACTCCAGCGGCAATACACCCATACCCACCAGGTTGGTGCGGTGAATACGCTCAAAGCCTTCGGCAGCAATGGCCTCGACACCCGCCAGACGCACACCTTTGGCAGCCCAGTCGCGGGACGAGCCCTGGCCATAGTCGGCACCGGCGATGATGATCAGCGGCTGCTTGCGGTCCATGTAGGTCTCGATGGCTTCCCACATGCGCATCACTTGGCCTTCCGGCTCGAGACGGGTCAGCGACCCCTGTTTGACCTTGCCGTCCTCGATCACCATCTCGTTGAACAGTTTCGGGTTGGCGAAGGTTGCCCGCTGTGCCGTCAGGTGGTCGCCACGGTGAGTCGCATAGGAGTTGAAGTCGACTTCCGGCAAGCCCATTTTCGCCAGGTATTCACCCGCGGCGCTGTCGAGCATGATGGCGTTGGACGGCGACAAATGGTCAGTGGTGATGTTGTCCGGCAGCACCGCCAGCGGGCGCATGCCTTTGAGTGGACGCGCACCGGCCAACGCACCTTCCCAATAGGGCGGACGACGGATGTAAGTACTTTGCGGGCGCCAGTCATACAGCGGCTCGACTTTCGGGCCGGTGTCTTCATGAATGGCAAACATCGGAATGTAAACCTGACGGAACTGCTCGGGCTTGACCGCTGCCTTGACCACCGCGTCGATTTCTTCGTCGCTGGGCCAGATATCTTTCAGGCGGATTTCCTTGCCTTGGGCATCCAGGCCCAGCACATCTTTTTCGATATCAAAACGGATGGTTCCGGCAATCGCGTAGGCCACCACCAACGGCGGGGAGGCCAAAAACGCCTGTTTGGCGTAAGGGTGAATACGCCCGTCAAAATTGCGGTTACCCGACAGTACGGCAGTGGCGTACAGGTCGCGGTCGATGATTTCCTGCTGAATGGCAGGGTCCAGCGCACCGGACATGCCGTTGCAGGTCGTGCAGGCAAACGCCACGACGCCAAAGCCCAATTTTTCCAGTTCGTGAGTCAAACCGGCTTCATCGAGGTAAAGGGCAACGGTTTTGGAGCCCGGTGCCAGAGAGGTCTTGACCCACGGTTTGCGGCTCAAGCCGAGCTTGTTGGCGTTGCGCGCCATCAGCCCCGCCGCAATCACGTTGCGCGGGTTGCTGGTGTTGGTGCAACTGGTAATGGCCGCGATGATGACCGCACCGTCGGGCATTTGACCTGGTACTTCGTCCCACTGTCCGGCAATGCCCTTCGCGGCAAGGTCAGTGGTGGCCACACGGGCGTGAGGATTGCTCGGGCCAGCCATGTTGCGCACGACCGATGACAGGTCAAAGCTCAGGCTGCGCTCGTATTGCGCGCCCTTGAGGCTGTCTGCCCACAGGCCGCTGACCTTGGCGTAGTTCTCCACCAACTGCACTTGCTGGTCTTCACGGCCAGTCAGTTTGAGGTAGTCGATGGTTTGCTGGTCGATGTAGAACATCGCGGCCGTGGCGCCGTATTCCGGGGCCATGTTGGAGATCGTCGCGCGATCGCCCAGGGTGAGTGCCGCAGCGCCTTCGCCGAAGAACTCCAGCCAGGCACCCACTACTTTTTGCTTGCGCAGGAACTCGGTCAGCGCCAGCACCATATCGGTGGCGGTAATGCCCGGCTGCAGCTTGCCGGTCAGCTCCACGCCGACGATTTCCGGCAAACGCATCCACGACGCACGGCCAAGCATCACGCTTTCGGCTTCAAGGCCGCCCACACCGATGGCGATTACGCCCAGTGAATCCACATGAGGCGTGTGGCTGTCTGTGCCCACGCAGGTATCCGGGAATGCCACACCGTCGCGCACCTGGATCACCGGAGACATTTTCTCCAGGTTGATCTGGTGCATGATGCCGTTGCCCGGCGGGATCACATCGACGTTTTTGAACGCTTTTTTGGTCCACTCGATAAAGTGGAAACGGTCTTCGTTACGACGGTCCTCGATGGCGCGGTTCTTTTCGAACGCCTCGGGGTCGTAACCACCGCACTCGACAGCCAGCGAGTGGTCAACGATCAGCTGGGTCGGCACGACCGGATTGACCTGGGCCGGATCACCGCCCTGCAAGGCGATGGCGTCACGCAGGCCGGCAAGGTCAACCAGCGCGGTCTGGCCCAGAATGTCGTGGCACACCACACGTGCCGGGAACCATGGAAAGTCGAGATCGCGCTTGCGATCAATCAACTGGCTCAGCGATGCATTCAGGGTGGCAGGATCGCAGCGGCGAACCAGGTTTTCGGCCAGTACGCGAGAGGTATAAGGCAGTGTGTCGTAAGCACCGGGCTTGATCGCGTCGACTGCCTCACGGGTGTCGAAATAATCCAGCCGGGTGCCCGGTAGTGTTTTGCGAAATTCAGTATTCATTGGCGCAGGACTCGATCACGGTAGTTACAAAAGGGCAAAGGACTTATGTGGGAGCAGGCTTGCTCGCGATGCCGACGCTGGGTTTATCAGTCAAACCGCGTTGATTCCATCGCGGGCAAGCCCGCTCCCACCCTTCAGTCGGCTCTCTGCCTGCTTGATCAGCGACGCTCGATTGGCACGAACTTGCGCTGTTCTACGCCGATGTATTCGGCGCTCGGACGGATGATGCGGTTATTGGCACGCTGCTCGAACACATGCGCCGCCCAGCCGGTCAGGCGTGAGCAGACAAAGATCGGAGTGAACAGCTTGGTCGGGATTCCCATGAAGTGGTACGCCGAGGCATGGTAGAAATCGGCGTTGGGGAACAGCTTCTTTTGCTCCCACATGGTTTTGTCGATGGCTTCGGAGACCGGAAACAGCACGGTGTCGCCCACTTCGTCAGCCAGTTTTTTCGACCAGCCCTTGATCACTTCGTTACGCGGGTCGCTGTCTTTGTAGATCGCGTGGCCAAAGCCCATGATCTTGTCCTTGCGCGCCAGCATGCCGAGGGTGCCTTCGACCGCTTCTTGCGCCGAGCCGAAGCGCTCGATCATTTCCATCGCTGCTTCGTTTGCACCACCGTGCAACGGGCCGCGCAGCGAGCCGATGGCCGCCGTGATGCACGAATACAGGTCGGACAAGGTCGATGCGCACACCCGTGCGGTAAAGGTCGAAGCGTTGAATTCGTGCTCGGCATAGAGAATCAGCGACACGTTCATCACTTTGACGTGCAACTCGCTCGGTTTCTTGTCGTGCAGCAAGTGCAGGAAGTGGCCGCCGATGGACTCTTCGTCGGTTACGCAGTTGATGCGCTTGCCGTCGTGGCTGAAGCGGTACCAGTAGCACATGATCGCCGGGAAGGCTGCCAGCAGACGGTCGGTCTTGTCGTGCTGCTCGGAAAAGTCCTTCTCCGGCTCGATATTGCCCAGGAAAGAGCAACCGGTGCGCATCACGTCCATCGGGTGGGCGTCGGCAGGGATGCGTTCCAGCACCTCTTTCAATGCCTGAGGCAAATCACGCAGCTTTTGCAGCTTGGCCGTATAGGCAGCCAGCTCGGTTTGGCTTGGCAGTTCGCCGTACAGCAGCAGGTAAGCCACTTCTTCGAAGCGGGCATCGGCTGCCAGTTCACGTACGTCATAACCACGATAAGTGAGGCCCGCACCTTCTTGACCTACGGTGGACAGGGCTGTTTGCCCGGCAACCTGGCCGCGTAATCCGGCACCACTCAATACTTTTGCTTCGGCCATTGCGCTCTCCAATCTTGAATTTGTTAGGGATTCGGCAAGTTCTTTATTCAATGTACAGGTGGGAGCGGGCTTGCTCGCGATTCAGGCAACACGGTTTGCCTGAATCATTGCGCTGACCCTGTCGCGAGCAAGCCCGCTCCCACAGGATCACAGCGTCTTGTTATTTCTTTGAGGCAAACAACGCATCGAGCTTCTGTTCGAACTCGTGATAGTTGATGGCGTCGTATAGCTCCATGCGGGTTTGCATGGTGTCGATCACGTTTTGCTGGGTACCGTCGCGGCGGATGGCGGTGTAGACGTTTTCTGCCGCCTTGTTCATCGCCCGGAATGCCGACAGCGGGTACAGCACCAGCGAGACATCAGCGCCAGCCAACTGCTCTGTGGTGTACAGCGGTGTCGCGCCGAACTCGGTGATGTTGGCCAGAATCGGCGCCTTCACCCGGTTGGCGAACAGCTTGTACATGTCCAGTTCGGTGATGGCTTCGGGGAACACCATGTCCGCGCCCGCTTCAACGCAGGCCGCTGCACGCTCCAGGGCAGACTCCAGACCTTCAACGGCCAGTGCATCGGTGCGCGCCATGATCACAAAGCTGTCATCAGTGCGGGCATCGACGGCGGCCTTGATACGGTCGACCATCTCTTGCAGCGAGACGATTTCCTTGTTTGGACGATGGCCGCAACGCTTGGCGCCAACCTGGTCTTCGATATGAATCGCCGCCGCGCCAAACTTGATCATCGACTTCACGGTGCGCGACACGTTGAAGAATGAGGAGCCGAAACCGGTGTCCACATCCACCAGCAGCGGCAGGTCGCATACATCGGTAATGCGGCGAACATCGGTCAATACATCGTCCAGGCCGGTAATACCCAGGTCCGGCACGCCCAAGGACCCGGCAGCGACGCCGCCACCCGACAGGTAGATCGCCTTGAAGCCGGCACGCTTGGCCAGCAACGCGTGGTTGGCATTGATTGCGCCCACCACTTGCAAGGGATGTTCGCTGGCGACTGCATCACGGAAACGCTGGCCTGGACTGTTCTTATTGCTCATGACTCACCTCGTGGAGTGGCTGTCTGCTGGGCGTCGTCTTGGTAGTGACGCGCAATATTGCGTTTCGAGGCGCCGATATGTCGGCGCATCAACAACTCGGCCAGTTCGCCGTCGCGATCGGCAATGGCATCGAGAATGCGGTGATGCTCGGCAAACGCCTGATGCGGGCGATTGGGCGTCGTTGAAAACTGGATGCGGTACATGCGCACCAATTGATACAACTCGCCGCAGAGCATTTGCGTCAGGGTGCGGTTGCCGCTGCCCTGAATGATCTTGTAATGAAAATCGAAGTCGCCTTCCTGCTGGTAGTAGCCGACACCCGCCTGAAACGCTTCATCGCGCTCATGGGTTTCGAGCACCCGGCGCAAGTCGGCGATTTCTTCATCGCTCATGCGCTCGGCGGCCAGTCGACAGGCCATGCCTTCAAGGGACTCGCGAATTTCGTAGAGTTCGATCAGCTCGGCGTGGCTCAGCGACACGACCCGCGCACCTACATGGGGGATGCGTACCAGCAAACGCTGGCCTTCAAGACGATGAATGGCTTCACGTAATGGCCCACGGCTGATGCCGTAGGTGCGTGCCAGTTCAGGCTCGGAGATCTTGCTGCCCGGGGCGATCTCGCCTTTGACAATAGCCGCCTGAATACGCCGAAACACGTTCTCGGAGAGGGTTTCCGAGTCGTCTTGGGTGATCGGGACAGGTTCCAGTGCTTGCAGCATATTGTCGACACCTTGCAAATCAATAGCGCCAAAATTAGCCATTTAGCCGCAAGGAGTCAAAGAATAAATAGATATTGTCGACAATCGTCTAATACGACCTTGGTTTAATCGACAGGACTTGCCCCCGGTTCAAAGCACCCCGGCGCTGGCGCCATAAAACCATCATGTTAGAATGCCGACCGCATCAGCCCTGCCCCCATCCACCGGGCAGCCGCACGAGGAAACTTGCTCTGTACTGCCAGTGCCTTGAACTGAAGATTGCAAGAGACGTGCCCCGATTTATGAAATTTCCCACCATCTACATCCTCGCTTGCCTGCTGTGCGTACCGGGCTTGAGCCTTGGCGCCGAAAAAACAGTGTACGGCCTCAATGAATACGCCGAACTCGCAGGCATCAACTTGCAGGTGGCTGCCAAACTCGACACCGGCGCCAAGACCGCGTCTCTCAGCGCACGGGACATCAAGCGTTTCAAGCGTGACGGAGAGAGCTGGGTACGCTTTTACCTGGCCATCGATGATGCTCACTCGCACCCCATCGAACGCCCGCTGGCCCGGGTCAGCAAGATCAAGCGCCGCTCTGGCGACTACGACCCGCAGGCCGACAAGAACTACACCTCACGCCCGGTCATTTCCCTGGAAATCTGCATGGGCAAGGCTTTACGCACCATCGAAGTGAACTTGACCGATAGAAGTGCGTTCCAATACCCGCTGCTGATCGGCTCCGAAGCGTTGAAACGCTTTGATGCGCTGGTTGACCCAAGTCTTAAATATGCTGCTGGCAAACCTGCCTGCGCCGCTAACGCTCAAACCGCAGAGTAATTGAAATGCGCGCTCTTACCCTTCACCTGAAAATCTTGATCACCATCCTTGTGGTGCTGGGCATTTCGATTACGGCCTACCAGATTTTTGCCCTCGGCATTCCTGTGACCGAGGATGCTACGGATGACCTCTGGAACATCGACGCCAAGGTCGAATTCGTTGCCAGCTCCAAGGACCCGGTCAAGATCCAGATGTTCGTACCGCCGCTGAACCGCGACTACGTCAGCCTCAACGAGAGTTTCATCTCCAACAACTACGGGGTGAGCGTCAACCGGGTTGATGGCAACCGCAAAGTTACCTGGTCCGCACGCCGGGTCAGTGGCAAGCAGACCCTCTACTATCGCCTGGTGCTGACCAAGCGTTACTCGGGCGACAAGACCAAGATCAAAGGGCCGGTATTCCGCGACAGCATTGCCGTGGAAGGCCCGGAAAAAATCGCTGCCGAAGCATTGCTCGCACCGATCCGCCAGCACTCTGCCGATGTCGAAACCTTTATCAGCGAGACCATCAAGCGCGTCAGCAACCCCAATGATGACAATGTAAAGCTGCTGCTGGCTGGCGATCCGTCGACCGCACACAAGGCTCAGGTCATCGAGTTGCTGCTGTCGATTGCCCACGTACCGATGGAAAAGGTTCACACCATCCGCCTGGTGGCCGATCAGCCGCAAAACCCGGAATTGTGGCTGCGCAGCTTTAACGGCAACGACTGGCTGTACTTCAACCCCGAGACCGGCGAGCAAGGCCTGCCGAATGACCGCCTGTTGTGGTGGATCGGTGACGAGCCGATGGTCACGGTCGATGGCGGTAAAAAACCCAACGTCACCTTCAGCCTGAACAACAGCGAAATGAACGCCATTCGCCTGGCCAAGCTGACAGACGAAAACACCGACGCCAACTTCCTTGAGTACTCGCTCTACGGCTTGCCGCTGCAGACCCAGCAAACCTTCATGATCATGGTGATGATCCCGATTGGCGTGCTGGTGATCCTGATTCTGCGCAACCTGATCGGCCTGCAAACCCTGGGTACATTTACCCCGGTACTGATCGCCCTAGCCTTCCGCGAAACCCAGCTGGGCTTCGGGATCATCCTGTTTACAGTGATCACCGCACTCGGGCTGACGCTGCGTTCCTACCTTGAACACTTGAAACTGCAAATGCTGCCGCGCCTGTCAGTGGTGCTGACGTTCGTGGTGATATTGATCGCAGCCATCAGCCTGTTCAGCCACAAGCTGGGCCTGGAGCGCGGACTTTCCGTGGCACTGTTCCCGATGGTGATTCTGACAATGACCATCGAGCGCCTGTCGATCACATGGGAAGAACGAGGGGGCGGGCATGCGATGAAAGTCGCAATCGGCACACTGTTCGCCGCCACACTGGCGTACCTGGTGATGAGCATTCCGGAACTGGTCTACTTCGTGTTTACCTTCCCGGCAGTCCTGCTGATCATGGTTGGCTTTATGCTGGCAATGGGTCGCTATCGCGGCTACCGCCTGACCGAGCTGGTGCGTTTCAAAGCGTTCTTGAAGGCTGACTCCTGATGTTCGGCTTCTGGAAGACCTGGAAGGCCCTGGAAGCCAAGGGCATCATGGGCATCAATCGGCGCAATGCGGACTACGTACTCAAGTACAACAAACGCAGCCTGTACCCGATTGTGGATGACAAGATCATCACCAAGGAACGCGCCATCAAAGCGGGCATTCACGTGCCCGAAATGTACGGCGTGATTTCCACCGAGAAAGAAATCGACAAGCTCGATGAAATCATCGGTGATCGCAGCGACTTCGTGATCAAGCCTGCACAAGGTGCGGGCGGTGATGGCATTCTGGTGATCGCCGATCGTTTCGAAGACCGTTTTCGTACGGTCTCGGGCAAGATCATCAGCCATGAAGAAATCGAGCATCAGATCTCCAGCATCCTGACCGGCCTCTACTCCCTGGGCGGCCACCGTGACCGGGCGCTGATCGAGTACCGTGTTACGCCGGACCAGATCTTCAAAAGCATCAGCTACGAAGGTGTGCCGGATATCCGCATCATCGTACTGATGGGCTATCCGGTGATGGCCATGCTGCGTTTGCCGACCCGTCAATCGGGCGGCAAGGCCAACCTGCACCAGGGCGCCATCGGTGTGGGCGTGGATCTGGCCACTGGCCTGACCCTGCGCGGTACCTGGCTGAACAACATCATCAGCAAACACCCCGACACCACCAATGCGGTGGATGGCGTGCAACTGCCCAACTGGGACGGTTTCATGAAACTGGCGGCCGGATGTTACGAGCTGTGCGGCCTGGGATACATCGGTGTCGACATGGTGCTTGACCAGGACAAAGGCCCGCTGATTCTGGAGCTCAACGCCCGCCCGGGCCTGAATATCCAGATCGCCAACGACTGTGGCCTGACCCTGCGTACCCATGCGGTCGAGGCTCGTCTAGAAGAGCTGGCAGCCAAAGGCATCAAGGAAACCCCGGAAGAGCGCGTGCGCTTTGCCCAGGAACTGTTCGGGCATATTCACCAGCCCGAATAAGCGTTTCAAAACCTGTGGGAGCGGGCTTGCTCGCGATGCTATCAACTCGGTTTGCCTGACAGACCGCATCGACGCCATCGCGAACAAGCCCGCTCCCACAGTTCCCACAAGCCACATAGATTTGCAGTCCTGCACAGGACTACAATCGGCACCTCGCTCCGATGGCTGATTTGCTTCGCATGTTGACCTGTTCTGTACACCCGCTGCCCTATCTCGCCAATCCCGCTGACTATTTCGCGGTGATTCGTCATGCGCCTGGCGCCGTACTGCTCGACAGTGGCCGCCCCACCGCAGACCGCGGACGCTACGACCTGATGAGTGCCCGGCCACAGGCAGAACTGACCCTGCAACCCGGCGAATCAGGGCGCGCTTTCTTACAGCGCCTGCGTGACAACCTCACGCAAATGGGCAATGCCACACTCCCGCCCGAATACGACCTGCCTTTTGCCGGCGGGTTAATCGGCTACTTGAGCTACGACTTTGGCCGACAGCTCGAACAGCTGCCCGCCCACGCCCTTGACGACCTGAACCTGCCAGATGCGCGACTGGGCCTGTATACCTGGGCACTGATCAGCGACCATCAGGCATCCACCAGCCAACTGGTGTTTCACCCAGGCTGCGAGCCTCTGGAGCGTGAACATCTGATCCAGCTGTTCTCTCAGCCCGCAGCGTTACACAACGGCCCGTTTTCGCTCAAAACACCGATGCAGCCTGACATCAGCGCCAGCCAGTACGAGCAGGCCCTGGCCCGCATCCATCGCTACATTCAGGCCGGCGACTGTTACCAGGTCAATTACACCCAACGTTTCAGCGCCCAGTGCGAGGGCGATGCCTGGACCGCCTATTGCGCTTTGCGCGCTGCCTGCCCAACGCCTTTTTCCGGGTTTGCGAGCCTGCCTGACGGCAACGCCATTTTGAGCCTGTCCCCCGAACGCTTTGTACGTGTCAGCCACAATCATGTGGAAACGCGCCCGATCAAAGGCACCCGCCCACGGGGCAAAGACAGCGCCGAAGATGCTGCGAACGCCGCCGAACTGCTCGCCAGCCCCAAGGATCGCGCAGAAAACCTGATGATCGTCGACCTGTTGCGCAATGACCTGGGGCGCACGTGCCGTACCGGTTCAGTGAGCGTGCCGCAGCTGTTTACCCTCGAAAGCTATCCCAATGTCCACCACCTGGTGAGCAGCGTCATCGGCGAGCTGGCTGACGGCAAAGACGCCCTGGACCTGATCGGCGACAGCTTCCCGGGCGGCTCGATTACCGGGGCCCCGAAGATCCGCGCGATGCAAATCATCGATGAGCTGGAACCTACGCGCCGGAGCATTTACTGCGGCTCACTGCTGTACCTCGATGTGCGCGGAGAAATGGACAGCTCCATCGCAATCCGCAGCCTGCTGATCAAGGACGGACGGGTCAGCTGCTGGGGCGGCGGCGGAGTCGTTGCCGACTCCGACTGGCAGGACGAGTACCAGGAATCCATCACCAAAGTGAAGGTACTGCTCGATACGCTGCGAACCCTGTAGCCCGCGCTTTTTGCTAAGATCGCGTCACTAGAGAGCGCCAAGCGCCATTTACTGTAGGAAGCCGCCTGATGAGCCATCCGTTCGACGTCGCTGAACTCGCCGCGACATACGCCAGCAAGTCCCCGCAAGACATACTCAAACTCGCCTTCGAACACTTTGGCGACGAACTCTGGATTTCCTTCAGCGGCGCCGAAGACGTGGTGCTGGTGGACATGGCCTGGAAACTCAACAAGAACGTCAAGGTTTTCAGCCTCGACACCGGCCGCCTGCACCCCGAGACCTACCGGTTCATCGAGCAAGTGCGCGATCACTACAAGATTCAGATCGAGCTGATCTCGCCGGATCAAACCAGGCTTGAACCGTTCGTGAAGGAAAAAGGCCTGTTCAGCTTCTATAAGGACGGGCATGGCGAATGCTGTGGCGTGCGCAAAATCGAGCCGTTGCGCCGCAAACTGTCGACAGTCACAGCCTGGGCGACCGGCCAGCGCCGCGACCAGAGCCCGGGTACCCGCAGCCAGGTCGCAGCACTGGAAATCGACGGCGCGTTCTCGACGCCGGAACGCACCCTGTACAAGTTCAACCCGCTGGCACAGATGACCAGCGAAGAGGTCTGGGGCTATATCCGCATGCTGGAACTGCCATACAACAGCCTGCATGAGCGCGGTTTTATCAGCATCGGCTGCGAACCCTGCACCCGTCCGGTCCTGCCCAACCAGCACGAGCGCGAAGGCCGCTGGTGGTGGGAAGAAGCCACGCAGAAAGAATGCGGGCTGCATGCCGGCAATTTGATCGCCAAGAATTGATCCGCTTCCCGTAGTCGCTGCCGAAGGCTGCGAGCTTTTGATTGGGTGATTGAGTCAAAAGCTCGCAGCCTGCGGCAGCGACTACATCTTCTGCCGTCCACCTTGCGTTTACCCCAGACTTTCGTTAAGAATTGGTAATTATTCTCAATAACGTTTGGGCAAAGTCCTATGTCTTCGGGTGAACCCCCTTACCAGGCAACTATTACCGAGCTGTACTGCGAACATCACGGCTGGCTGTTTGGCTGGCTGCGCAGAAAGCTTGGTTGCGCGCACAATGCGGCGGATCTGGCACAGGACACCTTCAGCCGAATTCTCAATGCCCGCGAGTCGGTGGCGACCCTGCGTGAGCCCCGCGCCTTCTTGAGCACTACGGCACGCCGACTGATCATCGATCAAGTGCGCCGCAAACAAATAGAGAACGCCTACCTCCAGGAGCTGGCCCTTACGGCAGAAACACTCGAGAACTTTCAGTCACCCGAGCAGATCCTTGCCACCCTGGAAGCCCTCGAGCAGATAGCGTTTATCCTTGAGGGCATGCAAGACAAGGCGCGCCAGGCGTTTGTGCTGTATTACCTGGACGGCCTGACCCAGTGTGAGATTGCCCGACAACTGGGGTTATCTGATCGTACGGTGCGCAAGTATCTGATCCAGGCCCTGCTGCACTGCAGTCACAGCCTGGATACCTGAAACCGCCATGCCAGAGCCGCGCCAGACGATAGACGAGCAAGCCGCCGAATGGATTTTGCGCCTGCACGAAGAAGGCTTCAGTGAATCGCTGCGCCTGGAGTTCGAGCGCTGGAAGCAACAAAGCCCGAAACACGCTGGCGCCGCCCTGCGCATGCAGGATGTGATCAACCGCCTGCAGTCCTTGCGCGAACACTCGGCTCCGGCAAAAGCGGCCCTCAACGCAGGGTTCAACCGGCGCAAACCTGCAACCCAACGCAAGCAGGTCCTGCGCGCACTGCTGATTGCCGGCTGCCTGGCAGTCCCCGTCACGCTGGTCATGAAAAGCCCTTATCCCGAACAATGGATGGCCGATATCAGCACCGGCCCCAACGACTGGAAGACCCAGCGCCTTGCCGACAACTCGACCCTTACCCTCAGCGGCACCAGCGCGGTCAACGTGCATTTCGATGGTCAAGAGCGGCGTATTGAATTGCTGCAGGGTGAAGTACTGGTCGACGTTGCGCACGACAGCGCCCGCCCCTTTTTCGTACAGACGGCTCAAGGCAGCATGCGCGCACTGGGCACCCGCTTCGTGGTCAAACGCCAGGGTGATACCACCGTCTTGAGCATGTTGCAGTCGAGAGTCGCAGCGCAGAGCGCAAACGAGCAGCAAACCCTGGAAGTGGGTGCCGGTTCCCGGGCATTGATTCGCAGCGACTCGGTCGAGCTCTCGGGAACGGTCTCTGCCGCGAGCATCAATCAAGCCTGGGAGCGCCATCAACTGGTGGTTGAAAACCAGCCCCTGCCCCAGGTTCTTGACGAAATTTCCCGCCATCGACGGGGCCATCTCCAGTTTGATCGCAAGGCCCTGGCCAGCTTGCGCGTTTCGGCCGTGCTGCCTCTGGACGATACCGACCAGGCACTGCAACTGATCGCCGAAACCCTGCCCCTGCAGATAAAGACCTATACCCCGTGGCTCATTGTGATCAGCCAGCTGCAGCCGCCTAAAAAATAATAATTCCCATTCGTTCCGCTTTTTCCGAGTCAGCCGTCAAGGTAGGTACAACGACTCATAAAGGACTGCGCTTTCCATGCTGACTTCCTCCAACCTGCGCGGGCGCTTTGGCCCGCGTACCTGCACGCCGCTGGCCCTGGCAATTCACTTGATTGTCGCCTCGGCGACCGGAGTGCTCTGCACCTCGACCGCTCAGGCACAATCGGCGGCCGTGCAAACCTATGACATTCCAGCCGGCCCACTGAGCAACGCGCTCAATCGCTTCGCGCAACAGGCCGGTGTGGCAATCATTTTTCAGTCAAGCAACCTGGAAGGCCTGTCGACTCCCGGCCTGCATGGCGCCTACAACGAACAAAGCGGATTCGAAGCATTGTTGCGTGGCAGCGGCTACACCGCGGTTAAAAGCGCCAATGGCTATATGCTCGACGCTCTACCGGCTGCAGGCGGCTCGCTGGAGTTGGGCGCCACACAGGTCAGCGCCAATCAGCTGGGCACTATTACCGAAGGTTCCGGTTCCTACACCCCAGGCTCCATCGCCACCGCAACACGCATGGTGCTGACACCGCGAGAAACACCGCAGTCGATTTCCGTGGTGACGCGCCAGGCAATGGACGACTTTGGCCTCAACTCGATCGATGATGTGATGCGCCACACCCCCGGCATCACCGTGGCCACCTACGACAGTGATCGCACCAGCTATTACTCCCGCGGTTTTGCGATCAAGAACTTTCAATACGATGGCATCCCGATTCTGCAAGACCCGCAATATTCAGCCGGGCACACCCTGACCGACACCGCGATCTATGACCGGGTCGAGATCCTCAAGGGGGCAACCGGACTGCTCACTGGCGCTGGAGGGCCGGGCGGCACGATCAATATGGTGCGCAAAAAACCCACCCGGGAATTCAAGGCACACATCGACGTAGGCGCTGGCTCCTGGAACAACTACCGCTCCGAGATCGATGTCAGCGGCCCTTTGACCGAGAGCGGCAATGTCCGTGGCCGGGCTGTGGCGGCCTATCAGGACAAACACTCGCTCATGGACCATTACAAGCGCGACAGCGAGGTCTACTACGGGATTCTTGAGGTAGATCTGAGCCCTGACACCTTACTGACCCTTGGCGCCGACTATCAGGACAACAACCCAAAAGGCTCGAGCTGGTCGGGCAGCGCATCGCTGTTCAACTCCAAAGGGGATCGCATCAGCACCCCACGCTCGTTCAACAACGGCACCAAATGGAGCAGCTGGAAGCAGTACACCCGCACCGTGTTCTCGACCCTGGAGCACAATTTCGACAATGGCTGGGTCGTCAAAGGTCAGTACAACCACCAGATCAACGGCTATAACGCTCCACTGGGCGCACTGCTCGACCCGGACGCCACCACCGGCCTGGCGCCGATCCTTGCGCGCAAGTACACCGGCGAATACGTCAGCGACAGCGGCGACCTCTTTGCCACCGGCCCTTTCAGCCTGCTGGGGCGCGAGCACGAACTGGTGGTCGGCGGCTCGGTATCCAGATCCCATTGGACCGGCAAGGATTACACCAATGCCAACATGGGCAACAACGCCTACGACTACTACAACTGGAAAGGCGACGCGCCTGAACCGGACTGGCGCAACGTGACTTCATACAATGATGAAACCACGCGCCAGGTCGGCACCTACATGACCGGCCGCTTCAGCCTGGCCGACGACTTGAAGCTGATGCTGGGCACCCGCGTGGCCAACTACACACTGACCGGTACCAGCCACGCCAAAGACACTGGCAAAGTGCTTCCATATGCCGCCTTGATCTACGACATCAACGACACTATTTCTGCCTACACAAGCTATACAGAAATCTTCTTGCCACAGTCGTACTACCGCAATCGCGACAACAAGATGCTTGAACCCGATGAAGGCACCAACTACGAGCTGGGGCTGAAAGGCGAATTCTTTGATGGCCGCCTGAACTCAAGCCTCGCGTATTTCGAAGTGCATCAGGACAACCGCCCTGAAGCAGATACGGCCTACAACGGCAATCCAACCAACCCGGACATTGACTACGCCTATAAAGGCATCAAAGCCACGACCAAGGGTTACGAAGCAGAAATCTCCGGGGAGCTGATGCCGGGCTGGCAGTTGCAGGCGGGCTACACACACAAGGTGGTGCGTGACCAGAGCGGGAAAAAGGTTTCGACATGGGAGCCTGAGGACCAGATCAACCTGTACACCAGCTACAAGCTGACCGGTGATCTCGACAAATTGACCCTGGGCGGCGGCGTTCGGTGGCAAAGCACGGGCTGGCAGGTGCTGACCAACTGGAACAAAGGCGGCGTCGAGGAAAAGTTTTCCCAGGATCCGTACTGGCTGGTTGATTTGATGGCGCGCTATCAGATTTCAAAAAATCTTTCGACTACCGTCAACCTCAACAACGTGTTCGACAAGGCGTATTACACCAACATCGGTTTTTACAACTCGTCGTACTACGGAGACCCGCGCAACGTCATGGTGACAACGCGCTGGGATTTCTAAGAGGGCAAATGCAATTTTCGTAGCAGCTGCCGTAGGAACGAGGCTGCTGCTACGGGTTTTTGACCTTCAACAAAAACACACACGCACAAAAAAGCCTGCACTAGGCAGGCTTCTTGCTGATCACAAGCGTTCAAGGGGCTTGTGTTCAAAATATGGCGCAGCGGACGGGACTCGAACCCGCGACCCCCGGCGTGACAGGCCGGTATTCTAACCGACTGAACTACCGCTGCGCGTAACATTGAAAGTAAGTGGTGGGTGATGACGGGATCGAACCGCCGACCCTCTGCTTGTAAGGCAGATGCTCTCCCAGCTGAGCTAATCACCCTTTACTTCACTTTCGTTGCGGGGCGCATTCTCTCACACTTTTTGTGTAAGTGGTTGTTTTTATTCAAGTTTTTTTCAAAACCCGGTAAAAACTTCCGTTTCCAACGCCCTGCATCTTTGATTTTGCAGCGAACTGCAAAATCGAAGCCTTTCAGGAAAGCCTGCATTCAGCGAGCTTACCCAACCACAAGCGTTCAAGGGGCTTGTGGTACAAAAAATGGCGCAGCGGACGGGACTCGAACCCGCGACCCCCGGCGTGACAGGCCGGTATTCTAACCGACTGAACTACCGCTGCGCGTAACACTGTGAGCGAATGGTGGGTGATGACGGGATCGAACCGCCGACCCTCTGCTTGTAAGGCAGATGCTCTCCCAGCTGAGCTAATCACCCTTTCACTCTCGGTGTGGCGCGCATTCTACGTAGCGACCTATAGTCTGGCAAGCACTTTTTAAAATAATTTTTCTAACGGTGACAAAGGCTTAGCGCAGGGTTGGCCTATTAAGGCTATCAAGCGAATAATGCGTCTTTGTATAAAGGAGTGATTCACCCCATGTGGTTCAAAAACCTGCTTATCTATCGCCTGACCCAAGATCTGCCTTTTGATGCGCAGGTGCTGGAAACTGCACTGGCCACCAAATTGGCCCGCCCGTGTTCAAGCCAGGAAGTAGCCACCTACGGTTTCGTTGCCCCGTTCGGCAAAGGCGAAGACGCGCCACTGGTTCACGTCAGCCAGGACTTCCTGCTGATCGCCGCCCGTAAAGAAGAACGTATCCTGCCGAGCAGCGTTGTACGTGATGCTTTGAAGGAGAAGGTCGAAGAGATCGAAGCCGAGCAAATGCGCAAGGTCTACAAGAAGGAGCGCGATCAGCTCAAGGATGAAATCATCCAGGCTTTTCTGCCGCGTGCCTTTATTCGCCGCTCGGCGACCTTTGCCGCCATCGCTCCCAAGCAGGGCCTGATCCTGGTCAACGCTTCAAGCCCAAAACGCGCGGAAGACCTGCTGTCTACCTTGCGTGAAGTGATCGGCTCGCTGCCCGTTCGCCCTCTCGCAGTCAAAATCGCACCTAGCGCCGTTATGACCGAATGGGTCAAGACCCAAAAAGCCGCCGACAACTTCTTCGTCCTCGACGAATGCGAGCTGCGCGATACCCATGAAGACGGCGGCATCATTCGCTGCAAGCGTCAGGACCTGACCAGCGACGAAATCCAGCTGCACTTGAGCACCGGTAAAGTGGTTACCCAACTGTCGCTGGCGTGGCAGGACAAACTGTCGTTCGTGCTGGACGACAAACTGGTGGTCAAACGCCTCAAGTTCGAAGACTTGCTGCAAGACCAGGCTGAACAGGACGGCGGTGACGACGATCTGGGCCAGCAGGACGCCAGCTTCACCTTGATGATGCTGACCTTCGGCGAGTTCTTGCCGCAGCTGTTCGAAGCATTGGGCGGCGAAGAGATTCCACAAGGGATCTAATAGCTCTCCTCCCGTAGCAGCTGCCGAAGGCTGCGAAAAGGGCCGAAGGACCTTCGCTTTCTATAAATGGAAGCGGGGTGTCGCTTCGAAACCATCGCAGCCTGCGGCAGCGACTACAGGTTCAACACAACTATAAAAAGGACCACCATGCGCGCACTTGCTGCTTTAAGCCGCTTTGTCGGTAATACCTTTGCTTACTGGGTGCTGATTTTCGCCGTGCTGGCGTTTCTTGAACCTGCCTGGTTTGTCGGCCTTAAAGGCTACATCGTGCCCCTGTTGGGTGTCGTGATGTTCGGTATGGGGCTGACACTCAAACTCGAAGACTTCGCAGAAGTCGCCCGCCATCCGTGGCGCGTGGCACTGGGCGTGGTCGCTCATTTCGTGATCATGCCCGGCGTGGCGTGGTTGCTCTGCCAAGTGTTCCACTTGCCACCCGAAATCGCCGTTGGCGTGATTCTGGTCGGCTGCTGCCCAAGCGGCACATCGTCCAACGTCATGACCTGGCTGGCACGCGGCGATCTTGCACTGTCTGTTGCGATTGCCGCCGTGACCACCCTCCTCGCACCATTGCTGACCCCGGCGCTCATCTGGTTGCTGGCTTCCGCCTGGTTGCCGGTTTCATTTATGGAGTTGTTCTGGTCGATCCTGCAAGTTGTGCTGCTACCCATTGTGCTGGGGGTACTGGCCCAACGCTTGCTCGGCGCACGGGTGCGCTTTGCCGTCGACGTACTGCCCCTGGTCTCGGTGGTCAGCATCGTGATCATCGTCGCCGCCGTCGTAGCGGCCAGTCAGGCTCAGATCGCCAAGTCAGGATTGCTGATCATGGCCGTGGTCATGCTGCATAACAGCTTCGGCTATTTGCTCGGCTACTTTACCGGTCGTCTGTTCAAGCTGCCGCTGGCCCAGCGTAAATCCCTGGCCCTGGAAGTCGGTATGCAGAACTCCGGGCTGGGCGCGGCACTGGCCAGCGCACACTTCTCACCGCTGGCGGCCGTACCCAGCGCGCTGTTCAGTGTATGGCACAACATTTCGGGGGCGTTGCTGTCGACGTATTTCCGTCGCATGAGCGAGAAAGAAGATCGCCTGGCAGCAGCCAAGGCTGCAACTGAGTGAAATTTCGGGGTTGCCTGACGGATTAATCATGTGCAATATACTGCGCACTGCGAGGACGACCTCGCGACTCATCGAGTGATTATTCTGGGGACGACCCCGTCAGTTGATGGAGATAACCATGTCCTGGATCATTCTGTTTTTCGCCGGCCTGTTTGAAGTTGGCTGGGCCGTCGGCCTGAAATACACCGAAGGCTTTACCCGCCCGCTACCTACAACCCTGACCGTCGGCGCCATGATTATCAGCCTTGGCTTGCTGGGCCTGGCCATGAAAGAACTGCCACTGGGCACTGCCTACGCAATCTGGACGGGTGTAGGCGCAGTCGGTACGGTCATCGCAGGAATCATCCTGTTTGGTGAATCGATGGCGCTGTTCCGACTGGCCAGTGTTGCACTGATCATTGCCGGCCTGGTTGGCCTCAAGATCAGCGCATAACGCAATAAACTGTGGGAGCGGGCTTGCTCGCGATAGCAATCGACGCGGTTTTACTGACAAACCGCAGCGCCTGCATCGCGAGCAAGCCCGCTCCCACATTTGTGTTCCCTATTTGACCGCCCCGCGCAACGCCATCACCCGTTCACGCAACAGTTTTTGCGTGGCGTCACCGGGCGCTATCGGTGCACCGGCAACCAGCGTTACCCGCGACCACAGTCGATGGAAAAACCCCTTGTTCGGGTCGCGACTGAAAAAGCTGCCCCACAACCCCTGCAACGCCATCGGAATCACCGGCACCGGCGTGCGCTCCAGAATGAGCTTCACTCCCGCCTTGAATTCATTGATCTGCCCATCCGTAGTGAGTTTGCCCTCCGGGAAGATGCACACCAGTTCGCCATCGTTCAGATATTGGGCAATCTTGTCGAACGCCTTCTCATAAATAGCTTCGTCTTCAGCACGCCCGGCAATGGGAATCGTGCCTGCAGTGCGGAAGATAAAGTTGAGCACCGGCAGATTGTAGATTTTGTAATACATCACAAAGCGAATTGGACGACGTACCGCCCCGCCTATCAGCAAGGCATCTACAAATGACACATGGTTGCAGACCAACAATGCCGCCCCCTCATCGGGGATCAGTTCCAGATGTTTGTGCTGCACGCGGTACATAGAGTGGCTCAACAGCCAGATCATGAAACGCATGCTGAATTCAGGAACGATTTTGAAAATGTAAGTGTTGACCGCGATATTCATCAACGACACCACGAGAAACAACTCGGGAATCGTCAGCTTGGCCACACTGAGCAACAGGATGGTGACGAGCGCCGACACCACCATAAACAGCGCATTGAGAATGTTGTTGGCGGCAATGACCCGCGCCCGCTCACTTTCCGAGGTGCGCGACTGAATCAGCGCGTACAGCGGCACTATATAGAAACCACCAAACACCCCCAGCCCGAGAATATCGAACAGCACCCACCAGGCCTGGCTGAACCCCAGGACACCCAGCCAATCGTTGGCCTGAATGTTTTGCGGCATCTGCCCCGAATGCCACCACAGCAGCAGACCGAACACTGTCAGGCCAAATGAGCCGAAGGGCACCAGACCAATCTCGACCTTGCGCCCCGACAGTTTCTCGCACAGCAGCGATCCCAGAGCGATGCCCACCGAGAACACCGTGAGGATCAGCGTCACCACGGTCTCATCGCCATACAGCCAGTCTTTGGCATAGGCCGGGATCTGCGTCAGGTAAATCGCACCGACAAACCAGAACCACGAGTTACCCACTACAGAACGCGACACGGCTGGGGTCTGATTTAGCCCCATGCGCAACGTCGCCCATGATTCGCTGAAGATATTCCAGTTCAGCCGCAGTTGTGGTGTATCCGCCGGCGCGGGCGGAATACCGCGGCTGGCCACATAGCCCAGCACCGCCACGGCAATGATCACCCCTGAAACAACCACGGTGTAATTGCTCGACGACAGCATGATCCCGGCCCCTATGGTGCCCGCCAGAATCGACAGAAAAGTGCCCATCTCGACCAGGCCATTCCCCCCGACCAACTCTTCTTCACGTAGGGTTTGCGGCAGGATCGAATACTTCACAGGTCCGAACAGTGCCGAATGTGTGCCCATCGCAAACAGGGCAATCAGCATCAGGACCAGATGATCGAAGGCAAACCCTATGGCCGCGACGATCATGATCGCAATCTCACCCAACTTGATCAGACGAATCAGGCGGTCCTTGGGGTATTTTTCACCGAACTGGCCAGCCAGCGCCGAGAACAGAAAAAACGGCACGATGAAGAGCAGCGCACAGAGGTTGACCCAAATTCCCCGATCACCCTCGATGTTCAACTTATAAAGGATGGCCAGAATCAGGGATTGCTTGAACAGGTTGTCATTGAGAGCGCCCAGGGACTGGGTCACGAAGAAAGGCAGGAAGCGGCGCTTGCTTAGCAAACTGAATTGCGAGGGGTGGCTCATCGTCCATGTACTCACGTTGCGCTGATAGGCTTTCTCTTTGGAGGGCCGTTGTAACACTCAGGACACAACCTTGCTCGGGTTCTGTTTGCGGCTACACCTTTTTCAGCGTTTCCCCACAGAACCCGAGCACACGTTTTACTTCTTCAAGCCTGCAATACACGGCGACACAAATAGCTCACCACGATAAGCGCCTTGCACCGTGCGAGTCCCTACCAGCAGCCACATCAGCGCCAGCGCTACCACCAGCACACAACCGGCCACATCAAAGAAGGTCAGCTGCAACATGCTGCCCAGGCGCAAGGTGGCCAGCGAGTACACCCCCAGCGGGAAGGTAAAGCCCCACCAGCCCAGATTGAACGGGATACCCGAGCGGAAGTAACGAATCGTGATCAGCGCCGCGATAACGATCCACCACAAGCCAACGCCCCACAAAATAACCCCTGAGATCAGCCCCAGACCTTCCGCGATTTCACCGATCCGCGCCAGGCCATGGGCGGCAAAAATCGCCGGAGCATCGGCCCCCAGCAGCAACAGGCCCAGGGCGCCGGTGCCAATGGGCCCCAAAGCCAGCCAGCTGGAAGCCGCCATGCTCTCGTGGGGCAACTTATGCAGCGCCATGCGCAGGATCAAAATGGTCAAAATACTGAACGCCACCGGCACCGAAAATGCCCACAGCACATAGCTGGTAATCAGCACGTGGAACTGCGCGGCGGTATCCGTCAGATAGGGCGCCAACAGCCCGCCACTGGCCGCCGCGACCTCTGCTGCGACTACCGGCAACAGCCAGACAGCGGTCATCTGGTCGATGCTGTGATCCTGGCGGGTAAACATCAGATAAGGGATTAGCACGCCGCAGCCCAGCGCCATGGCCACATCAATCCACCACAGCACCTCGGCCACCTGCACCATCTCGCTGCCCCAGCGCGGCACGCCGAACACCAGAAAGCCGTTAATGATGGTCGCCAGGCCCATAGGGATGGTGCCGAAGAACATCGACACCGTGGAGTGCCCGAAAATACGTCGCGCCTCGTCGAAGTAAAGCATCCAGCGCGCGCCATACAGCACGCTGAACAGAATGAACAAACCGATATTGAACAGCCATAGCCCCTCGGCAAAGGCACGCAGGCCAGGGATATGCACCGGCAACTGGGCCAGGGCCAACGCCAACACCCCCGTCCCCATGGTCGCGGCAAACCAGTTCGGGGTGAACTGGCGGATCACTTCGCGAGGGTGCTGCAAGTGGCTGAATGGCCGAAAACCGGCATTGGCTTTGTTAGGGCAAGTCATGGGTTCCTCCTGTTCCTCAAGTGAGGTAGGACTAGAGTAGAACCAAATCGAATATCTATATAACGGGTAATTTCTCTAACTGTTATCTACTTTACAGATATTGAACGACTTGCACAGTTCAAGGATTCGGACCCGCTATTGCTCCTTGCGACGCGCCAGGCCGGACACGATGACCACAAACAACAGGCTGAACACCCACCCCGCTAAAATTTCAAACCACATGATGAACCGCACAAAGCGTTTGAGAGTAAGGATGCCCAACATTTCCTCGCCAATATTCGCCTTGGGGGTTTCGATCAAGGGCGCCCAGTCCTTCTCTTGATGCAGATCCACCAAGGGGAGCAACAGATCAAGAGAAAACGCTACGGGGCTGAAACCTGTGTACTCCTGGGGCAGAGCGTTGCACAGATACCAATTGCCAGTCCCGGGAGCAGGCTCGAAGGTTTCATCACTGGAAGGCTGACACGTCATATAAGCCTGATTTTGAAAAATCAACGGGTCGCTGGGGGCAAATACCGCGCCTTGGATGGCGGCGTACCAATAAAGTGCGGTAGTGAGAAACCATACCCCTAAAAACCACGGCAGGAGCTGCAAGGGACGATAGCCGTAACCGATCAATTTGCCATAGCTAATATGCAAAGCATTCGCGACGGCCCAATTGAGACCACGACGCACAGGGTTCCACGTGGCAGGGCTCAACCCTATCTGTCCGCATTTTGCACGATGGCGTTCGTATTCAATGCCAATTTCGCGGGACTCTTCTGCACGGCCCATGCTCTCCAGAACATTCTTGAGTTGCAACCATGGCTGCGGTACGAATGCCGTCGGCACACTAGGATTTTCAGTATTTGGACGGGGCGATTTCACCCACTGCTTTTTAAGCCATTTAACACGTTCGCTCACCGACATGGTGTTGTGCACATCCAGAAAGTCATACACAAAACCATTAAGCACCAATTGCTTGCCCCAAGAGCTGGCATCATCGTTAAGCGCGGTAGCATAGGCGCCCGCCAACGAAACTTTATGCACGGTTTTTTTTACTTTCGAAATAATAAGAGCACCTTTTATACAGGCACGATTAGCTCTTAGTTCAGCGATACTCTCAGCCCCACTAAAACTGAGGTCACTCTCAAATTTCGCGGCATGAAAGCTGACAATTCCTTCACAGGAAAAACCACCGCCCAAGTTAGCGGCCCCTGTAACGTGCAAGTTATTACCGGCCAAGGAGAATGGTTGTTTCCCGACAAATCTGGCTCCTGCACAATTCAACTGCCCAAGGATTTCACCGCCATTCAACGACACACACCCTTCGCTGACAAAGCCTTTGTCCATATACAAATTGCCATTCACACGAATTCTGTCCGCGGTGAGCGTTACGCCTTTCTTGCAGGACAGCGTGGCGTTTTGCACGCAGAATTGGGCTTTTACGGTGGCAGCAATAAATGAAACTTCTGCGCAAGACTTGAACCCACCAATCAGGAAGACACCTCTACCGACCTTTATGTTGCCTGCATCCAAAGACTTCTCGTCATTCAAAAACGCTCCGCCCCGGCAGTTGAACTGCCCTCCTACTTCCGCGCCCACCACTCTAACCAGACCCTCGGCCGTGAAACCGTCCGCAAAAAACAAACCACCTTGTATTTTTGCGTCAATGGCCGTCAAGGAATGTGTGGAACTACTCTGGAGAACAGCGCCAGAGAAATCCACACCACCTCTAACCGATATACCATTAAGGTCGACAGGGTGACTGGATTGAATTTTAGTTGCCTTGAAATCACCGCGCACAGACATGCCCCGCGCCTTAAGCCCCTTTAAACGCGACCCCGCCAGGCTCACAGCCTGTTTGAACTGCACATTTGAAAAAACTGTAATTCTCTCAAGCGTAGATGCACCAAGACTGAAAATATAATCGACAGTCGCATACCTTAAGTCGAGAATACCCGTTACATAAGCCTTGCTCAGCCGAACACCATTTTCATGGATCTCAATATCGTCATCAGCCCCCAACAATAAGAAGCGGATAAATTCAGCACGCACTTTATTATCATCGCTCGCCTCTTCAGGGCACTCCGTCTGTCCCTGAGCAACCCCCCCTTTCCTGCACGCGGTCAACAACGCCTGCTCCAGTTTGAATAGCGGCTCAAAATCACTCAATGAACGCCCAACAGCTCTCACACGCACTTCCTTTTATTGGCCCTCCCTGCACACCGCAGGGAGCTTCCTGGATGCTGGGCATTTTAGGTTAGCGGCCAATTGCCATCAAACCTTCACAGCGGCCATACGTCAGACACTGCCTCCTGCGACACCTGACCACGCTCAGACCATGGTCGACACTGACGCGCTCCGAACATCATGCGAGACTAGGTTCCCGCAGCCGGATTGCTCGGGTCTTACACGTTCAGGAGTGTTCATGTCGTTGTCCAGCGGGCTTATCGCCGCCGTCGCCCTCGCCTATATGGCCATCATGTTCGCCATTGCCTTTTACGGTGACCGGCGCAGCAAACCGCTGCCGCCGCGGGTTCGCGCGTGGGTGTATAGCCTGTCGCTGGCCGTGTACTGCACCAGCTGGACCTTCTTCGGCGCCGTTGGTCAGGCTGCCGAACAGCTCTGGGCGTTCTTGCCGATTTACCTGGGACCTGTGCTGCTACTGGTATGCGCGCCCTGGGTACTGCAAAAGATGGTGATGATCAGCAAGCAGGAGAACATCACTTCCATTGCCGACTTTATCGCCGCCCGCTACGGCAAATCCCAGTCGCTGGCGATTGTGGTGGCACTGATCTGCCTGGTGGGAGTGCTGCCTTATATCGCCCTGCAACTCAAAGGTATTGTGCTCGGGGTTAACCTGCTGATCGGGGCTGGCGCCGACGCCACCGGCTCCCGGGTCGAGGACACGGCACTGATCGTGACGCTGGTGCTGGCGCTGTTCACTATCTTGTTTGGCACGCGCAACCTCGACGCCACAGAACACCACCGGGGCATGGTGCTGGCCATTGCCTTTGAGTCGCTGGTCAAACTGTTCGCCTTTCTCGCGGTAGGCGCCTTTGTGACTTATGGCCTGTATGACGGTTTTGACGACCTGTTCAACCAGGCCATGCTAGCGCCGCGACTTGAGCAGTACTGGAAGGAAACCATCAATTGGCCTTCGATGGTGGTCCAGACCGGCGTGGCCATGATGGCGATCATTTGCCTGCCCCGACAGTTCCACGTCACGGTGGTTGAAAACATCGAGCCCCAAGACCTGCAACTGGCCAAATGGGTGTTTCCGGCCTATCTGATTCTCGCAGGCCTGTTCGTGGTGCCGATTGCCCTGGCCGGGCAAATGTTGCTGCCCAGCTCAGTATTGCCTGACTCGTTCGTGATCAGCCTGCCGCTGGCCCAGGCTCACCCGGCACTGGCATTGCTGGCATTTATTGGCGGGGCATCGGCTGCTACCGGCATGGTGATCGTTGCCAGTGTCGCGCTGTCGACCATGGTCTCCAACGACATGCTCCTGCCGTGGCTACTGCGACACAAAAACGCCGAGCGCCCGTTCGAAGTGTTCCGCCACTGGATGCTCTCGGTCCGGCGCGTATCGATTGTGGTGATTCTACTGCTGGCCTATGTCAGCTACCGCTTGCTGGGTTCGACCGCCAGCCTTGCCACCATTGGCCAGATCGCTTTCGCTGCCGTCACTCAACTGGCCCCGGCCATGCTCGGCGCCCTGTACTGGAAGCAAGCCAACCGCCGGGGCGTTTTTGCCGGACTGGCCACAGGCACCTTTATCTGGTTTTACACCCTGGTGCTGCCGATCATCGCCCACAGCTTTGGCTGGCACCTGAGCCACTTCCCGGGGCTGGCGTGGCTGCACAGCAACCCGCTGGGCCTGTCCATCACCCCGCTGACCCAAGGCGTGGTGCTGTCGCTGGCCGGCAACTTCACCCTGTTCGCCTGGGTCTCGGTGCTGTCGCGCACCCGGGTGTCAGAGCACTGGCAGGCCGGGCGTTTTATCGGCCAGGAGTTGAGCAGCCACCCCAGTGGCCGCTCCATGCTCTCGGTACAGGTCAACGACTTGCTCGCCCTCGCGGCACGTTTTGTCGGCGAAGAACGCGCCCACCAGAGCTTTATTCGCTTCGCGTACCGTCAGGGCAAGGGCTTCAACCCCAACCAAAACGCCAACGGCGAGTGGATCGCTCACACTGAACGACTGCTGGCCGGGGTACTTGGCGCGTCATCTACTCGCGCGGTCGTAAAAGCGGCCATTGAAGGCCGGGAAATGCAACTGGAGGACGTGGTACGCATTGCCGATGAAGCTTCGGAAGTGCTGCAGTTCAACCGAGCGCTGCTTCAGGGCGCGATTGAAAACATTACTCAGGGCATCAGCGTGGTCGACCAGTCACTCAAACTGGTGGCCTGGAATCGCCGCTATCTTGAGCTGTTCGACTACCCCGACGGGTTAATCAGCGTAGGCCGCCCGATTGCAGACATCATTCGTCACAATGCAGAACGGGGCCTGTGCGGCCCCGGCGAAGCGGAAGTTCATGTGGCCCGTCGCCTGCACTGGATGCGTCAGGGTCGGGCGCACACGTCTGAACGCCTGTTTCCCAATGGCCGTGTGATTGAACTGATCGGCAACCCCATGCCGGGCGGCGGTTTCGTGATGAGTTTTACCGACATCACCGCGTTCCGCGAAGCCGAACAGGCCCTGACCGAGGCCAATGAGGGCCTGGAGCAAAGGGTGGCCGAGCGAACATTTGAACTGTCGCAGTTGAATCAGGCGCTGACCGAAGCCAAAGGCGTGGCCGAAACTGCCAGCCAGTCCAAAACCCGGTTCCTGGCTGCCGTCAGCCATGACCTGATGCAGCCGATGAACGCCGCACGACTGTTCTCGGCCGCCCTCTCTCATCAGGAAGATGGCTTGAGCGCGGATGCCCAGAAGCTGGTGCAGCATCTGGACAGTTCATTGCGCTCCGCAGAAGACCTGATCAGCGACCTGCTGGACATTTCGCGCCTGGAAAACGGCAAGATCACCCCCGACATCAAGCCTTTCGCCATTAACGATCTGTTTGAAACCCTGGGCAATGAGTTCACCGCCCAGGCACAGGAACAGGGCTTGAACT
The DNA here is from genome assembly GCF_963970465.1 of Pseudomonas sp. RL_5y_Pfl2_69. Classification (NCBI taxonomy): domain Bacteria; kingdom Pseudomonadati; phylum Pseudomonadota; class Gammaproteobacteria; order Pseudomonadales; family Pseudomonadaceae; genus Pseudomonas; species Pseudomonas sp. RL_5y_Pfl2_69. Next base: position 506,096 of record NZ_CAXAOU010000002.1, on the reverse strand, counting down.
TCAGAGTTCGCGGCAGCCGTGTACGGATCAACAGCGACATCAAATTACTGCGCCGCATCTTGCAGAACTTTCTGACAAACGCCTTTCGCTACGCCAAAGGTCCTGTGTTGCTGGGCGTACGGCGACGCGGCGGCGAACTGTGCCTTGAGGTGTGGGACCGAGGACCGGGCATCCCGGAAGACAAACTGCAGGTCATTTTTGAAGAGTTCAAACGCCTCGACAGCCACCAGACCCGTGCCGAAAAAGGCCTGGGCCTGGGCCTGGCGATTGCCGACGGCTTGTGCCAGGTGCTCGGCCACACCCTGCAAGTTCGCTCATGGCCCGGTTTTGGCAGCGTGTTCAGCGTCCGCGTACCGATGGCGAAGAGCCAGGCCTCACCGCAGCCCGTCGTCGTTGAGCAGAATGGCCAACCTCTGACAGGCGCCCAGGTGCTGTGTATCGATAATGAAGACAGCATCCTGATCGGCATGCAGAGCCTGCTTACTCGATGGGGCTGCCGTGTCTGGACGGCACGCAACCGCGAAGAGTGCGCGGCACTGCTTAACGAGGGCGTGCGCCCGCAACTGGTGTTGGTTGACTACCACCTGGATGACGGCGAGGTCGGTACAGAACTGATGGGCTGGCTGCGGGCACAATTGGGCGAACCAGTGCCCGGCGTGGTGATCAGTGCCGATGGCCGCCCTGAGATGATTGCCGAGGTGCATGCAGCAGGCCTTGAATACCTGCCCAAGCCGGTAAAGCCTGCGGTTCTGAGAGCATTGCTGAGCAGGCATGTGCCGCTTTGACAGAAAGGGCGCTTGCCTTACTCCGCAGGATGCGCCACGCCATCAGCGTCGGTCATGGCTCGCTCCAGCAAGTCGGCAGGCAAGCTTTTACTGGCCCGTGCGCCCAGCAGCCTGAGCTGCTCGCTGCGACTGACGAGATTGCCTCGCCCTTCAGTCAGCTTGTTTCGTGCTGAACTGTAGGCTTTGTCCAACTGCTGAAGGCGATTGCCTACCTCATCCAGATCCTGAATAAACAATACGAATTTGTCGTACAGCCAACCGGCGCGCTCGGCAATTTCACGGGCATTCTGGCCTTGACGCTCCTGCTTCCAGAGGCTGTCGATCACTCGCAAGGTGGCAAGCAGCGTGGTGGGGCTGACGATCACGATATGACGATCAAAAGCTTCCTGGAATAGGTTCGGCTCGGCTTGCAACGCCGCCGAAAATGCCGCCTCGATCGGTACGAACAACAAGACGAAATCCAGACTGTGGAGCCCTTCCAGGCGCTTGTAGTCTTTGCCGGCCAGCCCCTTTACATGATTGCGCAGCGACATCACGTGCTGCTTGAGTGCTGCCTGCCCAATCACGTCGTCATCTGCAGCTACATATTGTTGATACGCCGTCAGGCTGACCTTGGAGTCGACTACAACCTGTTTGTCACCCGGCAACATGATCAGCACATCTGGCTGGAAACGCTCGCCGTCGGGGCCTTTGAGGCTCACCTGAGTCTGATATTCACGGCCTTTCTCAAGCCCTGCGTGCTCCAGCACCCGCTCCAGAATCAACTCACCCCAGTTACCCTGGGTTTTCTGGCCTTTCAGGGCGCGAGTCAGGTTGGTCGCCTCATCACTCAATCGCAGATTCAGTTGCTGCAAGCGCTCCAGCTCTTTGCCGAGGGAGAAACGCTCTCGCGACTCCTGCTGATAACTCTCTTCAACGCGCTTTTCAAACGACTGGATGCGCTCTTTCAGCGGATCGAGCAGTTGTCCAAGGCGTTCATTACTCGTTTCCGCAAAACGCTGCTCGCGCTCATCGAAGATCTTGCCCGCCAGTTCGGCAAATTGAGCCCGCAGCTCATCGCGTGAACCCTGCAGGTCATTGAGTCGCTGCTGATGGCTGTCTTGCTGCTCGCGCAACTCGGCAGCCAGCGCAGACGCATGGGCATCCAGGCGACGCAGCTCGACTTCTTTTTGATTGCGCTCCAGGTTCCAGGCGTGGGCTGCATCGCGCCCGTTATCGCGCTCAACTTGCAACAACTCGACCTCTCGACGCAGCGCGGCCAGCTCTGCCTGCTTGGCTGCATTGGCCTGCCCAAGATCACTGACCTCATCGCGACAGGCATCCAGTTGGGCACTCAGGCCTTCCTGTGCCAGCTGAGCCGTACTCAAGCGCTCACCGAGCAACGCAAGCTCAGCATGATGACCGCTGGCGCGGCGTTGCAACTGCCAGACAAGCGCCAGCAATGGCACACCTGCTACTGCCAAGCCAAGCAACAGACTGCTCAGATCCAGGGCCATAACCCCTCCACGCGAGGTAAAAGAGCAAGGGTACTCAACAGACGGCACCGAAGACAGTTCAGTCTTCGGTCTTGTTCAATTCCTGCTGTGCCAGACGATCGCCAGCACGGGCGGCCTGACGCAACAATTCATGGCCGATACGCTGATCACGGGCGCTGCCGCATTCACGGCACATCAATTGCCCCAATCGGCTCTGCGCCAGCACGACACCCTGGCGCGCAGGTTGTTTGAGCAAATGTCCGGCAACGTGCTGGATGCTAGGGTTGGCACCCAGACGCGGGTTATCCAGCAACCAGATAGCCACACGCAAAGAAAAGCGCTTGGGGGCATCATTGGAGGTATTTGAGCGAGTAACAGAGGAAGTAGCTGTGCGGAACTTCATACGACACTGTGGGCAGAACAGAAGGCGCGCCACTCTACTCCTTTTTTTCTTTGGGTAAAGTCGAAAAAGGTCTACACCCTTGATCTAGAGCAAGCGCTCGGGACAATCCACAGATCCTGTGGATAAGTCAGTGGACAACCCAAGTTTAACCCCCGCAAAGGCCCACCCTACGGGGCCTCGGGTCAAACTGTCGATTTTTTCACCAATTAAAAAAAACGATGTTTTTCATTGACTTAAATTTACCAGACAGGCTAGGAGGACGAACACACGGGTATCTGCGCTGATTTTGCCCGCAGCACTGCAAATGTGCACAAGTTCACATTCAGAGCAGGAATTCGGGCCTTTTAAGAGCACAACCTGTAGGCCAGCGCACCGCGACAGAGCCATGTTGTGCAGATATTTGGGCAAATATCCAAGCTTTACGCCCCCAGGAAAACGCCCAGAAATGTACTACTACCAAACAAAAACGCTACCTGATCACGCTGCGGCCAGATGATTTATCCCACCTTGAATCAAGGCTACAGAAAGTATTTTTTCTAGCACACTTGCGTTTAACATTTCAAGCCGTTAGTATCCGCAGCGTTAGTACCAAGCTGAAAGTCAATTCGGGCCGAACAAATCCTCCCAGCCACCTTGCGTAAAGCAAAGCAGCGCTGACAAAACGGGATCGACCCCCTAGATGGTTTCCAGGTAAAACTTGCGACGATACGGCCTTTGCACAAACGCACAGGGTATCGCGAAGTTCTTTTACTCTGACCGAACCAACCTGCAAATTGATCAGGATCTTCACCCGGAGCACGGAACCTTAGCTCCAGTTGTGATTGCCTGCCCTCCTAAGTACCTACCTGCCAGCCCAAGCGCCACATAATTAATGCGCTCCAACTGGCGGCTTTGTTCCAGTCAGGTTCTTCGTCCAGCCAAAGAATGGCTCGACGTCACTGGAACGTTTTAACGCAGCACGGATCTGAATCCGTGTCATTTGTAGGAACACCTAATAACTATGTCTACTCAAATCCATACTCAGGATGCCATTCGCACCCTAACCAACGCCTTTGCTCCAATGAACTGCCTGATTATGGCCGCTCGCAAAGGATGCTTCAGCTTCACCCTGGTCAACGAACACGGCATCGCGCGTCACAGCGAGCGCCTGTACCCTGACCAATACTCCAGCGCAGAACCCCTGCAAGCTGTGATCGAGCGTACTCGTCAGGCCCTTATCGCCTGAAAGCTTGAGCGTTACACAACAAGCCCTGCCTGATCCGCAGGGCTTTTTGTTGCCTTCTATTTAAGAAACATTCGGCATCGCTTAAGTCCTTGCGGATATATAGCCAACGACCCGAAGCTTTAAATGTTTTAAAAACAGGCCGTTACAGCAAAGATATGACACTACACTTCAACTTGAGCGGTACGTTCCGCTTCCAGCGAACCCTTTCGATTCACAGCTGCCAAGCCATGGGGTATCGCTGGTCATTTCGGGCCTCGAGGACTTTATGGGTATCGCCGCCAGGGAATTGAGCCATTACGTGATTCGACCAACGCTTCTGTATCTGAGGCAGGACAACCCGGATGCAGAAGCTTTGTTGCTGGGTATTGCAGCCAGCCAGTCAAATTTAGGCTCGGCCCTGCATGATCGTCATGGTCACGGGCTCTACTGCATACGCGAACCTCGCCATGCCGCTTTGTGGGATCAGTACCTGGCCCACGACCCGGACCTGGCGAGCCTGGTGCGTGGACTGGCCAGTCAGCATGCATTCCTGTGCAGCCCTCACCTGGAGCTCACGGTTAATTTGCGGTATGCCACAGCCATTGCCTGGCTACTGATCGAACAGCAAAAAATAGCCATTCCCCCAGCCGATGACCTGCTGGGCATGGCAAGAATTTGGCGCCAAGCCTTTGAACCACATGGACGTTTGCGAGATTTCGCCCATGCTTGGCGTACCTGCGTTTCACCTCTCAACCAAGTGGCTTGAGATTTCCATCACTTGCAATAATCTGCAAAAAGCCTGAAACCGGTCGGATTGTCCTACAAAACATCGCTATCTTCTGCGATTTAGCCTATAGCGCTTCAACAAAAATGTTGGTAGTTTTCGTCCGGTGATCATAAGGAGTTCTAATAATGAAAAAAGTAATGCTCAAGACCACACTTGGCCTCGCTGTCACTTTGGCTTCCAGCCAGATTTTCGCTAGTGGCTTCGCACTTAACGAACAAAGCGTAAGCGGTATGGGGACCGGTTTCGCAGGTCGTTCATCTTCTGCCGACGATGCAAGCACCGTTTTTGGTAACCCTGCCGGTATGTCCCGCCTGAGCGGCCAGCAAGTGACTGGCGGTATCGCCGTGATCGACGCTTCGACCGATATCAAGGATACAAGCGGCAGATATCCTGGCACCAACAAAGGTGACATGGTTCCGTTCACTGGCGTTCCTATGGGTTTCTATACCAATAAGTTGAATGACCAGTGGGCTGTCGGCTTTGGTGTTTACGCACCCTTCGGCCTGGTAACCGACTATGAAGGCGGCTTCCAGGGTCGTGCCTTCGGCAAGAAAAGTGAAGTCAAGGTTGTCACCCTGCAACCTACCGTCAGCTATGCATTTAACGACAGGGTTTCGGTGGGCTTCGGTCCAACCATCAACCGCATTGGCGGTACGCTGGAGTCCGACCTGACCGTACTTAACCCCGCGTTCGGCGACACCAATGTAAAAGTCAAAGGTACCGATACTGCCTTGGGTTTCAACATCGGTGTTCTGGTGCAAGCAACAGACACCACCCGTATTGGTCTTACGTATCACTCCAAAGTTAGCTACAAGCTTGAAGGCCACACTAATGTGACGGCAGGGGCCAATACCCCTTCTACTTTGATGAAAAGCAATCGTTATGACGCGTCACTGTCTATCGACACTCCTGAGTCCTACGACCTGTCCGTCACTCAAGACCTGTCTGATGCCTGGAAAGTCTACGCCGGTTCGACCTGGACCCGCTGGAGCCGCCTGAAAGACATCACCATCAATAACGACGGTGTTAGTCCTGGAGCTTCGGGTGCAGTCGGCTCGCAACTGTTCGGCACCATCAAGGAAGAACAGAACTGGCACGATACCTGGGCATACGCCATTGGTACTTCCTACCAGTTGAACAAGCAGTGGGTAGTTCGTACTGGCCTGACGTGGGACCAGTCGCCTACCAACAACGAAAATCGCTCGCCACGTATTCCTACCGGTGACCGGACGATCTTCAGCCTGGGTGCCGGTTATGCCGTCAACGAGAACCTGACCATTGATGCGGCTTACTCCTACCTGAAGGAAGAGTCGGTCAAGGTTCACGACAAGAACGCACTTAACGAATACAGCGCGAAATATGAAAACAGCGCAAACGGCTTTGCAGTAGGCGCAACCTACAAGTTCTGATTCACTGCGAGGCCAACCGCCTCGCCCGCTGAATCAAAAAAATCCCCGCTCTCGTTACCGAGGCGGGGATTTTTAATGGGTGCGTTTCAGGGCTTTGAAGCAATGGCCTTATCGATCGCCTCTATCAATTCAGGGCTATCGGGCTTGGTCAGGCTGGAGAAGCTGGCAATCACATTGCCCTGACGATCAACTACGTATTTATAGAAGTTCCATTTTGGCGCGCTGCTCTGTTCTGCCAGCACCTTGAACAAGTGTGTCGCATCAGGCCCACGCACATGCTGCGGATCGATCATGGTGAAAGTCACACCGTAATTGACGTAACACACCTTGGCCGTCTCTTCGCCATCTTTGGATTCCTGCTTGAAGTCATCCGACGGCACACCGATCAACTCCAGCCCCTGGCCCTTGTAGCGCTGGTTCAGCGCCTCAAGCCCCTTGAACTGTGGCGCGAAGCCGCAAAAGCTCGCCGTATTGACGATCAACAGTGGTTTACCGGCAAAGCGCTGGCACAGATCAATCGACTCCTTGGCCCGCAATTTAGGCAGCGTGCCTTCCAGCAAGGGTGGACAGTCCGCCGCCCAAACCGTACCGGCGCAGGCTAACAGCAGTACAGGCATCGCAATCCAGCGCTTAAGCATCATCGGTGTCCTTGAAAAAGAGGCAGGCTCAGAACTTACTCACCCGAGGCCACACTAGCAAGCGCCCATGCCCAACTGCATTAACGCCAATCCGCCTTGATGCCAGCCCCACCAGATCAGGGCCAGCAACAACACTCCAGTACTGGCTGCGCCGAGCCATATCCAGGTCGAATTCACCCCATACTCCCCTGCGCCTGCAAACGGGCAACCGGGCGCTCGCGCACCGGCCAGTTCAAGGCCGCCGCCAACAGACTTAACAAGATTGAGACCTGCCAGATCAGATCGTAACTACCTGTCTGATCATAGACCACACCTCCCATCCAGCCGCCCAGGAATGCTCCGAGCTGATGGAACAGAAATACGATCCCGCCCAGCATCGACAAGTTACGCACACCAAACATGGTTGCCACCGTGCCATTGGTCAGCGGCACGGTCGACAGCCACAAAAAGCCCATGACCATGCCAAACAGATACGCACTGAACTGCGTCACTGGCGCCCACAGGAACAACCCGATCACCACCGCCCGGGCCAGGTACAAAGCCGTCAATAAACGGGGCTTGGACATGCGCCCGCCGAGCCAACCGGCGGTGTAGGTACCAAAAATATTGAACAGGCCAATCAGCGCCAGCACCGTCGTACCCACTGTCGCGGGGAGATGCTGATCCACCAGATATGCCGGCAAGTGGATGCCAATGAAGACCACCTGAAAGCCGCAGACAAAAAACCCGAACGCCAATAGCCAGAAGCCCGAGTGCGAACACGCCTCACGCAATGCCTCCTTGAGGGTTTGCTCCCCACCCAGATTGGGTAGCGGCCGATCCTTGAGCATGCTGACCAACGGCACAATCAGCGCCACCAGCACACCCAACACCAACAGCGCGGTCGACCAACCGAGCCAGCCAATCAGCCCCAAAGTACCTGGCAGCATCGCGAACTGGCCAAAAGACCCCGCCGCACTGGCAATCCCCATGCCCATGCTGCGTTTTTCTGCGGGCAAGGCGCGCCCGACAACACCCAGGATTACCGAGAACGAAGTACCGGACAGACCGATCCCGATCAACAGCCCCGCGCTCAATGACAGTGACAGCGGCGAATCCGACAGCCCCATCAGCAGTAGCCCCACCGCATACAACACACCACCGACCATCACCACCCTGGCCGCGCCAAAGCGGTCTGCCAGTGCCCCGGTAAAAGGCTGAGCCAGGCCCCAGATCAGGTTCTGCAAGGCAATAGCAAAGGCAAACACCTCACGCCCCCAGCCAAATTGCGCGCTCATGGGAGGCAGAAACAGCCCGAACCCATGCCTTACGCCCAAAGACAGGGCCAGGATAAGCGCACTGCCAAGAAGGACCCATCCACTGTTGCGCCACACCGATGTCATTGTTGTTCTCCGGGAGCGGGTATATACCCTTTTATAATCGAGCGACTGAACTCTAGTCAGTGCCTGCCAACTCATCCAATAGCTGTAACAGTTGTGCGCGCTTGGCTTCACCCAAACGATCCATCAAGCGCTGCTGAGCATCCTCCCAGGCAGGCAAGGCAGCCTTCAGGCACTCGTCCCCTGCCGGAGTCAGGCAAACCAGACGATTACGCTGATCAGCCCCCTCCATCAGTTTCAACAGACCAGCGCCCTCAAGCACCCGCACGTTACGCCCCAACGTACTGCGATCCAGCCCCATGGCTTCTGCCAAGCTGGAAATGCTGGGTTGATCGAGCCGCTTGAGATTACACAGCAAAGAATACTGGGCGACGTTGATCCCGAAGCCGTCGAGAGCGCCGTCGTAATGCCTGCTCACGCCACGCGCAGCACGTCGCAGATTGGTGCATAAACACTGAGTTGGTAACATTTTGTATGTATATACCCGCAATAAAACAGAATCAAGATTTATCTCGGAGCGATCAACCTTGGTGAATCTGGCAGCAGGTCAGGCAACGATCAACGCCAGACCCACCAGCACCAGCACTTCCAGCAACTCCAGCAGCGCACCGGCGGTATCGCCCGTGATGCCCCCCAGACGGCGCATCACCACCCGGCGCAGCCATACAAACCCCACTGTTGCCAGCACCAGGGCCCATAACCCGGCATACCCGGCCAACACCACACACCCCAGGGCACTGAGCCCCAACACCCACCATCCCGCCCTGCGTGGCAAATGATCGGCCAGCGCCTGACCCAATCCACCGGCCCGCACGTACGGGGTCGTCAGGAATACGGCCAGCAAGGCGCTGCGCCCGATCAACGGCGCGACCAGAAGCACCGCGCTGTTTTGCTGCTCAATCAGTGCGAGCAGCGCGCAGAACTTGAGCAACAACACCAATACCAGCGTCACCACCGCGATCGGTCCGCTGCGGGGGTCTTTCATGATGGTCAGGGTGCGTTCGCGGTCGCCAAAGCCCCCCAGCCAGGCATCTGCACTGTCAGCCAGGCCGTCCAGATGCAGCCCGCCACTGAGCAACACCCATACCGTCAGCAGCAACGCCGCGTGCAACATCAGCGGTGCACCGGCCAGCAGCACACTCAGGCCCCACAACAGCCCGCCAAACAATAAACCCACCAGCGGATAAAACAGCAGGGAGCGCCCCAGCTCCTGAGGCTGCGGCATACCCGGCAAGCGAATCGGCAAGCTGCTTAAAAACTGCAATGCAATCCAGAAAGGCAGCATCACCTGTTGGCCTCGGTGAGCTGCCCATCGGCGTCGACCTGCAGCCCGAACAGTGCGCCGTGGATCACCGGCACTTGCAGCAACTGCTCGCGAGGCAAGCCACGGGCCTGAGCCAGCAGCAATTTCATCACCCCGCCATGGCATACCACCAGCACCCGCTGCCCTACGAAGTCCTGCTGCAAACGGCTGACGGCTGACAGCACCCGCGCCGAGAACTCAAGCACTGGCTCACCGTCGGGTGGGGTAAAGGCGTAGGGGTCGGCCCAGAACAAGCCCAAGGCCTGCTCATCAACCTCCATCAGCGCTGCCGCGCTCTGCCCTTCCCACGCACCAAAATGAAGTTCCTGCAGATCCTTGTCCAAAGACACCGGAAGATCGAGCTGCTCACTCAGTTCTCGGGCAAACAATGCGCAACGTTGCAACGGTGAGCTGACGATACGATCCCACGGCCCCTGGCCTTTCACGGCATCACGCATTTGCGCCCAGCCCATCGCCGTCAAGGCATCGTCGATGCTGCCGCGCAAACCGCCACCCAGCTCAGTCTCGCCATGACGCAGCAAATCGAGCTGCACGGTCATGCCGGACGATCTGCCACGGCGGCTTCGGCAAAGGTCGCCATCTGCCCGTGCAGATCACACGCCAGACGCATCAACGGCACCGCCAACGCAGCACCGCTGCCCTCGCCCAGACGCAGGCCCAGGTCCAGCAACGGCTCGGCCTGCAAGCTTTCCAACACATGGCGATGACCCTGCTCAGCTCCGCGATGACTGAAGATCAGCCACTCGCGGCAGTCAGGATTCATGCGCACCGCGACCATGGCCGCCACGGTGCAGATAAAGCCATCCACCACCGCCACCACGCCTTCCTGCGCGCAGGCCACATAGGCGCCGACCAAGGCGGCAATTTCAAAGCCACCCAGGCGAAACAGTGTCTGCAGCGGATCGTCGAGGTGACCGGCATGCAACGCCAGTGCACGGTCAATCACCTGCGCCTTGTGGCTGACACCGGCGGCATCCAGACCAGTGCCTGGCCCGGTCAATTGCGAGGCAGGGCAATCCAGCAGCGCACTGGCCACGGCACTGGCAGACGCCGTGTTGCCAATGCCCATTTCACCGCCGATAAACACCTCGCTGCCCGCCGCCTGCGCCCGCAACACGCTGTCGCGCCCGGCCTGCAGGGCTTTCAGACCCTGAGCGTCGGACATCGCAGGGCCCGTCGCAAAATTGGCTGTCCCCGCACCCAACTGCAAGTGCCGTACCCCCGCCAGATCCAGCATCGGCGTCACCGTACCCAGGTCCACCACATCCAGTTGCGCGCCCAATTGGCGGGCCAACACGCTGATCGCCGCCCCCCCACTGACAAAGTTGTGCAGCATTTGCCCGGTGACCGCTTGCGGATAAGCCGACACACCTTCGGCGACCACCCCGTGATCACCTGCAAAAATCCCGATCCACAACTGATCGACACGGGGTTTGAGCCGCCCTTGCAAACCGGCCAGCTGCACCGCCAGGGCCTCAAGCTGGCCCAGGGAGCCTGCGGGTTTGGTCAGTTGCTGCTGACGCTCGGCCGCGGCCGCTTGCATGTCACGGTCAACGGGCTTGCAGGGGTTCAGCCACCAAGGGGTGCTCATAGTGCAGTTCCTTTCAACGTCAGGGGCAGGCCCGCCACTGTCAGCACGACTCGCTGACAGCGCTCGGCCAGGGCTTGATGCAACCAACCGGCTTCATCGACATAGCGGCGAGTCAATTCGCCCAGCGGCACGACACCCATTCCGGTTTCGTTGCTGACAAACACAATTTCGCCCGGCAAATCAGCCAGGCATTCCAGCAGCGCATCGCGCTCGGCATTCAGGCGCTGCAGGTCTTCAAGCATCAGCAGGTTGGTCAGCCACAGGGTCAGGCAGTCCACCAACAGGCAAGTATCGGCGCGAGCGTTGTCACGCAGCACGCGGGCCAGTTCAATCGGCTCTTCGATAAGCGCCCAATGTTCTGGACGGCGCTCGCGATGATGGCGCACGCGCTCGTTCATCTCACCGTCCAGCGGCTGACTGGTGGCTATGTAGGTGACGGCACAGCCGGACTCGGCCGCCAGCTTTTCAGCCAGACGACTTTTACCCGAGCGGGCACCGCCCAGAATCAGTTGCAGCATGGTGTTAAACCTCTAGCGGCCATTGACGCCATCGCGGGCAAGCCCGGCTCCCACAGAATGAGTGCAACCCTGATGGGAGCCGGACTTGCCCGCGATGGGGCCGGATCAGACGACATGAATCTCAAATCCCGCACAACGCGCGCAGGTAGGCGGTATCCAGATGGTTTTCCACCAGATCCGCCAGCCGCTCGATATCCCGTTCGCGAAGGGCGTGGTAGTCCACTTCTTGCACATCCTGCAAACCGGCCCAACGCAGCAACGCGCTGCAAGCCGCAGGCGACTCGAACACACCATGCAGGTAGGTGCCGAGAATTTGCCCGTCCGCACTTTGCGCGCCATCACAGCGCCCGTCATCCAGGTGCACCACAGGCTGCTCCAGAGCCGCCCCCGTGGTTACGCCCGCGTGGATTTCGTAGCCGCTGACTGGCGCGTTTTCCAGGACCAGATGCCCGCGCACATTGCGCAGCTGTTTTTCGGCTGTAAGCTCGGTGCTAAACGCCAGCAAGCCCAATCCGGCACTGGAACCCGCTGCGCCTTCAAGGCCCAGCGGGTCGTGAACCTGCTCGCCGAGCATCTGCAAGCCGCCACAAATCCCCAGCAGCTTTCCGCCGTAACGCAGATGTCGGCTGATGGCCCCTTCCCAGCCATTGGCACGCAAGTAGGCCAGGTCGCTGCGCACACTCTTGGAGCCCGGCAGGATGATCAAGTCTGCAGGAGGAATCGGTTGCCCCGGCCCTACAAATTGCAGGTCAACTTGCGGATGCAGGCGCAGCGGGTCGAAGTCGGTGTGATTACTGATACGCGGCAGTACCGGCACCACCACTTTGAGCACTTGCTCGACCTTGTCGGTCTGACGCTGATCGATGCCGTCCTCGGCCTCAAGATGCAGGTCCATCACATAGGGCAACACGCCGATCACCGGTTTGCCGGTGCGCTGCTCCAGCCAGTCGAGGCCAGGCTGTAGCAAGGCGATATCACCGCGAAAGCGGTTGATGATGAAACCCTTGACCCGTGCCTGCTCGGTCTCGGACAGCAACTCCAGGGTACCGACCAGATGGGCAAACACCCCGCCGCGATTGATATCGGCAATCAACACCACCGGGCAGTCAACCGCTTCGGCAAAGCCCATGTTGGCGATATCACCGGCCCGCAGATTGATCTCGGCAGGCGAGCCCGCACCCTCGACCATCACCACCGGATACGCGGCACTCAAACGCTGATGGGAGGCCAATACCGCTTGCATGGCAATGGCCTTGTAGTCGTGATACGCCACCGCATTCATGCTGGTGACGGCACGACCATGAATGATCACTTGGGCGCCGGTGTCGCTATTGGGCTTGAGCAGCACCGGATTCATGTCCGTGTGCGGCGCCAATCCGGCGGCCTGGGCCTGCACCGCCTGAGCGCGGCCAATCTCGCCACCCTCGGCAGTCACCGCACTGTTGAGCGCCATGTTCTGTGGCTTGAACGGCACCACCGCTACACCCTGGCGGGTCAACCAGCGACACAGGGCCGTCACCAGCGTGCTTTTGCCAGCATCGGAAGTGGTGCCCTGCACCATCAACGTACTCATGTGGTTTCCTTGGTGTACGCCGCCAGCGCCAGCTCGAGCCGCTGCCAGTCAGCCTCATCGGCGGGCAGGCCAAAACGCACGCTGCTGTTGTGGGCAAACAGGCGCAGCAAAATGCCGCGGTGCGCCATGAATTCGTAAAGGCGGTCGGCGTGGGGCGTGATCAACCACTGGAACAACGCGCAGCCGCCCTGAGGCGGCAAATCATGCAGCCCCAGCAATCGCTCCAGCCGCCCGCTGGCGAGCTCACTGCGCTCGCGCTGGCGAGCATGGCCTTCGGTGTCCAGCAGGCAGACCTGGCCGACAATGCGTGTCGGTCCGCTCACCGCCCAGGGCCCGACTTGTTCGGCCAGCAACTTGAGCAATTTTTGCTCGGCCAGCACAAAACCCAGCCGCACCCCGGCCAGACCAAAAAACTTGCCGAATGAACGCAACACGATCAACCCGGTACGCTGGGTATGCCCGGCCAGGCCGAATTCTGGTGTGTTGTCCATGAAGGCTTCGTCCACCACCAGCCAGCCACCGCGTTGCACAAGCCGCGCATGCCATTCAAGCAGACGCTCTGGCGTGTGCCTCACCCCGGTAGGGTTGTTGGGGTTGACCACCACCAGCACATCCAGGGTGTCGAGGTAGAAATCGACTTCCTGCTCCATGATTTCCCGCACGATGTGCCCGCTTTGCCTCCAGGCATGCGCATGCTCGGCGTAACACGGCGACAGCACACCCACCTTGCCACTGCGGCGCAGGCGCGGCAGCAACTGGATTGCGCACTGCGAGCCCGGGACCGGCAACACATTCAGTGCGCCGTAATAAGCGCAGGCAGCTTGCTCAAGACCATCGTCGGTTTCAGGCAAACGCGCCCAGGCACGCTCGGGTATCTGCGGGATATCAAAAGGCCAGGGCGCAAGGCCAGTGGACAAATCCAGCCAGTCAGCCTCGTCAATGCCGTAGTGCAACGCCGCTTTGCGTAAACGCCCGCCGTGCTCAAGCATAGAACTCACTCCACGCACACAGAATCAATAGCCACAGCCATACGCCACGTTGCACCAGTTGCCAGCCACGACCAATCGAGTCCGCATCCGCTGGCACGCCTTCGCCCAATTGCGGACGCTCATGCAGTTCGCCGTGATAAATCGCCGGCCCACCCAGTTCGACACCCAGGGCGCCTGCGCCTGCGGCCATGACCGGGCCTGCATTGGGACTGTCCCACTGAGGTGCCTGCTTGCGCCAGCACTTCAAGGCCAGTCGGGTTTTACCCAATACGGCGTAAGTCAACGCAACCAGCCTTGCAGGAATATAGTTAAGAACATCGTCGATACGGGCAGCAGCCCAGCCAAAGCGCTCAAAGCGTTCGTTGCGATAGCCCCACATCGCGTCCAGCGTATTGCTCAAACGATAGAGCACCACGCCCGGCGCTCCCGCCACGACAAACCAGAAAATAGTGGCAAAGACAGCATCACTGCCGTTTTCCAGCACAGATTCAGTGGCCGCACGGGCAACTTCAGTGGGGTCAAGCTCGCTGGTTTGGCGACTGACCAGATAGCCGACCCGGGTCCGTGCCTCCTCCAGATCGTTGGCACGCAATGCCTCGGCAACCGGCTGCACGTGCTCACCGAGACTGCGCATGCCCAGCGCACAATACAGCGCCAGAATTTCCACCAGCCAGCCGATATACGGCAGCCATGAAAGCGCCGTTGCAAGGATCGTCAGCGGCAACACTGCCAGCACCCAGGCCGTCACACCATGACTGCGCCAGCCACGTCCGCCGGAATTGAACCGCTGTTCGATACGCTCGGCCATTCGGCCAAACGCAACCAGCGGATGCCAGCGCCTGGGCTCGCCAAACAGCGCATCCAGCGCCACTCCGGCGACGCACAACAACGCCACACTCATGGACTCACTCCCCAATAATTCTCATACACCAGTTCACTCAGTGGGCGTGCTTGCGCCCACCCTTCCAGCACCAGCATGGGCGCGGGATAAAAAGCCTCGACCGGGCCCAGGCACAACACTGCCAGGGGTTTGGCTCCCGGGGGCAACCCCAGCAAGCTCGCCAGCGCCTCAGGCTCGAACAACGACACCCACCCCATGCCCAAGCCTTCTACACGTGCTGCCAGCCACAGGTTTTGAATGGCACACGACAACGACGCCATGTCCATTTCCGGCAGGGTACGTCGACCAAAAATATGCTTTTCACGGTCATCCATCAACGCCGCCACCAGCACCTCGGCACAGTCCTGGATGCCTTCAACCTTGAGCGTCATGAATTCATCGGAGCGCTGGCCCAGCGCCTCGGCGGTCCGTACCCGCTCGGCCTCGACCAGGCCCTGAATCCTGCCTCGCAGTTCCCGGTCAGTGATGCGGATAAACCGCCACGGCTGCATCAGCCCCACACTCGGGGCCTGATGCGCCGCCTCAAGCAAACGCGACAACAGTTCAGGTGCCACACTGCCACCGCTGAAGTGCCGCATATCGCGGCGCTCGGCGATGGCGCGGTACACCGCTGCGCGTTCTTCAGGACTAAAGGCGTTATCGGTCATGGCGCCGTCACAGCGCACGGCGCAAACAGCGCAGCAATCGCCTGAGGATTGGACGGAAAGTAGAAGTGCACGTAAGAGGCGGTCATCCGCCCTTCGCGATACACCGCTTCGGCACCACGCCCGCCATTGGGGCTCAGGCCACGGGCAACAGGTTCAAGCTCTGTGCTGGTCAGCGAGTGATGGTAAGTGTGACCACGCAGCAGCCCCTCGGGCATGTCCACCGATTGCAATGCCAACGCGGCCAGACGCTTTTGCATCGTCGCCTCCCCCGTCAGCAAACCCACCAGCTCGGCACGCTGACCGTCGACATCGGTCAAGGCGTCGAGCAAATAAAGCATGCCGCCACATTCGGCCAGCAACGGTTTACCGGCTGCGTGATGGGCGCGAATCGCCTCCAGCATCGGTGTATTGCGCGACAGCTCAAGGTGATGCAACTCGGGATAACCGCCCGGCAAATAAAGGCTGTCAGCTTCTGGCAGGCGGACATCGCGAATCGGCGAGAAAAACACCAGCTCGGCTCCCATCGCCCGCAGCAGATCCAGACTCGCGCCATAGGTGAAGGCAAAGGCTTCATCCCGGGCTACGGCAATCCGAACCCCGGCCAACAATGGCTCGACCAGCACAGGCTCGGGCGCTGCAAATTCAACGGCGGGTGGCAGCGCTACCTCACAGGTGCTGGCCAGGGCATTGGCTGCCGCGTCGAGACGCGCATCCAGGTCGTTCAACTCACTCGCCTGAACCAGCCCCAAGTGTCGACTCGGCAACTCGATCCCGGTCTCGCGAGACAACGCGCCGTACCAGCGCAGGCCTTCGGTCAGGCTGCCTTCGAGCAACTGTGCATGACGCACTGTGCCAACCCGGTTGGCCAGCACCCCGGCAAACGGGAGGTCCGGTTGATAGCGGGCCAGGCCCAGGGCCAGCGCACCAAAGGTCTGGGCCATTGCGGTGCCATCAATCACACCCAGCACCGGTACCCCAAAATGGCGCGCCAGGTCTGCGCTGGAAGGTGTACCGTCGAACAGCCCCATCACGCCTTCGATCAGGATCAGGTCCGCTTCACCAGCGGCTTCCCACAGCAGGCGGCGACTTTCATCCGCGCCCACCATCCACAAATCCACCTGATAAACCGGCGCACCGCTGGCGCGCTCCAGAATCATCGGGTCCAGAAAATCCGGTCCACATTTAAACACCCGCACCTTGCGCCCCTGATTGCGATGCAATCGGGCCAAGGCGGCGGTAACGGTGGTCTTGCCCTGACCGGAGGCCGGTGCGGCGATCAACACCGCCGGGCAATGACGCGACTCTCTCATGCTTGAACACTCACAATTCGATGCCTTTCTGGGCTTTGATCCCGGCCTGGAATGCGTGTTTGACCACACCCATTTCAGTCACGGTGTCGGCCAGGTCTATCAGTTCAGGTTTGGCGCCACGCCCGGTGACCAGCACATGCTGCATTGGCGGACGGGCTTGCAGGTCGGCGAGCACCTGCTCAAGGTCGAGGTAGCCGTGTTTGAGCGCGATGTTCAGCTCATCCAGTACAACCAGCCCGATGGACGGGTCACGCAGCATCTCGCGGGATACTTCCCAGGCGGCTTCGGCGGCCGCGATATCGCGTTGGCGATCCTGGGTTTCCCAGGTAAAGCCTTCACCCATCACGTGATAACGCACCTGCTCGGGGAAGCGGCGGAAGAAGATCTCCTCGCCGGTGCTGTTGCGACCCTTGATGAATTGCACCACGCCGCACTGCATGCCGTGGCCCATGGCCCGTGCCAGCATGCCAAAAGCGGAACTGCTCTTGCCTTTGCCATTGCCGGTCAACACCAGCAGTAGCCCGCACTCATTGGGCGAGCTGGCAATGCGCTCATCCATGACGGCTTTTTTGCGCAGCATGCGCGCCTGATGACGTTCGTCGCGTTCGGGGGATTCGTTCATGGCAGCTCTCCGTTGGGGCTCAATGATGCAAACGGGAGGCGGGGGGGAACTCATAAAAAACACACTGCATCGCCCGCCGCGAGAGTGGTGGATGGATCAGGCCGGTCTCCGGGCTCACAAGCGGACGGCCCTGTACAGAGCGCCCTTGTCCACGCGCCTTCCCGTGAGCAATCACAGTGGCAGTTGGCGTGGCATTGACTCGTTTACCGTTGCGGGGGCAGCGCCGGGATCATGGCGGTTGTGCAGGACAAACACGCCCTCACCGGCTTCCCTGTTTCACTCGACCAACGTTACGTTGCCGAGCACCTGAAACAAGCCGCGAAGGTTAGAGGGTTGGGGGTGGAGCGTCAATTAAAGGTGGCACCAATAGGGCTATACAAAGCTACGACCTGAACCTTTGAAGGGCTAAGCTTCTCTATGACTTACAAGACCAAAACCTCATGGAGATTCACATGCTCAAGCGCCAGCACGCTATTGTCATCGTACTTGCGGCAGGATTGGCTGCCTGCGGCGAGTCGTCGACCCTGCAAGTGAGTGATGGCACCGGCCCCTCGCCCAAATTACCTGAACCGAACAAAACCCTGATACCCACCGTCAATATCGCCCCGGCGGTCGGTTGGGCTGATGGCGCCACGCCCATTGCCGCCCAAGGCCTGGAGGTCGCCGCCTTCGCCGAAGGCCTGGATCATCCGCGCTGGCTCTATGTCTTGCCCAACGGCGATGTGCTGGTCGCAGAAACCAACGCACCGCCCAAACCGGATGACAGCAAGGGGATCAAAGGCTGGATCGCAGACAAGGTGATGGCCCGCGCCGGGGCCGCAGTGCCAAGTGCGAACCGGATCACCCTGTTGCGCGATGCAGACCACGATGGCGTGGCCGAAACCCGCACGGTCTTTCTCGACAATCTGAACTCGCCTTTTGGCATGACCCTGGTAGGCGAAGAGTTGTATATCGCTGACGCCGACAAGCTGTTGCGCGTCCCCTATCAGGCGGGCGAAAACAGCATCAAAGCCAATCCGGTCAAGGTGCTCGACTTGCCTGGCGGCCCACTGAACCATCACTGGACCAAAAACGTCATCGCCAGCCCTGACGGCACTAAGCTGTATGTCACCGTCGGTTCCAACAGCAACGTGGGCGAGAACGGCATGGACAAGGAAGAAGGCCGCGCCGCGATCTGGGAGGTTGATCGCGCCACCGGCAACCACCGTATTTTCGCCTCGGGCCTGCGCAACCCCAATGGCATGGACTGGGAACCCAAAACCGGCAAGCTCTGGACAGCGGTAAACGAGCGCGACGAAATCGGCAGCGACCTGGTGCCCGACTACATCACTTCAGTTCAGGATGGCGGCTTCTATGGCTGGCCCTACAGCTATTACGGCCAGCACGTGGATGTACGGGTCAACCCGCAAAATCCGGAACTGGTCGCCAAAGCCATTGCACCGGACTATGCCGTCGGCCCGCACACTGCATCCCTGGGGCTGAGCTTTGCCGAAGGCAGCAAACTGCCCGACTTTACCCAAGGCGCGTTTATTGGCCAGCACGGTTCCTGGAACCGCAAGCCGCACAGTGGCTACAAAGTGATTTTTGTACCCTTTGCCGACGGAAAACCCGCCGGTATGCCGGTTGATGTACTGACCGGTTTTCTCAACGCTGACGAGAAAGCCATGGGCAGACCCGTGGGCGTGGTGATCGATAAACAGGGAGATTTATTGGTGGCCGATGATGTCGGCAACAAGATTTGGCGGGTGTCGGCAAAGCCAACCAGCAAATGAAACAGTGGGAGCGGGCTTGCCCGCGACTGGATCACCGCGGCGTGGTAGTTACACCGCGTTGCATCCATCGTGAGCAAGCCCGCTCCCACCCAGCGTGCAGGTTCGGGTTTACGGCAGACGCGCCAGATGCTGCTCGGTCGGCAAAACGCGCTTGGCATTCAGATAGGCTTTTTGCCAATAGGCTTTATTGAGACTGTCCAGCTTGACCGTACCGCCAGTGGCCGGTGCATGCACAAAACGGCCTTCACCGACGTAGATCCCGGCATGGCTGACCTGGGAACCACCGTTGGTGGCGAAAAACAGCAAGTCACCGGTTTGCAGCTTGTCCTGGCCAACATTCTGCGCCTGCATCACGATCATTTCACGGGTCGTACGCGGCAACGAAATGCCCGCTGCGTCGTTGTACACGTACTTGATCAGACCACTGCAATCAAAACCTGAATCCGGAGTATTGCCACCCCAGCGATAAGGCGTGCCGACCAGACCCAAGGCACGAAAAAGCACGTCGGCGGCAATCGGCGAGGTTTCTTCATAAGGGTTGGCAAACACGACAGGTTTTTTGACCACCGCAACAGGTGGCGGGTGGCTGGCGCAGGCACTGAGCAGTGCTGCTAAGGTCAAGAGGGCAACGCGGGCCATGGTCGACATAAACAGAATGTTCCTGATTCTGGATACGGCAACTCTGGCCGCGAAACCTGAAGCCGCGAGAGGGGACACCTTCGCGGCTTCAAGGATTTAACAATGCGACTGAATTCTAGCCCTTAGCAGCCAAACTTCAAGTAAGACATTAACTTTACTTGCGGGCTACTACGCTCGCAGGAGCCATCGCCAGGGCGCGCTTGGCCTCAATAAAGGTCTTGCTCCAGTAGCTGTCACCCAGGTTATCGATCCGCACACCACCGCTGCGGCGGCTGCTGGAGTGGATAAACTGGTCATCACCCAGGTAAATCCCGGCATGGCTTACACGGCCACGACCATTGGTGCTGAAGAACAGCAAATCACCGGGCTTGAGGTTGTTTCGTGCGACCAACGGTGCTTTTACGTTGATCATTTCGCGGGTTGAGCGCGGCAATTGCATGCCGGCTTCTTCCTTGAAGAGATAACCAATGAAGCCGCTGCAATCGAAGCCTGCCTCAGAGGTGCCGCCAAAACGGTAACGCGTACCGATCAGGGACATACCGCGCTCGAGGATGCTGTCAGCCAGAGCCGGCAACTGGTAAGGCTTGCTGTTGGCGGAAAATTCAGCCAGTTCTTTTTCGGTGGCCAGTTCTTCCTGATAAAGAGCGGAAGATTGCGATACCGAGGATGACTTTTGAACCTGATGATCGACAACTTGCTGCGACACTGGCGTGTGGGCAGCGCAGCCAAACAACAGGGTAACGAGTGCGAGAGGCACGAGGGGTGCGAAGCGCTTTAGCATGGGCACGACCGTGGCTTGTAAGAAAAGTAGCCGCGACTATGCCCTCTATGATCCTCATTTGCAAATTCAATCGATCAAAATGTGACTTGATGGTTTTGTCGTGACATCTAAGGCTTTACACCCCTGACAATAGATTTTGCGCACAAAGCTCTTGAGCCGCGCAGGGTTTCTGGCGCCTGAAAACTGCCGAAAACGGCTGCAGACCGCAGTTTTAAAGGGGTGAGCTACCAGCCCAGGGTTTCTTTCAAGAAAGGGATCGTCAACTTGCGTTGCGCTTGCAGGGAGGCCTGATCGAGCCGTTCGAGCAAATCAAACAACGCACTCATGCTGCGAGTGCCTCGCGTGAGAATAAAATGCCCGACTTCGTCGGTCAGGTGCAGACCGCGACGTGATGCGCGCAATTGCAAGGCACGCAACTTGTCTTCATCAGACAAGGGACGCATCTGAAAAACCAGCGCAAGGGTCAGTCGGGACTTGAGGTCAGCCAGCTTGATGGGCAATTCACGGGGCGAGGTAGACGCTGCAATCAGCAGGCGACGCCCACTGTCACGCAGGCGATTGAAAAGATGAAACAGTGCCTCTTCCCAGTCGGCACGTCCGGCCACCGCTTGGAGATCATCCAGACAAACCAGCTCGTACTGCTCAAGGTTATCGAGGATTTCAATGCCGCGATCCAGCAACTCGGCCAGAGGCAAATACACCGCGGGCTCACCCATCTGCTCAAAGCGCAGGCAGGCAGCCTGTAGCAGGTGTGTGCGGCCTACGCCCTGCTTGCCCCAGAGATAGATCAGGCTTTCAGTCCAGCCGGCGTCGGCTTCGCACAGTCGCTCGACATAGCCGAGTGCAGCGGCATTGGCGCCTGGATAGTAATTTATGAAGGTTGCGTCATCACGCAGACGCACACCTAGGGGCAGCTGAATCGGTTTCATGCTGACTGAACAGTTCAAGCGAACTGTTAGTGGCCTCTGTGTAAAGTTCTAAAAGTTTATACCCGTGTAACCGGGCACACAATGTAACAGACCACGAGCAAAATCAAAGGTTTGCGTTAAGGTCTTGGATTGTTTGATCTTTTCCTGACGATTAAGGTGCTGCGAACGCACATGAAAAAGGCGGGACCACCTGCCCGGTGAGCCCGCCCTTCACAGTACCTGGCCGTTACAGCTCCGGGTCTTCGCTGCCTTTATAGGCGTGGGAGTCCTTGTACATATCCTGCAAGTGACGCACCAGCACCATGATCACCGCCGCCACCGGCAGTGCCAGCAACACACCGGTAAAGCCAAACAGCTCGCCACCCGCAAGAATCGCGAAGATCACCGCCACCGGATGCATACCGATCTTGTCACCCACCAGCAAGGGTGTAAGGACCGTACCCTCGAGCGCCTGACCGACCATAAACACCGCCACGATCCCGAGCATCGGGTACAGATCCCCGCCAAACTGGAACAGGCCGGCGATCAACGCCGCACCAATGCCGACAATAAAGCCCATATACGGCACGATGGCCGCCACCCCGGCCATCAGGCCGATCAACAGCCCCAACTCGAGGCCGACAAACATCAGGCCCGCCGAGTAGATCACCCCCAGCGCCAGCATCACCAGCAACTGGCCACGCACAAACGCGCCGAGCACGTCGTGACACTCCTTGGCCAGCGACACAATCTGATCGGCCCGGGCCCGCGGCAACAAGCCGCGAATCTTGGCCATCATGATGTTCCAGTCTCGAAGCAGGTAAAACGCCACTACGGGAATCAGCACCAGATTGGCCAGAAAGCCGATCAGGGCCAGGCTGGATGCCGTTGCCTGGGACAGGACGATGCCGACAATGTCAGTGGCCTGCCCCATGTGCTCGGTGATTGCCACCTTGATCTTGTCAAACTTCCAGAAGCTGTCACTCAAGCCGAGCTTGGCCTGCACCCACGGCATGGCCGTGTGCTGCAACCAGTCGAGCACCAGCGGCGCCAACTGGTACAGCTTCAACAGTTGCTTGGCCAGCAACGGCACCAACACCAATAGCAGCGTCATCATAATGACAGTGAGCAGTCCAAAGACCGCGACCGTGCCCCAGGTTCTTGAAAGCCCGGCTCTTTCCAGCCGATCAACCACAGGGTCGAACATATAGGCCAGGACGATTGCGACCAGAAAAGGCGTAAGTATCGGATGCAGAAAATACACAAACAGGGCGAACCCCAGCCCTACGCCCCACCACACCCACCGTCGCGAATCAGCCATGAGCCACCCCATCCCTATATAAAGAAGACAACAACCTACCAGCGAAACCGAAGCTGAGCCGCTGGCGCTGAAGCAACACCGGGCGCCTGGCCTGCACTTGTCACTGCGGGTACCTGTTCTGCCGGTACTTCCTGCAGTTGCGCCAACCCGAGTTGCGAGCGCAGCTGCTCGGCGCTGCCATTTACCTGATACACACTACGATCACCGTCGACGCTCTTTAGTTGCGCGCCGAAAGGTTCGAGCAAATGCCACAATTGCGCATAGCGCGGTAGCGTCATGCCCTGCACTTCAAGCAACTGCTCCGTCGAGACCCCGGGTTTGACCGTATAACGCGGCGCCAGACGCTGGCTCACTGCAAGCATCACGGCATCGGCCAGCGCCGCCTGATCCGGTGCCTGAGCACTGCCCTGCTCCTGCTGATCGCCAACCCACAACCGCCACTTGGCGCTCCACTGCCCATCCTCTTCACGGGCATGTACGGCCAGCAAGGCATCGGCGCCGTAACGCTCGGAAGCATCCTTCAAAGGAGCAGGATTGCTGCCCTCAAGGTTTTCAGCCGTGCCTACCAACTGTTCGCTCAGGTCTGCCAGCGGCAAACGCAATGGCAACCCGCGGTGCTGCGCGGCACGGCGCAGGGGCTCTGCCACGGATTGACCGTCGCCCACCAGGCTTGAACCATCAACCGAATCGTTCAGCCACCAGCCGAGCAAGGCGGGACGATTACTGCCCCACATCGACAAACCGGCCTGGCGCAACGCCCGGTCAGTGCTCACCGGATCGAAATCCACCTGCAGGCTTTCCGGGGGGCCAGCGTCATAACCGTACCGGCTGATGATCTGCTGGGGATCCTTGCGAATCGCCTCAAGCCCGGGGTTTTGGATCGCCTTGGGGTCCCCGGTCAAACGCAGCACCAGGGTTTCCAGTGCCTTTTGCGTGGCCTGGGTACGTTCATCGGGTGACTGGCTGGCCACCGGCTCACGCACTTGATAAAGGCCGGTCAGGATTTCGGCATGACTCGCCAGGCTAAAAAATGACAAACAGCCCACGGCTAAAAATTGGCTCAGACGCATGAAAGATTCCCGATCACAAAAAGCAGCCTAAAAGGACGCCATAAAAACACTCGAACAGACTTCTGACACGGCGACAGCCAAATCATTCACGTCTGTACCGCAGTTTTCATTCGGTCATAAAAACTCAAAAGTAATTCGCTATACCTTATACAGGCCCGCGCACAGACCCAAGTACGACTAAAAAAGGTTTTTTTCGACAGATATAACCCTGCCTGTCGGCCCGAGGATGGCCGCTGCCCTTCAAGCCTGATAAAATCGCGCGCCTTCGCAGACCGGCAACAGCCGGGCACCCTGCAAATGCTCTGACGCACTCGATGAGCACTTGCAAGCCTGCCCCCTGAACTCGGTCGATACCCCCGAATCCCCCCTAAAGGCCTGGATTATGAGCAAGCAACCATCCCTGAGCTACAAAGACGCCGGTGTAGACATCGACGCCGGTGAAGCATTGGTCGAACGCATCAAGAGCGTGGCCAAGCGCACTGCACGCCCGGAAGTGATGGGCGGCCTCGGCGGTTTTGGCGCCCTCTGCGAAATCCCGGCTGGCTACAAGCAGCCTGTTCTGGTTTCCGGCACTGACGGCGTTGGCACCAAGCTGCGCCTGGCACTGAACCTGAACAAGCACGACAGCATCGGTATCGACCTGGTTGCCATGTGCGTCAACGACCTGATCGTATGCGGCGCCGAGCCTCTGTTCTTCCTCGACTACTACGCCACCGGCAAACTCAACGTTGAAACCGCGACCCAAGTGGTTACCGGTATCGGCGCTGGCTGCGAACTGTCGGGCTGCTCGCTGGTAGGCGGCGAAACCGCTGAAATGCCTGGCATGTACGAAGGCGAAGACTACGACCTGGCCGGCTTCTGCGTGGGTGTTGTCGAAAAATCTGAAATCATCGACGGCTCCAAGGTTGCTGCCGGCGACGCCCTGCTCGCCCTGCCGTCCTCGGGCCCGCACTCCAACGGCTACTCGCTGATCCGCAAGATCATCGAAGTGTCCGGTGCCGACATCGAAAACATCCAGCTCGACGGCAAGCCGCTGACCGACCTGCTGATGGCGCCAACCCGCATCTACGTCAAGCCGTTGCTCAAGCTGATCAAGGAAACCGGCGTTGTCAAAGCCATGGCCCACATCACCGGTGGTGGCCTGCTCGACAACATCCCGCGCGTTCTGCCAAAAGGCGCCCAGGCAGTTGTTGACGTTGCCAGCTGGCAGCGCCCTGCTGTATTCGACTGGTTGCAAGAAAAAGGCAACGTGGACGAAAACGAAATGCACCGCGTGCTGAACTGCGGCGTTGGCATGGTGATCTGCGTGGCTCAGGCTGACGTTGAAACCGCGCTGAACGTACTGCGTGAAGCAGGCGAGCAACCGTGGGTCATCGGCCAGATCGCAACGGCCGCCGAAGGCGCTCCACAAGTTGAGCTGCAAAACCTCAAGGCGCACTAATGCCTGATACCTGTGATGTAGTGGTGCTGCTTTCCGGCACCGGCAGCAACTTGCAGGCCTTGATCGACAGCAATGACGTCAAGGACAGCCCGGCAAATATCCGCGCGGTCATCTCCAACCGCGCAGATGCCTACGGCTTGCAACGCGCCAAAGACGCGGGTATCGATACCCGCGTACTGGATCACAAAGCATTCGAGGGCCGCGAGGCCTTCGATGCTGCACTGATCAAGATCATCGACGAATTCAAACCGCAACTGGTGGTACTGGCCGGCTTCATGCGCATTCTCAGCGCAGATTTCGTGCGTCACTATCAGGGTCGTCTGCTCAACATCCACCCTTCGCTGCTGCCTAAATACAAAGGTTTGCACACGCATCAGCGCGCGCTGGAAGCAGGAGATCGCGAACACGGCTGTAGCGTTCACTTTGTGACCGAGGAACTCGACGGCGGCCCTCTGGTCGTACAGGCAGTGATACCGGTAGAGTCCGACGACTCTGCGCACGCTCTGGCGCAACGGGTCCACGCCCAGGAACACCGGATTTATCCGCTTGCAGTGCGCTGGTTTGCCGAAGGTCGCTTGTCTCTTGACGAGCAAGGCGCATTATTGGACGGTCAATTACTCGCGGCCAGCGGCCACTTGATACGAACCTAGGAGAATATATGCGTCGTGCCCTGCTTCTCGCCCTCAGCCTGCTGGCTATCCCAGCAGTGCAGGCGGCCGAACTCCAGCCTTTCAAGGCCAGCTACACCGCAGACTGGAAACAGCTGCCCATGAGCGGTTCCGCCGAGCGCAGCCTGACCAAGAGCGACAACGGTATCTGGACCTTGAACTTCAAGGCGTCGATGCTGGTGGCCAGCCTGAACGAGGAAAGCACCCTCAAGATCGATAAAAACACGCTGATCCCGCTGACCTACCACTTTGAACGTGGCGGCCTGGGCAAAGCGAAAAAGATTGATCTGGATTTCGACTGGGCGACCAAAATGGTCACCGGTACCGACCAGGGCGACGCAGTCAAAGTGCCGTTGCTGACTGGCATGCTCGACAAGTCCACCTATCAGCTCGCGCTTCAACGTGATGTAGAAGCCGGTAAAAAATCCATGAGCTACCAGGTAGTTGATGGTAACGACGTCGATACCTATGACTTTCGCGTGATCGGCCCTGAAGTGGTCGAAACCAAGGCTGGCAAGGTAGACGCAATCAAGGTTGAGCGCGTACGCGATCCAACGCAGAACAAGCGCATCACGGAAATGTGGTTCGCCAAGAACTGGGATTCGCTGCTGGTCAAACTGCGTCAGGTCGAAAAAGACGGCAAGGAATACAACATCATGCTGCTGGACGGCACGGTGAATGGCAAAACGGTCAAGGGCAACTAAACCGTAAGCGTCAAAAAACCTCGCTTCGGCGAGGTTTTTTTTGGCCCGCTGAACGATACAAACATGAAACTTTATTCATAAAACTTATGAGCAAAACCGTAAACACCCCGTATTACAAGGGCTCCAGGGATTTGCGATTTATAACAACATGACAGCGCGACAATCAGCTATTTACTTAGGAAGCTAACAGATTCTATAAAGAAGTCCTGCGACGCCTTGCCGCAGGACCTCATCAGAATTTGGAGCAAGCAGATGACTATCAAAGTAACTGAGCGCGACGATTCACGTATGTTCCACCAGCTGGTAGCCCACGGTGTTCACCTGTGGGATGTGCATCAAGAAGACATACTGGTTGGCATGTTCCACCGCGAAAGCGACGCTCACAGCTACAAGGCTGAGCTGGAAAAGCTGGAAGCGCAGAAACGCCAGGCCTGAACGACAGAGACTACAGACTTGAAAAACACAAACCCCGCCGAAGCGGGGTTTGTCGTGTATGCCCTGCTGCAAAACCCTGTGGGAGCGGGCTTACTCGCGATGCAGACGCTGCGGTCTTGCAGTTGAATCACACCAAGCCCGCTCCCACTGGTTGTACGGGTGTTACCACATCAGGTCATCAGGGATCTGATAGGCCGCGTACGGATCATCTTCTTCCGGGGTTTTCGGCTCGACCAGAATGTTCAACTGCACAATCCGGCGCGGATCCCGCTCCTGGATCTTCAGCGCAGCCTCTCGCGGGATGACTTCGTAGCCGCCCTGATGCTGCACGATCGCCAAGGAGCCATTGGCCAGCTTGTTGCGCATCAACGTGTTGACCGACAGGCGCTTGACCTTTTTGTCGTCAACAAAGTTGTAGTAATCCTCAGTCGTCAACTTGGGCAGACGCGACACTTCGATCAATTGCTTGATCTGGGCGGCGCGGGCCTTTTGCTCGACTTTCTCCTGTTGCTGACGGTTCAGCTCCTGGTCGCGCTTGACCTTCTCGGCCTTGGCTTCGGCAGCCAGACGCTGCTGAGTGTCGTCCAGCTCGATCTGACCCTTGTGGGCCAGACGCTGCTGCTTCTGCTTTTCTTTGCCGGCCTGCTTGGCCTGCTTCTCGTTGACCAGTCCGGCTTTGAGCAACTGGTCGCGTAGGGAAATGCTCATCTACTTACTCACTTAGGCAAACTCAGCCGCAGCTGGGCAAATTCTTTTCCTGACGCTTGGCTTCGCCCCACAGGGCGTCCAGGTCTTCAAGGGTGCAACTTTCAATGGGACGCAGGGTATCGCGCAATGCCTGCTCAATAAACCGGAAACGTCGATCAAATTTTGCATTGGCCCCACGCAAGGCGGTTTCAGGGTCCACTTTAAGATGGCGGGCCAGGTTGACCACCGAAAACAGCAGGTCTCCGATTTCATCATGGATGGCCGCCGAGTCATTGTCGGCCATCGCTTCCAGCACCTCGTCCAGTTCTTCTCGGACCTTGTCCAGCACCGGCAATGCCGCTGGCCAGTCAAAGCCGACCTGAGCGGCACGCTTTTGCAATTTGGCGGCACGGGACAGGGCTGGCAGCGCCACTGGCACGTCATCCAGCAAGGAGAGCTGCTGGGGAACAGCGGACTTTTCTGCGCGCTCCTGCGCCTTGATTTCATCCCAGCGCAACTTGACCTGCTCTTCGCTCAGGCGCGGTATATCCAGCGGCGCATACAGGTCGCCCGTGGGGAACACGTGGGGATGTCGGCGGATCAGCTTGCGGGTGATGCTGTCGATCACCCCGGCAAATTCAAACCGGCCTTCTTCACGGGCCAGCTGGCTGTAATAAACCACCTGGAACAGCAAGTCGCCGAGTTCACCTTGCAGGTGCTCAAAGTCGCCTTGCTCAATGGCATCTGCGACTTCGTAGGCTTCCTCAAGGGTGTAGGGCACGATGGTGGCCCAGGTTTGCTTGATGTCCCACGGACAGCCGTACTGCGGGTCACGCAGACGGGTCATGAGGTGTAGCAGGTCGTCGAGGTTGTACATCTGTAATCCTTTGGCCGAAACCTGTAGTCGCTGCCGCAGGCTGCGATGGGTTGCGTAGAGACCCCGCTTTACAAAGCGAAGGTCCTTCGGCCCTTATCGCAGCCTCGTACCTCGTCAGCGACTACAGGTTATCTTGCTTCGCTACGCCCGATCCGACGGGTTTCGATGATGTTCGGCAGTTGCGAGATGCGTCCCAATAAACGTCCCAGCGCGTCCAGACCCGGGATCTCGATGGTCAAGGTCATCAACGCGGTGTTGTTTTCCTTGTTCGAGCGAGTATTGACCGCCAGCACGTTGATCCGCTCGTTGAGCAGAACCTGGGAGACGTCACGCAGCAGGCCCGAACGGTCGTAGGCACGAATCTCGATGTCGACAGGATATGTCGAGACCGGGATCGGTCCCCAGTTGACCTGAATCATCCGCTCCGGCTCACGGCTGCCCAGTTGCAGTACCGAGGCGCAGTCCTGACGGTGAATGCTCACCCCGCGACCCTGGGTGATGTAACCGACAATCGCATCCCCCGGCAGCGGCTGGCAGCACCCGGCCATCTGGGTCAGCAGGTTGCCGACGCCTTCGATCTGGATGTCCCCGCGCTTGCCCGGCTTGTAGCCCGTGGCCTTGCGCGGAATCAGCTCCATCTGTTCGCTGCCGCGCTCCGGCTCGACCTGCTGCTGCGCCAGATTGATCAGCTGCGCCAGGCGCAAGTCACCGGCCCCGAGCGCCGCATACATGTCCTCGGCGGTTCTCATGTTGGCTTTGTCGGCGAGCTTCTCGTAGTCCACCGCTGGCAGGCCCAGGCGACCCAGCTCACGTTCGAGCATGGTTTTGCCGGCAGCCACGTTCTGATCGCGCGCCTGCAACTTGAACCAGTGAACGATCTTCGCCCGCGCCCGCGAGGTGGTGATGTAGCCCAGGTTCGGGTTCAGCCAGTCGCGGCTCGGCGTGCCGTGCTTGCTGGTGATGATCTCGACCTGTTCACCGGTTTGCAGGCTGTAGTTGAGCGGCACGATGCGCCCGTTGATCTTGGCACCGCGGCAGTTATGGCCGATTTCGGTGTGCACCCGGTACGCAAAGTCCAGCGGTGTTGCGCCCTTGGGCAGGTCGATGGCATGACCGTCCGGCGTAAAGATGTACACCCGGTCCGGCTCGATATCGACCCGCAGCTGATCGGCCAGACCACCGATATCACCCAGTTCTTCGTGCCATTCCAGTACCTGGCGCAGCCACGAGATTTTCTCTTCGTACTGGTTGGAACCTGCCTTGACGTCGGTGCCCTTGTAACGCCAGTGCGCACACACCCCCAGCTCGGCCTCTTCGTGCATGGCGTGGGTGCGGATCTGCACCTCCAGCACCTTGCCTTCAGGCCCGATCACGGCAGTGTGCAGCGAGCGGTAGCCGTTTTCCTTGGGGTTGGCGATGTAATCGTCGAACTCTTTGGGAATGTGCCGCCACAGGGTGTGGACAATCCCCAGCGCGGTATAGCAGTCGCGCATTTCCGGGACCAGTACCCGTACCGCACGCACGTCATAGATCTGGCTGAAGGCCAGGCCCTTGCGCTGCATTTTTCGCCAGATGGAATAGATGTGCTTGGCCCGGCCGCTGATATCGGCATCAACGCCAGTGGCCACCAGCTCGGTTCGCAGCTGGTTCATCACATCACTGATAAAGCGCTCGCGATCGAGGCGGCGTTCATGCAGCAAGGTGGCAATCTGTTTGTACTGCTCGGGCTCCAGGTAGCGGAAGGACAAGTCCTCCAGCTCCCACTTGATATGACCGATACCCAGGCGGTGCGCCAATGGCGCATAAATATCGAATACCTCACGGGCGACGCGGTTGCGCTTCTCGTCCGGGGCATTTTTGACAGCACGAATCGCGCAGGTACGTTCGGCCAGTTTGATCAGTGCAACGCGCACGTCATCAACCATCGCGACCAGCATCTTGCGCAGGTTTTCGACCTGGCCCTGGGTACCCAGAACCATGGATTGGCGGGGGCTGAGGCTGGCGCTGATGGCCGCCATGCGCAGCACGCCATCAATCAGCTTGGCCACCACCGGACCGAAGCGCTGGCTGACAGCAGGCAACAAGACCTGCCCTTCGCGCACGCAGCGATAGAGAATCGCGGCAACCAGAGAGTCTTGATCCAGTTTCAGATCGGCCAGTATTTCGGCGATTTCCAACCCTGTGCGAAAGCTCGACGTACCCTCGGTCCACAGGTTTTTCGCCGCGTTGGCTTGCTGCTCGGCCTCGCGCGCAAACTCGCACGCTTCTTTCAAGGCTTCACGGTCCAGCGCCACATCGACACTCACCGCATGATCGAGCCATGCCTCGAGGTTGAGACTGCCGTCGGTGTTGATCGGCTGGTGTGCTCTGACCTGTACCATCTTGCTTACCTTCCCTACAGCGCAGATTCAATGCGCCGAAATCACAGGCCCTAATCCCAACCGCGCGCTACAGGGCATCACTGCGCGGGTTGCGGGCCCGTCGAAATAGACAGACCGTCCTAGTCTGCTTCAAATAACGCCATCGCCTCGACATGCGCTGTTTGCGGAAACATGTCGAGGATTGCGGCACGTTTTAACCGGTAACCCTGTTTCATCAATTCAACTGTATCCCGTGCCAGCGTGGCCGGGTTACACGACACATACACCAAACGCCTGGCTCCCAGGCCAGACAGCTTGCGTACCACTTCATAGGCGCCGTCACGGGGCGGGTCGAGCAGCACGGCACAAAACCCATCCTTGGCCCAGGCTGCATCCACCAGCGGCTGCGACAAGTCAGCCTGAAAAAACACTGCATTTTGCAGGTTATTACTGACCGCGTTTTGCGCTGCGCGTTCGACCATGGTCGCAACACCTTCAACTGCCACCACTTCGCGGACTTTTTGCGCCAGTGGTAACGCGAAGTTACCCAGCCCACAGAACAAGTCAAGAATCCGTTCGTCAGCTTGTGGAGCAAGCCACTTTATTGCTTGAGCCACCATGGCTTCATTGACGCCAGCATTGACCTGGACAAAATCACCGGGACGATACGCCAGCTCCAGGTCCCACTGTTCCAAACGGTAGCCCAGGGTCCGGGTCAAATCGACCGGTTGAGGTTCACCTTCACCATGCAGCCACAACTGGGCGTCATGGGTGAGGCAGAAATCCTGCAGGATTTTCATGTCCCCATCGTTGAGCGGCGCCATGTGACGCAGCAACACCGCAATTGCCGAACCGCTGAACAACTCGACATGGCCAAGGGCCTTGGGATTGCTCAACTGACGCAACATGGCGGGCAGCCCCGTCATGATAGGTTGCAAAGCCTGTACCAGGACCAAACAGTGATCAATGGCGACGATATCCTGACTACCGGCCGCCCGAAAACCTACGTCTAGACGCTTGGCCCGCGCATCCCAGCGCACGGCGATGCGTGCACGGCGGCGATAGCCAAATTCTGGACCTGTGAGGGGCGCCGCCCACTCTTCAGGTTCGACACCGGCCACACGGGACAGTTGCTCGGTCAACATGCGCTGTTTCAGTGCAAGCTGCTCCTCATGGGGCAAATGCTGCACGCTGCAACCGCCACACTTGCCCGCGTGGGCACAGGGCTCCACGCGGCGGATGTCGCTGGCCTTGAACACACGCTCGGTACGGGCTTCAACGATTTTGCCGTGAGCGCCCAGCACCCGGGCTTCAATTTCTTCACCGGCCAGGGCTCCCGACACAAACCAGGTACGCCCTTCAATAAAGGCAATACCCCGGCCGTCGTTGGCCAAACGCTCGATGTTCAAACGCTGTTTCTTGCCCGTAGGCACTTGCGGGGCCTTGGTGCCGCCAGCAGGCTGGAAGCGCAGGCCTCTCTCTTGCTTAGCCATCAGTTGGGCGCATCGTAAATGCCGGTCGACAAGTAACGGTCGCCGCGGTCACAAATGATCGCGACCATCACCGCGTTTTCGACTTCCTGATTCAAGCGCAACATGGCAGCTACCGCCCCGCCCGAGGACACTCCACAGAAAATGCCTTCTTCACGGGCCAGGCGACGGGTGACGTCTTCGGCTTCGCGCTGGGCCATGTCGACAATGCGGTCAACGCGGTCAGCCTGATAAATTTTCGGCAGGTACTCGGTCGGCCAGCGACGGATACCCGGAATGGCGGCGCCTTCCATCGGCTGCAAACCGACGATCTGCACGCCCGGGTTCTGCTCCTTGAGGTAGCGCGACACACCCATGATGGTACCGGTGGTGCCCATCGAACTGATGAAGTGAGTGATCGTACCGTTGGTCTGGCGCCAAATCTCAGGACCGGTGCCGGTGTAATGAGCCTCGGGATTGTCACCGTTGGCGAACTGATCGAGCACCTTGCCCAGGCCCTGGGCCTGCATCTTGTCAGCCAGGTCGCGGGCGCCTTCCATGCCCTCTTCCTGAGAGACCAGAATCAGCTCGGCGCCATAGGCAGTCATGGCCGCCTTGCGTTCGGCGCTGGAGTTGTCGGGCATGATCAGGATCATCTTGTAGCCCTTGATCGCAGCGGCCATCGCCAGTGCAATACCGGTATTGCCCGAGGTGGCTTCGATCAGGGTATCGCCAGCCTGGATCTGGCCGCGCGCTTCGGCACGGGCAATCATCGACAGAGCCGGACGGTCCTTGACCGAGCCTGCAGGGTTATTCCCTTCGAGCTTGAGCAACAAGGTGTTGGTGGAGTTTCCAGCCAGGCGCTGCAAGCGCACCAGAGGAGTGTTGCCGACGCAATCGGCGATAGTTGGGTACTGCAATGTCATGGCGTATTCGCAATCCAGACCGCGGGGCCGCACATCATACCGACAAACACCGATAGCCCATATCACGCAAAGTGCGGTGCTTATGGCTAAAGGCTATAAGCCAGGGTTTGAGGCACACTCGAACCCGTAGCAGCTGACGAGCAGCGCGAGGCTGCGTCCGGTTGCGCAGTCTATTTGGCTGGTAAGCGGACATGCACCCGCAATCCACCCCCGTGGTTCTCGGCCCACAAGCTGCCGCCCTGTAACCGCAGGGCATTGCGCGCAATGCTCAGGCCCAGACCGAAGCCCCCGTCGCCAGGCCTTGAACCGTCCAGCCGGGTAAAAGGCGCGAAAATCCGTTCAAGCTCTTCAGGCGCCACACCCCCACCTTGGTCGTCGAGCCATAGATGCCATTCGTCGCCTTCACGGTGCCCGCTCAGGCTGACAACGCCATCGGGCGGCGAGTGGCGAATGGCATTACGCAGAATGTTCTCCAGCGCCTGGGCCAGGCTATTGAGGTGCCCGCGCACCCAGCAATGCTCATCCACCAGGCAAGGCAACCGTGATTGCGGCCAGCCGCTTTCAAAGCGGGCGTTTTCGGTGAGCATCTCCCACAACGCCTGTACCTGGATGTCTTCCACCGGCAACGGCCCGCGCTCGGCATCCAGCCAGGCCAGCTGCAGGGTGTCCTCGACCAGCCGCTGCATGCCATCCACTTCCCGGCTCAAGCGTTCGCGCAAGGCCTCGACCCCCTGTTCGCTGTCGCACGCTACCCGCAGGCGGCTCAAGGGAGTGCGCAGTTCATGGGACAAGTCACGGAGCAATTGCTGTTGTTGCAAGACCGTGCTTTGCAGGCGCTCGGACATTTGGTCGAAGGCCCGGGCCAGTTCACCCAGTTCGTCCTGACGGCCGGTAGTCTGTCTCGACAGGCGGGCACCCAGTTGATCGGCACGCCAGGCGTTGGCCTGCTCGCGCAAATGATTCAACGGCACGATCAGCACGCGGTACAGGCCCACGCACAACAGCAAGGTCAGCAAACCCGGAATTACGCCATTGGTGACAATGCGCCAGATCACCTGCGAGCGCCCCGGCATAAAACGTTGCGGCAGTTCGATCACCAGGCTGCCCGCAGCAGGATCCTTGGGAAATGGCACCTTGATCCACGGTCGCGCCGTCTTGATATGGCTAATGGGCCAGTCCAGGCCACGCAGAAAGGTCAGGCGCTCAGTCTCGCGATCGTTCAGCGGATAGCTGCTCAGTGATTGTAAATCCTGCCCGATCACCCCGACCCAGCCGGGCTCCCTGCTGCCCATTGCTTGCAGCCATTGGTCGACAGCCGTTTGCTGCCCGGTCTCCCAGGCGCGCTCGGCCTCACCGGCGTAGCGCACCAGCGTCCCGTGGGCCTGCTCGGAGAGAAATCCGGTGCGTTTGTCCATGTAGCGGCCCCAGGACCAACTGAGCCAGATCATCAGTAAACAGAACACCACCAGCAAACAGGCCAGCTTCCAGAAGACAGAGTTCTTGCCGGGCACTTTACAGGGCATCGCTGGCACTCAAGACATAACCCTTGCCCCACACCGTGCGCACTTCGCGCTGGTGGTAGCCGACCGTTTTGAGTTTTCGCCGGATCTGGCTGATATGCATGTCCAGGCTTCTGTCATGGGCCGCATAGCCCCGTTGCAGCACCTGCTGATAGAGAAAGGCCTTACTCAATACCTCGTCGGCATTGCGCTGCAGGGTATCGAGCAAACGGAACTCGCTGCGGGTCAACCCCGCCCATTGTTCGCCATGACGCACGTCACACGTGTCTTCGTCGAACAGCAATCCGCTCTCGGCAGGTGCGGGGTCCTGCGCCAGGCGGGCATCCGGCATGCGGTCCAGGGCCACGCGGCGCAGGATGGCCTGGATCCGCACCCGCAGCTCGGCCATGCTGAATGGCTTGGGCAAGTAATCATCGGCCCCCAGCTGGAACCCGCTGATTCGGTCAGCCTCGGCGCCCAGTGCGGACATCAGGATCACCGGCAAGGCGTGGGTCTGGCGCAATTGCGTGAGCACCTGCAAACCATTCATGCCGGGTAACAGGATATCCATCAAGACAACATCAAAGTGCTCTTGCCGGGCACGGGCCAAACCCTCCTGGCCGTTCTGACACCAGATCACGTCAAACCCGCAGCGCACTAACTGCTCGTGCAGGTAGGCACCCAGGACGGGGTCATCTTCAATGGTCAGAAGGCGTGAAGGGCTAACAGCTACGGGATTCATTAGCGTCTGCAAGTAATTCTCAATCATTGATTATTCAAGATTGAGCCACTACGGGCAACCGGCATGGGCTTTAGCGGCGCCGATAAACGGAAATTGATGGCAAATTTTCAAAGATTTGCCAGGCACCATGTGGCTACACTGCGTTCTGGCCTGGGCGGGATGCACGGGTCACTCTTAAAAATGCAGGGCTGGAGAGTTGCGTGCTTAAAAACCTCGGTATCAAAGGCCGCGTATTGCTGCTTACGCTGTTGCCCGTCAGCTTGATGGCAACCGTACTGGGTGGCTACTTCACCTGGCTGCAACAGTCCGAGCTGCAATCGCAGCTATTGCAGCGCGGAGAAATGATCGCCGAACAACTCGCCCCGCTGGTGGCCCCCGCAATGGGCCGCCATGACACCGCGCTGCTGGCGCGGATCGCCACCGAATCCCTTGAGCAACAGGATGTGCGGGCCGTAGCGTTCCTCAACGCCAACCACGAACCCCTCGCCCACGCCGGGCCGATCATGCTCAACCAGGCTCCCCTGGGCAGCAGCACCCAGCTGCAACAACGAACTGACAACGATGCCACCCGTTATTTACTGCCGGTGTTTGGCCGCCATCGCAATCTGGCCGGTGATGTGATTCCCAACGAGGCCCACCGCCTGCTGGGCTGGGTCGAGCTTGAGCTCTCCCACAACGGCATGCTGCTGCGCAGCTACCGCAACCTGTTTGCCAGCTTGCTGCTGATTGTTACCGGTCTGGTGCTGACCACCCTGCTGGCGCTGCGCATGAGCCGTACGATCAATGCCCCTCTGGGCCAAATCAAACAGGCCGTGGCGCAGCTCAAGGACGGGCATCTGGAAACCCGATTGCCGCCATTGGGCAGCCACGAACTGGACGAACTGGCCTCGGGCATCAATCGCATGGCCGAAACCCTGCACAATGCCCAGGAAGAGCTGCAGCACAGCGTCGATCAAGCCACTGAAGATGTGCGCCAAAACCTCGAAACCATTGAGATCCAGAACCTGGAACTCGACCTGGCCCGCAAGGAAGCCCTGGAAGCCAGCCGGATAAAGTCAGAGTTTCTGGCCAACATGAGCCACGAAATCCGCACCCCGCTCAATGGCATTCTCGGCTTTACCCACTTGCTTCAGAAAAGCGAGCTGACCCCACGCCAGTTCGACTACCTGAACACCATCGAAAAATCGGCCGACAACCTGCTCGGCATCATCAACGAGATTCTCGACTTTTCGAAAATCGAGGCCGGCAAGCTGGTGCTCGACAATATCCCGTTCAATCTGCGCGATCTGTTGCAAGACACCCTGACCATCCTCGGGCCTTCGGCCCATGACAAAGGGCTGGAGCTGGTCAGCCTGGTGTACCGCGACACACCGCTGTCACTGGTTGGGGACCCGCTGCGACTCAAGCAAATCCTCACCAACCTGGTCAACAACGCCATCAAGTTCACCCGCGAAGGCACCATTGCCGTGCGCGCCATGCTGGAAGACCAGGATGAAAACGAAACCGATGGCAGCGTACAACTGCGCATCAGCGTGCAGGACACCGGCATCGGCCTGACGTCCCAGGATATCCGGGCCCTGTTCCAGGCCTTCAGCCAGGCGGACAACTCGTTGTCACGCCAACCCGGGGGCACCGGACTGGGGCTGGTGATTTCAAAACGGCTGGTGGAACAGATGGGCGGCGAAATCGGTGTAGAAAGCACCCCCGGCGAAGGCTCGGTGTTCTGGATCAGTGTCAAACTGCCCAAAGCCCGCGATGACGTCGAGGACCTGCCCTGCGCCCCTTTGCTGGGCCGTCGCGTAGCGATTCTGGAAAAACACGACCTGGCCCGCCAGGCCCTGCACCATCAGCTGGAAGACTGCGGGCTGGATGTCACGCCGTGTACCACCCTTGAGAATCTCACCAACTGCGTGACCGGCGCCCATCAGACCTCTCAGGCCATAGATCTGGCAGTCCTCGGGGTCACGGCCAACGACACGCCACCCGAGCGCCTCAACCAGCACATCTGGGACCTTGAGCACATGGGCTGCAAGGTCTTGGTACTGTGCCCGACCACCGAGCAGGGGCTGTTCAATACCGTGGTGGCCAACCCCCACGGCCAGTTGCAGGCCAAACCTGCCTGTACCCGTAAATTGCGCCGGGCCCTGGCTGACCTGATCAGCCCGCGGCAAACCCGTGCCGAACCCGGAGAGCCGCTGGCCAGCCGCGCACCGCGACTGCTGTGTGTCGATGACAACCCGGCCAATCTGCTGCTGGTGCAAACCCTGCTGGAGGGCATGGGCGCCAAAGTGACCGCCGTGGACAGCGGCTATGCCGCCATTGAAGCGGTCAAGACCGAAGACTTTGATCTGGTGCTGATGGATGTACAGATGCCCGGCATGGACGGGCGCGAAACCACCGAAGTGCTGCGCCAGTGGGAAAGCGAGCGCCACTGCACTGCGCTGCCGATTGTGGCGCTCACAGCCCACGCAATGGCCAACGAAAAACGCGCCCTGCTACAGAGCGGGATGGACGACTACCTCACCAAGCCGATCAGCGAGCGTCAATTGGCGCAGGTGGTGTTGAAGTGGACGGGGCTGGCCTTGCGCAATCAAATCAGTGACAACCATCACGAACCCGTTCGGCAAAACGCACAATTACCCGTACTCGACCATGAGGAAGGCCTGCGTCTGGCGGCGGGCAAGGCTGACCTGGCCGTCGACATGCTGGCCATGCTGCTGGCCTCGCTGGAGTCTGATCGCGAAGCCATCCAGCAGGCGCGCAACGCCAAGGACAACAACGGGTTGATCGAACGAGTCCACCGTTTGCACGGGGCCACGCGTTACTGCGGCGTTCCGCAATTGCGTGCCGCCTGCCAGCGCAGCGAAACCCTGCTCAAGCAAACAAGCCCCAACGCCGACGCAGCGCTCGACGAACTGGACCGGGCCATCATCCGCCTGGCCAAAGAAGCACGCAGTGCTGCATAACGCCAAGAAAACTGTAGCCGCTGACGAGGTACGAGGCTGCGATGGGCTGCGAAGCGGCCCCGGCTTTTGAAGGCCCTGCGGTCCTTATCGCAGCCTCGTACCTCGTCAGCGACTACACAGTTCAGGCTCACCCACCAAGGAAGACCCATGCGCACGATTCTTTTCAGCAGCCAGACCTACGACCGCGACAGTTTCACCGCAGCCGAACAACCTGACGGCAACGAGCTGCACTTCCAGCCAGCGCGCCTGACCCTGGACACTGCAGCGCTGGCCCATGACTACGAAGTGGTCTGCCCGTTTATCAATGACGACCTGAGCGCCCCGGTCCTGGAGCAACTGGCCGCCGGCCGCACGCGGCTTATTGCCCTGCGTTCGGCCGGTTACAACCATGTGGACCTGCCAGCCGCCAAACGCCTGGGCTTGAGCGTGGTGCGCGTGCCTGCGTACTCCCCCCATGCCGTCGCCGAACATGCCGTGGCCTTGATTCTGGCGCTCAATCGGCGTTTGCACCGCGCCTACAACCGCACCCGCGAAGGCGACTTCACCCTGCACGGGCTGACCGGTTTTGATCTGGTAGGAAAAACCGTCGGCGTGGTGGGCACCGGTCAGATCGGCGCCACGTTCGGCAAAATCATGGCCGGTTTCGGCTGCAAGCTGCTGTGCTTCGACCCGTACCCAAACACCGAGCTGCTGGCCCTGGGCGCACAGTATGTAAGCCTCCCCGAGCTGCTGGCCGGCTCGCACATCATCTCCCTGCACTGCCCGCTGACCTCGGACAACAAGCACCTGATCAACAGCGCCAGCCTTGCGACCCTCAAACACGGCGCCATGCTGATCAACACCGGGCGCGGCGCACTGGTCGATACTCCGGCACTGATCGAAGCGCTGAAAAATGGCCAACTGGGCTATTTAGGGCTGGATGTCTATGAAGAAGAGGCCCAGCTGTTCTTCGAAGACCGCTCCGACCTGCCCCTTCAGGATGACGTGCTGGCGCGGCTGCTGACCTTTCCCAATGTGATC
Source organism: Pseudomonas sp. RL_5y_Pfl2_69 (assembly GCF_963970465.1). Classification (NCBI taxonomy): domain Bacteria; kingdom Pseudomonadati; phylum Pseudomonadota; class Gammaproteobacteria; order Pseudomonadales; family Pseudomonadaceae; genus Pseudomonas; species Pseudomonas sp. RL_5y_Pfl2_69. The sequence goes on along the minus strand of NZ_CAXAOU010000002.1, from coordinate 466,256 downwards.
ATCACCGCCCATCAGGCGTTTTTGACCCGTGAAGCCCTGAGTGCGATCGCGTCCACGACATTGAGCAATATCGCGGCCTGGAAAAACGGTGCGCCGCACAACCTGATTGAAGGTTGATCTTGGGCTTTGATGCCTGCGTGCTAGCATAGCGACTTATTTGGAGGACCCATGGTCGAACACGATTTTCGCTACAGCCTGCTTAACCCGCAGCACACCCTGATTGAATGCCGCGCCCTGGCGCCAGGCCTGTATCAAGTCACCGGCAACGGTGGCTCGATTCAAGCCGGTGACGTGCTGATTGTGTCCCTCAAGGGCAGCAAGAGCCTGTCCATGCGCCTGTCCGTCGACAAGGTCCGTCATCTGATCAACCCCCGCGGCCAGTGGGTTGCCGTCACCAAAGGGCCGGTTTTCGGCGAATTGGCGATTCATGAATGGCAGGTCAACTGCGACACGTGCGCCAAAGAGTTGAAGTTCGAGTTCGCGGTCGACGCCAAACTCGGCACCAAGGCGCAAAAACCTGCTGCCTCGGCGCGTATTGCCGAGCTGGGCTGGAGCACTGAAGGCAGCAAGCACGTGTGCCCGCAATGCCAAAAGGCTGCGCCATGAAACACCTGGCCCTGCTGGCATTGCTGGGCGCAAGCCTGGTCGGCTGCGCAGGTGATCCGGTCAAGTTGCAGCAGAACCACACCTACGTGCTGGAGTGGATCGGCGAACGACCGTTGATCGACAACAGCCACCTGACCGTAACCCTGGACGATGCTGGCCGGGCCTATGGCAGTGGCGGTTGCAATCATTGGTTCGCGCCTTACACCCTGGACGGCAACACGCTGACCTTTGGTGGCGTGGGCAGCACCCGCAAAGCCTGTGCCCCGGCACTGATGGAGCAGGAGCAGCGATTCTTCGAGGCCCTGCAAACCGTACAGAGCTGGGACATCTCACCGATTGAACAGGTGCGGTTCTGGCCAGCTGAAGGCAAACCGTTGCGGTTGTGGCCTGAAGAAGGCTGAAAAACTGCGGCGCCTGAATCGCGAGCAAGCCCGCTCCCACAGCATTTGTACCCTGCCTGTGGGAGCGGGCTTGCTCACGATGGCCTTGACTCAAGCCCCCTTGAGTTCCTTGATCTTGGCCAGCACACCGGCCGCCGTCTGCTCGCCCATCAATGTCGCACGCACCTTGCCCTTGTCATCGATGATGTACGTCACCGGCAATGCCTCGCTGCGGGGCAGATTGAACACTTCTGCCGGATCCTGAGCCAGCACGGTAAACGTAATACCCAGCGCGGTACTCGCTTCGCTCAGCTCCTTGCCCTGCAAACCATCGAAGTTGACCCCGAACACCCCCACGGATTGCCCCTGCAGCTGTTTTTCCAGGGTGTTGAGCTCAGGAATCTCGATCCGGCAGGGTCCGCACCATTCAGCCCAGTAGTTGATGACCTTCCATTGTTTGTCCAGACGCTCCGACGCGATCTTCTGTCCGTGCTGATCGACCCCATAATCATTTCCGCAGCCGGCCAACAATAACGTGGCCGTGACGGCAGCTACTGCCATGAGTCGCTTTAACATGTGTTGATCCTTCTCGCTAAATACATACTAAAAGCCATCAGCGAGCGGCCATTTACCGCATACGGTTCAGGCGCGCCCGTCAGGCGGGTAGAATAGCCGCCACCTTACGCAAGATGCGACCCGCACATGACCGATCTGACGCTTTATCACAACCCGCGCTGCTCGAAATCCCGCGGTGCGCTCGAACTCCTCGAAGCCCGAGGCCTGACGCCCACCGTGGTGCGCTACCTCGACACGCCACTGGACGCCTCCCAAATTCGCGACCTGCTGGCCAAGCTGAACATCGGCGCACGCCAACTGTTGCGCAGCGGCGAAGACGAGTACAAGGCCCTCAACCTGGCAGATGCCAGCCTCAGCGAAGCACAGTTGATCGACGCGATGGCTGCCCATCCCAAGCTGATCGAACGGCCGGTCCTGGTCGTGGGCGACAAGGCCGTCATTGGCCGCCCTCCTGAAAAAGTCCTGGAGATCCTGCCGTGAGCGCGCCTTATATTCTGGTTCTGTATTACAGCCGCAATGGTTCGACCGGCGAAATGGCCCGGCAAATCGCCCGCGGCATCGAACAAGGCGGCCTTGAAGCGCGCTTGCGCACCGTACCCGCCATCTCCACAGAGTGTGAAGCCGTGGCACCGGGCATTCCGGAAGAAGGCGCCCTGTACGCCAGCCTCGACGACCTGAAAAACTGCTCGGGACTGGCCTTGGGCAGCCCGACCCGTTTCGGCAACATGGCTGCACCGCTGAAATACTTTCTGGATGGCACCAGCAACCTGTGGCTGACCGGCGCACTGGTCGGCAAGCCGGCGGGCGTGTTCACCTCCACCGCCAGCCTGCACGGTGGCCAGGAAAGCACCCTGCTGTCGATGCTCCTGCCGCTGATGCACCACGGCATGCTGGTCACCGGCCTGCCCTACAGCGAGTCGTCCTTGCTGCACACCACGGCTGGCGGCACGCCCTATGGCCCGAGTCACCATGCGGGCGCCGACGGCAAGCGCGGGCTGGATGAACACGAAATCACCCTGTGCCGGGCACTGGGTCAGCGCTTGGCCACTATCGCCCTGAAACTGGAGACCACCCGTGGCTAAAAAGCCAAAAGTGCTGCCGCCCATCGAGTGGCTGGAGCCGCGAGTGCGGCTGATGCGCGTCTTGAGCCTGGTGTGTTTCTTTGGCCTGATCGGCTTGCTCTGCGCTTACTACCTGATCTTCGCTGACCTGCATGGCGCGCGTCCCTGGGTGATTCTGCTGATCGAGCTGGTGCCACTGATGTTTCTGGTACCGGGCATGCTCAAAGGCAGCCCGCGCGGGCATTCGTTCACCTGCTACGTGGTCAACCTGTACCTGATCAAGGGGGCGTTGGCGGCGTTCGATCCGAATCGCCAGGTGTTCGGCCTGCTGGAAATTGCCGCCAGTGTGGCCGTGTTCATCAGCGCGATGCTGTTTGTGCGTTGGCGTTACCAGCTGGACCGGCGACTGAGTGGTGAAGGCGCGTAAGAACGTGTGGGAGCGGGCTTGCTCTCGATGCAGTCGACTCGGTTTGTCAGGCAAATCGAGGCGCTGCCATCGCGGGCAAGCCTCGCTCCCAGAGGTTTTATGCCGTTCGCAAACCCTGCTTAATGATTCACCGTAAACGCCAGCATTTGTGACAGCTGGCACATCGGCCGGCCACTTTCGGCATTCCACTGGTTGAATGCATTTTGCACAATCGCCAGGTCCCGCAGGCTGGTAGGCGCCTTGTCCACCAGCTTCTGCGCGTTCAGCGCAGCCACCACGTCATAGCTGGGCACAAATGTGTCCTTGCCAACCATGCGCAAGAAGCGTGGAGCCGACAAACCGCCCAACTGATGCCCATGCTTGGCCAGGTACTTCCACAACCCGACAATATCGGTCACTGGCCACTGGGCGATAAACGCGCCAAAACTGCCGTGTTCGTGTGCGATATCGAGCACCATCTGCGCATTGAGCGGCACACTTTTAAGCTTGCCCAGATGGCGAATGATCCGCGCATCCTGCATCAACCGCTCCAGATGTTCGGCGCCCATCAGCACCACTTTTTCCGGGTCAAAACCAAAGAACACTTCTTCAAACACCGGCCATTTGGCATCCACCACACTGTGCTTGAGCCCGGCACGAAAAACCCGCAGGGCCAGGGTCGACAGGTAGCGATCATCGCTGATCTGGCGCAATTGTTCCGGGGTTCTCGGAACGGGCAATTGGGATTCCAGTGCGGCTGACGAACCAAAACGGTTCAAACAATATTCGTGCAGCCATTTGTAGTCGCGCATGCCCTCTCCTCGGCAAATTACAGGTTTAGCAGGTTAACGAATCGCGACGCGGCCGTGTCGTCGATCTTCAGACTCGCGAAATCAAAGAGATTGCGATCTGCCAACTGCGACAGGTTCACGTTCTGCAAGCTGCGAAAGATACTCTCGGTGCGCCCCGGCGTCTTGCGGTCCCACTCCTGGAGCATGTCCTTGACGACCTGGCGTTGCAGGTTTTCCTGGGAACCGCACAGGTTACAAGGAATGATCGGGAACTTCTGCCAGTCGGAGTAGGCCTGGATGTCCTTCTCGTTGCAGTACGCCAGGGGCCGGATCACCACGTTACGCCCGTCATCGGAGCGCAGCTTGGGCGGCATCGCCTTCAGGGTGCCGTTGAAGAACATGTTCAGGAAAAAGGTTTCAACGATGTCATCACGATGATGCCCCAAGGCCATCTTGGTCGCACCAATTTGATCGGCAAAGGTGTACAGAGTGCCACGGCGCAAGCGCGAGCACAGCGAACAGGTGGTCTTGCCTTCGGGGATCAGTTCCTTGACCAGCGAGTACGTGTCTTTTTCAACAATGTGGTACTCCACGCCCAGGGACTTGAGATAGGCCGGAAGCACGTCTTCGGGGAAACCGGGCTGCTTTTGGTCCATGTTCACGGCCACGATCTGGAACTGGATGGGCGCGACTTTTTGCAGGTGCAGCAGCACATCGAGCAGCGTGTAACTGTCTTTGCCCCCAGAGAGACAGACCATCACCTTGTCACCGTGCTCAATCATGTTGAAGTCGGCTACAGCCTCACCGGTCAATCGACGCAGACGTTTCTGGAGTTTGTTTTGAAAGACCGAAAGAGTGCTCATAGCGCTTTGATTCCGCGAGTCGAGACCAAAACCGGGGATTTTACCCAAAAAAACCCGGCCGACGAACCCCTTTGCCCGCCTAAAGACTCCAATGCGATAAGCCTGAGTCTGACAGCACAATATGCTCTAAAGGGCCGGTTCTGTGGGACGACAGGTTCCCTATACTGGTGCTTAAGGCCGCACTCCCACCGCTTAGATACGTATTGGCTGCGCGACCGGCACGCGTCCCGCTGGGGGCGATGCGTCTCATACAGGAGCGAAAGCCATGATCCATCACGTTGTGGGCCTTTTCACCCACCCCGATAAAGAGTGGCGCGAAATCCGTGGCGATGCAGAAGAAAGCATCGGCCATATGTACCTCACTCATACATTGATTCTGGCTGCGATCCCGGCCATTTCCGCATTTATTGGTACCACTCAGGTGGGCTGGGTTATCGGTGCTCGCGCGCCGGTGATGCTGACCCTGGACAGCGCGTTGTGGATGACCCTGATGTCCTACGTCGCAATGCTTGCGGGCGTGGGTGTGATGGGCGCGTTTGTTCACTGGATGGCCCGCACTTACGATGCACAACCCAGCCTGCCGCGCTGCGTGGCCTTTGCCACCTACACGGCGACACCGTTGTTTATCGGGGGGCTGGCGGCACTTTATCCGCACATGTGGCTGGGCATGATGGTGGGCACTGCAGCCATTTGCTACACCGTGTATTTACTCTACGTGGGCCTGCCGACCTTCATGAACATTGACCCCGACGAAGGCTTTCTGTTTTCAAGTTCGGTACTGGCGGTCGGCCTGGTGGTACTGGTGGCGATCATGGCGTTTACCGTGATTGTCTGGGGGCTGGGCGTAGGGCCGGTCTACACCAACTAGATGGCGCACGCAGGCTGCGATAAGGGCCGCAGGACCTTTAAGAACGGGTCGCTATGCAGCCCATCGCAGCCTGCGGCAGCGACTACACCGTTTGTCGCATGACCACTCGGCACCTCGACACTTCGGAACCCCCACCGCTTGCGGCATAATCGCCTGCTCTGGAGAACCGAACCGCATGCCCGAGTCACTCAATACCCGCGTCGAAGACTGTTTCCAACAGGCCGAAGTATTTTTCAAACGCCCCTTTAAACGCCCCGTCGTCAGCTTCAAGCTGCGCGGACAAAAAGCCGGTGTCGCCCATCTGCACGAAAACCTGCTGCGCTTCAACCCACAGTTGTACCGCGAAAACAGCGAAGATTTCCTCAAGCAAACTGTCCCCCACGAAGTCGCCCACTTGATCGCCCACCAACTGTTTGGCGACCGCATCGCCCCCCATGGCGAAGAATGGCAATTGATCATGCGCGGGGTGTACGAATTGCCGCCCAATCGCTGCCATACCTACGCCATCAAGCGGCGCAGCGCCACACGCTACATCTACCGCTGCCCTTGTCCGCAGAGCGACTTTGCGTTCTCGGCCCAGCGCCATGCCCTGGTCAACCAAGGGCGCGGTTACCTGTGCAGACGCTGCCGCCAGACACTGGTCTTCAGCGGCCAAACCCGGGTCGAATAAGCAGGCATAAAAAAACCCATCCGAAGATGGGTTTTTTATTCACTCAAGCTTACTTGAGCAACACCGGGGCCGGGCCTTCAGCCACACCCAGGTCGTCTTGCGGACGCGTGTCGTCCAGCGGGCGACCGCCAGAGTTCAGCTCTGCCTGCAGCTTGTCAGTGTCCAGCTCTTTCACCCACTTGGCCACAACCAGGGTTGCCACCGCGTTACCGATCAGGTTGGTCAAGGCACGGGCTTCGGACATGAAGCGGTCGATGCCCAGGATCAGCGCCAGACCAGCAACCGGCAAGTGACCTACAGCCGACAGGGTTGCCGCCAGTACGATAAAGCCACTACCGGTCACACCTGCAGCACCTTTGGACGACAGCAACAGCACCAGCAGCAGCGTGATCTGGTGCGTGATGTCCATATGAGTGTCTGTCGCTTGAGCGATAAACACGGCCGCCATGGTCAGGTAGATCGAAGTGCCGTCGAGGTTGAACGAGTAGCCGGTCGGGATCACCAGACCTACCACGGACTTCTGCGCGCCCAGACGCTCCATTTTCACCAGCATGCGTGGCAGGGCCGATTCCGACGAGGACGTACCCAGTACGATCAGCAGCTCTTCACGGATGTAGCGGATCAGCTTCAGAACGCTGAAACCGTGAGCGCGGGCAATACCGCCCAGCACGATCAGCACGAACAGCACGCAGGTGATGTAGAAGCAGATCATCAACTGACCCAGCTGAACCAGCGAGCCTACGCCGTAAGCGCCGATGGTGAAGGCCATCGCACCCAGCGCACCGATTGGCGCCAGCTTCATGATCATGTTGATGATGTTGAACATTACGTGGGCGAAGCGGTCGATGAAGTCCAGTACCGGCTTGCCGTAGGCACCCAGGCGATGCAGGGCGAAACCGAAGATCACCGAGAACATCAGCACTTGCAGGATGTCGCCATTGGCGAAGGCGCCAACAATGGTCGACGGGATCACGTTGAGGATAAAGCCTACGATGCTCTGGTCTGCGCCTGCCGACACGTAACCGGCAATTTTGCTGGCGTCCAGGGTCGACACGTCAATGTGCATGCCCGCGCCAGGCTGAACCACGTTGACCACAATCAGGCCAATCAGCAGGGCAATGGTCGACACCACTTCAAAGTAGAGCAACGCATAGCCGCCGGTCTTGCCGACCGACTTCATGCTTTGCATGCCGGCAATACCGCTCACCACCGTACAGAAAATAATGGGCGCGATGACCATTTTGATCAGTTTGATAAAACCATCACCCAGCGGTTTAAGTGCAACACCGGTTTCAGGGTAGAAATGGCCCAGCAAGATGCCGATAGCGATCGCTAAGATCACTTGCACATACAGGGATTTGTACAGTGGCTGACGAGTCGTCATTGCAAAGTTCCTCAAGTGCATCACTCAGTCATCATTCCGTCTGAGACTGGCGATACCCAAAGCGCGAACCCTCCTTCTTGGAGGGATTTGTTGTTGGAGCTGCTCTACCGGCAGACCTCTCGCACTTATTGCAAGCCGTGGGCCACATTGGGCAAAAGCCCCTCAAAGGCCCATAGCACCTGCCCCTGCAGGAAATTGCGGTTTGATTTTCAAGGAAAGGACTTGGCGGGATTCCGCCCATTGGGCGTCTTGAAGCGCAGGAGGTGGCGGATATCCGCCTGATTGTCTGTATCCGAAATCTCGTGGGAGCGGGCTTGCTCGCGATGCAGGCTACCCGGTTTGTCTGAATGACCGTGGAGATGCCATTGCGAGCAAGTTCGCACCCACATGGGTTTCACTCGGTCGGAAAATGAATCCGGAAGGCCGCCCCACCCAGTGACGAGTCTTCGAGCGTCAGGGTGGCGTCATAGCTTTCTATGATGTCCTTGACTACTGCCAGCCCAATGCCCTGCCCCGCATGTTGACGGTCCAGGCGCTCGCCACGTTGCAGGATCCGCGCGCGTTGATCGGGCGGCACCCCCGGGCCATCGTCTTCAACGCAGACCTCAATACCGTGAACATTGCGGTGCAGGCTGATCCGTACCTGGCTCAGACACAGCCGGTAGGCGTTTTCCAGCAGATTGCCCAGCAACTCCAGCAAGGCGTTCTGCTCGATCGGTACATGGCTCAGCTCCGGAATGTCGAAACTGACCTTCACCCCTTTATCCCGATACACCTTGCCCAGCGTGTCACACAGGCTGCGCACCACCGGCAGCAGTTCGACCTGATGGCGGACCAGGCCGCTTTTGCGCAAACTGGCACGCTGCAACTGATAGCCAATTTGCTGGTTCATGCGCTCGATCTGGCTTTGCAGCACCCAGGCCTGCTCGCGCTCAGCAGGGCGCTGGGCCATGCTTTCACTCACACCCTGCAGCACCGCCAAGGGGGTTTTCAGGCTGTGGGCCAGGTCATCGAGCGAGTCGCGATAACGCGTACGCTGCTCGCGCTCGCTTTGCAGCAAACGGTTCAACGAGCCGGTCAGACGCAGCAACTCCCGAGGGTGCTGCTCGCTGAGGCTTTCCCGTTCCCCGGTTTCAATTTCATCCAGTTCCTGACTCAAACGTCGCAAGGCGCGTAACCCCCACGTCAGACCAATCCATAGCAATGCCAGCAGAACAATCAATGCTGCGCCAAACCCCAGATAAAGGTTTTCGCTCAAGCCTGCCAACGTCAGGTTGTATTCACGCATCGGCTGCAAGGCAACAAAGCTGAAGGCTGCACTCTTGCCGCCGAGCAACTTCACCTCGGCGTCGTAGACAAAAAACTCTTCGCCATTGTCTTCGCGAATGCTCGCAAATTCGTTGCCTCGCCCGTCATAGCGCGGTTTGTAGTTGATGGTTTCTTCTTGCGTTGCCCGCGAGCGCCACACCAGGTGCCCCTCGCGGTCATAGACATAGCCGAGAACGCGACTGTCCGGCAGGTCAAACTGCTCATCCGGTAACAGGACGGGCATTTTGAGATGGTTTTTTTCGACCTTGGCAGCCGAAATCAGCGTGGTGACATCAGACGCCAAACGCTGCTCTATGGCGTCCTTGAGGGCCAGACTGAACGCCCCCTGCATGGCCGGTAACAGCGCCAGCATAAACAACACGGCCAACAACGTGGCCGCCAACATCAATCGAACGCGTAGCGAACGAATCATCGACAGCGCTCAGTGAACAGGTATCCCAGGCCACGCACGGTATCGATCGGTTTAAAGCCATTTGCCCCCTCAAGCTTGCGACGAAGGCGCCCTACCAGCACCTCGATCACATTCGGATCACGCTCCTCGTCATCCGGGTACAACTGTTCCATCAAGCGGTCCTTGGCCACCACTTGCTGGTGATGGCGCATCAGGTACTCCAGAATGCGGTACTCATAGGCCGTCAGCGCCAGCGGCTCATCATCGAGCAGTGCCTGCTTGCGGTTGATGTCCAGCACCAGCGCACCTGCCACGATAGTCGACTGGGTAAAGCCACAGGAGCGACGCAGCAAAGCATTGAGCCGTGCTTCCAGCTCTTCGAACTGAAACGGCTTGACCACATAATCGTCGGCGCCGGCAGCCAGGCCTTCGACCTTGTCCTGCCAGTTGCCGCGAGCCGTCAGAATCAGGATCGGGAACGTCTTGCCCCGTGCCCGCAACTGGCGAATCAGCTCCAGCCCGCTCATTCCCGGCAAGCCCAGATCAATCATGGCCAAGTCATGATTGAACTGTTCGCTCTGATACAACGCCTCTTCGGCATTGGCAACGGCCTCGACCACATGGCCGTTTTCGCTCAGTCGGGTTTGCAAGTGATGGCGCAGTAACGCCTCATCTTCAACCACCAACAATTTCATCGCGCTCTCCCAAGCAAAATCCGCGTCTCGAAGGACGTGTGTCCCTGACTACACACAGTATGTCGTGCGCCCTGAACATACTCTGAACAATTGCACAGCCGTACCAAGCCCCGCACAATGCCTGCCATGAACCGACTCCCCGCCTTGCCTGCCTGCTGCACGCCGCTGCGCGCTGACTGGCCGTTGCCGCACATACTGCCCGCCAGTGTGTGGCTCAGCACCGACTTTATCCCTGCACAGCTTGAAGACGACGATTTTGCCCGCAGTGCCATTGAGATGCCTGCGAGTATTCAACGCTCAGTGGCCAAACGCCAAGCTGAATTTCTGGCCGGGCGTCTTTGCGCCCGCGCAGCCCTGTTGCAACTGGATGGCACCTGCGCCACGCCCGGCATGGGTGAAGACCGCGCGCCCATTTGGCCGGCCCATATCAGTGGCGCCATCACCCACAGCAATGGCCGTGCCGGGGCACTGGTGGCCCTGAAAAGTGAATGGCAGGGGCTGGGCATCGATCTGGAAAAACTGCTCACTACCGAGCGCGCCCAGCGCCTGGCCAAGGAAATCCTTACCCCCGATGAGCTTTTACGCATGGCCAGCGTGCCAGCAGAGCAGATTGCGCTGCTGATCACGCTGACGTTTTCAGTCAAGGAAAGCCTGTTCAAGGCGTTGTACCCGCTGGTGCAAAAGCGCTTCTACTTTGAACACGCTGAGGTGCTGAATTGGACACCAGAGGGCCTGGTGCGCCTGCGCCTGCTCACCGACTTGTCACCCGAATGGCAACAGGGCCGTGAGCTGGACGCACAATTTTGCCTGTTTGAAGGGCAGTTGCTGACAGTGGTGGCCATCAGAGGGGGCACGCCCCCTGTCGCCTGACTGCAGCTCAATTACTCACTGGACTGATAGGCCTTAAGCGTCAGTTCCTCGATCAGCACATTGACTCTCTGATCCCGGTCGGTTGTAAGCGCTGCTCCTCTTTGCAACTCCACCTGATCTGAAAGCCCCGGCTCTTCGGCCAGTTGCTTGTAGTCCCGCTGATAATCCGCTTCGATGGCAGCGAAACGGTCTGCGTATGTGCTTTCCAGAAAACGGCGCCAAAACGATTCGTACATGATCGAATGCATAAACGCCGGGCTACCGTCCATAGCCAAAATACTGCCTCTGGCCTCGATGACTTGTTGATCAGAAACCCCTGCTGTGGACTCGTACAACATAGAGCGCGCACGGGTCGGTAAATCCAGGTCATCTGCCAGTTTCACCCGATAAAACAGGATGACTTCAGCGGCATCAGGATTACCGCCTGCCGCGACCCGCCTGCGGACTTCGGCATCTGAAACCTGGTCGACCTGCCTTAAACGGAATAGCCGTTTGGCCAGTTTGAAAAGCTCCGCTTCGCGCTGGGCCTGACCTGTATTAGTCAGAGCTTCATGAATCAGCACTTCGACTTCCATGTTCTCAAACAGCACCATGGCACCATCACCGCAGCTTCGCTCTTCACGAAAGACCCGGGTCAGCAGCGCATCACGCAGTTGCGTGTTCGCCAGCATCTGATCAACGAGTACCCACACCCGATTTGTCAGTTGCTCCCACACGGCAGGCACCATCAAGTTTTGACTGGTGGCGAATAAAGCCAGGGTTTCAAAAAAATCCTTGGCTGCCTCCCCGGATCCTCGCAACAACGCCCACTGCTGCGTCCTGGCCTGCTTTTGCGCACCGGTCAGGCCCAAGGGTAGCCACGGCGCAACATCGTTTACCGACGCCAGTGCCTGAGCATGATCAATGGCATGGGCAATCGATGGTCCATAGCCAAAGTCACTGCCGCCCCGAACCCAGTAAGCGATGATCCGGTCACGGCTTTGTGCAGAAATCGGGTTGCCGGAAACACTGGTAACGCTGTTGGCCGTAGTTGTCGGGGGGGCGCTGAAAACGGCATCTGGAATGTCGCGAATCAGGTTATTGCGAAGGTTGGCCCATCGAACCTGAGTCAGTGCCCATAACCCGTTGGGCCACTGAGTAATCCCTGTGTTTTGCAGGTTCAAGGTGCGCAAGCCGGACATCTGACTCACATCGGGTGCAATTCCTAGCGGATTGTTTTCCAGGCTCAATACTTCAAGCATTGAGCAAGACGCAAGCCGCTGAACATTGTCGGAGGTCAGTACAAGGCGATTGCCCGACAGGTCGAGTGACCTCAACTGAGTCATGCCTGCAATCGCTGAAGGAATATCGCCCAGACGGTTACCTGACAAGCTCAGGGTGTGTAAATGCGGAAAACCATTCAGAAACTCTCCAGAACCACTGCGCAAATTCATGCAGTCCATTCGCAGTACCCGGATATGACTCAAGTTGCCTGTCAGTGCTGGCAGGTCACCCACATCAAGGCCATAAAAGTCGAGTATGGGCCCAATAACATTGCCATCATTGTCCCGGGCTATCTGGGTTTCCCTGCGCCAGGCCTGCACGATTCGCTCACACACCTGGAGCCTGTGGCCCGGCATTGCCATCGCCATATGAGAAGTACCGCTAGGGTACAGCTGGATTTGCGCCCACCCATCCAGCTCAACCTGCATGGTCTCGAACTGCGCCCGGCTCACCGCCACATGGGCACGCCGAGAAGATTCAGTACCGCCCAACGCGTCCAGATAGTCGACAATCTTGTGATAGCTCCATGTGGGGTACAGATATTGTGCTTCACGCATCAAATACAGAGAGTGGTCCGAGCCACCCATACTGATTGTCAGTGGATAAGCGATGAACGACCTGTCCAGGTCCATCGGCGGTTTGCGCGGCGGAGCAGGTGGCTGCAACCCCAACAGGGCTTGGACATTTATCCGGTCCTTGATCGCCTGATCACTGATTTTTTTTGCCAGCGTTGCCGTGTCACCCACGTTCGGGACATCCATGGCCGCACGCTCTGCCGGGGTGAGTGAATACAAAATGGAGGACAGCAAATTGTTGTCGGTTGCAGACGGTGGATTAAGTGCCTGCCCGTCTGGCGACCAGGCCTGATACTGGCTACCTGTCTTGACCAGCACCCGTGAGCTGCCAGCATCACCGGCACCGATACTGTCGAGCAACTGACCACTGACATCATCGCGGCGAACCTCGAGTCTTGCGCCAGCTGGCCAGCCCGACAAGGACTGCAGCATGCGCAGTGTGAGCATTTCACTGTCCGCAGTTGCCGTCGCCCCGATATACAAACCTTCGTAAGCGCGGGCCAGCCGCACCTCCCTGGCCGTCCAGTCAACCTGCTCCGAAAAACGCGGGGCAATCATCTCTTTATCGAAATAGTCGGTGCGCTCGGGACCGGAGGTGTGGCGGAGCAAATGTTCGATGATGCTTATAGGTAGTTCTGGATAATTTTTTTGAACCAGTCTCACGTGCGGATCCGAACTGCGCTCAAGGCGCCCATAGAGCGACTTGAACACCGTGGCTTGACGCGCAAGCGCATGGGCGGCAACTTTTTTAGCCAGCGCCAGCATGCGCTCCTCGATAGAGAGGTGGTACTCGCCCAGCAGACTCAATGTATCGGCCTGATTCATGCGCGAGAGCAGCGCGCGCAGCAACAGGCTGGCGTTATCGGTCTCATTGATCGTCACCCTGATCCGAGGCGCGGTGCTGCTCAGGTCGGCCCCGTATTCCTGCAGCGTATTACCTTGCAAGTCGACAATTTGAAGTACCTTGTCCGCAGGCCAGCCGGGCAAACTCTGCATCAGCAACAGATGAATATCGCTGCGGGCTTCAGACAGGGAATGGTGTGCCTGCATGTGTTTTACGAAGCGCTGAATCTCGGCCTCGATCTCGAAGCGCTTCCAGGAGTCCACCAACAAGGGCGGTGGTGCGAGGTTGTTCATGTGAATCTGACGCAATACACCTTCGCTGGTATTGCTCACAGCCATGATTTTATTGCCCATTTCATCACTGATGGATTCAGGTCGGGCTCGCAGCCGGCGCAACAATTTGAGCCCTTCCCACTGCAGGGGGTTCTCGATTGTCTGGCGCCATGCACCGTTGTAGTTGTGCTCCAGAGCCGGCTCGTTGACCCCGATTTTATTCGGGTGCTTCATGCGCCATTTATTGATCACAGAGTCGAAGTCGACCTGATAAACAGAACCATGCAACGACAGGTAATTTTTATCATCGATACGATAAAGACCCAGTTCACCGGGTACCTGATCGCGCAGCACAACCTCTTTGCGCTCAAATTGGAAGGTGGTCTTGTCCCACAGATTAACGGTGCCATCAGGCTGTCGCCGGGCGAGCATTGCATCACCCACTGCCTGTCGCAGACCCGATACCCGGGCGCCATCCATACCCAGCGATAAACGTTCACTCTCTCGCAACACCCAGTTGATCGCCAGGTAGAAGCTGTCAGGGGTTGAACTGATGGTCACTGTGCCTGCGCGACGAAAATCAGAAACTTCGAAGGTGCCAGCCTGAGTCTGACGCAGGACGATGGTTGGATCATCAGGCCCGGTGGGGCTGTAGCCATCCGTTGAGGCTGGAGCACTCACATCCGTGACCACCAACCTGCGGTTGAGCCTGTCGCGCAAAACCCCTGTTGCGAACTCTCGGGTCCATAAATCGATATCAGGGCTCCAGGCCCGCCGGTGATAGATCCCGTCCAGGGCAATGTCTACCCGCAGCCGTGTCCGCAAGCGGTTTGCTGCACGGGCAAACGCCAAAGGCTGCATGCCTTGCTCAAGAGCCTGTGTGACCTGAGAGGGCGTAAAAGGGTGCGAAGCCAATAACGGTTCAAGGCTCTCCACCGACATCCAGGCATTAAGCTGATGAAGTTTGGCCAGCAATGGCGTCGTGGTACCCGAAAGGGGTGGGTACACCAAAGGCAAATACTTCTTGGCAGGGTCTGAGCTGGCAATCGGATCGTTGCGCTTGTGCCCATAAAGCGCTGTCAGTGCCTTGATCAGGAGGGGCTTATCCTCTCGGGCCAGGTCGGCAATTTGCCAACGTATCGAAGCAATTCGCCCTGCTTCGCTCAGGTCCGGATTGCTCTCGCGGCCCAGTTGTGAAGCCTCGGGCAACTGGTCGAGAATCAGCGTGAACAATTGCTCGACCTGGGCACTGCCCTGGGTGACATCATGCCTGGCCACATACGTACCGTGATCCAGGCGTTTGATTTCAATATGGTTCACAGGGGTGCCGGGCCGATAATCCTTGCCATAAGACTCAACCAGATGACCCTGCTGATTGAACACATCCAGCACCGTCTCCCCGGGCCAAAGCTTCAGCTGTGTCAGCATGCACAACACTGCGCTGTCAGCGTTGACAGGCATTTCGCCGCGCTGGGGAAAGTCGCTTTTGATTTGCTCGATCAGTCGGTCAGCTTGAAGCCGACGCACGCCATCGGCCAGCGGGCCTGGAATAAGCTGACCTTGCCATGTGTTTTCAAGCTGTTCACGGCTGGTGCCGGTAATGCTTAACATGCGCTCTATGTCACCTGGAGCAGAATCAGGCAAATCCATCGCCAACATGCGCTGCAGCAGGTGCTTGTCGTCCAGCCCCTGAACATCCTCCAGCGCAAGGCGCCAGACCTGCTGACCGGGGTCAAACGCCACCGAGGGCCTGAATGCCTGCGCATTATCGGTTTTAAGCACGTAAAGACCGGACTGCGCGTCATGGGTGACTTCTACCACCCAGGCCTTGTCGCCCTCCTTAACCTTGGCATACCGCTTTGCATCGATGTCATACAAACCCTCAGCGTTAGGCACCCGGCCATCGAGTGCGTCTGCCTGCAGGTGCGGGTATGCGCTCAACTGCGGCCGCCACAACTCGACGCCACCCGACTGATTGGTGACCTTGCGCGGCTGGCCAAGAGTGGCCCACAGGCCTTGCATACGCTGGCGGTAAGCCTTGGCCGCCACACCCACCAAGCGGGCACTGATCAACAAGTCGGCGCTGTCGGCCAATGCACCGGCAAAGTTCGTGGCCTCTCCCTGTCTCGCCTCCTTCACGCCTTGTACAAGGCTATAGGCCAGGGAGCCCAATATGGCGGCCTGCATAATTGCATTGAGCCCCGATACACCTCCGGGCATGGGGGTGGTGAGCATCGTCAGCACTTCACTGCCTATGTCAGACAATGCCTCTTTGAAAGCCTGCCAATCCAGTGCTGACTTGCTAGTGGCCAACAGGCTCAAGTTGTCACGAAACCGCGCGGTCTGCCGCTCTCCAATTCTGTTGGCCAATGGTTGAGAACCGCTTGTGCTGATTTCGACATACAGTTGCAGGCTGTCCAGGTCTGGCTCGGGAAACGCACTGCGAAAAGCATCATGCAAAACACCTGCGAGCCAGGTGATGCCCTGGGGCCTTGGCTCGTCACTCAGCAGCTTGTTGAAGCCTCCCAGGTCTTTCAACCCCAGATGCCTGACAAACCAGCCAAGCTGACCTTTGCTGTGGTCCTGCCTGAGTTGCTGCAAAAAGTGCTTGAAGCCGCTGTCTACGCTTTTGTGCCACAAAAGAGCTCCGCCGAGGCGTTGTGGGAAATAGCTGAAAACACCAGACACCTCAGGAACCTTGATCAGGAAAAGAGGAAGCGCAATTTCGCCGTGCCCGGAGAAGTCCAGGTGGTTTTCCCCGTAAAAAAGTAACTTGAGGTCTTCTGCGTTGCCCCCCGGATTTCTGATGAATTTCTCCGGGATCGCGGGTTTGAGCCCCATTGATACCGGCCAAATGTGCGCAACTGAGTCTCCTTTCAACATGCTGAGCAAACGTTCGTAATCGGTACGATTGACCTTCGACACAAAACTGTTGCGGTAAGCCTCCAGCAAATCGAACTCAAAACCGGCTTTGGCCGCTGTAACCACCCGCTGCGTCAATGAGCCATCCTGCGCAGTTGCGCCATCAAGCAACTGTTTGAGCTTCGCACCCAGATCAAGTTTTCGCACAATCTGGATAAAAGGCCCGGCAGGCCTGCCCCTCAAACCGGCGGTATAGTCGATGTGACTGGCTTGTTCAAAGCTGTAGGGCTTGAGCAACACCGAGTCAGTCCTGTAACTGAAGTTCTCGCACGCGGCATCCCACAACGAGACCGAGCGAAGATGTTCAATGAACCTGGACTCGTCCACGGCGCGCGGCGTACGTCCGGGACTGAAGGTGAATTTGGGCTCGCGGGCAGCAGACGGTGAGCCGCTGATGCGGGTCATGTACTCAAGCAGGTCCTCTTCGATATTTTCACGATAACGGGTATGAATCCGTGCGTGCTCGGGGTCGACATCAACGCCCAGCAGCTCCTTGAGTTCACGGGTGAGTACTGCCAGGTGAGTTGACTTGAAGTCGGCCTTGATCCGGCTGATCTCGTCTTCGATCGCCTTGAGGGATGCCAGCGCGTTGCGATAGAGCACGGGATAATTGAATTTATGCGCCTCGCTCAGGCCACTGAAGTTGGCTTCGACAACTGAAGACAGATAGGTGAGCGCCTCTTTTTGCGCCCATTGCGTACTGGACAACAGCAACGGTGCTCGACCGCGCACAGGGGGTAAACTCGTCGTCATGGCTAGGATTCCGCTGGGTTGAAAGCCAACATATCCCTGAGCAAAACCTGCGCGGCGGTAGATAGTTATCCCGTCTCCTGCAAGGTACTGGCGTCATGATATGGTTCGCGCCCTGCCATTCGAGCGGTTTGCCACTATGCCTGTGACGTCTCGCACCCTGCGTTTGACGCTGTATTGCCTGTTGATTCTGGCCGGAGCGGCTCTGGCTGGCGGCTGGGCTATGCGCCAGGCCGAACGTCATGCGCTGGAAGAGAGCGCCCGCCGCGGCCCCGAACAACTGAACCTGTATGCCAACTCGCTGCACACGCTGATTGAGCGCTATCGCGCCCTGCCCGCCGTACTGGCACTGGACCCGGAGCTGGTGTCGGCCTTAAGCAAGCCCCTGACCGGGCACGTACAGGCCGCACTCAATGAAAAGCTCGAACGCATCAACGGTGCGGCCCAGTCTTCCACCCTGGAGTTGCTCGACAGCACCGGCCTGGCCGTCGCCGCCAGCAACTGGAATACCTCCAACAGCTATGTGGGCCATAACTATGGCTTCAGGCCCTATTTCAAGCAGACCCGCAGCCAGGGCAGCGGCAGCTTTTATGCCGTGGGCGTGACCAGTGGAATACCGGGGTACTTTCTGTCCAGCGCGGTGCTCGATGCCGACGGCAGGTTCTTGGGGGCGATGGTGGTCAAGCTTGAATTCCCGCAACTGGAGCGTGAATGGAGCCACGGCAACGACACCCTGCTGGTCAGCGACGCCCGGGGCATTGTGTTTATTGCCAACCAACCCGGCTGGCGCTATCGCCTGTTGCGACCGTTGAGTGACAGCGATCGCAGCGAAATTTCCGCCACGCGCCAGTACCACGATCAACCCCTGACGCTGATGAAAACCCACACCCTGCGCAGCTTTGATGAAGCCAGCTCCCTGACCCGCGTCGACGGTCCCGACGGTCAGGCAGATTATCTATGGGGGTCGTTGCCACTGAGCGCAGAAGGCTGGACGCTGCACCTGCTACGCCGTCCCGTCACCGCCGCGGAAGACAGTCGCAACGCCGCACTGGCGGCGATTGGCTTGTGGCTGACGCTGGTGTTTCTGGGGCTATTTTTATTCCAGCGCTGGCGACTGGGGCGTTTGCGCCAGCGTAATCGTGAGGAGCTTGAACAACTGGTCGAAGCCCGCACCCGAGATTTGCGCACTGCGCAAGATAGCCTGGTGCAATCAGCCAAACTCGCGGCACTGGGGCAAATGTCGGCGGCGCTGGCCCACGAGATCAATCAGCCCCTGACCGCCCAGCGCATGCAATTGGCGACCTTGCGTCTGTTGCTGGATCACGGCCGTATCGACGATGCCTATAAAGCCCTGGACCCGTTGGAGCAGATGCTCAAGCGCATGGCCGCACTCACCGGCCATTTAAAGACTTATGCCCGCCAGAGCCCCAGCGGTTTGCGCGAGCGCCTGGACCTGGCAACCGTGGTCGATCAGGCCCTGCAGTTGCTGGAGCCGCGCCTTCAGGAAGAAGCCATAGAGCTGACGATCAATCTGATTCGCCCGGCCTGGGTACGCGGCGATGCGATCCGTCTGGAGCAAGTGTTGATCAACCTGCTGCGCAACGCCCTTGACGCCATGCTCGACACACCGCGCAAACACCTGGAAATCCGCATCGAGGCCAATCAACAACTATGGCACTTGACGGTCAGCGACAGCGGGGGCGGGATCAGGGAGGAACATCTGGGTAAAATCTTCGATCCGTTCTTCACCACCAAACCGGTGGGTGACGGATTAGGTTTGGGCCTGGCGGTGTCTTACGCCATTGTTCACGAAATCGGCGGTCGCTTGACCGCCTGCAACCGGGCCGATGGCGCACAATTCACGCTGACGCTGCCCATCGCACAGGAAATGTGAAACATGCTCAACTCGGTGATCGTGGTCGATGACGAGGCCAGTATTCGTAATGCCGTGGAGCAATGGCTGAGTCTGAGCGGCTTTGAAGTGCAGTTGTTCAGCTGCGCCGAAGACTGCCTGGTTCAACTGCCTGCGCATTTTGCCGGGGTGATTGTCAGTGATGTGCGCATGCCGGGCATGGGCGGCCTTGCGTTGCTGACCCGATTGCAGCAACTGGATGCTGACTTGCCGGTGATTTTGCTGACAGGCCACGGTGATGTCCCGATGGCCGTCGAGGCCATGCGCGAGGGTGCTTACGACTTTCTCGAAAAACCCTTCAGCCCCGAAGCACTGCTGAGCAGCCTGCGTCGAGCCCTGGAAAAGCGCCAGCTGGTACTCGAAAACCGTCGTTTGCACGAACAGGCTGACCTGCGCGAACTGATCGACGGGCGCTTGCTGGGTGTGTCGCGCAGCTTGCAGACCTTGCGCCGTCAGGTGCTGGAGCTGGCGCCACTGCCGGTCAATGTGTTGATTCGTGGCGAGACCGGCAGCGGCAAGGAACTGGTCGCCCGCTGCCTGCATGATTTTGGCCCCCGTGCCGACAAACCTTTCGTGGCGCTCAACTGCGCCGCCATCCCCGAGCAGTTGTTTGAAGCCGAGCTGTTCGGTCACGAAAGCGGGGCATTTACCGGGGCGCTGGGCAAGCGCATCGGCAAGCTGGAGTACGCCGATGGCGGGACCTTGTTTCTGGATGAAATCGAAAGCATGCCCTTGGCCCAGCAAGCCAAATTGCTGCGAGTGCTACAAGAGCAAAAGCTGGAGCGCCTGGGCTCCAACCAGAGCATCAGCGTGAACCTGCGGGTGATTGCCGCCACCAAACCCGACTTGCTCGAAGAAGCCCGCGCCGGGCGTTTTCGCGAAGACCTGGCCTATCGACTGACCGTGGCGCAACTGCGCCTGGCACCGTTGCGCGAGCGCCGAGAAGATATTCCATTGCTGTACGACGCCTTTTCACACAGTGCCGGCGAACGCCTGGGGCGCAGCGCACAACCGCTGAGCGGGCCACAACTGTCCCGTTTGCTGAGCCACGACTGGCCGGGCAATGTGCGCGAACTGGCCAACGTTGCCGAGCGGGACGTACTGGGCTTGAGCGAACCGCAACTGGACGACCCTGAAACAGGGCAATCACTGGTGGCGCAACAGGAAGCCTTTGAGGCGCAATGCCTGCGTGCTGCGCTGACCCGACATAAAGGTGATATCAAAGCAGTGCTCAATGAGCTGCAACTGCCGCGCCGTACCCTCAATGAAAAAATGCAGCGTCATGGGCTGGTGCGCGAGGCGTTTTTGGGGAGCAGTTAAGCGATTCCTGCCTCTGTGGGAGCGGGCTTGCTCGCGATTCGGACGGCGCGGTGGCTCAGGTAAACCGGAGTGATGCCATCGCGAGCAAGCCCGCTCCCACAAGAGTCAGGGCCTGCAATACTTGTCAGATAGGCGGATTCTTGCCTATGACGCACCTGCAAACCAGCGGATTCCCGCTCACTCACCACCCTCCCCCCTTGTAAACCGGGCCCTGCAGCCTTGGCACAACTCCTGCTATAGCCCTGCAAGCTCGCGTTTTGACGCGCTATAAAAAAACAATGAAAGAAGGATCCATTCAATGGATAACTCCAGCACCCTGCCTGCCGGTTCCGCGTCTGCGGCCCCCAAAGAAAAGACCACCTCAAGCCGTATCAAATCGATTTTCAGTGGCTCCGTCGGCAACATGGTCGAGTGGTACGACTGGTACGTCTACGCCGCATTCTCGCTGTACTTCGCCAAGGCCTTTTTCCCCAAGGGCGACACCACCGCACAATTGCTCAATACCGCGGCCATCTTCGCCGTAGGCTTTTTGATGCGCCCGATCGGCGGCTGGCTGATGGGCCTGTACGCTGACCGCAAAGGCCGTAAAGCCGCACTGATGGCTTCGGTGCTGCTGATGTGCTTCGGCTCGCTGGTCATCGCTCTGTCGCCAGGTTATGAAACCATTGGCGTG
The DNA here is from genome assembly GCF_963970465.1 of Pseudomonas sp. RL_5y_Pfl2_69. Classification (NCBI taxonomy): domain Bacteria; kingdom Pseudomonadati; phylum Pseudomonadota; class Gammaproteobacteria; order Pseudomonadales; family Pseudomonadaceae; genus Pseudomonas; species Pseudomonas sp. RL_5y_Pfl2_69. The sequence goes on along the minus strand of NZ_CAXAOU010000002.1, from coordinate 444,835 downwards.
TGGGCACCGGTGCTGCTGGTCTTCGCCCGTTTGCTGCAAGGGTTGTCCGTGGGTGGCGAGTACGGCACCTCGGCAACCTACCTCAGCGAGATGGCGACCAAGGAACGTCGTGGCTTTTTCTCCAGCTTCCAGTACGTAACCCTGATCTCGGGTCAGCTCATCGCCCTGGGTGTATTGATCGTTCTGCAACAGACCCTGACCGAAGAACAGCTGTACAGCTGGGGCTGGCGCGTTCCGTTTGTGATCGGTGCCCTGTGCGCCGTGGTCGCGCTGTATCTGCGTCGTGGCATGGAAGAAACCGAGTCGTTCAAAAAGGTCCGGGTCAAGCCTAAAGAAAGCGCCATGCGCACCTTGATGCGCCACCCTAAAGAGCTGATGACCGTCGTCGGCCTGACCATGGGCGGTACGCTGGCGTTCTACACCTACACCACGTACATGCAGAAATACCTGGTGAACACGGTGGGGATGAGCATCTCGGACTCCACCACCATTTCGGCCGCCACACTGTTCCTGTTCATGTGCATTCAGCCATTGGTGGGCGCTCTGTCGGACAAGATCGGACGTCGTCCAATCCTGATCGCCTTCGGCGTGCTGGGCACCCTGTTCACCGTGCCAATCCTCACCACCCTGCACACCATCACCACCTGGTGGGGCGCGTTCTTCCTGATCATGGCCGCGTTGATCATTGTCAGCGGCTACACCTCGATCAACGCCGTGGTGAAAGCTGAACTGTTCCCGACAGAAATCCGCGCACTGGGCGTAGGCTTGCCTTACGCACTGACCGTGTCGATCTTCGGTGGTACCGCTGAATACATTGCGCTGTGGTTCAAGAGCGCAGGCATGGAAACCGGTTACTACTGGTACGTGACCGCCTGTATCGCGTGCTCGCTGGCGGTGTACGCCACCATGAAAGACACCCGCAAGCACTCGCGTATCGAAACAGACTAAGCCCCGCCCCAACCAGCCCCACACGGGGCTGGTTGCATCTGCAACACCTTCCTGCCTGCCCCCTCCAAAGCCCCTCCCTCTCTACTAAGTGCGTCAGCGTTATCTGACTTAATAGTCAGTTAACACTGTTAGGCCACTATCCATTTCAGCAAGACCTCTATCGCTGGCTGATGTGAATCGTCACCAAACGCAAGAGCAGACACCCGTTGACCTGTTTTTGCGCGGGCATACACATCGAATAAATCGATTATTTATCGCTATTTTTTGCGCTTTTTAATCAAATTAATCGGCGTAGTCTTAAACCCATACCCACTGAACATCTCAAACACGAAACAAGGAGCTTCATCATGAAAACCAAATTGATCCTCGCTGCCGCCTTCTCTGCCCTGGCTTTCAATGCTTTTGCCGCCGATGGTTTCGACCGTACTCACTCGTCGAACTTTGCTGAAGACGGCTTCAGCCGCACAGGTTCGGCCGCCGTTGCCGCTGATGGCTTTGATCGCACCGGCTCGGCTACTTTTGCTGAAGACGGCTTCGACAAAACCGGCTCGGCCACCTTCGCAGAAGACGGCTTCGACAAAACCGGCTCGGCTACCTTCGCAGAAGACGGCTTCGACAAAACTGGCTCGGCCACCTTCGCAGAAGACGGCTTCAGCCGTACCCATTCGGATACCTTTGCCTCGGATGGTTACGATCGCACCAATGGCGCCCTTTTCAGCTAACACCTGAAGGAGGCACTTCAGCCCGGCCCTGGCCGGGCTTAGTCGTTTCTGGGGGAAAGAAAATTGCGAAAACCCGTAGCCGCTTTTGTAATCAGCCCCAAGGCCTTGCACTATAGGGGCTCTATATCAGCCGTTTGCGGACTACTCCCATGCATGACGATATTCATTTTTATGAACCCTCCCAAGGCCACGGCCTGCCCCACGATCCGTTCAACGCCATCGTTGGCCCGCGTCCGATTGGCTGGATTTCGTCTCAGGATGCCCAAGGCCGGCTGAACCTTGCTCCCTACAGCTTTTTCAACGCGTTTAACTACATCCCGCCGATCATCGGGTTTTGCAGTGTGGGCCGCAAAGACAGCCTCAATAACATCGAGCAAACCGGCGAGTTCGTCTGGAACCTGGCCACACGTCCCTTGGCCGAAGCGATGAACCAAAGCTGCGCCATGGTCGGCCCCGAGGTGAATGAGTTCGAACTGGCAGGCCTGACAACTGCAGCTTCGCGGGTGATCAGTGTGCCGCGCGTGGCCGAAACGCCGGTATCGTTTGAGTGCAAGGTCACGCAGATCATCCAGCTGCAACGCGCAGACAAGGCACTGGTGCCAAGCTGGCTGATTCTGGGTGAGGTGGTGGCTGTACATATCGCCAGACACCTGCTTAAAGACGGGATTTACGACACCGCAGCCGCCGAACCGATTTTACGCGGTGGCGGCCCGGCGGATTACTTCCAGCTAGGCCCCGAAGCACTGTTCAAAATGCATCGCCCGCGTTAGGGCCTGTTGAGGTTTGGTTGTGAGCCACAACCAAACCTCAACAAACCTACAACTACCAGACCAGTTCGGCGTCTTCAGTGACGCCCTGCAGGGCTTCAAGTTGTTGCGCGGCAGCAGCATCGGCGGCGGTCGCTGTTTTGAACGTTTGCTCGATCAGTACTTTGTGAAAGCGCGGTGCTCCACCTTCGTACAAGGCTTTGACTGCAATCGCTGCGTGGTAAATCCCGGGTTCAACCGGAACCACGGCTGATACCGCTTCAAAATGTGCAAACTCTTTACGCGCCATGCTTCAACTCCCGGCCAATGGAAAAACCGGCATTCTACCTGTTCAACCCGCTCGCATCGTTGAAGGTCTTGAAATCGAGGCTATCCACCACCTGCTGGTAGACCAGCACGCCGTAAACATCCATGAGCGATGAGTTGAAATACGCCTGCATCGAGGTTTCATCCTGCCAATAGCCCGCGACCTGCCACAGCAGCGGATCGCTCTGGCAATGCTGCAAGGCGAAGTGCAGGCACCCGGGCGTCTGCAGGGTCGGTTCAATCAGTTGGCTCAGGCACGCCTGGACCTGGACCGAACACCCTGCGCGGGCGCGAACCAGGGTCATATGACTGACGGCATTGGACTGGGGCATGCTGGCCTCCACAAAGGAAAAGGGTGTCAGGGAGAGGTTCAAAGCTTAAAGGCCAGCCCCCGTGACCGTTAGTCGATTCCTGCCCCAGGCTTGCACGATTCTGCAAAACCTCGTTAATTCCCCTTCTGATTGCGCACTTGAACCGTCTGCCTCGCCTTTGGCTTTTTGAGCAAGGCTGTACGTCTGCAACGGGTTTGGCAGGCACATGAGTGTTGGCAATGACAGGATCAGGCAAGACAACGGCAGAAATCGGCTACCCCTTGGCCTTGCACAAACTTAAGCTGTACCTGCCCTGTTGCTTTAATGAGGATGCGACCTATGTCACTGCTGGAACCGCCGCGGCCCGCGCTCGACCCCGCACTTGAAAAACAGCGCGTGGAACTGGCAGACCTGATTTACCGCCACGCTCCTGAAGACGGCTCATTCGATACCGGTGTCGAGGCGCTGTTTGTGTCCCGTTACAGCCAACCCAGCGATTTTGCCCCCAGCCTGCCCAAACCCGCGCTGTGCATCATGGCCCAGGGTCGTAAAGAGGTGCGGCTGGCGGATGAATACTTCGCCTACGACCCGCTCAATTATCTGGTGGTGTCTGTGTCGATGCCGATCAGCGGCAGGGTGCTGGAAATATCCCCCGAACACCCGGTACTGGCCTTGCGCCTGGATATTGATCCTGCGCAAATCTCCACCCTGATCAGCGATGCGGGCCCCATGGGCGTGCCGTCGCGACCGACCGGACGGGGCCTTTACGTTGAGCCCATTGACCCGCCGATGCTCGACGCATTGCTGCGCCTGACACGCCTGCTCGACACCCCCAAAGATATCGCCATGCTTGCGCCACTGATTCGCCGTGAGATTTTGTACCGGCTATTGCGCAGCCCCCTGGGCCACCGCCTGTATGAAATCGCCAGCGAAAATAGTCAAAACCATCGCGTCAGCCGGGCGATTTCCTGGCTTAACGGTAACTTTGAACAGCCGCTGCGCATCGACAGCCTGGCACGGGAGGCCAATCTCAGCGTGTCGACGCTGCATCATCGATTCAAGGCCATGACCGCCATGAGCCCACTGCAGTACCAAAAGCAATTGCGCCTCAACGAAGCGCGGCGGCTGATGCTCAGTGAGGGCCTGGATGCATCGGCAGCGGGCTATCGCGTGGGCTATGAAAGCCCGTCGCAATTTAGCCGCGAGTACAGCCGTCAGTTCGGCGCGCCACCGGTGCGGGATCTGGCGCGCCTGCGCATGAGCCTATAGCGTGAGCGATTGCTGCCAGTGCCACTCATCGACTTCAATCACGCTGGGGCCCTGGCGGTCGGCGGCACTGGCCAGGGCTGCGCGCAATTGCGCTTCGCCCTCGACCGTCTGCGCGGTACACCCCAACGCCTTGGCCACACCGATAAAGTCCGGAGTGTAAATGTCGACGCCCACGGGCTCGATGGCGCGATTGAGCATGTATTTTTTGATTTCGCCGTAGCCCTGGTTGTTCCACAGCAACACGATTATCGGTGTGCGTGCCTCAACTGCACTGGCCAGTTCAGCCAGGGTGAATTGCAACCCTCCATCACCGATCAGGCACAAGACCGGGCCACCCGCTTTCCCCTCTGCCCGACGGCCCAACCAGGCACCGACTGCCGCTGGCAGGGCATAACCCAGGGTGCCGTAGCCGGTTGATGAGTTGAACCAGCGACGCGGCTGCTCGAGGTTGAAGGTCAGGTTGCCGGTGTACACCGGCTGGGTTGAATCACCTACACACACCGCATCCGGCAGCACATCGAACACAGCCTGCAAGAAATGGGTTTGGGCCCGGGTCGGCGCATCCCACTCAGTGGCCAGTTGCGCCTTGAGGCGACTGACCCGCTCTGAGCCCCAGTCCGCCTGCCGTGGCGGCACTTGAGCAAGGCTCGACAGCAAGGCTTGGGCGGCCAGGTTCGCATCGGCTACCAGGGCCAGGGTGGGCGGGTAGTTGCGCACGGTCTGATCCGGGTCGATATCGATGCGCAACAAGGCGCCAGGGATCTCAAAACCGCCAGCAAAGGTCACGTCGTAATCGGTCTCGGCCAGTTCGGTGCCAATGGCCAGCACCACGTCCGCCTCGGCCACAAGCGCCCGTGTCGCAACCAGTGATTGGGTCGAGCCAATCAACAGGGGGTGATCCGAAGGCAGCATGCCCTTGGCATTAATGGTCAGGGCCACCGGGGCGCTTAGTCGCTCCGCCAGTTTTAGCAGCGCGGGGGCCGCCTCTATCGCGCCGCCACCCGCCAGAATCAACGGCCGTTTGGCATGGGTCAAGCGCTGGCTCATCTGCTCGATGGCCGCAGGCGAAGCCCCTGGCCGGGCAATGCTGACAGGGTGACTGGCAAGCAATGCGTCGGCGTTTTCCACCAGTACGTCCAGGGGAATCTCGATATGCACAGGCCTTGGGCGACCGGCCTGAAACAGCGCAAATGCCCGCGCCAGAACGCCCGGCAACTCTGCCGCCGACATCAGGGTGTGGGAAAACGCCGCCACGCCAGCCACCAGCGCTCCCTGATTCGGCAGTTCGTGCAACTTGCCACGCCCCCCGCCCAACTGGCTGCGCGACTGCACACTGGAAATCACCAGCATCGGAATCGAATCCGCATAAGCCTGGCCCATCGCAGTCGTGATATTGGTCATGCCGGGGCCGGTAATGATGAAGCACACACCGGGCTTGCCGCTGGTACGGGCATAGCCGTCAGCCATAAAACCGGCACCCTGCTCGTGACGCGGGGTGACGTGGCTGATCCTGGACCCTGCCAGCCCGCGGTACAGTTCAACGGTGTGTACGCCGGGGATGCCGAACACCTGCTCGACCCCGTACGCCTCCAGCAACTTGACCAATACTTCGCCGCACGTCGCCATGTGTCCTGCTCCTCTTCTTGTTCGGGAATGAACCATTGAAGCGGTCGGCTGTGGTGCGCACAACGCAAACGTGCTCATACTAGCCATGTCCTGGACTCATGGCTGACCACTGATGAAACGCCTACCGCCACTTCCCGCACTGCATACTTTTTTGATCACGGCTCAATGTTGCAACTTCACCCGTGCCGGTGAGCAGTTGCACATCACCCAGGGGGCGGTGAGCCGGCAAATTGCCGGGCTTGAGGAGCACCTGGGGTATGCGCTGTTTCATCGCCAGGCTCGCGGCCTGAGCCTGACCGAACAGGGCCAGGCGCTGTATCCGCGGATCGAGCAGGTGTTCGACATGATCGGCGAGGCAGTCGAGTACGCCAGCATTCGCCGTACCCCGCTGCAGATCAAGGCCCCAACCTGCATGCTGCGCTGGCTGCTGCCCAAGTTGCTGCACTGGCAAGAACTGCGCCCCGACGTGCCGGTGGAACTGACCAGCAGCGTGCAGCACGGGGTGGACTTTCGTCGCGAGGCTTTCGATGCCGCCGTGATCTACAGCCCGCAGCCGGGGCCCAAGCGCGAAGGCCAGCACCTGTTCGACGAACAACTGACCCCGGTATGCGCCCCGCACCTGCTGGACGGCAGCAACGCCATCAACCACCTGAACGACCTTGCACACCACACCCTGCTGCACCCCAGCCGTGATCAACAGGACTGGATCAACTGGCTGGCTGCGGCGGGGGGAGATGTGTCGATGATCTGCAAGAGCCAGTACTTCGACACCCTGGATCTGGCCATGACCGTAGCCGCCCAGGGCAACGGTGTCGCCATAGGCGACTGGTCACTGATAGGGGATGACCTCAAGGCAGGCCGACTGGCCATGCCCTTTGACTTCAAAGTACGGACCGGCGCCGCCTACCTGCTGGTGTGTTCTGCGCGCAACGAACCGTCCGCACCGCTGCGCGAATTGCTGGATTGGCTGGTGAAACAGGCAAGGGATACTGATCAGCCGTGGATTAATACGCCACGGATAACCTGAAGCTACAAAAATCGCTCCGAGCAGGAGATTGCCGGCTATCGGGACGCCTTGTCGCTAATACACGAAGCCTGCGATGCCATGCCCGTCTCAGAGGACACGGTGCGCCTGGTGTTACGAACGTTGAAAGCTGAAGGCTTGATCGAATCCACAGGCAAGGGGCGAAGCGCGAAATGGCGCAGTTGCCCCCAACCGTAAGGCTCAATACCCCACTGTGAACCGTTGGCGGGAATGCTTGGGTTGTTCGACTTCATCCAGCATGGCGATGGCGAAGTCAGCAAAGCTGATCCAGCTTTTGCCTTCAGCGCTGATCAGCAGGTGGTCTACACCCAAGCGGAACGTGCCTGTGCGTTCACCTTCGACAAACTCGGCAGACGGCGACAGGAAACTCCAGTCCAGGTCTTTTTCGGCGCGCAGGGTGTCGAGGTACACACAGCCAGCCGAGGCCTCCGCGCGGTACTCTTCGGGAAAACCCGGACTGTCGATGACTTTGCTGTCATCAGGCAACAACAGGGAACCCGCGCCGCCAACAAACAGCAGGCGTTTGACGCCAGCTTTTTTTACCGGATCGATAATAGTCGAGGCTGGCTGGGTCGAAAAATGTGCCGCGCTGAGCACCACGTCATGCCCCGCCACTGCGTCTTGCAGGGCCTGGCCATTGTTGATGTCGACGTCCTTGGTCACGACACCGGCACGCTCACCCAATTTGGAAGCGTTGCGGGCAATAGCCGTAACGCTGTGACCGCGGCGCAGGGCTTCTTCCAGCAGTTGGCTGCCGGCACGACCAGTCGCTCCGATAATTGCAATTTTGCTCATGACGCTCTCCAGTGTGTTGGGAATAACGTTGGGATCTTTCACCACTTCATTTCGCCCTTGGCCACTTTGGCACTGAGCTCCAGCGAGGACGCTTCGCCCAGGTCCGGGTAGCGTTTTTTCATGGCGGCGATCAGTTCGCTCGAATTGCTGGCCTTGAGGGCTTCTTCGTCAAACGCCTTGATGTAGTCGCGGGTGAAATACACGGCCTTCAACGAGCGATCGCTTTCACCCAGGTAATGACCCGGCACCACGACTTTAGGCTGCAGGCTGTCGATGCGCTTGAGGGTGGCCAGCCACTGTTTGTGCGATTGCGGGGTCTGGGTGTCGGCCATCCATACGTGCAGGTTGTCGGCCACTACCACACCACCGACCACGGCTTTGAGTGATGGAATCCATACGAAAGTGCGATCCGGCTGGCGCCCGGTGAGGCCGACCACATCCAGCTCACGCCCTTCAAGGTCCAGGGTATTGCCCTTGAGAACCTGCGGCACGATCACTTTGCCCGGTACATCGGCGCCCATTTTCGGACCCCAGAAGGCCAGCTTGGCATCTTTGGTTTCATTGATATGTGCAACCGTCGGCGCCGAGGCCACGACCTTCGCGTCGGGGAATGCCTGGGTCAGGGTTTCAAGGCCAAAGTAGTAGTCCGGGTCGCCGTGGCTGATGTAGATCGTGGTGAGGTTTTTGCCGCTGGCGCGAATCTTGTCGACCACCTGCTGGGCCTGGGCCTTGCCGAACTGGGCATCGACCAGAATGGCGTCCTTGTCACCACTGACCAGCACCGAAGACACGGGAAAAATCGCCGCCTCTCCAGGGTTGTACACGTCCAGGGTCAACGGTGCCTGAGCGGCAGCATGGGCTGCAAAGCCCAGCACAACAGCGCTGAGGACAAAACGGCGAAGGGTCGAAAATCCAGTCATGGGTGATTCCTGAGTCAGTGGCCAGGGTCGGCGATAGACAGAGCTTAGTTGCACGATCGCGGACTAAAAATGCGATGCTTGAACATAGTTTGTTTCAGATATCGGGCAGATCATGGATCGTCTTATTGCAATGCGTGTGTTTGTTACCGTTGTCGACCTCGGCAGCCAGTCAGCGGCGGCCGATCATCTGGATCTGTCACGCCCGGTGGTGTCACGGTATCTGGCGGAGCTGGAAGAATGGGTTGGTGCACGCTTGATGCACCGCACCACGCGCAAGTTGAGCCTGACTGCTGCGGGCAATGAGACCCTGCCCCGCTGCCGACAACTGCTGGAGCTGGCTGACGACATGCAGGCCGCCGTGGATGCGCCCACCGATGCACCACGGGGATTGCTGCGCATCAGTGTCAGTACCTCGTTCGGACAGGCGCAACTGGCTGCGGCAGTGACTGACTACGTACGGCTTTATCCGCAGGTCAGCATTGATCTGCAGATGCTCGACCGCACGGTGAATCTGGTAGACGAGCGCATCGACCTGGCGATTCGCACCAGCAATGACCTGGACCCGAGCCTGATCGCCCGCAAGCTTACCGTTTGTCGCTCGGTGCTCTGTGCATCCCCGGCGTATCTGCGCGAACGCCCGGCGCCGCAGCAGGTCGACGAACTGAGCCGACACAACTGCCTGACCCACTCCTACTACGGCAAGAGCCTGTGGCACTTCACCCACCACGGTGAGGACGTGTCGGTCCCGGTACAAGGCAACATCAGCGCCAACGAAGCCAGCACCTTGTTGAGCGCCACTCTGGCGGGTGCGGGGGTTTCGCTGCTGCCCAGCTACCAGGCCGGGGTGTATGTGCAACGCGGTGAACTGGTGCGCCTGCTGCCCGAAGCAGAACCGCGCCTGATGAACATTTACGCGGTGTATGCCTCACGCAAACACATGCCTGCAACCTTGCGCAGCATGCTCGACTTTCTCGCCGAACGCTTCACCGATGAACCGGCGTGGGATAAAGACTTGTAAACCGAGCCCCGTAGTCGCTGGCGCATCTAGTCCATTTGAAGGATGAAATCGGGCACAACCCCTCGTACAACTGGCATGGCAAGAACCTAAGTCTGAACTAGCCTCAAGCCTGTGACGTCAGGGAGCAAATGCCATGACTACTAAAACAAAAACAAGATACATGACCGTGTTTGTCGTTTTCGCTGCCGCTGTACTGTTTGCAGGCGCTTGCTACCGCGCTGAGCAAACCCGGCAAGCATCCGGATTGATCGCCAGTTGCAATGGCGCGCACTGCAATGCCCTGTTCAGCGCTCTGAGGTAAGGAAGCCCCGGAGCATCAGGCCGGGCTGATGCCGTCAGCCCGACCTGTTCGAAAGGCGCTGGGCGATGTTCCGCTCAGGCGCCGGAAAAACCGCGCAAAATACGCCGGGTCAGCAAAGCCCAGACTGTCAGCCACCTCGCTGATGGTCATCGGCGTGTAAATTAAATGCCGCTTTGCCTCCAGCAAAATCCGTTGATGGATGATCTGCAACGCCGACTGCCCCGCCAGCTCGCGGCAGATACTGTTCAGGTGCGCCACTGAAATGCCCACCTGATGCGCCAGTTGCTCGACATTCGGTTGCTCGCAAAACTGTGTCTCGACCCGTTGATTGAACACGCTCAGGTACTCACGCCCCCGTGATGGCACCTGCTTGGCTTCACGGCGCTGAATCACCTGGCGAGTGACCCACACCAGCAGCACACTGATCAGCGATTGCAAGAGCATGTCGCGGGCGGGTTGCGCGCCGACATACTCACTTTGCAGCTCACTGAACAGGTTGTTGAGGTAATCGCGATCCTTGCCAGCCGGGTAACTGGCGACCCGTTGCAGCAAGCTCACTGATCCGCCCAGCTGCGCTTGCAGTTGAGCCACCAAGGGAGCTGCCAGCGTCAGCACAAAGCCCTCGACGTTCGGCGAAAACTGAAACCCGTGTACAGACAGCGGCGGGATGATCTGGATGGCGGATTGCTCCAGAACATGAAACTGGCCTTCGACTTCAACCCGCGCCCTGCCCGTGTGGACATAGAGCAACTGGCACAGGTCGGCATGCCGATGGGGATGGATTTCCCAGTCGTGGACGCGGCTGCGCAGCGAGATGGTTTCGCAGTGCAACAGGTCGGGGCCAAGCCAGTCCTGCTGCTCGCCGTACAGCTTGAACACCGGGATTGAAGGGTTCATGGGCGCCCGTTCTGAAGTCATTCCTGAAGGCCGATAATCGCACTGATTAGCGAAAAGTACCGGTATTAACGTGTTTATCACCTTCTATTGCTTCTCTCGCAAGCGAAAAATACAAGCATAAATTAATAAGAACCCACTCGTTCCCTGCGGACGAGGCTGCGCGAGAGAACAATAATGAGAACTCAAGTCGCTATTATCGGCGCCGGTCCTTCAGGCCTGCTGCTGGGTCAACTGCTGCATAACGCCGGTATCGATAACGTCATCATCGAACGCCAGACCGGCGAATACGTCCTGGGGCGGATTCGTGCCGGAGTGCTGGAGCAAGGCATGGTCGACCTGTTGCGCCAGGCCGGTGTCAGTCAGCGCATGGACGCAGAAGGGCTTGTGCATGACGGCTTTGAACTGGCTCTGGATGATCGTCAGGTGCATATCGACCTCAAAGGCCTGACCGGCGGCAAAACGGTGATGGTCTACGGCCAGACCGAGGTGACCCGCGATCTGATGGCCGCTCGGGAGGAAGCCGGGGCGCAGACCCTCTACAGCGCCAGCAACGTTCAACCCCACGGGATGAAAACCGATACGCCGTACGTCACATTCGATAAAGAGGGCGAAAGCTGGCGCCTGGACTGCGATTACATTGCCGGCTGCGATGGTTTTCACGGCGTGGCGCGTCAGTCGATTCCCAGTGATGTCCTGAAAATCTTCGAACGTGTGTATCCCTTCGGCTGGCTCGGCGTACTGGCCGATACGCCGCCGGTCAACGACGAACTGGTGTATGCCAAACACGAACGCGGCTTTGCCCTGTGCAGCCAGCGTTCGGCTACCCGCAGCCGTTATTACCTGCAGGTCCCGGCACAGGAAAAGGTCGAGGACTGGTCTGATCAACGCTTTTGGGACGAGCTGAAAACCCGCTTGCCCAAGGCGTTGGCTGAGCGCTTGATCACCGGGCCGTCCATCGAAAAAAGCATCGCGCCACTGCGCAGTTTTGTGGTCGAGCCGATGCAGTTCGGGCGCATGTTTCTAGTGGGCGACGCCGCGCATATCGTGCCGCCGACCGGAGCAAAGGGTTTGAACCTGGCCGCCAGCGATGTGAGCACGCTGTTCAATATTCTGCTCAAGGTCTACGGCGAAGGTCGCACCGATCTGCTGGAACGCTATTCCGAGGTGTGCCTGAGGCGCGTCTGGAAGGCTGAACGGTTCTCGTGGTGGATGACCTCGATGTTGCACCGTTTCCCCGACAGTGACGGCTTTAGCCAGCGTATTGCTGACAGTGAACTGGCGTACTTCGTCGACTCCCGGGCGGGGCGCACGACCATTGCAGAAAATTACGTGGGGCTCCCTTACGAGGCTATCGAATAGCAGGCTATCGAGTAGACTAACGGCATTCCGCCATAGGTTTGCCGCCCAAAGGTGTTTTCGTGACCAGTTTGAATCAGCCGCCCCAGACCAAGCCTGATATTCGCAGCATCCTGATCGCCCTGATGCTGGCGATTTTCCTGGGGGCGCTGGATCAAACCATTGTCGCCGTCTCCATGCCCGCCATTTCCGCCCAGTTCAAGGATGTCAGCCAGCTCGCGTGGGTGATTTCGGGCTATATGGTGGCCATGACAGTGGCCGTGCCAATCTACGGCAAGCTCGGCGACTTGTACGGGCGCAGGCGCCTGATGCTGTTCGGCATGGGGCTCTTTACCCTCGCCTCGCTGTTTTGCGGGCTCGCGCAGAACATGGAGCAGTTGGTCCTGGCAAGGATCATTCAGGGGATTGGTGCTGGCGGGATGATATCGGTGAGCCAGGCAATCATCGGCGACATCGTTCCACCACGCGAACGAGGTCGCTATCAGGGCTACTTCAGCAGCATGTATGCCCTGGCCAGCGTCGCGGGGCCGGTACTGGGCGGTTACATGACCGAGTATCTGTCGTGGCGCTGGGTATTTTTAATCAATTTGCCCCTGGGTCTCGCGGCCTGGTGGATCTCCTATCGCACGCTGGTCGGGCTACCTGTCCCGCAACGCAAACCGATTATTGACTACTTGGGCACGATGCTGATGATCGTGGGCCTGACGTCGCTGCTGCTGAGCATCACGTTTATCGGTCAGGGCCATAGCTGGCGCGATGATCAGGTCGCCGGGTTTCTGGCGGTTGCACTGATCGCGCTGGGGCTGTTTGTGTGGCATGAACGTCGCACGACTGAACCGTTGCTGCCCATGCACCTGTTTGCCAATCGCAATGCGGTGCTGTGCTGGTGCACGGTATTTTTCACCAGCTTCCAGGCCATTTCCCTGATTGTGCTCATGCCGTTGCGTTATCAGAGCATCACCGGCGCGGGGGCCGACAGCGCGGCCCTGCACCTGCTGCCTCTGGCCATAGGCTTGCCGATCGGGGCCTATTTTGCCGGGCGCAGGACTTCGGTCACCGGACACTACAAACCGATGATTTTAGCCGGTGCCGTGCTGATGCCCCTGTCCATCCTCGGAATGGCTTTCAGCCCGCCAAGCGCAGAGTTGTTGAGCGCCGTATTCATGCTTTTCAGCGGGATCGCTTCGGGCATGCAGTTTCCAACCTCGCTGGTGGGCGCGCAGAACTCGGTGCAGCAGCAAGACATTGGCGTGGCGACCAGCACCACCAATCTGTTTCGCGCCTTGGGCGGTGCGATGGGGGTCGCCTTGATGTCGGCCCTGCTGCTGGCGTTGCTGCACGACTCGATACTGTCACCGGTCATGGGGCAGCCCTTGATCGGTGAAGGCAGCTCGGGGAATGTGTTGCTCGACAGCCTGAACGCGGTCCAGGGCCCCGCGCTGGATAGCCTGCGGGCAGAACTGCTGCTGACTTTCCGCCACCTGCTGACCATCAGCGCGGCGGTGTCGTTGCTGGGGCTGGCTGCAGCGCTGGCGATGCCCAATCAGGTGCTGCGTGGGCGTGAAGACAAGGCGAAGTAGTGGGACGTGTGGGGGCGGGCAGGCCCGCTCCCACACGTTCAGTGTTGCGATTTACGGGCGGGCGCTGATCTGCTTCTGCAAGTTCTGAATCTGGCTTTGCAGGGTATTGATGTTGCGCGTCATCTGGGCGCGAAACACGTCAAACTCCGCTGCATTGGCGCCTTGGGCAGGTGCCGGGCGGTTTTCCAGTTCGCTCTTGAGCACGATCATGTCTTGTTCCAGACGCTCGAGCGCCACACTCGGATTACCTTGTTTTTTCAGGGCCGCCACATCTACAGCCTGTTGCGCAACACCGGCCTTGAGCGTCGACAACTCAGCACCCAACGTTTTCAACTCGGCTTCGAGCCTGGCCTGGGTTTCTTTTTGCGCCGTCACCTGCAGCACCATCGCCGCATTGATCTGCTCAAAGCGCTGATCCAGCTCGCCCTGCTGCCCCGCCACAACACCCTGCTGACGTTTGCTCTGCTCAAGAAGCTGCTCTTCGAGCTGCTTGATCTGCAACTTCAGGGCTTCGCTGCCATTGTTGATGCTCGACTCGCTGGCCACCACCTTGCCGGAAATGGCCTGCAACCGCCCCGCCGCATCTTCACTGATGCGGGCAAAGCTTTCCTGGGTCGCCACCAGTTGCTGCTCCATCAGCGAGATCTGCTGAAAGCTCCACCAGGCAAGCCCGCCCACGGCAAGCAGCAAGGCACAGATCAACGTCCACAAAGGCCCGGTACTCGGACCCTTGACCTTGATCACCGGTGTATTGCGTGAATAAACCGTGGTGCGCTCACGAGCAGCGTCCGTGGGCGCCAACTCATCATGATCATGGGCATCGGCGCGCAAGGTCGGGACATGTTCAAAGTCGTCGCGGGCATCGTTACGCATGGTAAACCTTCAAAAATAGCGCTCAGTTACAAGCATTTATCGGTACGGCGATTCCTGAGCTTTCCACCAGCCACAGAACTCATCCAGTGCGGCCCACAGACTGACTTTGGGGTCGTAGTCCAGGTAATGCCGGGCACGGCTGATGTCGAGGGTAAAGTCTTTGTCCATGATCTGCACCCCCAAACGCGAACGTGACGGTTCGGGCTGGCCCGGCCACAGCTTGCACCCGACTTCGCTCAGCGCGCCCAGACTGTAGGCCAGGCCGTAGCCGCGATAACGGGTTACTTGCGGCACGTTCATTTGGCGCATCACATAATTGATCACATCCCACAACGGGATGGGCGTGCCATTACTGATGTTGTAGGCCCTGCCCAAGGCCGACCCCGTATTCAACAAGCTGCTCATCAACGCCTCGTTGAGGTTTTGCACACTGGTGAAGTCGACCTTGTTCAGGCCGTTGCCCACGATGGCCAGGCGACCTTTGCGCTGCATTTTCAACAAGCGCGGGAACATGCTCATATCCCCCGCCCCCGTGACAAACCGCGGACGCAGGGCAATCACTTCAAGGCCGAACTCCTGGGCACCGAACACCTTTTGCTCCGCCAGGTTTTTGGTCGCGGCATAGGGGTGCCGAAAACGCCTGGGCAACTGTTCTTCGGTGAGGTCGGTGTGGGAACGGCCATCGAAGTACAAGGATGCAGAGGACAAATGCACCAGGCGGCGCACCCGCTGCTTCAAGCAGGCCTCAACCACGTTCTCGGTCACTAGCACGTTGTCACGGTGGAAGTCCTGATAACGCCCCCAGGCGCCCCTATGGCCAGCACAATGCACCACAGCGTCGACATCGACACACAGGTCACGCACCAGCAAGCCATCGGTCAAATCACCCGGGATAAATTCAGCCCCACGCCGCACCAGGTGTTCAACACCCTCAGCCCGTCGCCCGCTGACCCGCACGTCAAAGCCCTGCTCCAGGGCAAAGCGCGCGAAGCGTCCCCCGATAAAGCCGCTCGCGCCGGTGACCAGAATCTTCATCAATCACTCCAAATGCTGTAATTCTTGCTGCTTGCTCTTTAAACGCCGGTTATCAGGCCAAAGGCACTAACCACCGTGACGCGGAACGAGATAAATGCTCAGTCAGTTGACTCAGTAGTTGTCCGCCATTACGCCAATGATGCCAGTACAGTGGCACGTCGATGGGTTTATCTGGCAAAAGCTCCACCAGACGTCCGCATTCAAGCTGTTCGCGCACTTGTAACTCCGGGACCAGCCCCCATCCCAGACCCGCCTCGGCTAAACGGATAAACCCTTCGGAGGACGGGCACAAATGGTGTTCGAATCCACCGTCTACGCCCAGTGCGGCCAGGTAGCGGTGTTGCAGGAAATCATCCGGGCCAAACACCAGGGCTGGCGTTTTTGACAGCAACGCCGGGCTCACACCCTCAGGAAAATGCCGTGCAATAAAAGCCGGGCTCGCCAGTGCCCGATAGCGCATGGCGCCCAGCAGCACGCTACGGGCCCCGGCCACCGGCCGCTCACTGGCACACAGGCAGGCAGCCACTTCACCGGCGCGCATGCGTTTGAGGCCAACGGTCTGATCCTCAACCACCAGGTCCAGCAACAGGTGCTGCTCGGCACAAAAATCACCCACCGCCGGTGCCCACCAGGTGGCCAGGCTGTCGGCATTCAGGGCAATGCGCAGGCGTTCGGGCAGCCCCTCGTCATCCAGCGCCGGCACTGCACTTTGCAGGTCACGCTCCAGCAAGCGCACTTGTTGCACATGGTTGAGCAGGCGCCGGCCAATCTCGGTCGGCGTCGGCGGCGTGGCGCGGATCAGCACCGGCTGACCGATGCGCGCTTCCAGCAACTTGATGCGCTGGGAGATGGCCGATTGTGACAAACCCAGTACCTGAGCGGCCCGTTCAAAGCCGGCTTGTTCTACTACCGCGGCCAGGGCCGAGAGCAATTTATAGTCGAACATCAGTTTTCCTAATGAGCGATCAGCAATATTGGTTTTTCTTATACATCCAAGGGCCGGACAATAGCCAGCAACAACCCTCTCCCGCCTGCACACGACGAGTAATTCTTATGTGGCAAAGCTACCTCAATGGCCTGTTGGTCGCGTTCGGCCTGATCATGGCCATCGGCACCCAGAATGCATTCGTCCTCGCTCAAAGCCTGCGTCGTGAACACCATCTGCCCGTGGCCGCGTTTTGTGTGGTGTGCGATGCCCTGCTGGTGGCGGCCGGGGTCTTTGGCCTGGCGACCCTCCTGGCGCAGAACCCGTTGTTGCTCAGCGTGGCGCGATGGGGTGGCGCGGTGTTCCTGCTGTGGTACGGCACGCAGGCGTTGCGTCGTGCGTTCGCCAAGTCGAGCCTTGAGCAATCCGCCGGCCAGACTGCACGCTCGCTCAAGGCCGTGATGCTCAGCGCGCTGGCCGTCACCCTGCTCAATCCCCATGTGTACCTGGATACGGTTTTGCTGATTGGCTCGCTCGGCGCGCAGCAAAGCGTGCCAGGGGCCTATGTCGTGGGCGCGGCGAGTGCTTCGCTGATGTGGTTTTTCACCCTGGCACTGGGCGCCGCATGGCTGGCGCCGTGGCTGGCACGGCCAAATACCTGGCGTGTGCTGGACCTGCTGGTGGCGGTGATGATGTATGCGGTGGCGGTGCAGTTGATCGTCTCTGGCTGAGCCTGCGCGCAGGTCACAAAAACATCGCCAAAAGTGCTGAAACGTCTATCCCACACAGTTGTCGCGTGGTTATGCCTTCACCCCGGTGCTATGATCCAGCCCCTGCGCCGCAAAGAGTAAAAACTCATCGGCGCGTGTTTGGCCGCCCGTGATCGGCCTTGCGCTCATCGCAACTGACCTGATTAGGAGAATCATCATGGCTTTCGAATTGCCGCCGCTGCCGTACGCACACGATGCCCTGCAGCCGCACATCTCCAAAGAAACCCTGGAGTTTCACCACGACAAGCACCACAACACCTACGTCGTGAACCTGAACAACCTGGTGCCAGGCACCGAGTTCGAAGGCAAAACCCTGGAAGAGATCGTTAAAACCTCTTCGGGCGGTATCTTCAACAACGCCGCTCAGGTCTGGAACCACACCTTCTACTGGAACTGCCTGGCGCCAAACGCCGGCGGCGAACCAACCGGCGCGCTGGCAGATGCCATCAACGCTGCCTTCGGCTCGTTCGACAAGTTCAAAGAAGAATTCAGCAAAACCTCCATCGGCACCTTCGGTTCCGGCTGGGGCTGGCTGGTGAAGAAAGCGGACGGTTCCCTGGCCCTGGCCAGCACCATCGGCGCCGGCAACCCGCTGACCAGCGGCGACACCCCGCTGCTGACCTGCGACGTTTGGGAACACGCTTACTACATCGACTACCGCAACGTACGTCCGAAGTATGTTGAAGCGTTCTGGAACCTCGTTAACTGGAAGTTCGTCGCTGAGCAGTTCGAAGGTAAAGCCTTCACTGCCTGAGCCTGACTCCAGGTAAAAAAACCCGGCATTGCCGGGTTTTTTTTGGTCTGATTTAAAGTTTCAAAAGAGCCGCTCGCCGAGTCCGGGCCAGCTAGTATGAAAGCGTTGTGTATTTTAATAGCGCACCTCAAGTTCGAAGTGAAAATACCGACACAGTAGCGATTGTGAGCGTTGTGTATTTATTGCTTTCGCACCTGTCGTGAATCGCCCACCTACAAGGCCACAGGCAATACCGGCAAGGAACAGGGAAAAGTGCTTTGAAGCTGCAATTCAAGAACAGCTTGTCACTGAAGTTGCTCCGCATCGCACTGCTGTCAGCAGTGGTCGTAGGTGGAGTATTGAGCTGCGCGCAAATTGTCTTTGACGCCTACAGGGTTCGACAAGCCGTCACGGTAGATGCCGGACGTATCCTGGACATGTTTCGCGACCCGTCGACTCAAGCGCTTTATAGCCTGGACCGCGACATGGCCATGCAGGTCATCGAAGGCATGTTCCAGGATGGAGCCGTGCGCAACGCGTCCATCGGCCATCCCAATGAGACGGCCCTCGCCGAAAAATCACGGGCGCTGCAACACTCATCCAGCCGCTGGATGACTGACATGATTCTGGGTCAGGAGCACACGTTCAGTATTCCTCTAGTAGGCAAGGGACCTTACAGCGAGTACTACGGCGACCTGAGCATCACGCTCGACACCGCCAGTTACGGCGAGGGGTTACTGGCCGATTCAGCGGTCATGCTGCTCTCCGGACTGTTGCGTGCCCTGCTGATGGGGCTGGTGCTGTATTCGGTGTATCAGTGGTTGCTGACCAAGCCGCTATCCAAAGTCATCGGACACCTGACCAGTATTAATCCGGACCGCCCCAGCGAGCACGTGATCCCCCTGCTCAAAGGTCACGAGCACAATGAACTGGGTGTTTGGGTCAACACTTCCAACCAGTTGCTCGCATCCATTGAACGCAACAACCGTTTGCGTCACGAAGCTGAAAGTTCCTTGCTGCGCATGGCCCAGTATGACTTTCTGACCGGCCTGCCCAATCGCCAGCAGTTGCAGGGGCAATTAGGCAAAATCCTGACCGATGCTGGCCGTTTGCAACGCCGCGTCGCTGTGCTTTGCGTGGGGCTGGACGACTTCAAAGGCATCAACGAGCAGTTCGGCTATCAAGCGGGCGATCAACTGCTGCAGGCTCTGGCCGATCGCTTGCGCGCCCACAGTGGAAGCCTGGGCGCTCTGGGACGCCTGGGTGGCGATCAGTTTGCGCTGATTCAGGCCCATATCGAACAGCCCTACGAAGCTGCCGAACTGGCCCAGAGTATTCTGGATGACCTTGAATCACCCTTCTGTCTTGACCAGCAAAACATCCGCTTGCGCGCCACTATCGGTATCACGCTGTTTCCCGAAGATGGCGACACCACTGAAAAGTTGCTGCAAAAAGCCGAGCAAACCATGACGCTGGCCAAGAGTTACTCGCGCAACCGCTATCAGTTTTATATTGCCAGCGTGGACCGCGAGATGCGGCGTATGCGCGAGCTGGAAAAAGACCTTCGTGAAGCCCTGCAGTGCAACCAGCTCTCCCTGGTCTACCAGCCACAAATTCGTTACAGCGACCACCGGGTGGTCGGCGTCGAAGCCCTCTTGCGCTGGCGACACCCGCTACACGGCTTGGTTCCGCCCGATCTGTTTATCCCGCTGGCCGAGAAAAACGGCAGCATCATTGCCATCGGTGAATGGGCAATGGACGAAGCCTGCCGCCAACTGCGCGAATGGCATGATCAAGGCTTCAGTGAACTGCGCATGGCGGTCAATCTGTCCACGGTGCAGTTGCACCACGTCGAACTGCCGCGAGTGGTCAACAACCTCCTGCAGCGCCACCGCTTGCCGCCGCGCAGCCTGGAACTGGAGGTCACCGAAACCAGCCTGATGAAAGATATCAGCACCGCTGCCCAACACCTGCTGAGCCTTCGCCGCTCCGGCGCGTTGATTGCGATTGATGATTTTGGCACCGGCTATTCGTCATTGAGTTACCTCAAAAGCCTGCCGCTGGACAAAATCAAGATCGATAAAAGCTTTGTTCAGGACCTGATCGACGACGGCGACGATGCCACTATCGTGCGCGCCATCATCCAGCTGGGTAAAAGCCTTGGCATGCAGGTGATTGCCGAAGGGGTTGAAACCATTGATCAGGAAGCCTACGTCATCGGCGAAGGCTGCCATGAAGGCCAGGGCTATTTGTACAGCAAACCCCTTGGTTCGCGGGAGTTGGTCGCTTATCTGAAGCAGGCCAAACGTGACAAGGCCGCCAATATGTAAATCCATATTTCAAAATTCGGCAAAGACCTGGTGCGGCCTGCGGTAAATAAGAAATATTTCCAACAGTATCTCTTTACACAAAATGCATATCTTTCGCATTATGTGGCAGTTTCGCGTGCAGCCGCACGCTTGTCCCACCTCTCGAAGCAGGATTTTCGCCATGATTCGTATGCCTCTGGCAACCGCCAGTCTGCTGGCCATTGCTATCTCACTCGCCGGTTGTGGCGACAAGGACAAGGAAAAAACCGCCGCAGCCCCTACGCCAGCAGCCGCCACCAGCACCGCGACGCCAGCCGCTGACATCAGCGCAGCCAAAGTCGACGAAGCTGCCGCCAAGGCCGTCGTTGCGCATTACGCCGACATGGTTCACGCCGTGTACAGCGATGCTGAAAGCACTGCCAAAAAACTGCAAACCGCTATCGATGCGTTCCTGGCCAAGCCCAACGACGACACTCTGAAAGCCGCTCGCGCTGCATGGGTTGAAGCCCGTGTGCCTTACCTGCAGAGCGAAGTGTTTCGCTTCGGCAACACCATCATTGATGACTGGGAAGGCCAAGTTAACGCCTGGCCGCTGGATGAAGGCCTGATCGACTACGTTGACGCCAACTATGCAGGCGCACTGGGCAACCCGGGTGCCAACGCCAACATCATCGCCAACACCCAGATTCAGATCGGCGAAGACAAGGTCGACGTCACCGAAATCACTCCGGAAACCCTGGCCAGCCTGAACGAGCTGGGCGGTTCCGAAGCCAACGTGGCTACCGGTTATCACGCAATCGAATTCCTGCTGTGGGGCCAGGACCTCAACGGCACAGGCCCGGGTGCAGGCAACCGCCCTGCTTCCGACTACCTGGAAGGCGAAGGCGCCACTGGCGGCCACAACGAACGCCGTCGCGCTTACTTGAAAGCCGTGACCCAACTGCTGGTTAACGACCTCGACGAAATGGTCGGCAACTGGGCACCCAACGTTGCCGACAACTACCGCGCCACGCTTGAAGCCGAGCCGGTACAAAACGGTCTGCGCAAAATGCTGTTCGGCATGGGCAGCCTGTCGCTGGGCGAACTGGCCGGCGAGCGTATGAAAGTGTCACTGGAAGCCAACTCCCCTGAAGACGAGCAGGACTGCTTCAGCGACAACACCCACAACTCGCACTTCTACGATGCCAAGGGCATTCGTAACGTGTACCTGGGCGAGTACCTGCGCGCTGACGGTACTAAAATGACCGGCCCAAGCCTGTCGTCGCTGGTGGTCGTGATTGACCCGGCTGCAGACGCGACACTGAAGTCCGATCTGGCCGACACAGAAGCCAAGATCCAGGTCATGGTTGACCGCGCCAACAAGGGCGAGCACTACGACCAGTTGATCGCAGCGGATAACGCAGCGGGCAACCAGGTGGTTCGTGATGCCATTGCAGCCCTGGTCAAGCAGACCGGTGCCATCGAGCAAGCCGCTGGCAAGCTGGGCATCAGCGACCTGAACCCGGACAACGCCGATCACGAGTTTTGATCTGCAGGGTTTGAGTGAGTGAACAATGAGGCGACCTTCGGGTCGCCTTTTTTGTGGGTTTCGCCCTTATACAGAAGTGCTTTTGCAAAACAGATATGACGCTAATGCATTTGCAGTCAAATGCTAACGCCTCTGTAAACAATACATATACATAGCCATCACCATCCTTGAACCTTAATAAATCAAAGCCAAAAACATAGCTATTAATTACACTCCATTCCAAGCCAGCGACACTCCCTTGCTGCCGCCAAATAAAATGATGCCCACCGGACAACATCTCATATCCGAAAAAAGCGCTTTAGATTGACACTACTACTAGATGGAAACTTGTTAACTCAAGAGAATAAAGCTGTTGTCTGGTCGGCCGATAGCAATCAGGTTCACAGCAAACCCATACAGGGCACTGCCTGGACTTACACCCGATCGCTTGCCAAAAAGAACATTCAAAGTGATCAATATACTACCTGACGGAGTGCCCTTCACCCTATGGGAGTTTTAACTCACCAGCCCCCAATCTTGGCCTACCCTTTGCGGAATCATTAATTCTTGATTACCGCTGGCGGGTGCAGACAATAATCACCATACGGATCTGTCTGACACTTATAAGCAAGTTCCGGACTGTACGCTTTAGGTAATAACTGGCCATTTGCACAACCAGAAATCGCACCCACTATAAACACGACTATAAGTATTTTCATATTTGCTCCGTTTTTCGGAGAGCATAGTATTCAAAGAAAATACCTTATATCGTTCATCTCTGATTATTCCGTGGGAAATACCTATTGTATTACCATGCCATGTAGGATTTAACCTCCAGACCGCACTGGCTGCCATCGCAAGCAAGCCCATTCCCATGAGCTTGCTTGCCACATATCAATCCAAACGCTAATCCCTCTTATTTCAATTCACCTTCCCTGATAAACTTTGCGCCCTCGATTTAGCTCACTGATCTGGACGTTTGATGCCTTCGTTGCCTCTTCGCCTGTCCCTGCTGCTACTGGCCTTTGGCCTTGGCGGTTGTGATGATGCCCCGCGCTTTACCAAACCCGAGCCAGGCGAAGCCCGCTCCGGCGGGGCTGCTACGGTGCGTAAAACCGATCACAATGCGTTTTCCATGCCCTCGGCCAACCTTTCGCCCACCCGGCGTCTGGATTTCAGCGTCGGCAACAGTTTCTTTCGCAGCCCTTGGGTCATAGCACCGTCCACCACTACCGCACGTGATGGCCTGGGCCCGCTGTTCAATACCAATGGCTGTCAAAACTGCCACATCAAGGATGGCCGCGGCCACCCGCCAGCGCCCGGCGCAAAGAACTCAGTGTCGATGCTGGTTCGGTTATCGATCCCCAACGATCCCGCTTACGCCACGCTCATCGAGCAGGCCGGTATCGTCCCCGAGCCGGTCTATGGCGGTCAGTTGCAGGACATGTCCGTACCCGGCGTAGCTCCCGAGGGCAAGGTACGGGTCGACTACGAACCCGTTACCGTGCGCTTCAAGGACGGCACTGAAGTCGAATTGCGCAAACCCACGCTGCAGATCACCCAGCTGGGTTATGGCCCAATGCACCCCGACACACGTTTTTCGGCTCGCATCGCGCCACCGATGATAGGCCTGGGGCTGCTCGAAGCCATCCCGAACGAGGCGATCCTGGCCAATGCCGATGAACAGGACAAAAACCGTGACGGCATCGCCGGGCGCCCCAACTGGGTGTGGGATGACGCGCAGCAAAAGACGGTTCTGGGTCGATTTGGCTGGAAAGCGGGCCAACCGAACCTCAATCAACAAAATGTTCACGCCTTTTCTGGTGATATGGGGCTCACGACCTCCTTGAGACCCTTCGATGATTGCACCAAGGCTCAAACCGCCTGTCTCGAAGCGCCCAACGGGAACGGCCCTGATGGCGAGCCCGAGGTCAGCGACAACATCCTGCGCCTGGTGGAGTTCTACACCCGTAACCTGGCCGTACCTGCCCGCCGTGATGTCGGCGCGCCCCAGGTGCTGGCCGGTAAAAACCTGTTCTTCCAGGCGGGCTGCGCCTCATGCCACACCCCTGCGTTCACTACATCCGCCAACGCTGCCGAGCCCGAACTGGCCAATCAGGTCATTCGCCCGTACAGCGACTTGCTGCTGCACGACATGGGCCCCGGCCTTGCCGACAACCGCACCGAGTTCGCCGCCACCGGCCGCGACTGGCGCACGCCACCGTTGTGGGGCATTGGTTTGACCCAGGCAGTGAGTGGTCATACTCAGTTTTTGCACGATGGACGTGCTCGCAACCTGATGGAAGCCGTGCTCTGGCATGGCGGCGAAGCCGAATCGGCCAAGCAGCAGGTTTTACGCTTTAATGCCGAGCAGCGCGCTGCGTTGCTGGCGTTCCTGAACTCTCTTTAACGCTTTACAAGATCGGGGACCCCGACATGTTTCGACCCAAGCTGTTGTTCACCAGCCTTGCCGCTATCGCCCTGGCCGCATGCTCGCCACAAGACCCACAGGCCGTCACCTCGGCAGCCATCGCCAAGCAAGTGATCTTGCCGACGTACAGCCGCTGGGTTGAAGCCGACCGTCAACTGGCCGTCAGCGCACTGGCTTACTGCCAAGGCAAGGAAAACCTGGAGACTGCCAGAGCCGACTTTCTGCATGCGCAAAAAGCCTGGGCCGAGCTGCAGCCTTTGCTGATCGGGCCATTGGCCGAAGGCAATCGTTCGTGGCAGGTACAGTTCTGGCCAGACAAAAAGAATCTGGTCGGCCGTCAGGTTGAGCAACTGGTGATTGCCCAGCCACAGATCGATGCAGCAGCCCTGGCCAAATCCAGCGTTGTGGTGCAAGGCCTGTCGGCTTACGAATACATTCTGTTCGACAGCAATATCAACCTCGCTGACGATTCGCAAAAAGCGCGCTACTGCCCGCTGCTGACCGCCATTGGCGAACGTCAAAAGCAACTGGCCGAAGAAATCCTGGCCAGCTGGAACAGCACCGATGGCATGCTCGCGCAAATGAGCAAGTTCCCTAACCAGCGTTATGCCGACTCCCACGAAGCCATTGCAGATGTGCTGCGTGTACAGGTCACGGCCCTCGATACCCTTAAGAAAAAACTCGGCACCCCAATGGGCCGTCAGAGCAAGGGCATCCCGCAGCCATTCCAGGCTGATGCATGGCGCAGCGAGTCATCGCTCAAAAGCCTGGCCGCCAGCCTTTCTGCCGCTCAGAGCGTGTGGGCGGGTGTCGACAACAAAGGGTTGCGCAGCCTGTTGCCTGCCGAGCAAAAACCGTTGGCTGACAAGATCGATGCGGCCTATGCAACCTCGCTCAAGCTGTTCAATGACAACCAGCGCACACTCAATGAGCTGCTGGCAGACGACACCGGGCGCGCTCAACTGAACGCTATCTATGACAGCCTGAACGTGGTTCACCGCCTGCACGAAGGCGAGCTGGCCAAAGCGCTGGGTATCCAGCTGGGCTTTAACGCCAACGACGGCGATTGATGAAGGAGGGTTCGATGATGCGCAGGCAAGCTCTCAAGCTCGGCGGTTTACTGCTCAGCGCGATCACGCTGGGCGGTTGGTCCCTGTTCAAGCAAAAAGACCGTAGTCCCTTGCTCTTGAGTGCCCGCGACGATGTGGACGGCAATCACTTTGCTGTCGGTTATCGCCTGGATGGCACTCAGGTCTTTAGCACGCAGGTAGGCCAGCGCTGCCATGACATCATCAACCACCCGACACTGCCCATTGCGTTGTTTGTAGCACGGCGCCCCGGCACCGAAAGCTACCTGATCAACCTCGCAAACGGGCAGTTGCTGCAAACACTGACCTCCCTGCCCAACCGTCACTTCTATGGCCACGCAGTCATCCACAAAGATGGCGAGTGGCTCTATACCACCGAAAATGACACCACTGACCCGGGCCGTGGCTTGCTGGGGGTCTATCGCTTTGAGGGCGAACGTCTGGTCCACAGTGGCGAAATCCCTACCCACGGTGTGGGTCCGCATCAAGTGTCCTGGATGCCTGACGGCGAAACGCTGGTGGTGGCCAACGGCGGCATTCGCACCGAAGCCGAAAGCCGGGTCGAGATGAACCTGAACGCGATGGAGCCCAGCCTGGTGCTGATGCAACGCGACGGCACCTTGCTCAGCAAGGAAACCCTGAGCCAGCAGATGAACAGCGTGCGCCATTTGGGCATCGCCAGTGACGGCACAATCGTCGCCTGCCAGCAATTCATGGGCGACGCCCATGAGCTTTCCGAATTGTTGGCCATCAAGCGTCCTGGCCAACCATTTGAGCCCTTCCCGGTGGCCGAGCAGCAACTGCGTGCCATGGGCCATTACACGGCCAGTGTCGCGGTCCACAGTGAATTGCGGCTGGTTGCGCTGACCGCTCCGCGGGGCAATCGATTTTTCGTGTGGGATCTGGACAGCGGTGCTTTGCGTCTGGATGCGCCGTTGCCCGACTGTGCGGGGGTGGGTGCGGTACAGGATGGGTTTGTGGTGACGTCCGGCCAGGGCCGTTGCCGATTCTATGATTGCCGTCAGAGCGATCTGAGCGCCAAGCCATTGGATCTACCGTCCGGGCTGTGGGACAACCATCTGCATGTGATGTAGCAAGTGACACAAATTCCTGTAGCAGTTGACGAATAGCACGAGGCTGCGTCCGGCTACGCAGCAGTCGTAAAACCGTTTAGCCGGGTGTGCCAGAAACACCAACGCCGAATGGTTTACGACTGCTGCGCAGTCGGACGCAGCCTCGTTCCTTCGGCAGCTGCTACAGGGATTTTTACCCGCCGTCCTACTTCTTCATCCCTTGGCTCATTCCAAACATGAACAGCAGCAGATCGTGATCGGGCTTTGTCGCTACTGCCACTTTCACTACCCGCGGCAGCGGGCAGTGAGCACCTGTCGGGGGCCCACTTAACACTTGGGTCACTGGCTGTTCCCATGCGGCCACTGCCACGCCAGCAATGACCAGAGCTCCCAGCAGAAACAAACTTCGTGCTATTTCTCGCTTCATCACCGTAAACCTTTGATGGCGCTGCCAAACACCGTCTTATAAAAGTAGATCAGTCTGTCCCACTCCGTGGCGTTCCACGACGAATGGCGGCGAAGCTGCTTAAGGTCGTGGGAGGCTGCTTTATGAGCAGTCAGTCGTTGCCGGCTTTTTTCAAGGTCCAGCAAAGCCACCTCTACCTGTGGGTTTTCACCCTGCCCTGTCACTCGCACAAACACATGCTTGGCGTACAGGCAGCCATGTTGCCAGCGGCCCAGATGCATGCGCGCAAGGGTCTGGCCAATGGCCTCAAGTACACGATCATGTACCGCCTCCCCCCAACGCTCACGCTCGCCAGCGGCATACCAGTTGTCGATTTCAACAAAGCCGTCCAGAGCGACAGTTACGAGCAATGCTCGCCACTGCTTGTCTGCCCCTTTCCGGGCCCCGCAGTACACCAGCTCTGGCACACCAACCGATAGCCGGTTCATGGCCAGTAACGCATCGCGTTCACGCAATACCGTCGGGCGACCCAACGGATAGCGCCAGCTGCGGTAGGTGTGCCCTACTTGACGTTTTACATAGAGCAAACGCTCGTTGGCATCGTGAATGCGTTGTACACCACTCTCGCCACCGCGACGCTGGTTGGGCTCTTCAACCCATTCGCCTTTTTGATTCCAGTAAAACTCAAATCGGTCTTCAGTCGCAGAGGGGGATTGCTGTACAAAATCAACGGTCATGAATTATCTCTTTCTTAGTACGTAAACCCGCCACATCGCGTAAAGCGGAATAAAGTCCAAATGATCCTGAATGACGAAACCAGCCTTTTTAAACTCAGACTCCACTGTAACAGCTGGTAACACGAAGCGGTTTTGGTAACCCTCCTGCCCTTGTTCCACAGCGCGTTCACGCTCAAGACGCTTGCGTTTCCAGGCCTTGAAATTGCCGTCCACCCAGAGCGAAATGATCAAACTGTCCCGGCTGACACGATGAAGCTCGCGCAGTAGAGCCATCCGGTGACTTGCATCACCAATATGGTGCAGCAGACGCATGCAAAAAATACTGTCAACGGAGTTGTCCGGCATATCTATTTCAAATGCAGACGTCTGCAAGCGCCGTACCCGTTTCACCACCTCGGCCGGTTGCGCCAGTGCCGCGACCTCCAGCATGGAGGCCGAGTTGTCGGCGCCAATGATTTCCCGGTTAGGCATTTGCGCCAGCAACGGCCAGAAACGCCCGGCGCCACAGGGCAAATCCAGGACAACCCGAGGTTCACCGGCCAGGTGAAGAGCGCGGCGGGCCAGTTGCTCATCGCGCTTGTGCGAGAGACGGCGAGCCAGACCATCCTGGTGCTTGATCAGGTATTCGGCCGCGTGCTGCTGGTCATACTTTTCTGAGAACTTGAGTTTGATGATGGGGTTCATGACGGTGCTCCTGAAGCATATAGGCGCTACCTTATTCAGGAGAACGTAAGCGTCAGGTCATCATCAGGTGAAAATTCCGTCTATGCGTCCTACACAAATGTTGCAGGGTTTTACATCGCGCAAATACTGGCGCGGGGCCATATACGAATCAACCATGACGTAAAGCGGCCTGCAGAACGCAGGCCGCGGAAAGGACTTCAGGCGTCGGGCGGGCCGAGCTCGACGCGAAAACGGCAGCCGTTTGGCTCCATTGTGGTGAGGGTCACGCGCCAGCCCTGGCTATCGCAGATTCGTTGCACCAGCGACAACCCTAGGCCCAGCCCTTCGCCACGTTTTTCACTGCCGCGCACAAAGGGTTGAAACATGGCCTGGCGTTTTTCTTCCGGGATCCCAACGCCGCTGTCTTCCACCACAAACCCGCTGGGCTCCAGGGTCAACCGGATAAACCCCTTATCGGTGTAGTGCAACGCATTGCGCAGCAAGTTGCCCATCACCGCGTGCAGGAAGGTCGCGTTATAGCGCGTATCCAGCGGATTGCCGGGCTCGTAAATCAATTCAAGGCCTTTTGCCTCGATGGGCTCTCGCCACAGGCTGATCAGGCCCTCGGCCACGGTGGTGAGCGTAACCGTGGGCGACATGCTGGCATCTTCATGTTGCGCACGGGCCAACATCAGGAAGGTCTGCACCAGTTCACGCATTTCTTCGCACGCACGGGATATGCGCTCGACCTGTGAGCGACTGCGCTGATCCAGCGACGGGCTTTCCAGCAGAAGTTCGCAGGAGCTGGCCAGTACCATCAGCGGGGTGCGCAATTCGTGGCTTACGTCACTGGTAAACAGACGTTCGCGGGTCAGGGTGTCACGCAGGCGACCCAGGGTAGCGTCGAACGCCACGGCCAGCTCGCCCACTTCGTCGGCGGCATAGTCCGGGGCCAAAGGCGGGGCCAGCCCCAGTAGTTGATCTCGATGGCGAACCTGACGGGCCAGACGCACCACCGGTGCCATTACGCGACGTGCAAGCGTCCAGCCCAGGAAGACGGCCAATGCCAGGGCCAGGACAAAACCGACCACCACCACAGCAAACAGCACGCGCTCACGCTCTTCAAAATCGCTCTGGTCTTGCAGCAGGACATAACGCCGACCATCGACCACTTCAACCATCGCGTGATACGACAGCTGATCGCGAAATACCTCATGGAATCCCGGGTCCAGATGGCGCAGGTCCTTGGGCAAAGCAAAATCGCCACGCCCGCCACTGAAATAAAACAGCTGACTTGGTTTAGGCCTGTGGTTCCACTCTGCGCCGTTGTCCATCAGCAACAGGCGCTGCAAATCACCGCCCAGACCGGCCGATATGAGTTTTTCTTCGACCAGATGCACGGTGGCGATAATGCCCACCGCAAATGTCCCTGCCACCAGGGCGCTCATCAAGGCAAAGGCAATGATGATCCGCTGGGAAAGGCTTTGCTTAAACTCCATCGCGAAGCTCGGCGAGGCGGTAGCCCACACCATGCACGGTTTGCAACAGAGGCTT
Organism: Pseudomonas sp. RL_5y_Pfl2_69; assembly: GCF_963970465.1. NCBI lineage: Bacteria > Pseudomonadati > Pseudomonadota > Gammaproteobacteria > Pseudomonadales > Pseudomonadaceae > Pseudomonas > Pseudomonas sp. RL_5y_Pfl2_69. The sequence continues at coordinate 414,870 of NZ_CAXAOU010000002.1, read as the reverse complement.
GTCGAAAGGCTTGTCGATCACCTGGCGCAATTGATGCACATGGCTGCGCAGGCTGTCGCTGTCTGGGCAGTCGTCGCCCCAAAGAGCCTCTTCCAGAACTTCGCGGCGCAGCACGTGAGGGCTTTTTTGCATCAATACCGCGAGCAGTTTGAGACCCACCGGGTTGAGCTTGAGCAAACGCCCTTCACGGGTCACTTCGAGGGTATCGAGGTCGTAGCGCAGCTCCGCGACCTGCAACTCCCGTCGACCTCCGCCTTGGGCGCGACGCAATACCGCCTCGATCCGCGCCGCCAGTTCGGACAGGGCAAACGGCTTGAGCAGGTAGTCATCGGCACCGGACTTGAAGCCTTGCAGGCGGTCGTCCAATTGGTCGCGGGCAGTCAGCATGATCACCGGCGTATCGCGACGAGCGTCTTCACGCAGGCGCTTGCACAGGGTATAGCCGTCGATACCCGGCAACATGATGTCGAGCACAATCAGGTCGTAGTGCTCAGTGGCCGCCAGGTGCAAACCTGACAAACCATCCTGGGCGCAGTCAACGGTATAGCCCTTGAGCCCCAGATAGTCCGCCAGGTTGGCGAGGATATCGCGGTTGTCTTCAACCAATAGAATTCGCATGGGTATTCTCTCCGTCCACAGTTACGGCCGTCTTGGCCCGCGCAGCTTAAGGCCAAGAACCGCGCAGGGCCAGCACCGCAGGGCGCACAGACAATTTAGTTGTCGCATCTGCAAAAATGACATTTTTTTTACTATCGGTTCACAAACTCAATACAGTGGCGCCCGCACACTCCCGCACCCTCGCGTTTAAGGAAAAACAACAATGCGTCTGCTGCACACTGCGCCAATGCGCTACCTCCTTCTGTTGACTGGCTGCTGGCTGGCGACTTTTCTAATTACCCGAGGCGTTCTGCTGGTCACCCACCTGGGAGAGGCTGGTAACAACTGGCTTCCGGTGTTTGGCATTGGCTTGCTTTATGACCTCGGCTTTCTGGCCTATGCCGCCCTGCCACTGGGGCTGTACCTGCTGTTATGCCCGCCCGGCCTGTGGCGTCGTCGAGGCCATCAGTGGTTTCTGCAAGGCCTGCTGACCGTTAGTCTGTTTGCCATATTGTTCACGGCCGTCGCCGAGTGGCTGTTTTGGGATGAGTTCGGCGTGCGCTTCAACTTTATCGCCGTGGACTATCTGGTCTATTCCGATGAAGTACTGAACAACGTACTGGAGTCCTACCCCATTGGCATACTGCTCAGTGCCATTGCCCTGACTGCCATTGTGTTAAGCCTTGTTCTGCGCAAACCGTTCAACGCGGCCATGAATGCTCCGCTGCCAACCTTTGGCTCTCGCATCGCTGCCTTCGCCAGTCTGTTGCTGGTAGCTGGCCTGAGCCTGCAACTGCTCGATCAGGACGGCCCACGGGGTCAGGGTGGCAATGCCTATCAGCATGAACTGGCAAGCAATGGCCCGTATCAGTTCTTCGCCGCGTTCCGTAACAACGAGCTGGATTACCAGCAGTTTTATGCCAGCTTGCCGACCGACGTGGTGGCCCAACAATTGCGCAAAGAGTTGACGGAGCCCAACGCTACGTTTGTTGGCCAGGACCCGCTGGATATCCGTCGCAATATCGACAATCCGGGCACTGCGCGTCAGCCCAACATTGTGCTGGTGACGATCGAAAGCTTCAGCGCCAAATACCTGGGCAGCAACGGCGATGGTCGCAACCTGACGCCAAATCTGGATCAACTGCGCAAAGAAAGCCTGTACTTCAATAACTTCTATGCCACCGGCACCCGTACCGACCGCGGCCTGGAAGCCATCACCCTGGCCATTCCGCCGACGCCGGGGCGCTCCATCGTCAAGCGCATCGGCCGTGAAAGCGGTTTTGCCAGCCTGGGCCAGCAGCTTAAAGGTGTGGGTTACGACAGCGTGTTCGTCTACGGCGGACGCGGTTACTTTGACAACATGAACGCCTTTTTCAGCGGCAACGGTTACCGCGTGGTTGACCAAAGCAGCGTGAATGAAGCCGATATCCACTTCAAGAACGCATGGGGCATGGCCGATGAAGACCTGTACCGCGAAACCCTGAAGCTGGCCGATACAGACTATGCGCAACAAAAACCCTTTTTGCTGCAACTGATGACCACCTCGAACCATCGCCCCTACACCTACCCGGAAGGCAGGATCGACATCAAGTCGGGTAATGGTCGCGACGGCGCAGTGAAGTACACCGACTACGCCATCGGACAATTCCTTGACGCAGCGCGTAAAAAGCCCTGGTTCGATAACACGATCTTTGTGTTCGTGGCCGATCACACGGCAGGCAGTGCGGGCAAGGAAGACTTGCCGATCACCAACTATCAGATCCCGCTGTTTATCTATGCGCCCAAACTGATCGAAGCGCGGGAAAACGCGCAACTGGCCAGCCAGATCGATCTTGCCCCAACCTTGCTCGGCTTGCTGAACCTGGACTACCAGTCGACTTTCTTCGGTCGCAACCTGCTGCAGGACAATCCGTTGCCACCACGTGTGGTAGTGGGCAACTACCAGCACCTGGGTTTGTTTGACGGTAAAGACCTGGCCATTCTCAGCCCGCGTCAGGGCCTGCGTCGTCACGACGAAGCGTTGACCACCAGTGTTGAGTCCCGCGTACCGGCGACCGATCCGTTGATTGAACGGGCGATTGCCTACTACCAGGGCGCCAGCCACGGCTATAAACAGCAATTGTTGGGCTGGAAGCCAACGCAGGGAACCCCGGAGCAGCTTTCCCAGCGGTAAACCATCGCTTTTGCGGGAGCGGGCTTGGGGCAACATGCGGCTGATACCATCGCAGGCAAACCAGCTCCCACTGGTTTTGGGGGAAACCCAAGACCTGATGCTTACAGGGTTTGAAGTGGGAGCGGGCTTGCTCGCGATGGCGAACGACGCACAGTGTCAGACGTGTACTTTTCTCAATACCTGCCAGATAACGACCAGCCACAAAAAAGCCCCGCCTGATCACTCAGGCGGGGCTTTTGCGTATCGGGGTAAGGCTGGCTTACATCATGCCGCCCATACCACCCATGCCGCCCATGTCTGGCATGCCGCCAGCTGGTTTATCTTCCTGGATCTCAGCGATCATCGCCTCAGTGGTGATCATCAGGCTGGCAATCGACGAAGCCGCTTGCAGAGCCGAACGAGTCACTTTAGCCGGGTCAAGGATACCCATTTCGATCATGTCGCCGTATTCGCCAGTGGCTGCGTTGTAACCGTAGTTACCCGAACCCTGCTTAACTTTGTCGACAACTACGCTTGGCTCGTCACCGGAGTTGGCAACGATCTGGCGCAGAGGTGCTTCAACAGCACGACGCAGCAATGCGATACCAACGTTCTGATCAGCGTTGTCGCCTTTCAGATCAGCGATTGCCTGCAGAGCGCGAACCAGTGCCACGCCACCGCCAGGTACCACGCCTTCTTCAACGGCTGCACGGGTTGCGTGCAGGGCGTCTTCAACGCGGGCTTTCTTCTCTTTCATTTCTACTTCAGAGCCAGCGCCAACCTTGATCACTGCTACGCCGCCAGACAGCTTGGCCAGACGCTCTTGCAGTTTTTCACGGTCGTAGTCCGAAGTGGTATCAGCCACTTGAGCACGGATCTGAGTCACACGAGCCTGGATGTCAGCTTCAACGCCAGCACCGTCAATAACGGTGGTGTTTTCTTTGGTTACGGTAACGCGCTTGGCATTACCCAGGTGTTCCAGGGTAGCGCTTTCCAGGCTCAGACCGATCTCTTCGGAGATAACGGTACCGCCAGTCAGAACAGCGATGTCCTGCAGCATTGCCTTGCGACGATCACCAAAGCCAGGTGCTTTAACAGCAACGACTTTCACGATACCGCGCATGTTGTTCACAACCAGAGTCGCCAGGGCTTCGCCTTCAACGTCTTCGGATACGATCAGCAGTGGGCGACCGGCTTTGGCAACAGCTTCCAGAACTGGCAGCAGTTCACGGATGTTGGAGATCTTTTTGTCGACCAGAAGGATCAGCGGACCGTCGAGCTCGGCAGTCATGGTTTCTGGTTTGTTGACGAAGTACGGGGACAGGTAGCCACGGTCAAACTGCATGCCTTCAACAACAGACAGTTCGTTTTCCAGGCCCGAGCCTTCTTCAACAGTGATCACGCCTTCTTTACCGACTTTTTCCATGGCTTCGGCAATGATGTCGCCGATGGAGCTGTCGGAGTTGGCAGAGATGGTACCTACCTGAGCGATCGCCTTGCTGTCAGCGCATGGCTTGGCCAGGGATTTCAGCTCTTTGACAATGGCGATGGTCGCTTTGTCGATACCGCGCTTCAGGTCCATCGGGTTCATGCCGGCAGCGACGGCTTTCAGGCCTTCGTTGACGATCGATTGAGCCAGAACGGTTGCAGTGGTAGTACCGTCACCAGCGTCATCGTTGGCACGGGAGGCAACGTCTTTAACCAGCTGCGCGCCCATGTTTTCGAAGCGATCTTTCAGCTCGATTTCTTTGGCAACGGAAACGCCGTCCTTGGTGATGGTCGGAGCGCCGAAGCTCTTCTCGATGATCACGTTACGGCCTTTAGGGCCCAGGGTCGCTTTTACTGCGTCAGCCAGGACGTTTACACCGGCCAGCATTTTTTTACGGGCGGAGTCGCCGAATTTAACTTCTTTAGCAGCCATGTTCGTTCTTCCTTAAATACTTTGTAGTAACGGGAAAAGGAGCGGGAGATCAGCCTTCGATTACAGCGAGAATCTCGTTCTCAGCCATAACCAGCAGGTCTTCGCCGTCGACTTTCACAGTGTTGCTGCCGGAGTAAGGGCCGAACACAACCTTGTCACCCACTTTCACGGCCAGCGCACGTACTTCACCGTTGTCCAGAACGCGGCCAGTACCGACAGCGAGGATTTCACCGCTGTTGGCTTTTTCGGCAGCAGAACCCGGCAGAACGATACCGCCAGCGGTTTTCTTTTCTTCTTCGCTGCGACGGATTACGACGCGGTCATGCAGAGGACGAAGCTTCATTGTCGATCTCTCCTAATTGTGGTGTTCATCGGCCGGTGTCAATACCGGCGGGGTTTGCAAATCCGGAAATGCCGGGTGCTATTCGCTGAAGGGATGTGCTGTTGCCAGTAAAACCCTGCGGTGTCCGTTACATAAGGGCGCATCCACTTATTACAAGGGCACGCCCATGAAATTTTTAACCTTGTGCCTGACCGAAAAACAAACACGGCACCCAAGGTGCCGTGTTGATAACGCCAAAGCCTTATTTGTCGCGGTGCTCGAACTCGCCTTCGATCACATTGGGCTCACGCCCCAAAGGCTGCTGGGATCGAGGGCGAGATGCAGCCTCGAAGTGATCGGCAAACGCACGCTGGCGAATGGCTTGTTCTTCTGCACGCTTGCGCAGACGGTTGACCAGGAAACGACGAACCGGCGGGAACAGCAACAACAGACCGGCTGCATCGCTGATAAAGCCTGGCAGCACCAGAAGGCCGCCACCCAGGGCCAGCATCAGGCCTTCAAGCATTTGCTGGGCAGGCAGTTCGCCGCGATTGAGGCTTTCGCGCGCTCTGAGCGCAGTGGCCAGACCTGCAACGCGAACCACCAGAACACCCAGCATGGAGCCGGCAATGATCAGCAGCAACGCAGGGAAAAACCCGATAGCGGTGCTGACCTTGAAAAAGACGTACAGCTCTAGCACTGGAAATAACAGAAAGAGCAATAGAAAAGCGCGCATCAAATGATTCCTCTCCGGAAGAATATCTTCCAACCAAACGTAGATGACGGCGCGCCTGTGAAAATTCAAGGTCAGGTCGTCTGTTTTTTCGGCCATTCACTTGCACGCGCCAATAAAACCAACGCTTCGCGCACCTGTGTCGAAGTATTGCAAGGCTCGGGAAAGCCCAACCAATGCAGGCCTTCACCGATACGCAAATGCATGCCTTCGCTGTCGATACCCACCAGCGTAGCTGGCGTTGTTAGCGGTAGACCGGTCAATTTGACGTAATGCTCGATGGCGTTGGCGTGGTCGGCGTTCATGTGCTCCACCATGCGCACCTCGACCTGCCCGGCAAAGGGGTTGGCCAGCGTGACTTGATCCAGCCAGTGAATCGCCCCGAAACCACCTATATAACGGTGCCTGACCGGGTTAAGCACCCAAAAGTCGAAATCATGGGCCGTGTCATAGCCCCTGGCCTCGGGGAAATAGCGATAGTAGCGCTCAGCTGCGGCGGCAATCGCTGCAGCCTCGGTCAACTGCTCGGCTTCGGCCAGGTACGTCAGGCGCCCAACGGCCTGGACATCTTCAGCCCCCCGCTCGCCGACCATCAGCGAGCACTTGGGGTCCTTGCGCAGGTTATGGGTGTGCTGGGCAATACGGCTGATCAAAATCAGCGGGCGCCCCTGCTCATCCAGGCAATAAGGCACCACGGAACCAAAGGGAAAACCCGGCATGGCCTTGGACTGGGTCGACAGGGCGCCGCGGTATTCCTTGAGCAGTAATTCTCGGGCATGCTTGGCAGCTTCAACGCTCAACTTATGACTCCTTAATAAAAAATCCGTCGATAACGGTCGAGATCAGGGCACCCATGCAACTAAAAGACAAAGTAATCATTATCACTGGCGGCTGCCAAGGGCTGGGCCGTGCAATGGCTGAGTATCTGGCTGCCAAGGGCGCAAGGCTGGCACTGGTCGACCTCAATCCGGAAAAGCTCGAATTGGCGGTCGCGGCTTGTCAGGCACACGGTGTAGAGGCCCGCGCTTACCTGTGTAACGTCGCCGATGAAGAACAGGTTACGCAAACTGTTGCCCAGATTGCAGAAGATTTTGGCGCGATCAATGGTCTTGTAAACAACGCCGGCATTTTGCGCGACGGACTGCTGCTCAAGGTCAAGGACGGGGTGATGACCAAGATGAGCCTCGCGCAATGGCAGGCGGTGATCGACGTCAACCTGACGGGCGTTTTCCTGTGCACCCGTGAGGTCGCGGCAAAAATGATCGAGCTCAACAGTCAGGGAGCGATTATCAACATTTCGTCGATCTCGCGCGCCGGTAACGTAGGCCAGACCAACTACTCGGCAGCCAAGGCCGGAGTTGCCGCAGCCACGGTGACCTGGGCCAAAGAGCTGTCACGTTACGGCATTCGGGTGGCCGGGATTGCCCCAGGCTTTATCGAAACCGAAATGACCCTGGGCATGAAACCCGAAGCCCTCGAAAAGATGACTTCCGGCATCCCGTTGAAGCGCATGGGCAAGGTTGAAGAAATCGCCCATTCCGCGGCCTACATTTTTGAGAACGACTACTACACCGGGCGGATTCTGGAGCTTGATGGCGGCTTGCGGATCTAGAGCAACCTGTAGCCGCTGCCGAAGGAACGAGGCTGCGTTCCTTCGGCAGCTGCAACGGTGTGAGCTATTACCAGGTCACGCCAAACCCCATGGTGTAGCGAGTCTTGTTGAGGGAGTTATCAGAGCCGCTTGAACCACCAATCAGGTCTTTCTCGGCCTTGAGATTGAGCGATGCCCACTCTGTCACCTTGTAACGCAAGCCTATTTCGGAATCGAGGCTGTAGTCCGACGTACTCTCCAGCGACTTGCCCAGCTCACCATTGGTGAAGATCGACACTGTCTTGCCCAGCAAGTAGCGGTTGTAATCCCACTTCATGGCCAGCGAATAGAAGTTATCTTTTTTGCCGTCAGAATATTCATAGTCCGTGCGGTTGATCAGCGACCCCAGGGAGAACGCACCCAGTTCGTCATCCCAGAACTGATAGCCCGGACCAGTACCGATCGTGCGCTGGCGTGAAACGTCTTCGACCCGGTCACGGTTATAAGTCAGACGACCTTGCCAGTACCACTTTTCATCAATGAAGTGGTCAAGCGCGTATTCGGCAGTCCAGTTGTCCGTCGTGACAACATCGTTCTGAAACTCGCGGTTGTATTCGCCTTCTGCATGATGGCGCCAGGCACCGTGACGAGCAGTGGTTTTGAAGTCGATGTCGTAATCGTCGGTATCCTTGTCGGCCCGCTTGTAGTCCAGCGCCACATCGACATTGCCTTTCCAGACAAGGTCTTCAATCACCGGCTTGGGCTTGAGGATTTGCTGAATACTGGCCAGCTCTACGGTTTTCGGCGCTTCGCCATTGGCCAGGGTTACGCGGCCATCTTCGGCTGCCTGCAACGACTTGGCTTTCTCTCCGGTGTAGGCATCCTGCTTGACCAGCAGTTCCTGATCACTCTCAAGGGTTTTGACCTGTTTCCAGTCAATGGGCACGGCACCCGCGTATTCGGTCTGGATCAGCAACTTGCCACCGTCGAATACTTTGATCTTGCCGGTCAGACGGTCGCCATTTTTCAACCACACCGTATCGGCAAGCACGGGCGCAGTAAGGCTCAGGACAGCAAGGCATAACAGGGTTCTGGACAGCATAAGCAAATGCGAAACTCAGGAGTGCGAAAGAATGCCGGCATTATCCCCATGGACACGCCCTTGAGAAAGAAAGACCGGCTCATTGTGCTGGAGTTCCTTCTATAGTTGAGTTAACAGCGCAAGCCCCCTTTCCGCCGACCAGAAGCCCGCCGTGAGCACACTCATCGACACCCCTCAAAGCCCCGCAGAAATTCGCCGTACAGCACTGTATTCAACCTTGATGCTGGTGCCCGCAGGTTATGTGGTGTCCTACGGCCAGCTTGCCGAACTGGCTGGTCTGGGTCGAGCTGCACGGTGGGTTGGGCGAACGCTCAGCCAACTCCCTGAAGGCACGCGCCTGCCCTGGCATCGGGTTCTTGCCGCTGGTGGCCGTATCAGTTTGCCAGCAGGTAGCCCGTCCGGTGATGAACAGCGTGCGCGTTTGCGCGCCGAGGGCCTGAGCATCATGAATAATCGCGTGGATATGCAACGTCATGGCTGGCGCCCGATAGAGCACTGCGGTTAGAGTGCGCCCTTTGTTTCCGCAACCAGAGGCAGACTCCAGTCCATGCCCCGTAAAACCTGGCGCGAAGCGCTAGCTGCCTATTCCAGCCCCTCAACCCTTGTGCTGTTACTGCTCGGTTTTGCCGCCGGTTTACCGTACATGCTGGTTTTTTCAACGCTCTCCGTGTGGCTGCGCGAAGCCGGTGTGGCCCGTGAAACCATTGGCTATGCCAGCCTGATCGGTCTGGCTTACGCCTTTAAATGGGTGTGGTCCCCGCTGCTGGACCAATGGCGTTTACCGCTGCTCGGAAAACTTGGCAGGCGTCGTTCATGGCTGGTGCTGTCGCAGTCGCTGGTGATCCTGGGCCTGATCGGCATGGGCTTTTGCGACCCGCAAAAACACCTTTCCTGGCTGATTGCCATCGCGGTTGTCGTGTCCTTCGCCTCGGCGACCCAGGACATCGCCGTGGATGCCTACCGCCTGGAAATCGCAGAAGACAATCGTCAGGCCGCGCTCGCTGCCAGTTATATGTCCGGCTATCGCGTGGCAGCCCTGCTGGCCACCGCAGGCGCCCTGTTCTTTGCCGAGGGCTTCGGCTCGACGGGCTTTAACTACAAACATTCGGCCTGGACCGGTACTTATGTGCTGTTCGGCCTGCTCATGGTGCCAGCACTGCTCACCACCCTGTTCATGCGCGAGCCCCCGGTACCGCTGCGCACCCAACTGTCGGCCGGGCGCTACAGTTTTGGTCATCAGCTGGCGTCTGTATTCGTACTGATCGTCTTGCTTGTTTCAGTACCGGCGATGTTCACGCAGCTCTACAACACCGATTTTGCAGGCGTCCTTTTCGAGGGCGTCAGCCCGATGACACTGGTGCTTGAAGACAGGGCATTTCTGCGCGCTATCCTGTACACGCTGCTCACGGTGCTGTGCCTCTCGACCTTTGGACGACGCGGGCTGGCGCCAGTCCTGACACCGGTTAATGACTTTATCCTGCGTTATCGCTGGCAAGCCCTTCTGCTGCTGGGCCTGATTGCCACTTACCGCATGTCTGACACGGTCATGGGCGTGATGGCCAACGTGTTCTATATCGACCAAGGGTTCACCAAGGATCAGATCGCCGGGGTCAGCAAAATTTTCGGCTTGATCATGACCCTCGTTGGCGCTGGTATGGGCGGCTTGCTTATCGTGCGCTTCGGCATTTTGCCGATCCTGCTGATTGGCGGGGCGGCATCAGCAAGCACCAACCTGCTGTTTATGTTGCTGGCAGACATGGGCCCGAACCTGGACATGCTGATCGTCACTATCTCTCTCGACAACTTCAGCTCCGGCCTCGCCACGTCTGCGTTCGTCGCCTACCTGTCCAGCCTGACCAACCTCAAGTTTTCAGCCACCCAGTACGCCCTGCTCAGCTCCATCATGCTACTGCTGCCACGCCTGATGGGCGGCTATTCAGGGGTTCTGGTGGAGAAGTTCGGCTATCACAACTTCTTTATCATCACGGCACTGATGGGCATCCCTACCTTGCTGCTGATCAGCCTGCACTGGTTTCAGGAAAGCCGCCGGGCCCGCCAGAAGCCCGCTGTAGACCTCGGAAAACAGCCATAAATCTGCGGGGGGAGCACTCTCCCCCGCCCGCGCTGTACGCAAACTGATCTCGCCCGTACAATGCGAGGTCATTTCTAGTCATCAGCAACGGCAACGACTAACCATGCGCACCAGCCAATATCTGCTCGCCACACAGAAAGAAACGCCTTCCGATGCGGTCGTTATCAGCCACCAGCTGATGCTGCGCGCCGGCATGATTCGCAAACTTGCTTCCGGCCTGTACACCTGGCTGCCCATGGGCCTGCGGATCATGCGCAAGGCCGAAGCCATTGTTCGCGAAGAAATGAACGCTGCAGGTGCTCTTGAAGTGCTGATGCCGAGCATCCAGCCAGCTGAGCTGTGGCAGGAATCCGGTCGCTGGGAAGAATACGGCGCCGAACTGCTGCGCCTGAAAGATCGCCACGGTCGCGAGTTCTGCGTAGGCCCGACCCACGAAGAAGTCATCACCGACCTGTGCCGCAACGAGCTCAACAGCTACAAGCAGTTGCCGATCAATCTGTACCAGATCCAGACCAAATTCCGTGACGAAACCCGCCCGCGCTTCGGCTTGATGCGCGGCCGCGAGTTCATCATGAAGGACGCCTACTCCTTCCACGTCGACAACGCTTCGCTGCAGGTCACTTATGACCGCATGCACCAGGCCTACTGCAATGTATTCACCCGCCTGGGCCTGAACTTCCGTCCGGTTGAAGCGGACAACGGCTCCATCGGCGGCGCCGGTTCCCACGAGTTCCACGTTCTGGCCGAGTCTGGCGAAGACGACATCGTGTTCAGCAATGGTTCCGACTACGCGGCCAACATCGAAAAAGCCGAAGCCGTTCCAGCCGAAACCTCGCGCCCTGCTGCCACCCAGGAGCTGCGCCTGGTCGACACGCCAGATGCCAAGACCATCGCCCAACTGGTCGAAGGCTATGACCTGGCCATCGAAAAAACCGTCAAGACCCTGATCGTTCACGCCGCCGAAGAAGGCAAGCTGATCGCTCTGGTTATTCGCGGTGATCACGAACTTAACGAAATCAAGGCTGGCAACCACCCGCTGGTAGCAAGCCCGCTGGTCATGGCTTCGGACGCAGAACTACGTGACGCCATCGGCGCCGGCGCAGGCTCCCTGGGCCCGCTGAACCTGCCGCTGCCGTGCATCATTGACCGTTCGGTCGAATTGATGAGCGACTTCGGCGTGGGCGCCAACATCGATGACAAGCACTACTTCGGCGTGAACTGGGAACGCGACCTGCCGGTTCCGACCGTTGCCGACCTGCGCAACGTGGTCGCTGGCGACCCGAGCCCGGATGGCAAGGGCACGCTGGAAATCAAGCGCGGCATCGAAGTGGGCCACATCTTTCAGCTGGGCACCAAGTACAGCGAAGCGATGAAGTGCCAGGTGCTGGGCGAAAACGGCAAGCCGGTAACCCTGGCAATGGGTTGCTACGGCATCGGTGTTTCCCGCGTCGTGGCAGCAGCCATCGAGCAGAACAACGACGAGCGCGGCATTATCTGGAGCGATGCCCTGGCACCTTTCCAGGTCGCACTGGTTCCACTGCGCTACGAGACCGAAGCCGTACGCGAAGCCACCGACACGCTCTACGCCGAACTGACGGCCGCAGGCTTTGAAGTGCTACTGGACGACCGCGACAAGAAAACCAGCCCGGGCATCAAGTTCGCCGATATGGAACTGATCGGCATCCCTCACCGGATCGTGGTCAGTGACCGTGGCCTTGCTGAAGGCAATCTGGAATACAAGAGCCGCACCGAAGCAGAGCCTCAAGCCCTGCCCGTTGCTGATGTGCTTGCCTTCCTTCAAGCCCGTATCGCTCGCTGAAACCAGATAGAGGCGTCATGTTCAAGCGAAGTACCTTAACCCTCGCAGGTGCCGCCATGTGCGGCACCTTGCTGCTGAGCGGCTGTGCCAATCACATGTCGCAACGCAGTGAGCACGAGGAGCGAATCGAGCGAAAGCTGCTCGCCCACAGCCTCCTGATCGATGTTGGCTCGCCAGCAGTGCTTGAGCTGCCGCAACGCCGCGTGCGCATCAATGAACAAAAGACCTTTGAGGTCACCGAGTTCGATGTCACGCGCCATTACGACCGCTACACCCCTTACCAGCCCTGGCGCGAAGTCTATGAGATTCCGCTGGGGGCGGTGGCTATCGTCGCAGGGGTGGGTGCCAATGTGCTTAACGTGTTCATGTTCGGGCAACTTCCTGACAGCGTGACCAAAGACTGGATCAACTACGGCTTTGCGGGCATCAACCCTGCAATGAACGTGCAGTCCCACGGTCGCGCCGAACAGAACCTGGCCGGTATTGATGATGTTCAGCGCGACAAGCGCCTGGAGTATTCAAGCTTGCCCTGGTCGGAACGCCCGGTTGTGGTCAAGGCCGGCAAGCAGACTCATGAGCTGACGACTGATCGCAACGGTGTATTGCGCCTCAACCTGCTGGACAGCCCTTTTGCCGAGCAAGACCTCAATCACATCGGCAAGCTGACCATCATGGTTGAAGACGCTCAGGACGAGACCCACTCGAACTCAACCCTGTCGATCAGCAGCAACCTGCGTGGCAAGCTGCTTGAAGCGCACAACCTGATCTACGACGACCTGGAGGGCGACGACGTCAACCAATGGGTACATCGGGTCAAGCGCTTGTCGGAACTGGGACTGGAAGAAGAAGCCAGCGAGCTGGAACAAAGCCTGATCGAACTCACACGCAACGATCCCGAGCTACAACGTGAGTTCCTTCATTCTCTGACCAAGGATGCCGGTCGGCTGGTAGCGGATCCGGGCGTCAGCTGACACATGCCCTTGTAGTCGCTGCCGCAGGCTGCGAAAAGGGCCGCAGGCTCTTCGTGTTTTGGGGCCGCTTCGCACCCCATCGCAGCCTCGTACCTCGTCAGCGACTACAGTTATTTACCTACCCCTTGAACAGCTCCAGCTGCTCAAACCCGCTGTTCAAATCCTGCAAACGCACACCAAGCCCGAGCAATCGAACGGGCTTGGCGCCGCGTGCAAACGCCTGACTCAACAACCCCTCATAACTCTCAAGGTCACGCCCGGCACCGGACTGTTCCAGTGTGGTCTGGGTAAAATCGTGGAATTTGACTTTGACGAACGGCTTGCCTGGACGATAACTGCTGTCTATACGCGCAATGCGGCGAGTCAGCGTCTCCAGCAACTCCGGTAGTTTTTCCAGGCAACTGGCCAGATCCGGCAAATCGGTATCGTAGGTATTTTCCACGCTAACAGACTGACGTCGACTGTCGCTCTGCACCAGACGGTCATCAATCCCCCGCGACAACCCCCACAATCGCTCACCAAAACTGCCGAACTCACGCACAAGCGCCAATTTGCTCCAGTCACGCAACTGCAGGCAGGTCTCAATCCCCAACCGCCCCAGCTTGTCCGCCGTGACCTTGCCCACGCCATGCAACTTGTTGACTGGCAACGCCGACACGAAATCTTCAACCTGATCCGGAGTAATGACGAACAGCCCATTGGGCTTCTTCCAGTCGCTGGCAATTTTGGCCAGAAACTTGTTCGGTGCTACACCCGCCGAGACGGTGATGTGCAGTTGATTGGAGACCCTGCGCCGAATTTCCTGGGCAATGCGCGTGGCACTGCCCGAAAAATGCGGGCTATCAGACACATCCAGGTAAGCCTCATCCAAGGACAGCGGCTCTATCAAGTCGGTGTAATCGCGCAAGATGCCGTGGATTTCTTTCGACGCTTCTTTATAGGCATCCATCCTGCCGTTAACGATGATCAGGTCCGGGCACAGCTTGAGTGCATGTCGGGACGCCATCGCCGAGCGCACACCATAAGCCCGCGCCTCGTAGTTACAGGTCGAGATCACACCTCGACGGTCGGCCGAGCCCCCGACTGCCATCGGTTTGTTTGCCAGGCTCGGGTCATCGCGCATCTCAATAGCGGCATAGAAACAGTCACAGTCGACGTGGATGATTTTGCGCTGCGTCATGTAAGGCGACGTTCTTCAGGGGAGTAGGCAATGCGGATTGCCAGTATGTCACCACCCACTGTATATAGCACCAGTGGTCTCGACTCTCCCCGACAGACGTGGGAAATATCGCCATTGAATTTGTTTTTTCAATCGAATCTTGCCCGTCAATAGAGCTACACCCCATATGGAACATGGCCTCCAGGCCTTTTTATAACCGGCTTTTCTATCTAACCAATTGACGCACAACGAATTTTTCTAAATTAAGGTTTGACAGCCCAGCGGATCGCTGTAGAATCCACCCCACAGACGCGGGATGGAGCAGTCTGGTAGCTCGTCGGGCTCATAACCCGAAGGTCGTCGGTTCAAATCCGGCTCCCGCAACCAAACATCGAAAAAGGCTACTCGAAAGAGTGGCCTTTTTTGTGCGCGTCTGTTTTGTAGCTCGCCTGACTTGCGACGGCTTCGCCGCCGAACGCAGCCTTCGTTCCTCGCCAGCTGCTACAGACCGAACTGCCCCCAACCCAAAAACAGGCCTGTTTTGATCTTATTCAGGTCATTTATGCATTAAAGGTTGACTCCCCCACTCATCACTGTAGAGTGCGCCCCACAGACGCGGGATGGAGCAGTCTGGTAGCTCGTCGGGCTCATAACCCGAAGGTCGTCGGTTCAAATCCGGCTCCCGCAACCAAACATTAAAAGGCTACTCGAAAGAGTGGCCTTTTTTGTGCCCGGGTGTTTTACCCGCCTTCTGCCCGTCACGAGCCGGAGGTATTAAAACCGGGTATTTCAACCGCTTACGACATTTAAGGTTGACACCCGCACGATCCTCTGTAGAATGCGCCCACACAGACGCGGGATGGAGCAGTCTGGTAGCTCGTCGGGCTCATAACCCGAAGGTCGTCGGTTCAAATCCGGCTCCCGCAACCAAACATCAAAAAAGGCTACTCGAAAGAGTGGCCTTTTTTGTGCGCGCTCGAAAAGTATGGGGAAAACGGTTATTGACGCTCAACGTCATATTCCTGAAAGTCCCGTCGTCTATGCTGTCTGGCAATAATTACCCTTTTTGTACAGGCCAAACCTGAACCTCAGGCAAACAGCCAAACATATTTAGAAATATTTTCACCAAAAGGATTGGTAACTTGAGCCTATGCCTCCATCCTATCGCGCACGATCCACGAGGTGATTGATGCCCGATAATTCGCCAGAACTTAAAGAAGCCGTCACAGCAGCCCACCCGATTGCCGCAACTCGTTTGCGCTGGCTGGATTTGCTGAGCAAGTATCGCCAACCCATTGGTCTGGCAATCACTTTGTTGCTGTTTGCGATAGCACTGATTGCCTGTCGCCACCTGCTCAGCGAACTTGACCTGTACGCCCTGCACGACTCGATCCTGGAAGTCCCCAAGCCCGCCCTCCTCGGTGCAGTGGCCGCGACTGCCGTGGGCTTTGTGATACTGCTGGGGTATGAGTGGTCCGCCAGCCGGTATGCCGGGGTCAAGCTGCCACCTAAAACCCTGGCATTGGGCGGCTTCACCGCCTTTGCCATCGGCAATGCCATCGGCCTGTCGCTGCTGTCCGGCGGCTCCGTGCGATATCGCCTGTATGCACGTCATGGCGTAGGCGCATCAGAAGTCGCCCACATGACACTGTTCGCCAGCCTGTCACTGGGCTGTGCCTTGCCGCCACTGGCAGCACTGGCAACGTTGAGCAACTTGCCCGCCGCCTCCGCTGCCCTGCACATCCCGGCTTATATACTGGGTGCAATTGCTTTCGCGGTTCTGGCCCTGTTCGGGTTATTGGCACTGGGCATCTATCGCCGTCGCCTTCCTGAGCAACCGATCCCGGACAACCTGCTGGTAAAGGCCGGGCGTCGCACCTTACGCCTGCCAAGCCCGCGCCTGACCTTCCTGCAATTAGTCATTACAGCCCTGGACGTCGCTGCAGCGGCCACCGTGCTGTATTTGCTGCTACCCGAAGCGCCACCTTTTGGCGCCTTTATGCTGGTGTATCTGTTGGCGCTGGCTGCTGGCGTACTCAGCCACGTGCCCGGCGGTGTCGGGGTTTTCGAAGCCATCCTGCTGGCCGCCTTTGCCGACAAACTCGGCGCAGCACCACTGGCGGCCGCCCTGCTGCTGTACCGCATGATCTATGTGATCCTGCCGCTGCTGATTGCCTGCCTGCTGTTGTTGCTGAACGAAGCCCAACGCCTGATCCATACCCGACAAAGCCTGCGGGTTGCCTCGGGCCTGGCCGCTCCGGTTCTGGCGGTCCTGGTATTTATGTCCGGCGTGGTGCTGCTGTTTTCCGGGGCCACTCCCGAAATTGACACACGCCTTGAGCACATCGGCTTTCTGATCCCGCACCGCCTGATTGACGCATCACACTTTGGCGCCAGCCTGATCGGCGTGCTGTGCCTGTTGCTTGCCCAAGGCCTGCGCCGGCGCCTGTCCGCCGCCTGGATGCTGACCACGATTCTGCTGCTGGTCGGCGCCGTGCTTTCCCTGCTCAAAGGCTTTGACTGGGAAGAAGCCACTATCCTGGTCCTGACCGCCAGCCTGCTGGGGCTGTTCCGCCGCTCGTTCTACCGTCCGAGCCGCCTGACCGAGTTGCCGTTTTCACCCCTGTATCTGGTGGCCAGTGTCTGCGTGCTGGGCGCTTCGATCTGGCTGTTGCTGTTTGCCTATCAGGACGTTCCTTACAGCCATCAACTGTGGTGGCAGTTCACCCTCGACTCGGACGCTCCACGGGGCCTGCGCTCGTTGCTGGGCGCAGCCGTGCTGCTGGTAATCGTGTCGCTGACCTGGCTATTGCGAACCGCACGCCCGGTGATTCACCTGCCCGATGCCGCAGAGCTGGAAAAAGCCGGAAAAATCATCCTGGCCTCCGACCAGCCCGATGGTGGCCTGGCCCTGACCGGCGACAAGGCCCTGCTGTTCCACCCGGATGAAAATGCCTTCCTGATGTACGCCCGCCGCGGGCGCAGCCTGGTAGCGCTGTACGACCCGATTGGACCGCCCCAGCAGCGTGCCGAGCTGATCTGGCAATTTCGCGACCTGTGCGACACCTTTCACGCCCGCCCCGTGTTCTATCAGGTCCGCGCCGAGAACCTGCCGTTTTACATGGACATTGGCCTGACCGCGATCAAGCTCGGCGAAGAAGCCCGGGTCGACTTGCACCGCTTTGATCTCGAAGCCAAGGGCAAAGAGATGAAAGACCTGCGCTACACCTGGAACCGTGGCACCCGTGACGGTCTGTCACTGGAAATCCACGAACCGGGTGAAGCCCCGATGGATGAACTCAAGGCCATTTCGGATGCCTGGCTTACCGGCAAAAACGTACGGGAAAAAGGCTTCTCCCTGGGTCGCTTCAGCGAGGACTACATCAAGCACTTTCGCGTGGCGATTATTCGCTTTGAAGGCAAGCCGGTAGCCTTCGCCAACCTGCTTGAAACCCACAGCCATGAGCTGTCGAGCCTCGACCTGATGCGCTCGCACCCCGAAGCGCCAAAACTGACCATGGAATTCATGATGGTGGGTTTGATTCAGCATTATAAAAAGCATGGATACGCACGTTTCAGCCTGGGAATGGTACCTCTGTCCGGCCTGCAACCCCGACGCGGCGCACCGTTGACCCAGCGTCTGGGGTCGATGCTGTTCCAGCGCGGCGAGCACCTGTACAACTTCCAGGGTTTGCGCCGCTTCAAAGATAAATTCCAGCCCGACTGGGAACCTCGTTATATGGCCGTGCCCGCCGGACTTGATCCGCTGGTAGCGCTGGCTGATACCGCCGCCCTGATTGCAGGCGGCTTGACTGGATTGGTGAAACGTTAATGAAACATCGTTCCTGGCGGTTTTTGTTGCTTGCCTTGATAGTTCTGGTCGCACTGGCTGCAGGCGGCTATTGGTTCTGGAATCGCCCCGCGCCAGAGCCAACAATTGAACACCTGAGTCAAACCGATGGCTCGACCCTGACCAACGTCACTCCCGGTCAAAAAGCCCTGGCCCGGGTAGTGATTGCCACACCCGCCGAAGAAGCGCTCAATGACAAGCAGTTAGTGGCCTTGAGCCGTGGCGGCAAAGCACAGGTCGTGCAGGTGATACTGCCCAAGGATGATTGCACCCTGCAGCAGCAAGCCCTGCAAACTGCACTGCAACAACTCAAGGGCCCAGCGACGCTGGTCAGCGGTATCGGTCCGGGTGCAACCCTGGCTTGGCGCTGGCTGGCCGAGCAGACCAATGACAAGGCCCAGGCCGTGTCGGTCGGTTTCAAGCTTGAAGAGCCCGGCTGCGCCCTGCCCGTTCCAAAAACCGCTGCCCACGGCAACTGGCTGGTGGCCTGGAACGACAACCCTGACGACCCGAGCGCTGCGTTCGTACGTGATCAACCAAACGCTCAGACCAGCATCAGCGACTACGACATTCATTACCCGCAGGTACTGAGCAACGAACTGCGCAAAATACTGGTGGGCGATGAAAACGGCGGGTTGAGCATGCCGGTGGTCGAAGTGCCCGCAGGCCAGCAAAACAGCACCGTAACCCTGTTCCTGTCCGGTGACGGTGGCTGGCGAGACCTGGACCGCGACGTGGCCGGTGAAATGGCCAAGATCGGCTACCCGGTGGTCGGCATCGACATGCTGCGCTACTACTGGCAGCACAAAACACCCGAGCAAAGCGCCACCGACCTGACCGAACTGATGCAGCATTACCGTCAGAAGTGGGGCACCCAGCGCTTTGTACTGGTGGGCTACTCGTTTGGTGCTGACGTTTTGCCTGCCACTTACAATCGCTTGCCTGAAGCCGAGCAAAAGCGGGTCGACGCCATCATGCTCCTGGCATTTGCCCGCAGTGGCAGCTTTGAGATCCATGTCGATGGCTGGCTCGGCAAAGCCGGCGCCGAAGCCGATACGGGCGAGGAAATGTCCAAGCTGCCTGCCAGCAAAGTGGTATGCATCTATGGTGCAGAAGAGGTGGATGAAAGCGGCTGCACCGCCAAGACAGCCGTCGGCGAAAGCCTGAAACTGCCCGGCGGGCACCACTTCGACGAAAACTACCCGGCCCTGGCCCAGCGCCTTGTAGACCTGATCAAGAAGCATCAGACGACTGCCGAGTAAGTCATTTGTGGGAGCGGGCTTGCTCGCGATGGGTGCGCTGCGGTTTATCAGGCAAACCGCAGCGTCTGTATCGCGAGCAAGCCCGCTCCCACAAAAACGCCTCCCTCCTGCACAAAAAAGCCCCGACTCTCACGAGCCGGGGTTTTTTATTGGCGACCTGAACGCGACTACATCTCGACCTGAGTCCCCAGCTCGATAACCCGGTTAAGTGGCAGCTTGAAGAAGCGCAAGTTGCTGTTGGCGTTCTTGAGCATGAACGCGAACAATCCCTCGCGCCAACGCGCCATACCCACCAGCTTGGACGCAATCACCGTCTCCCGGCTAAGGAAGTAAGTGGTACGCATAGGGCTGAAATCCAGCTCATCGAGATGGCACAGCTTCAGCGCCTCAGGCACATCCGGCTCGTCCATGAAACCAAAGTGCAGGATCACCCGAAAGAAGCCATCTCCATACGAATCCACCTCGAAACGCCGCGAAGCAGGAACCCGGGGCGAATCTTCGTTGACCACCGTCAGCAATACCACTTGCTCGTGCAGCACCTGGTTATGCAGCAGGTTGTGCAACAGCGCATGGGGCACCGCGTCCGGACGGGCCGTCAGAAACACCGCAGTCCCTTGAACCCGGTGCGGCGGTTGTACCCGGATACTGCTGATAAACAGCGGCAAGGGCAGCGCACTTTCGTCAAGGCGATCCACCAGCAGTTGCTTGCCGCGACGCCAAGTGGTCATCAGGATAAACAGCACAATCCCCGCCAGCACCGGGAAGGCCCCGCCCTGCACAATTTTGGGTACGTTGGCGGCAAAGAACAGACCGTCCACCAACAGAAAGCCAATCAGTACAGGCACTGCCAGAATCGGCGGCCACTTCCACAGCAACAGCATCACCGCCGACACCAGAATGCTGGTGATCAGCATGGTGCCGGTCACCGCCACCCCGTAGGCCGACGCCAGGGCCCCCGAGGATTCAAAGCCCAGCACCAGCAAAATCACCCCGACCATCAGCGACCAGTTCACCGCACCGATGTAAATCTGCCCCTGCTCGGCACTGGAGGTGTGCTGGATATGCATGCGCGGGATATAACCGAGCTGAATCGCCTGGTGGGTCAGGGAGAAGGCCCCGGAAATCACCGCCTGGGAGGCAATCACCGTGGCCAGCGTGGCCAGGCCTACCAGAGGAATCAGCGCCCAGGCGGGTGCCAGCAAATAGAACGGGTTTCGGGCAGCCTCGGGGTTTTCCAGGAGCAAGGCACCCTGCCCGAAGTAATTGAGCACCAACGCAGGCAACACCAGGATGAACCAGGCCCGGGCAATCGGCTTGCGCCCAAAGTGGCCCATGTCGGCATACAGCGCTTCAGCGCCGGTCAACGCCAGCACCACGGCGCCCAGAATGGCCACGCCCATGCCGGGGTGCGAGACGAAGAAACGCACGCCCCACACGGGGTTCAGCGCATTGAGCACCTCAGGATGTTGAGCGATGCCATGAATACCGAGCCCGCCCAACACGACGAACCACAGCACCATGATCGGACCGAACAGCTTGCCCAGAGTGGCGGTGCCACGGCGCTGGATCAAAAACAGCGCCACCAGCACGATCAGGGCCAGCGGCACGACCCAGCGCTCCAGCCCGCTGAACGCCAGTTCAAGCCCTTCGACCGCTGACAATACCGAGATCGCCGGAGTAATCATGCTATCGCCGTAAAACAGCGAAGCACCGATCAGCCCCAGGATCACCAACACCGAACGCAGCTTGGGATAGGGCGAAGCAGCACGCCGTGCCAATGCGGTCAGGGCCATGATGCCGCCCTCACCTTCGTTGTCTGCCCGCAGAATGAACAGCACATACTTGATCGAGACCACCCAGATCAGCGACCACAGGATCAACGCCAGAATCCCGAACACACCGTCATGGTTGACTTGCACTCCATACCCGCCGGAAAACACCTCCTTGAGGGTGTACAGGGGGCTGGTACCAATATCGCCGTACACCACGCCGACCGCTGCAACCAGCATCCCTATGGGCCTGGCCTTTGAGTGACCGTCTTCTGCCGCCTGACTACTTGCCTGCCCCATCAACCACCCCTACGACCATGGACCGCGTTTCTTAATGGTTTGCGCTACATTTGATCAGCAGCATGCGCTGATTTTGCGAATCTGATCCACGAAATTCGGGTGATTGAAAACCCTGTTTTCGCGACGGCGCGCAGCATAGCGCAGCACTCGTCGTAAATCCCCGTATAACGCTGGTCAAGTACGTTGACCATAGCTAAAATTGCGCACTTTTTTTGATCAGAGGCGCACAAGAGCCTGTTACTGCTTGGTTGATCATTTCAACAAAGCGCCAGCAGGCCCAAAGCGCCCGTTCGTCGTGCAG
The DNA here is from genome assembly GCF_963970465.1 of Pseudomonas sp. RL_5y_Pfl2_69. Lineage (NCBI taxonomy): Bacteria > Pseudomonadati > Pseudomonadota > Gammaproteobacteria > Pseudomonadales > Pseudomonadaceae > Pseudomonas > Pseudomonas sp. RL_5y_Pfl2_69. The sequence goes on along the minus strand of NZ_CAXAOU010000002.1, from coordinate 392,929 downwards.
CCTTTACGGGCATGTAACGTCACTACATACCGAGGTTCGCCATGTCCACCGTTACCACCAAGCCAGCCAACCCGAAGGTTGGCTTTGTTTCCCTGGGTTGCCCGAAAGCGCTGGTCGACTCCGAACGCATCCTTACGCAGCTGCGTATGGAAGGCTACGACGTCGTCTCCACCTACCAGGACGCTGACGTCGTTGTGGTCAACACCTGCGGCTTCATCGACAGCGCGAAAGCTGAATCCCTGGAAGTGATCGGTGAAGCGATCAAGGAAAACGGCAAGGTCATCGTGACCGGCTGCATGGGTGTCGAAGAAGGCAACATCCGCAACGTACACCCAAGCGTGCTCGCCGTGACCGGCCCGCAGCAGTACGAGCAAGTGGTCAACGCCGTGCACCAGGTAGTGCCACCGCGCCAGGATCACAACCCGCTGATCGATCTGGTGCCGCCTCAAGGCATCAAGCTGACGCCGCGTCACTACGCCTACCTGAAGATTTCCGAAGGCTGCAACCACAGCTGCAGCTTCTGCATCATCCCGTCGATGCGTGGCAAGCTGGTCAGCCGTCCGGTGGGCGACGTCCTCGACGAAGCCCAGCGCCTGGTCAAGGCTGGCGTAAAAGAACTGCTGGTGATTTCCCAGGACACCAGCGCCTACGGCGTTGATGTGAAGTACCGTACCGGTTTCTGGAACGGCGCCCCGGTCAAGACCCGCATGACCGAACTCTGCGAAGCGCTTAGCTCGCTGGGTGTGTGGGTCCGCCTGCACTACGTTTACCCGTACCCGCACGTTGACGAACTGATCCCGCTGATGGCCGCCGGCAAGATCCTGCCGTACCTGGACATCCCGTTCCAGCACGCCAGCCCCAAAGTGCTCAAGGCCATGAAACGCCCTGCGTTTGAAGACAAGACCCTGGCCCGCATCAAAAACTGGCGCGTGATCTGTCCGGACCTGATTATCCGTTCGACCTTCATCGTCGGCTTCCCGGGTGAAACCGAAGAAGACTTCCAGTACCTGCTCGACTGGCTGACCGAAGCGCAACTGGATCGCGTGGGTTGCTTCCAGTACTCGCCAGTAGAAGGCGCCCCCGCCAACCTGCTGGACGCGGCCATCGTGCCGGACGACGTCAAGCAGGATCGCTGGGACCGCTTCATGGCCCACCAACAGGCCATCAGCGCCGCTCGCCTGCAGATGAAAATCGGCAAGGAAATCGAAGTCCTGATCGACGAAGTTGATGAGCAAGGCGCTGTTGGCCGCTGCTTCTTCGACGCACCGGAAATCGACGGCAACGTGTTTATCGCTACCGAAAAAGACATCAAGCCGGGTGACAAGATCATGTGTCGCGTCACCGACGCCGACGAGTATGACTTGTGGGCTGAAGTGATCTAAACCGCGACTGCCCCTCAAAAAGCCCTGCCGCTCTCGCGCCAGGGCTTTTTTTACGGCTATCGTTAATCCATTGCTATCCCTACCTGTGTCAGGAGACACGCTTGATGCAACAACAATGGGTTATTCATACGCCACGCCTTACGGACTTCGAAGAACTGACCGACGTGTGGGAAGCATCGGTACGGGCCACCCACGACTTTTTGCCTGACAGCTATATCCAACTGTTACGTGGTCTGGTCAAAGATCAATACCTGGATGCCGTGATGCTGATCTGCTGCAAGGATCCCGTCAGCAAACGCATAACCGGCTTTGCGGGCGTAGCGGGAGGCAAGGTGGAAATGCTGTTTATCCACCCCGATTACCGGGGACAAGGCATAGGCAGGTGCCTGCTGATGTTCGCCATCAACGAACTGAATGCCGAGCGCCTCGACGTCAACGAGCAGAACCCGCAAGCCATTGGCTTCTACCTCAAGCAAGGTTTTGAGGTCACCGGGCGCTGCGAAAAAGACGGCCTGGGCCAACCTTATCCATTGCTGCACCTGCGGTATAAACGCCCAGCACGTGCATAAGGCAAATGTTGCCGGGCTTAACCGGCGCCAGGCGGGTACAATAGCCGCCCAATTCCTATACGGCCCCTGTCATGTCTGAACCGATACGTCTCTCCAAACGCCTCATCGAACTCGTCGGCTGCTCCCGCCGTGAGGCCGAACTGTTCATTGAAGGTGGCTGGGTCACGGTAGATGGCGAAGTCATCGACGAGCCGCAATTCAAGGTCGACAACCAAAAAGTCGAGCTGGACCCAGAGGCCAAGGCTACTGCGCCAGAGCCGGTGACCATCTTGTTGAACGCCCCGGCGGGCCTGGACACTGACAGCGCCCTGGCGTTGATCGGCCCTGAAACCCTGAGCGAGGAGCACCGTTTCGGCAAGCGCCCGCTAAAAGGCCACTTCCTGCGCCTGAGCGTTGGCAACGAGCTGCAAGCCAACGCCAGCGGCCTGCTGGTGTTTACTCAAGACTGGAAAATCGTGCGCAAGCTGACGGCCGATGCCAACAAGATCGAGCAGGAGTACGTGGTTGAAGTCTCTGGCGAGATGGCACCCCACGGTTTGAACCGCCTCAATCACGGCATGACCTACAAGGGTCGCGAGCTGCCTGCGGTCAAGGCCAGCTGGCAGAGTGAAAACCGCCTGCGCTTTGCGATGAAAAATCCGCAGCCGGGGGTCATTGCACTCTTCTGCCAGGCCGTCGGCCTGACGGTCATCTCTATCCGCCGGATCCGTATTGGTGGCGTGTCGATGGGTAAATTGCCCGTTGGCCAATGGCGCTACATGAGCGCCAAAGAAAAGTTCTAAGCCCCACACCGAACATTTCGACACCGCAGCAATGCCTGCGGTGCTCACTGCTGAATATCAGGATTACCCACATGATTCATAACGACGTACTGCGTAGCGTGCGCTACATGCTCGACATCAGCGACAACAAGGTTGTCGAAATCATCAAACTTGGTGGTCTTGAAGTCACCAAGGAAGACGTACTGACCTACCTGAAAAAAGACGAAGAAGAAGGTTTTGTTCGTTGCCCTGACGACGTGATGGCGCACTTTCTCGATGGCTTGGTGATCTTCAAGCGCGGCAAGGACGAAAGCCGTGCACCGATGCCTGTTGAGCTGCCGGTGACCAACAACATCATCCTGAAAAAACTGCGCGTGGCCTTCGAACTCAAGGAAGACGACATGCACGCCATCCTCAAGGCTGCTGGTTTCCCGGTATCCAAGCCTGAGCTGAGCGCCTTGTTCCGCAAGTTCGGCCACACCAACTACCGCACCTGTGGCGACCAGTTGCTGCGCAACTTCCTGAAAGGCCTGACCCTGCGCGTTCGCGACTGAAAACACTATCGCTTTTGTAGTCGCTGCCGCAGGCTGCGATAAGATCTGAAAGATCTTCAAGTCCTTATCTACCAAGGGCCGCTGCCGCAGCCCATCGCAGCCTGCGGCAGCGACTACAAGGTTTCTTTCGATGACCTATACCGTCTCCCCCATCGGATTTGTGCGCTCCTGCTTCAAGGAGAAGTTCGCGATCCCCCGTCAGCCGCAACTGGCTCCGGCCGCCCGTGGCGTGCTGGAACTGGTCGCGCCTTTCGATCAGGGCGATGCGGTACAAGGGCTGGAGCAGGTCAGTCATGTCTGGCTTTTGTTCGTGTTCCATCAAGCGCTCGAAGACAAACCCCGGCTAAAAGTACGCCCGCCACGGCTGGGCGGTAACAAGTCGATGGGCGTGTTTGCAACCCGCGCCACCCACCGCCCGAATGGCATCGGCCAGTCTGTGGTCAAGCTGGACAAGGTTGAAGCCAATCGCCTGTTGATCTCAGGTATCGACCTGCTCGACGGCACGCCGATTCTCGATATCAAACCCTATGTGCCTTACGCGGACATCATTGCCGATGCCAGCAATGGCATGGCCAGCGCGGCACCGGTGTTGATTCCCGTGGTATGGGCCGATACGGCCCTGCAGCAGGCTCATACACAGGCTCTACGCCTCCAGGAGCCGCTGGTGGCACTGATTGAGCAATGCCTGGCGCAAGACCCGCGCCCGGCCTACCAGACGCCCACCCCCGAACGAGAGTACGGCGCGCAGTTCTGGGATCTGGACGTACGCTGGCATTACCCTGAACCCGGCATGATCCGGGTGCTTGAGGTAATTCCCAAGCAGTGATCTGAAACGCAATGTGGGAGCGGGCTTGCTCGCGATTGTGGAGTTCCAGTCACCGCACAGGTGTCTGAAAGACCGATATCGCGAGCAAGCCCGCTCCCACATTTTTTTGATCGGTGCGGTTTACTTCTCGACGAAGGCGCGCTCGATCAGATAGTCACCCGGCTCACGCATACGTGGCGAAACTTTCAGGCCGAAGCTGTTCAGCACTTCGCTGGTTTCGTCGAGCATGCTCGGGCTGCCGCACAACATGGCACGGTCGTCCTGCGGGTTGATTGGAGGCAGACCGATGTCGCTGAACAGTTTGCCGCTGCGCATCAGATCGGTCAGACGGCCTTCGTTCTCGAACGGCTCGCGGGTCACGGTTGGGTAGTAGATCAGCTTTTCACGCAGCGCTTCGCCGAAGAACTCGTTCTGTGGCAGGTGCTCGGTGATGAACTCGCGGTAGGCGACTTCATTGACGTAACGCACGCCGTGGCACAGGATCACTTTTTCGAAACGCTCGTAGGTTTCCGGGTCCTGGATGACGCTCATAAATGGCGCCAAGCCAGTACCGGTGCTGAGCAGGTACAGATGCTTGCCCGGCTTCAAGTCGTCCAGCACCAGCGTACCCGTAGGTTTTTTGCTGATGATGATCTCGTCGCCTTCCTTCAAGTGCTGCAACTGGGAGGTCAGAGGGCCATCCGGCACCTTGATGCTGAAGAACTCCAGATGCTCTTCCCAGTTCGGGCTGGCGATCGAGTAGGCACGCATAAGCGGACGGCCGTTGGGCTGTTGCAGGCCGATCATCACGAACTGACCGTTCTCGAAGCGCAGACCCGGGTCGCGGGTGCACTTGAAGCTGAACAGGGTGTCGTTCCAGTGATGAACACTGAGGACACGTTCGTGGTTCATGTTGCTCATGTACGGGGCTCCTAATTTCGCCTGCGCTGACTATGGGCGCGATTGCACAGCATTCTAATGGCGGCGACAATATCTGTTAACTGAATTATCAAGATAAGGGTTATCGGTTATATCGATATGCGATTTACTCTCAGACAACTCCAGGTGTTCGTTGCCGTCGCCCAACAAGAGAGCGTGTCTCGCGCTGCTGGTTTGTTGGCCCTTTCACAATCTGCTGCCAGTACCTCGATTACCGAGCTGGAGCGCCAAACCAGCTGCCAGCTGTTCGATCGTGCGGGCAAGCGTTTAAGCCTTAATGCTCTGGGCCGCCAACTGCTGCCTCAGGCCGTCGCCCTGCTGGATCAGGCCAAGGAAATCGAAGACCTGCTCAACGGCAAATCCGGCTTTGGCTCATTGACCGTGGGCGCCACACTGACCATCGGCAACTATCTGGCGACCCTGCTGATAGGCAGCTTCATGCAGGCGCACCCTGAAAGTCAGGTCAAGCTGGTGGTTCAAAATACAGCCCATATCGTGCAACAAGTCGCCCATTACGAAATTGACCTGGGTCTGATCGAAGGCGATTGCGCTCATCCGGACATCGAAGTCCAGAGCTGGGTAGAGGATGAACTGGTGGTTTTCTGCGCTCCGCAGCATCCGCTGGCGGTTCGTGGTCACGCCACACTGGAAGAGTTGACCCGTGAAGCGTGGATTTTGCGCGAGCAGGGCTCCGGCACCCGCCTGACGTTCGATCAGGCCATGCGCCATCACCAAACTGCGCTCAATATTCGCCTGGAGCTGGAGCACACTGAAGCGATCAAACGGGCGGTGGAGTCGGGACTGGGCATTGGATGCATCTCACGCCTGGCGTTGCGCGACGCTTTTCGCCGCGGCAGCCTGGTCGCCGTGGAAACACCTGACCTGGATCTGGCCCGACAGTTTTTCTTTATCTGGCACAAAAAGAAGTATCAGACGTCTGCCATGCGCGAGTTTCTGGAACTGTGCCGCGCCTTCACCGCAGGGGTTCAGCGCAGCGACGAGATCGTATTACCGACCATCGCTTAAAGCAGAATGACCGCCCATACCACGGCAATCATGGTCAGCACCACAAACTGGGCGGCGCTGCCCATGTCCTTGGCATTTTTCGACAATGGGTGCAAGTCGAGGGAGATACGGTCAACCACTGCCTCAATCGCCGAATTCAACAATTCCACAATCAATGCCAACAGGCATACCGCGATCAGCAAGGCCCGCTCTACCCGGCTCACATTCAGCAGGAAGCTCAGCGGGATCAATATCACGTTCAGCAGCACTAACTGGCGAAAAGCCGCCTCGCCAGTAAAGGCTGCGCGCATACCGTCCAGCGAGTAACCGCTGGCATTCAAAATCCGTTTAAATCCGGTTTTACCCTTGAAAGGCGACATAGATTGGCAACTGCGCAAAAAAATGAGAAAGGGACGCTAGTTCACGCCTCGTCAAAAAAGCGTGAAGGCTCGCAGGTTAATGGCTCGAAATTGATTCAAGTTGCTGCAAGAGTAGCGCGGCCTGGGTTCGTGTGCGAACTCCCAGCTTGCGGAAAATCGCGGTCACGTGGGCCTTGATGGTTGCTTCGGAAACGCTCAGCTCATAGGCGATCTGTTTGTTCAACAAACCTTCACACACCATGGTCAGCACCCGGAACTGCTGTGGAGTCAAGCTGGCCAGGCCTTCGCTGGCGGCCTTGGCCTCAGCCGACACCTGAACTTCTTCAAACGCCTGGGGCGGCCAGCTCACATCACCATCCAGCACCGCGCGCACGGCTTTTTGAATCTCATCCAGCGAGCTGGATTTTGGGATAAAACCACTGGCGCCAAATTCCCGCGACCGCACCATGATCGAGGCTTCTTCCTGAGCTGAAACCATCACTACCGGGATCTGCGGGTATTGACCACGCAACAACACCAGTCCGGAGAAACCGTAAGCGCCCGGCATGTTCAAGTCGAGCAGCACCAGATCCCAATCGGCCTTGATTGCCAGCTGTGTTTCAAGCTCAGCAATACTGGCAACCTCAACCAGGCGAACATCAGAGCCCAGCCCAATGCTCACAGCCTGGTGCAAGGCACTGCGAAACAGCGGATGGTCGTCGGCAATCAGGATTTCGTATGTGGCCATTTTTTAAATGATCCTGTTTTTCAGGCGAGCCCTGATGAATTCCAGCACTCGCTAAGGCAACTCGAGCAATAGCTCAAAGACTAGGGGTCAAAGGGCGCGATTTACGCTAAACGTCGGCAAATATAAGTGTTTTAGCAGCTACTGCAGCCGAATCGGCGCCAAGCATGCCCAGCGAAACGGGGGTGGTCAAGTTGAAAACCTGACGCCTGGGTCCAAGGGGAAGCTATCACGGCGCCATCATCCAAATACGAACAATGGCACTCGCTTGCATCTGCCGGAAAAGTGTAGCGCTACTTCTTTAGTCTATTGAGCCCGATTCCGGGGAAGGTCTTTTACAAAAACGCCCAGTTCCTGGTGTGCGACGCTGGATTCATTCATCGGCAGCTGGTTTTTCGCGTCCAGGTAATGCTGGCTGAACACATCGAAATAGGCATCCAGCGCACTTGAAGCCTCGGTATCGCCGGCCAGCTCAAGGCATAAACTGGCCACTTCTGCGGTACACAGATGCTCACTTCGTGTGGAGCGCCGCAGCCGGTAGCGCGACAGCCTTTCAGGCAGCAGGCTCAAAATAGGCAAGGCATCGAAATACGGGCTTTTACGAAAGATCTTGCGGGCTTCGGTCCAGGTTGCATCCAGCAGGATAAACAGCGGGCGCTTGCTGCTGTCCAGGTCCACCGTGTGCGTTACCCGCTCAGGGGCGACGTACTCACCGGGAAACACCAGATAAGGCTGCCACTGCGGATCGGACAGCAATGCCAGCAGTGCATCGTCGGTCTCGGTTCGCGACCAGATAAAGGCAAAGTTGTCGCTGACTACGTCCGCAATCAACCAACCTGTATTGCTGGGTTTGAACACTTCCTTTTTAGTCATGACCAAACACACACCCGAGCGCGTGCTGACCTTTGGCCGCCAGTTGCACAGGCAGTGGCTTTCAATCACGCGACAGGTATGGCAACGCGGGGCACGTGAGCCACGCGCCAGGTAAGGCTTGGTGCTCTCCTCTTCGCGCTCGTCTCGTAAACGGGCTACAGAATTCGGGGGAAAGGTCGTCAGGGTCATGGATTTTTACTTAAAGGCGCCAACCGTCCATTTGCCAGAATTGGCACACCAACGGATTCACAAGAGAAAGGCGGCAAGTTTAACAGAGGCGCAGTAACAGGGCGCGAATCCATGACCTTTGGCATTTCCTGCCAACTCATGCTGACCTATACTCCTGCGCCACTGAACGCACAGATATGTGGCCGGTCTAAGCCTGCGTCACTGAAATCAGGAGAGTTTCATGCTGCGCCATATCATTCCGACCGTCGCTCTTATGCTTGCACTGCCTCTGGCTGCCCAAGCGGCTTCTCTCAAGGATTTTGAGTTGAACAAAACCCTGCTCAAGGTTGCCGCGAAAAGCAATGAAGGCAAACCACGGGCTATCAATGCGGACCTGTTGGACAAAGGCTTTACGGTAGACGGCACTGTTTTGATCAACAATCTGGAGGCCAGCCCTACATTGTCCGCCCAGATGCGCTCCAATCCTGAAGAAACAGTCCCGCAACTGGGTCGCAGTGTTTGCAGCAACGCAGGTTTCCGCACCCTGATGGCTCAAGGTGCGACGCTGCGCTACAGCTTCAAGGAATACAAAACCAACAGTCCGGTCCTGATCCAGGATTTCCGGGCTGAAAACTGCCAGCGCAAAAAGTAACCTCGCTGACACGCCGTACCTCCCGGTACGGCGCATGAGCCTGCCACAGGCCTCGACACTACGTTCCCCCGCATGACCTCCTCGCACCAAACTCCATGTAGGTCAGGCAATTAGCTATTGCCAGCCAAGACATCCCGGGACCATCATCGAACCATCATGGTTGACACTCTGTGTCTCTGCGGCTGCCCACCTGCGCCGCCTTCAAGGATGTTGTGTAGAAGGAGAAATACATGCCTGATCAATCCAATGACACCCTGACGCTGCACTTCCAGGAACAGGGGCTGGATCTTGCTCATGAAGTCGACGAGCAACTGCAACGGGTCGCCCCCGACAGCCCGAACCGGGCGCTTTACCGAGAAATGTTGCTGACCGTGTTGCGCATGGCCCACGACGATCTTGATCGCTGGAATGCCAAAATCACCCTGCAAGCCATCCGCGAGCTCGAAAAAACCTTTCGAACTCTGGAGCAGTTCAAGGGGCGACGCAAAGTCACGGTCTTCGGCTCGGCCAGAACCCCTATCGAACACCCGCTCTATGCGCTGGCCCGGGAAATGGGCAGCGTGCTGGCCAAGTCCGACATCATGGTCATTACCGGCGGCGGTGCGGGCATCATGGCCGCAGCCCATGAAGGTGCAGGCCTGGCCCATAGCCTGGGTTTCAACATCACCCTGCCCTTCGAGCAACGGGCCAACCCCACCATCAACGGCACTCCCAATGTGCTGGCGTTTCACTTTTTCTTTACCCGCAAACTGTTTTTCACCAAGGAAGCAGATGCTCTGGTGATGTGCCCGGGCGGCTTTGGCACGCTGGATGAAGTGCTGGAAGTGCTGACACTGATGCAGACCGGCAAGACCCCGCTGGTACCGGTAGTTTTGCTGGATGTGCCAGGCGGTTCGTTTTGGCAGGGGGCACTGGACTTCATTCACAACCAACTGGAGGCCCACCAGTACATTCTGCCCAACGATTTGAAGTTGATGCGCCTGGTACATAGCGCTGAAGAGGCGCTTGCTGAAATCAACCAGTTCTACAACAACTTTCATTCAAGCCGATGGTTGAACAAGACTTTTGTCATCCGCATGAAGCGACCTCTCAGCGCGTTGGCGCTCAAGGCGATACAGAAAGACTTTGCCGATATCTGCTTGAGTGATGGTTTCCATCAACAGGGATATTGCAGCTTTGAGCATGAAGACCCCAAGTTCAACCACCTTACCTGCCTGGGCTTTGCATTTAGCGGGCGCAATCAGGGGCGGTTGCGCGAACTGGTCGATTTTATCAACCTGCCGCAAAACTGGGAGACAGTTGACCGTTCGATTACGTCCTCACAGCCCGCATCCGTAGCGGACTGAAAATACACCCTGTGGGAGCGAGCAGGCTCGCTCCCACAGCGGCTGTCAGTCTTCAAACTCTCGGCCGCTCAACAAGCGGCCGATCATTTCAAGCGGATACCCTCGGTAGCTTAAAAAGCGCCCCTGGCGGGCACGTTCCTTCGCATCGACAGGCAACTGACCGGAAAACTTGCGGCGCCAGGTATCTTCCAGCTGCTCTTGCCAGTTGAAACCAGACTCTCGCAGCGCCTCCTCGATATCCCCACGCACCAGGCCACGCTGGCTAAGCTCTTCGCGAATTCGCAAAGGGCCATAACCTGAACCGGCACGGTAGTTGATATAGCTCTCGAGATAACGAGACTCGGACAACAGCCCCTCTTCCGTCAGACGGTCAAGGGCGGCGTCAATCATGTCGGGGCAAGCCCCGCGCTGACGCAGCTTGCGCGTCAGCTCGACTCGACCGTGCTCGCGTCGCGCGAGCAGGTCCATTGCAGTCCGTCGCACTGCGACGGGGGTATCCAGAACGGCGATCATGATGTCTATCAGTTATCGCTGTCGGTAGCGTTTTCCATTTCTTCAGCTTCAGCCAGTGCTGCAGCTTCTTTGGCAGCCTTGCTCAGTTTTGGCATGACTTTCATTTCTGCCAGCTCAGCGTCGGTCTTTGGCCCCAGCAACTTCTCACGCAGCTGCTTCTCCAGCGCATCCTTGATATCAGGGTTGTCGTCCAGGAACTTGGCGGAGTTGGCCTTGCCCTGACCAATCTTGCTGCCGTTGTAGCTGTACCAGGCACCGGCTTTTTCAACGAAGCCATGCAACACGCCCAGGTCAATCATCTCACCGTTCAGGTAGATGCCCTTGCCGTACAGGATCTGGAACTCGGCCTGACGGAATGGCGGTGCCACCTTGTTCTTGACCACTTTGACGCGGGTTTCGCTGCCTACTACCACATCGCCTTCTTTCACGGCGCCGGTGCGACGGATATCCAGGCGTACCGAAGCGTAGAACTTCAGCGCGTTACCACCGGTAGTGGTTTCCGGGCTGCCGAACATCACGCCGATTTTCATGCGGATCTGGTTGATGAAGATAACCAGGCAGTTGGCGTTCTTGATGTTACCGGTGATTTTACGCAGCGCCTGGGACATCAGACGGGCTTGCAGGCCAACGTGGGTATCGCCCATGTCGCCTTCGATTTCAGCTTTTGGCGTCAGTGCAGCAACGGAGTCGATGATGATCACGTCAACCGCATTGGAACGCACCAGCATGTCGGTGATTTCCAGTGCCTGTTCGCCGGTGTCAGGCTGGGAAACCAGCAGGTCATCAACGTTTACGCCCAGTTTGGCAGCGTACTCAGGGTCAAGGGCGTGCTCTGCGTCGACGAAAGCGCACGTTGCACCCGCTTTTTGCGCCTGTGCAATCACGGACAGGGTAAGCGTGGTTTTACCCGACGACTCTGGACCGTAGATTTCAACAATACGGCCTTTTGGCAAGCCGCCAATGCCCAGTGCGATATCCAGACCCAGGGAGCCCGTGGAGATCGCCGGAACTGCCTGACGCTCCTGGTCGCCCATCAGCATCACGGCACCCTTGCCGAATTGACGTTCGATCTGACCCAGGGCCGCAGCCAAGGCTTTCTTCTTGTTGTCGTCCATTAAAGTCCTCTCGTAATCAATAAGGCCCGACGGCCGATAACTGTATAAGTAGCCAGTATTATTCCACAGGGTTAAACGATCGCCTACCCCTCATTTTTTATTTCTCGTACCGTTCGGCGTATTAAGCCTTCCAGAGCGGCAATCACCGTTTGCTGGCGTACCTCTTCGCGGTCACCGGGGAAGTGCCTGCGCTCGGTCGTCACCTGATCACCATCGCCCCACGCCAGCCAGACGGTGCCGACCGGCTTCTCTGGCGAACCGCCACCCGGGCCGGCAACGCCACTCACGGCGACGGCAAATCGAGCCCCGCTTTGCACCTGCGCACCACGCACCATCGCCTCAACCACCTCGCGACTGACCGCTCCCACCTGAGTGAACAAGGGCTCGGGGACATTCAGTTGCCTGGTTTTTTGCTGGTTGGAGTAGGTCACGAATCCCGCCTCAAACCAGGCGGAGCTGCCGGCGATGCGGGTGATGGCTTCAGCGATGCCGCCGCCGGTGCAGGATTCGGCGGTCGTCACCTGGGCATTAAGAGCCTGTAACAGCAGCCCAAGTTCAGTCGCAAGTTGAGATATTCGGTCCACGGTCCTCTCCTGATGGGCGCGTCTGCGCCATAACCTACACCAAAATAGCGTCTGCTATGGCTCGATCCGCGAGTCGCCAGCCGAACCATCGACCCCAAGCCGCCTGGCGGCCCAGCGCTGGTACAGGCTGATGGCCGCATCCGCACCGGCCAGCGCGGTCAGGCACCCCAGTGCACCGGCCGCCAGAATCGACATCCCTGCCGAGTACAGCAGCATGAAGGTCGACACACCGCACACCATGCATGCCCCCGAACGCAGCGCCAGGCGCCGCAACAGCAACCATCCGCTTGCTCCGTCCTTGTCCGCCCGCCACATCTCACCAAAAACACCGCCCACCAAGGCAAGAAGGATGACCAGTAAAACCGGCATTTCCAGCAAAACCTGCGGCTCATTAATCATGTCATCACTCCTGTGTCCTTATTGATAAGCGCCAATTTCTGGCTCGGGCTGTACAGCGGGCGCCCTCTGTTACGCCACATCCCTGCTTGAGTTACATCGTGGACCGCCATGCAGCAAAGACTATGCATGTATGGATATACAGTCAATGCACCAGTGCATATATTTATTCGGATGATTTCAGCAAGCCGAAAAAAGCCAACAATTACGGCGTGAATGGTCTTTTTGATGACGAAAAAAAACCCACTGACTTGTGGGTTGCTTCTTAAATGTGAGGGTTAACGTGCGTACATGCCCCACCAGAATACATGCCCGAGGATCACCAACTGCTCATCCTCCATATCGTTGTAGGCGTAATCCTCATCGGGGAACTCATCGCGATTGAAGCTGCGCAAACGGAGCCCTCCCGCCAGGCGATACAGTTGTTTGACCCGCAACTGACCATTGTGATTGACCGCATAGAGGTCGCCATCAATGACTTCCTCCAGCGTACGCTTGCCAGCATTGACCCCGACCGTAGCGCCATCGCGCAGAACGGGCAGCATGCTGTCACCGCGCACGGTCACGCATTTGGCCTGATCGAATTCCACACCGTTATGACGCAGGCTGCGTTTGCCGAAACGCAGCCTGGCGCGCTCGCTCTCTTCAATGGCAAAACGCCCGGAGCCCGCTGCCAGTTCGACCTGGCGCAAAAACGGAATGGACACTTCATCGTCCGCCACCGGGGTATCGTCGTCCCACAGGCAAATATCGCGCAGCTCAGGGTGATGCAAGCCGGCTTCTGACGCGGCAAACGTACAGGGGTCATCCCGGCCACGCAGACGATCGGTGCTGATGTGGAAATACTCGGCGATTTTGGAGATATGTCTGTCGGAAGGATCGACAATTTTACCGCTCAAAATACGTGACAACGTGGGCTGCGGCACCCCAGTGCTACGGTGCAGCGCCATCGCGCTGATTCCGTGCCGGGCAAGCAGCTCTTTAAGGACGGTTGAAACAGTTCGTTTGGACATGACGGCAATAGTGCTGGCCGTGTTTATTGATGGCAAATGCTATTTCTTCTATTTATAGCCACGCGCAAGCGCTCCTCCTTGCGCACCTGTAGATGCAAGGGGCTGACATGTTAACCTTGCGCCCATTGCGAAAACCTCAGGCCACGGCCTGCCTTTCCCCCACTTCTGAACGAATCCGCCTAAGCCCTGATGAGTAAAAATACTTCCGACCTGTCCAGCCACACGCCGATGATGCAGCAGTACTGGCGCCTGAAGAATCAGCACCCTGATCAGCTGATGTTCTATCGCATGGGCGATTTCTACGAAATCTTCTACGAAGACGCGAAGAAAGCCGCCAAATTGCTGGATATCACACTCACGGCACGTGGTCAGTCTGCAGGCCAGGCGATCCCGATGTGCGGGATTCCTTACCATGCAGCTGAAGGCTATCTGGCCAAGCTGGTCAAGCTTGGCGAGTCGGTGGTGATTTGTGAGCAGGTCGGCGACCCGGCCACCAGCAAGGGGCCGGTTGATCGTCAGGTCGTGCGTATCATCACGCCGGGGACGGTCAGTGATGAGGCTCTGATGGATGAGCGCCGCGACAACCTGATTGCCGCCGTGCTCGGCGATGAGCGCTTGTTTGGCCTCGCCGTTCTGGACATCACCAGCGGTAACTTCTCGGTACTGGAGATCAAGGGCTGGGAAAACCTGCTGGCAGAGCTTGAGCGCATCAACCCGGTCGAGCTGATGATTCCCGATGACTGGCCACAAGGCCTGCCGGCCGAAAAACGTCGTGGGGTTCGTCGCCGCGCGCCGTGGGATTTTGAACGCGACTCGGCCCTGAAAAGTCTGTGCCAGCAGTTTTCGACCCAAGACCTTAAAGGCTTTGGCTGCGAAAACCTGACCCTGGCCATTGGCGCCGCAGGTTGCCTGCTCAGCTACGCCAAGGAAACCCAGCGCACGGCCCTGCCCCACTTGCGCAGCCTGCGCCATGAGCGCCTGGACGACACCGTCGTACTGGACGGCGCCAGCCGACGCAATCTGGAGCTGGACACCAACCTCGCGGGCGGACGCGACAACACCTTGCAGTCGGTGGTCGACCGCTGCCAGACCTCGATGGGCAGTCGCTTGCTGACCCGCTGGCTGAACCGTCCGTTGCGCGACCTGAACGTGCTGCTGGCTCGCCAGTCATCGATCACCTGCTTGCTGGACGGCTATCGCTTCGAAAAGCTGCAGCCACAGCTCAAGGAAATCGGCGATCTGGAGCGTATTCTGGCCCGTATCGGCCTGCGCAATGCTCGACCCCGCGATCTGGCACGCCTGCGCGATGCCTTGAACGCATTGCCTGAACTGCAAGATGCAATGATCGGACTCGAAGCGCCGCATCTGCAACAACTGGCCACGACTACCAGCACCTACCCCGAGCTGGGAGCCCTGCTGGAAAAAGCAATCAACGACAATCCGCCAGCCGTGATCCGCGATGGCGGCGTATTGAAAACCGGTTACGACGCCGAGCTCGATGAGCTGCAGTCACTGAGCGAAAACGCCGGGCAGTTCCTGATTGATCTGGAAGCCCGGGAAAAAGCCCGCACCGGCCTGGCCAACCTCAAGGTCGGTTACAACCGGGTACACGGCTACTTTATCGAGTTGCCAAGCAAGCAGGCCGAGCAGGCACCGGCTGATTACATCCGCCGCCAAACGCTCAAGGGCGCCGAACGCTTTATCACCCCGGAGCTCAAAGCCTTCGAAGACAAGGCCCTGTCGGCCAAAAGTCGGGCCCTGGCCCGCGAGAAGATGCTCTACGAAGCACTGCTCGAAGAAATGATCAGCCACCTTGCACCGCTGCAAGACACCGCCGCCGCACTGGCCGAGCTGGATGTGCTGAGCAACCTGGCCGAGCGTGCACTGAACCTGGACTTGAACTGCCCGCGCTTTGTGGACGAGCCGTGCATGCGCATCAGCCAGGGTCGCCACCCGGTGGTCGAGCAAGTACTGACCACCCCATTTGTGGCGAATGATCTGGCGCTGGATGACAACACGCGCATGCTGGTCATCACTGGCCCGAACATGGGCGGTAAATCGACCTACATGCGCCAGACCGCATTGATTGTACTGCTGGCCCACATCGGCAGTTTTGTTCCGGCAGCCAGCTGCGAGCTGTCGCTGGTTGACCGTATCTTCACCCGGATCGGCTCCAGCGATGACCTGGCGGGCGGCCGTTCGACCTTTATGGTCGAGATGAGCGAAACCGCCAACATCTTGCACAACGCCACCGACCGCAGCCTGGTGCTGATGGATGAAGTCGGTCGCGGCACCAGCACCTTCGACGGCTTGTCGCTGGCGTGGGCTGCGGCAGAACGTCTCGCCCAATTACGGGCCTACACCTTGTTCGCCACCCATTACTTCGAGTTGACGGTACTGCCCGAGAACGAACCGCTGGTCGCCAACGTGCACTTGAGCGCAACCGAGCACAACGAACGCATTGTGTTCCTGCACCATGTGTTGCCTGGCCCTGCGAGCCAGAGTTATGGCTTGGCAGTGGCACAGCTTGCGGGTGTTCCAGCCAATGTCATCACCCGTGCCCGCGAGCATTTGAGCCGCCTGGAGACCACCAGTCTGCCCCACGAAGTACCCCCGGCGACCCCTGGCAAAAAGTCGGCACCGCAGCAAAGCGACCTGTTTGCCAGCCTCCCTCACCCGGTGCTGGATGACCTTTCCAGGCTGGATCTGGACAACATTACGCCGCGTAAAGCACTTGATTTGCTCTACACATTAAAGACACGCCTTTAAAAGCTGCTAGAATCGCGCGCGGTTCGGGATGCTACTGACCTTTTAGCCTGGTCTGTAGATATCACTCCCGAACCCGGCGAACCCGTTCTGGAAGGGCTTCGCTGCCGCCGCCTGAGGAGAGAATTAGAAATGACCTTCGTCGTCACCGACAACTGCATCAAGTGCAAGTACACCGACTGCGTAGAAGTCTGTCCGGTGGACTGCTTTTACGAAGGCCCGAACTTCCTGGTGATTCACCCGGATGAGTGCATTGACTGCGCGCTTTGTGAGCCTGAATGCCCTGCACAGGCGATCTTCTCTGAAGATGAAGTGCCTGCTGGCATGGAGAATTTTATTCAGTTGAATGTCGAGCTGGCTGAAATCTGGCCCAACATCACTGAACGCAAAGACCCTCTGCCGGACGCGGCCGAGTGGGATGGCACCCCAGGCAAGATCGCCGACCTGGAACGCTGATTCACGCTTAAGTAAAAAGCCCCGCGAGGGGCTTTTTGCGTTTTGAAGCATCAAACTTTTGTGGGAACGGGCTTGCTCGCGATGGCATCACTGCGGTTGGGCAGTTAAACCGCGGCGCAGGCATCGCGAGCAAGCCCGCTCCCACAGATTCAAGCGTTGATTTCGCAGCCGGTGGCCGCTTTCAGCTCTTCAAGACTGACGCCCGCTGCCAGCTCGACTAGCTTGAGCCCCTGCCCGGTCACATCCAGCACGGCCAAATCGGTGATGATCCGGTCAACCACACCCACGCCAGTCAACGGCAAGTCGCACTGTTTGAGCAGTTTATGGGTGCCGCCCTTGGCCGTGTGCTCCATCAGCACCACCACCCGTTTGACTCCGGCCACCAGATCCATAGCACCGCCCATGCCCTTGACCATCTTCCCGGGGATCATCCAATTGGCCAGGTCGCCATTCTCGGAGACTTGCATCGCCCCCAGAATCGACAGATTGATATGGCCGCCGCGAATCATTGCGAACGAATCAGCGCTGTTGAAGAAGCTGCTGCCCGGCAAGGTCGTAATGGTTTGCTTGCCCGCGTTGATCAGGTCGGCATCGACTTCATCGTCGGCGGGGAACGGGCCTATGCCCAGCAGACCGTTCTCACTTTGCAACCACACGTCCATCCCCTCGGGAATGTAGTTGGCCACCAGCGTAGGCAAACCGATACCCAGATTGACGTAAAAGCCGTCCTGCAGTTCTTGGGAGGCGCGCTGCGCCATTTCTTCACGAGTCCAGGCCATGATCAGGCGCTCCGCACAGTGCGATGTTCGATACGTTTTTCCGGAGTGGCGTTGAGCACCAGCCGCTGCACGTAAATCCCGGGCAAATGAACTTGATCAGGCTCGATCTCGCCGATTTCAACGATTTCTTCCACTTCCACCACACACACCTTGGCCGCCATTGCTGCCAACGGGTTGAAGTTACGTGCAGTTTTGTTGAACAGCAGATTGCCGGACTTGTCGGCTTTCCAGGCCTTGACCAAGGCTACATCGGCGCGCAACGAACGCTCCATGACGTACCACTCGCCATCGAACTCACGGGTTTCCTTGCCTTCAGCCACCAGCGTGCCGTAACCGGTCTTGGTGAAAAAAGCCGGGATACCCGCCCCGCCCGCCCGCAGTTTTTCCGCGAGAGTGCCCTGAGGGGTGAACTCCAGCTCAAGCTCGCCGGCCAGGTACTGGCGTTCGAACTCTTTGTTCTCACCCACATAGGAAGAAATCATTTTGCGGATCTGACGCGTCGTCAGCAGTTGCCCCAACCCGAAACCATCGACCCCGGCGTTGTTACTGATGACCGTCAGCTCGCGCTTGCCGGTGTCACGCAAGGCCGCAATCAGCGCCTCTGGAATCCCGCACAATCCGAAACCGCCCACTGCCAGGGTCATGCCGTCTTCGACCAGCCCCTGCAAAGCGGATTCAGCACTCGAGTAAATCTTGTTCACTTGTTATTCCTCGAATTCCCCACGACACACCACTCCATCGCGGTCTGTTTGCTTTAGTCGAGAGAGGACAAACACGTTGGCAGTCGCCCGCTCCCCGATTCTGGCTGCTTTGGCGTGTAGCCAAAGCGTCGCTCAAGTGTAGGGCAGCCGACGCAGGAAGGGTTGATTGAAAGAAATAACCAGAAAGGATGTAGCCGTTCAGCCTCCACTCAACTGCTTTGGCTTAGGGTTATTCACCCGTGGCCGTAGGAGGTTTAACCAAGCGATAACAATTTAACTACAAAATACGTAGCTCGCTAACTTTAAACCCGCGAGCTAGACGTATATAACTGCCTGCTACCATCAAATGGCCCAGAGGGGAAAAACTTCACTCGCCATATGGCTTGAGCCTACTAGACTCCCTCTCGGATATCGCCGCAGATTCGCAGTGTCGGGCTTAAACGCAACATATCCAGCCCGGTGTCGACCCAGGATTCAGCTTCGTTGTAAAGATCGAAGCTGTTGGGAACCAGCAGCCATTGTCCGAGAATTCCGTCGATATAGGCATGCAGGCAGATAGCAGCACGGCGTGCATCCAGATTATCAGGGAGTTGTTGACGGTGAATGGCATTGCTCAGGGCAAGCTCGATCCTGCTGTTGCAATCGACCATCGCTACCTGGCGCTGAGCCCGTAAATCACACATTTCGTCAGTGAATTCGCACTTATGGAACAAAATTTCATTGATACGCCGGGTTTTCGGATCAATGGCAACTTGGCGAAACAAATGAATCAACAGTTGGCGCATGCAGCCAAGTGGATCAACCTCGTTCTCGCTTTCACTGGCCTTGGCCATCTCATCCAACGGCTCATGCAGGCTGTCGAGCATGGCTTGGACCAGCTCTGCCTTGTTGCTGAAGTGCCAGTAAATTGCACCACGGGTAACGCCCGCCAGCGCGGCAATATCTGCCAGCGTCGTGCGTGCAACACCTCGCTCATAAAAGGCCTGCTCGGCCGCTTCGAGGATTTTGCTCCGGGTTTCAAGCGCTTCTTCTTTGGTACGACGCACCATGGCAATTACAACCTCAATCAGGAGGATCCGGGCCGTTGCGATCACTCGTCCGGACCAACATCGGGTGGCGTTTGTTGTGCCTTATCCCGGTCTACTACAGGCTTGAAAAGGGATCCTGTAATGCCTGGCGAGACAGTGCCCCGCTATTTACAAACAGACATGAATGTAAGTATATTCCTTAGCAAGCTACTTATCCACCCGGAACAGCTTTCTTTACCCTTCCACTATTCTTGTGCGCTTTCGCGTGCCTGACCCGAGGATTTTCATGCAATTCAAGCCAGCTGTTACCGCTCTGGTTGCTGCCATCGCCCTAGCTTCGCTGCTCAGCGGATGCAAAAAGGAAGAGGCAGCACCTGCCCCGCAAATCCCTCAGGTCGGCGTCGTCACGCTGAAAACCCAGCCTTTTACCTTGACCACCGACCTGCCAGGCCGCACCGCGTCTTATCGCTCGGCAGAAGTTCGCCCCCAGGTAAATGGCATCATCCTCAAGCGCCTCTTTAAAGAAGGCAGCGACGTCAAAATCGGCCAGCAGCTGTATCAAATCGATCCAGCGATCTATGAAAGCGCCGTACTGAGCGCCCGTGCCACGTTGCAATCGGCCAAATCCCTGGCTGATCGCTACAAGCAATTGGTCGCCGAGCAAGCTGTCAGCCGCCAGGAATATGACAACGCCCAAGCTGCACGCCTCGAAGCCGAAGCCGCGCTGAACACGGCCCAGGTCAACCTGCGTTACACCAAGGTTCTGGCTCCGCTGACCGGTCGTATTGGTCGCTCGCTGTTCACTGAAGGCGCACTGGTGACCAGTGGCCAGGCAAACGCATTGGCCGTGATCACCCAACTGGACCCGATTTACGTCGACGTCACCCAGTCCTCGGTCGAGATGCTCGAACTGCGCCGCGATCTGGCCAGCGGCCGCCTGAAGAAAGCCGGTGACAACGCCGCCAAGGTCAAGCTGACCCTTCCAGATGGCAGCGAGTATCCGCAAGAAGGTCGCCTTGAGTTCTCCGAAGTCTCGGTCGATGAAGCCACTGGCTCCGTGACCTTGCGCGCCGTGTTCCCGAACCCTGACGAAACCCTGCTGCCGGGCATGTTTGTCCACGCGCAACTGGAAGCAGGCATCGACAGCAATGCGATCCTGGCGCCTCAGATCGGCGTGACCCACAACCTCAAGGGCCAACCAACGGCTTTGATCGTGGGTCCCGACAACAAGGTTGAAATGCGTGTACTGCAAGCTTCACGCACGGTCGGCAGCGACTGGCTGGTTGAGAAAGGCCTGAACCCGGGCGACCGTTTGATTACCGACGGCCTGCAGTTCATCAAGCCTGGCATTGAAGTCAAGATCATGGACAAGCCACAAGGCGAAACCCCGGCATCTGCCCCGGCAACAGAAAAAGCTGCAGGCAGTAAAGGGGAGTAAACCATGTCGAAATTTTTTATCGACCGTCCGATTTTCGCCTGGGTAATTGCCCTGGTGATCATGCTGGTCGGGGCTCTATCGATCCTCAAACTGCCGATCAACCAATACCCGAGCATTGCGCCACCGGCCATCTCGATCTCCGTGACCTACCCGGGCGCTTCGGCGCAAACCGTGCAGGACACCGTGGTTCAGGTGATCGAGCAACAGCTCAACGGTATTGACCACCTGCGATATGTGTCGTCGGAAAGCAACTCCGACGGCAGCATGAGCATCACCGCCACCTTCGAGCAAGGTACAGACCCTGACACCGCTCAGGTTCAAGTACAGAACAAGCTCAACCTGGCGACCCCACTGCTGCCTCAAGAGGTTCAGCAGCAAGGTATCCGTGTGACCAAGGCGGTTAAAAACTTCCTGATGGTCATCGGCGTGGTGTCCGAAGACGGCAGCATGAACAAGGACGACTTGTCGAACTACATCGTCTCCAACATGCAGGACCCGATTTCCCGTACCGAAGGTGTGGGCGACTTCCAGGTGTTCGGTGCCCAGTACGCCATGCGTATCTGGCTCGACCCGGCCAAGCTGAACAAATACAACCTGACCCCGGTGGACGTTAAATCCGCCATCAGCGCGCAGAACGTACAGGTGTCCTCCGGGCAACTGGGCGGCCTGCCTGCCGTCAAAGGTCAGGAGCTGAACGCAACCATCATCGGCAAGACCCGTCTGCAAACCGCCGAGCAGTTCAAAAAGATCCTGCTCAAGGTCAACTCCGACGGTTCCCAGGTTCGCCTGAGCGATGTGGCCGAGGTTGGGCTGGGTGGTGAGAACTACAGCATCAGCGCACAGTTCAACGGCAAGCCGTCTTCGGGCCTGGCGATCAAGCTGGCGCCGGGTTCCAACGCTCTGGACACCGCAAAAGCACTGCACAAGACCATCGAAGACCTGGAACCGTTCTTTCCGCAAGGCATGAAAGTCGTTTACCCGTATGACACCACGCCAGTGGTCTCCGCATCGATCAAGGGTGTTGTTGAAACCCTGGTTGAAGCCGTCGTACTGGTGTTCCTGGTGATGTTCCTGTTCCTGCAAAACTTCCGCGCCACCATCATCACCACGATGACGGTGCCTGTTGTATTGCTCGGTACGTTCGGCATCCTGGCCGCTGCTGGTTTCAGCATCAACACCCTGACCATGTTCGGCATGGTCCTGGCCATCGGCTTGCTGGTGGACGATGCGATTGTGGTGGTGGAAAACGTCGAGCGGGTAATGGCCGAAGAAGGCCTGCCGCCCAAGGAAGCCACCAAGAAATCCATGGAGCAGATCCAGGGTGCCCTGGTGGGTATCGCTCTGGTGCTGTCGGCGGTACTGCTGCCAATGGCCTTCTTCAGCGGCTCCACCGGTGTGATTTACAAACAGTTCTCGATCACGATCGTTTCGGCGATGGCCCTGTCGGTGCTGGTTGCATTGATCTTCACCCCGGCGCTGTGCGCCACCATGCTCAAGCCTATCCAGAAGGGTGATCACGGTGAGAACAAGCGCGGATTCTTCGGCTGGTTCAACCGCACCTTCGACAGTGGCGTCAAACGCTACGAGAAAGGTGTAGGCAGCATCCTGCGCCACAAGGCTCCGTACCTGCTGGCTTACGTACTGATCGTGGTCGGCATGGTGTTCCTGTTTACCCGTATTCCTACTTCATTCCTTCCGGAAGAAGACCAGGGCGTACTGTTTGCACAGGTACAAACCCCCGCGGGCACCACGGCAGAACGCACTCAGGATGTGATCGACAGGATGCGTGAGTACCTGTTGAAAGACGAGTCGGGAGCGGTGTCTTCCGTGTTCACCGTAAACGGCTTCAACTTCGCCGGTCGCGGTCAAAGCTCGGGCCTTGCGTTCATCATGCTCAAGCCCTGGGGCGAGCGAGATGCGGACAACAGCGTGTTTGCACTGGCTGCCCGTGCTCAGGCGCACTTCTCTACCTTCCGCGACGCAATGGTGTTCGCCTTTGCTCCGCCGGCCGTTATGGAATTGGGTAACGCCACCGGTTTTGACGTTTACCTGCAAGACCGCTCCGGTATCGGTCACGAGAAGCTGATGGCCGCCCGTAACCAGTTCCTGGGGATGGCTGCACAAAGCAAGATCCTGGCAGGCGTACGTCCAAACGGCTTGAACGATGAGCCGCAGTACCAACTGGAAATCGACGATGAAGCCGCGCGCGCCCTGGGCGTCGAGCTGAGTGACATCAACAACACGCTCTCGATCGGCCTGGGTGCCAGCTACGTCAACGACTTCATCGACCACGGCCGTGTGAAGAAGGTGTTCCTGCAAGGTGCAGCGGACTCGCGGATGAACCCGGAAGACCTGAAGAAGTGGTTCGTGCGTAACAGCGAAGGGACCATGGTGCCGTTCTCGGCATTCGCCAAAGGCAAATGGATCTACGGCCCTCCGAAGCTGTCGCGCTATAACGGCGTAGAAGCGATGGAAATCCTCGGTTCTCCAGCGCCTGGCTACAGCAGCGGTCAAGCCATGGCCGAAGTCGAAGCCCTGGCGAAAAAACTGCCGCCAGGTGTGGGTATTTCCTGGACGGGGCTGTCATTTGAGGAACGTCTGTCAGGTTCGCAAGCACCTGCCCTGTACGCAATCTCCTTGCTGATGGTGTTCTTGTGCCTTGCCGCACTGTACGAAAGCTGGTCGATCCCGATTGCAGTCATGCTCGTTGTGCCTCTGGGGATTATCGGTGCACTGATGGCTACCAGCCTGCGAGGGTTGTCCAACGACGTGTACTTCCAGGTGGGCTTGCTCACGACCATCGGTCTGGCATCGAAAAACGCCATTCTGATCGTCGAGTTTGCCAAGGAGCTGCATGAACAAGGACGAACATTGACGGAGGCTGCGATCGAAGCGTGCCGCATGCGTCTGCGTCCGATCATCATGACCTCGCTGGCGTTTGTACTGGGTGTGATCCCCCTGGCCATTTCCACGGGCGCAGGTTCGGGCAGCCAGCACGCTATTGGTACCGGTGTTATCGGTGGCATGATCACCGCTACCGTACTGGCCGTGTTCTGGGTACCGCTGTTCTTTGTGGCCGTATCGTCCATTGGCAGCAAAAAAGAGTCGAAGACGAAAGTGGATCTGACTAAAACTCCAAACCAAGAGGCTGGCCAATGAGCAAGTCGCTTCTCGCAGTAGCTGTCGCAGCGTTAACGCTGAGCGGCTGCTCGCTGATCCCCGACTACCAGCGCCCTGAAGCGCCGGTAGCGGCGCAATACCCGCAAGGCCCGGCCTACTCGCCAACCGAGGCGGCCAACAAGGCCGCTGCAGAACAAGGCTGGCGTCAGTTTTTCCATGACCCGGCACTGCAGCAGCTGATTCAAACCGCGCTGGTGAACAACCGCGACCTGCGGGTCGCGGCGCTGAACATTGACGCCTATGCCGCGCAGTACCGCATTCAACGTGCCGATCTGTTCCCGGCCGTCTCGGCCACTGCCAGCGGCAGCCGACAGCGCACTCCGGCGCGCATGTCGCAAACCGGCGAATCGGGGATCACCAGCAGTTATTCGGCGACCCTTGGGGTCAGCGCGTATGAGCTGGACTTGTTCGGACGGGTTCGCAGCCTGAGCGATCAGGCTCTGCAGAACTACTTTGCAACCGAAGAAGCCCGACGCAGCACCCAGATCAGTCTGGTCGCCAGTGTCGCCAATGCCTACCTGACCTGGCAGGCTGACAAAGAGCTGCTGAAACTGACCGAAGACACGCTCAAGACGTTCGATGAGAGCTACAAGCTCACCTTGCGCAGCAATGAAGTGGGTGTGGCCTCGGCACTGGATGTGAGCCAGTCCCGTACCTCGGTGGAAAACGCCAAGGTCCAGCTGGCCAGGTACACCCGTCAGGTGGCTCAGGATCAGAACAGCCTGGCACTGCTGCTTGGCACCACCATCCCGGACAACCTGCCGGCCGCCAAGCCGCTGGCAGCCGACCTGTTGAGCGAAGTACCTGCTGGCTTGCCATCAGACTTGCTGCAGCGTCGTCCGGACATCCTCGAAGCCGAGCACAAGCTGTTGGCGGCCAACGCCAACATCGGCGCGGCACGGGCTGCGTTCTTCCCCAGCATCAGCCTCACGGCCAATGCCGGGACCTTGAGCCCTGACCTGTCGGGGCTGTTCAAGGGTGGTTCGGGCACCTGGCTGTTTTCGCCGCAGATCAACCTGCCGATCTTTAACGCAGGGGCTTTGCGCGCCAGCCTGGACTACTCGAAGATCCAGAAGGAAATCACCGTTTCTCAGTATGAGAAAACGATCCAGACCGCCTTCCAGGAAGTCTCTGACGGCCTGGCTGCGCGTCAGACCTACAACCAGCAGTTGCAGGCACAAACCGATTTCGTCAACGCCAACCAGGATTACTACCGGTTAGCCGAACGTCGTTATCGGATTGGGATCGACAGCAACCTGACGTTCCTTGATGCCCAGCGCTCGTTGTTCAGCGCCCAGCAATCACTGATCACCGATCGTCTTTCGCAGCTGACCAGTGAAGTCACGCTGTACAAGGCATTGGGTGGCGGCTGGTTCGAACAGACCGGGCAAGACCGCCCTGTTTCGGATCAGCCACCGAAGGCTTGATGCGTAACGGTTAAACAACAAACCCGCCAATAGGCGGGTTTGTTGTTTATGACCCTTGTGGGAGCGGGCTTGCTCGCGATGGCATCACCTCGGTTCGCCTGGCAAACCGTGAAGCTCGCTCCCCCATGAATCGATTACACCCGCGACTCGACCCCCAACTCATCCCACACCGACTCGGCCAGGTGGAACGTCGCATTGGCCGCCGGAATGCCGCAGTAGATGGCGCTCTGCATGATCACTTCCTTGATCTCGGCACGGCTCACGCCATTGTTGGCCGCAGCACGCAAATGCAGTTTCAGCTCTTCATTGCGGTTCATGCCGATCAGCATCGCGATGGTGATCAGGCTGCGGGTATGGCGCGGCAAACCCGGGCGGGTCCAGATGTCACCCCAGGCATGGCGGGTGATCATTTCCTGGAACTCGCTGTTGAACTCGGTCAGGGCGTTAAGGCTGCGATCGACATGGGCATCACCCAACACTGCCCGGCGTACTTGCATGCCTTCGTCGTAACGTTGTTTCTCGTCCACAAAAAACTCCTCAGACCGCTGACAAAAATTGCAGTACGCGCTGGCTGAACGCATCGCCCGCCTGCACGTTGGACAGGTGCGCGGCATAAAATTCGGCGTACTGCGCGCCTCGCACCTGTTCCTGAATGAAATGGCTGCCCGCAGGCGGCGTGACCGCATCTTCAGTGCCCGCAATCACCAGCATGGGCACCTCTATGGCACCCAGTTGATCGCGAAAGTCTGCATCGCGCACAGCGGCACAGTTGGCGGCGTAACCCTGTGGCGAAGTCGCGGCGAGCATGTCGGTTATACGCTTGGCCTGCCCGGGATTGGCCTGGGCAAAATCAGGGGTAAACCAGCGTGCAATCGAGGCGTCACGCAGCCCGGCCATCGCCTGTGCGCCGTCCCGCAAGACCATTTCGATTCGCGGGTTCCATACCGAAGGCTCGCCAATTTTGGCAGCGGTGTTGCACACCACCAGCTTGTGCAAGCGATTACCGGCATTGATCCCCAGCCATTGGCCAATCAACCCTCCCATCGACAGCCCGCAAAAATGCGCCCGTTCGATATGCAGTGCATCCAGCAGTGCCAGAACGTCGCCGCCCAGTTGCTCGATACTGTAAGGGCCCTCGGTCACCAGAGACTGGCCATGACCACGGGTGTCGTAACGCACTACCTGGAAATGCTCGGCGAATGCCGGAATCTGCGTATCCCACATCCCCAGATCAGTCCCCAGGGAATTGGACAACACCAGCACCGGCGCGCCTTGCGGACCGTCCAGCCGGTAGTTGAGTTCACCTTCAGCGAGTTGTACACGTCCCACGAGCTTCTCCTTTAGAGGACCAACGCAAAATGTTCAGCCCGCGCACGCTCGACCCACGTCGTCGCCTGGCCAAGGTAATGGGCCGGATCGAGCAAGCGATCCAGTTCGTCTGCACTCAGGTGTGCGGTGATTTGCGGCTCATCGCCTAATACCGCTCGCAAGTGACGCTGTTGGGCCACTGCACGCTTGCAACACTGCTCAAGCAGATGGTGCGCCGTTTCGCGCCCTACCCTCTGGGCCAGCACGATGCTCACCGCTTCGGCCAGCACCAGCCCGTGGGTCAGGTCAAGATTGCGCGCCATGCGCTCGCGGTCCACTTCCAGCCCTTGGGCAATGTTCAAGGCCTGTACCAGCGCACCGGACACCACGCAGCAAATTTCGGGCAGGGTTTCCCACTCGGCATGCCACAGGCCCAGGCTGCGCTCGTGCTCCTGGGGCATGGCGCTGTACAGGATGCTGAGCAGCCCCGGCACCCGTGTCGCGGCGCTGATCAACACCGCAGAGCCCACGGGGTTGCGCTTGTGGGGCATGGTCGAAGAACCGCCCTTGCCCGGCGCCGACGGTTCAAACACTTCAGCGGCCTCGGTTTGCATCAGCAGGCTGATATCCCGGCCTATCTTGCCAAGACCACCGGCGATCAAACCTAGAACCGCACCGAACTCCACCAGACGATCACGCTGGGTATGCCAGGGTTGCTCAGGCAGGTTGAGCCCCAACTCGTTGGCCAGCGCCTGTGCCACCGGCATCCCCTGATCGCCCAGGGCCGCCAGGGTGCCCGAGGCTCCACCAAATTGCAGGCACAGCAAACGCGGTTTCAGCTCATCAAGGCGTTGGCGGTTGCGGGTAACGGCACCCAACCAACTGGCGATCTTCATCCCCAGTGTGACCGGCGTGGCCTGTTGCAGCCATGTACGCCCTGCCAAAGGCGTAGTGGCATAGCGCTGGGCCTGTTGCGCCAGGACATCGGCAAGCCGTACCAGATCAGCCTCGATCAGCCCCAGTGCAGCACGCAGTTGCAGCACCAGCCCGGTGTCCATGATGTCCTGGCTGGTGGCGCCCAAGTGCACATAACGCTCGGCCTCGGGCGCGGTACTGGCAATCTGTTTCCCCAGGGCTTTGACCAGGGGGATCGCCGAATTCCCGGCACTGGCGATCGCCAGGCCCAGGGCCTCGAAGTCGTAGAGTTCAGCGCGACACGCCGCTGTAATCGGCGCGAGCGCAGCGTGAGGAATCACCCCGACCCCGGCCTGCGCCCGGGCCAGGGCCGCTTCGACGTCGAGCATGGCCTGGACCCGGCCTTGGTCGCTAAAGACCTCGCCCATGGCCTTGGCCGTAAAGTACGCATCGAAAAGCTGATGACTCATAAACCTTCCTTAGAAAGCGCGCGCCACCGATGGCGCGCGCGGGTACATCACAGATCGTGGTGCAGGTACTTGGGCTGCTTGGGCAAGCGGAAGCTGAACAGGAAAGCAATGGCCATCATGACCGTCACATACCAGTAGAAGCTGTTTTCCATGCCCATCGACTTGAGCCCCAACGCCACATATTCCGCCGATCCACCAAAGATCGCGTTGGCCACCGCATACGCCAGCCCCACACCCAACGCACGCACCTGCGGCGGGAACATCTCGGCTTTGACCAGGCCGCTGATCGAGGTGTAGAAGCTGACAATCGCCAGCGCCAACGTAATCAGCACAAAGGCCAGAAACGGGCTGCTGATGGTTTTAAGGGTCAGCAGGATCGGTACCGTACACAGCGTACCCAACGCACCAAACCAGAGCATGTTGTTACGTCGACCGATCTTGTCCGCCAGCATGCCAAACAGCGGCTGCATGCACATATAAAGAAAGAGCGCGCCGGTCATGATGTAACTGGCGGTTTTGGCATGCATGCCAGCCGTGTTCACCAGGTACTTCTGCATATAGGTGGTAAAGGTGTAGAAAATCAGCGAGCCGCCAGCGGTGTAACCCAGCACGGTAATGAACGCCGCTTTATGGTCGCGGAACAACGCCCTCACACTGCCAGCATCCTTATCCTGACGGGTTTCGGCGCTGGTGGTTTCTTTAAGGGTGCGACGCAGCATCAACGAAATCAGCGCTGCAATGGCACCGATTACAAACGGTACGCGCCAGCCCCAGGCCCGCAGCTCATCTTCTGACAGGAACTGTTGAAGAATCACCACGACCAGTACAGCCAGCAACTGGCCGCCGATCAGCGTTACATACTGAAAAGAGGCAAAGAAGCCACGCTGGCCCTTGAGCGCCACTTCACTCATATAAGTCGCCGTGGTCCCGTACTCGCCCCCTACCGACAGCCCCTGAAACAGTCGCGCCATCAACAGCAGGGCCGGCGCCCAGGCCCCGATCGAGGCGTAGGTAGGCAAACAGGCAATCACCAGCGAGCCGGCGCACATCATCAGCACCGAGATCATCATTGAATTCTTTCGCCCGTGCTTGTCGGCGACCCGGCCAAAAAGCCAGCCACCGATGGGGCGCATCAGAAAACCGGCCGCAAACACACCGGCGGTGTTGAGCAACTGCACCGTGGGGTCATCTGAAGGGAAAAAAGCAGGCGCAAAGTAAATCGCGCAGAAGGCGTAAACGTAAAAGTCGAACCATTCGACAAGGTTGCCGGAAGACGCACCGACAATCGCAAAGATCCTTTTTTTACGTTCCTCTCCTGTGTAGTGAGTTTCTGTTGTCATGTTTATTTACTCATCAGGTTTTAGTTGCAATCAGACACACCTTGCAACATATAGCGCCGCAACCGCAATAAGCCGAACGACTGAGGCTGCAGTCGTCCGGCTTTGACTTCAGCGCTATCAGACCCGTTCTATCGCCAATGCCAGACCTTGCCCAACACCCACGCACATGGTGGCCAGGCCTTTCTTGCCGCCGGTTTTTTCCAACTGATGCAGGGCGGTCATCACAATTCGTGCCCCGCTCATGCCCAGCGGGTGGCCCAGGGCAATTGCCCCGCCGTTGGGGTTAACCTGCGGCGCGTCGTCAGCCAGGCCCAATTCCCGCAATACGGCCAGGCCTTGGCTGGCGAACGCTTCGTTGAGTTCGATCACATCAAAATCGCTGACCGCCAGACCCAGGCGCTCAACCAGCTTGCGTACCGCAGGCACCGGGCCGATGCCCATGACACGCGGCGCCACACCGGCGCTGGCCATGCCCAGGACTCGGGCGCGAGCGGTCAGGCCATGACGCTTGACCGCCTCGGCCGACGCCAGAATCAGCGCCGCCGCACCGTCGTTTACCCCCGAGGCATTGCCCGCAGTGACGGTCTTGTCCGGGCCGTTGACCGGCTTGAGTTTGCCCAGTGTTTCGAGGCTGGTATCCGCACGGGGATGTTCATCATGCTCAACGATGGTTTCGCCCTTTTTATGGGCAATACGTACCGGCACGATTTCTTCGGCGAAGTAACCTGCAGCCTGGGCAGCCGCAGTCCGTTGCTGGCTGCGCAGGGCGAAAGCGTCCTGGTCTGCACGGGAAATGTTGTACTCGTCGGCCACGTTGTCCGCCGTCTGTGGCATCGGATCGACACCGTACTGGGCTTTCATCAGCGGGTTAATGAAACGCCAGCCGATGGTCGTGTCTTCCAGCTTCATGTTGCGCGAGAACGCCGCATCGGCCTTGCCCATCACAAAGGGCGCGCGTGACATGGACTCAACACCTCCGGCAATCGCCAGTTCCATTTCACCGCTGGCAATGGCGCGGAACGCCGTACCGATGGCATCCATACCCGAGGCACACAGGCGGTTGAGCGTGACGCCGGGAATGGTTGGCGCCAGCCCGGCCAGCAACGCAGCCATGCGGGCCACGTTGCGATTGTCTTCACCGGCCTGGTTGGCGCAGCCGAAAAACACTTCGTCGACTTCGTCCCATTTCACGCCAGGGTTGCGCTCGATCAGTGCCTTGATTGGTGCTGCAGCCAGGTCATCCGCACGAACCGTTGCCAGACCACCGCCAAAACGGCCAATGGGGGTGCGAATCGCGTCACAGATAAAAACTTCACGCATCACGCTTCTCCCGGTGCCTGGCCGTGGGCCAGTGCAGTGCGTGCTTCCAGATCGCGCAAGGCCGTCAGCTCCACGTCGGTCGGTGCCGCCGTCTGCTGCACGTTATCGGCAAAACGAATGGCCCAGCCGGTGGCCGCGATGACTTGCTCGCGGGTCACACCCGGGTGCAGCGCAGTGACCACGAATTCGTTGGTCTGCTCTTCAGGTTCCATGGTGCACAGGTCAGTGATGATCCCGACAGGACCGGCACCTGGCAGGCCCAGACGCTTGCGCGAGTCGCCGCCTTCGCCATGACCGACCGAGGTGATGAAGTCCAGTTTGTCGACAAATGAACGGGCCGACTGCTTGAGGATAATCAGCACGCTTTTCGCCGACCCGGCGATTTCCGGCGCACCACCTGCACCTGGCAGGCGCACTTTTGGCTGGTGATAGTCGCCGACCACTGTGGTGTTGATATTGCCGAAGCGGTCGACCTGGGCCGCGCCCAGAAAGCCCACATCGACCCGGCCGCCTTGCAGCCAGTAACGGAAGATTTCGCTGGTGGATACGACCGTGTCGGCGGTTTCAGCCAGTTCACCGTCACCAATCGACAGCGGCAATACATCCGGTTTGGCACCAATCGGACCGGATTCGTAGATCAGCACCACATCAGGCGATGAAGTCAGGCGTGCCAGGTTGGCCGCCTTGGAAGGCAGGCCGATCCCGACAAAACACACAGAACCGTTTTTCAAGCGGCGAGCGGCGGCGACGGTCATCATTTCGTTGGTGGAGTAAGTCATTATTTTGCCTCCGAAGCGCGGGCCAGCTTGGCCTGGAACTCGCTGAAATTCGCAGTGCCGTGGATGTATTCGTTAATCCAGGCCGTAAAGGTCTCGCGGTCGCGGGCGATAGGGTCCCACGCCTGATAGAAACGGTTATCGCGCTCGGTATAACCGTGAGCGTAGGAAGGATGCGCACCGCCCGGTACATGGCATACCGCGCTAAGTGCCCAGGTTGGCAATACGCAGGCGTTCATCGGGGCTTGCAGGTCATCAACGATTTCTTCAACCGTGACGATGCAGCGCTTGGCCGCCAACGCCGCTTCTTTCTGTACACCCAAAATGCCCCACAGCAGCACGTTGCCTTTGCGGTCAGCCTTTTGCGCATGAATCACCGTCACGTCCGGGCGTACCGCCGGCACAGCGGCCAGGACTTCACCCGTAAACGGGCAAGTCACCGTCTTGATCAGCGGGTTGACCTTGGGCAGATCAGAACCGGCGTAGGCGCGCAGCACGGCAAACGGCAGGCCCGAGGCACCCGCCACGTAGGCGTTGGCCAGGTCGGCATGGCTGTGCTCTTCGATTTCCAGCGGCTGCGGCCACTGCTTTTCAACGGCATCGCGCAGACGGTGCAGCGAACCAACGCCCGGATTACCACCCCAGGAAAAGATCAATTTTCGTGCACAACCGGCGCCGATCAACTGGTCGTAAACCAGGTCAGGTGTCATCCGCACCAGGGTCAGGTCTTTCTTGCCCTGGCGGATGATTTCATGACCCGCTGCAGTCGGGATCAGGTGGGTGAAACCTTCAAGGGCAACGGTGTCGCCATCGCTCACAAATTGTTTCACCGCGTCGTGTAAGGAAATTATCTCTGCCATCTGGGGTAGCTCCCGTTTTTTGTAAGCCACTGCGGTTGTAGAAGGTGCGCCAGCGCGACACCGGATGTTCAGCAGATTAAGCCGCAGCTTTCGCCCAAACAATCCGATAATCGACTATGTGTTCGTTAATCGAACACATAGTTAGCACGACAACGATCAGGTTGCGTCCGCATGGCTGACCATGCCCTTGATCAGTACCGCAGCCGTTGCCAGGGCCGCTGGAATCACCAGTGCGGTCAGCACTTGCTCGAAGTTCCAGCCCAGTCCCAGCAGCGTCGCGCCCATCCAGGCCCCCAGAATGGCACCGAAGCGGCCAATGCCAAGCATCCAGGACACCCCCGTGGCGCGGCCTTGGGTCGGGTAGAAACGTGCAGCCAAAGAAGGCATTGCCGATTGCGCACCGTTCACACACATACCGGCCACCAGCACCAGGGTGGCGAGCAGGGTGATGTTGCCCAGGCTCTGGCCCACAGCGTAGGCAAACACCCCGGCCAGCAGGTAGAAAATACCGATCACCTTGTGCGGATTGAATCGGTCCATCGCCCAACCCACTCCCACCGCACTCAGTACCCCGCCGAACTGGAACAGTGCGCCAATGAATGCCGCCTGCTCCATGCTTGCGCCACTGTCACGCATCAACGTCGGTAGCCAGCTGGTGAGCAGATACACAATCACCAGCCCCATGAAATAGGTGAGCCACAGCAACAAGGTGCCCGTGCTGTAGGTGCCGGAAAAAATCACCGCAAACACGTTGCGGGCCTTGACGGTCTTTTGCTCCGGCACACTGAAGCTTGCAGCTTGAGCCACAACTGCCGGGTTGATCGGGGCCAAGGCTTTGCGCACAAGCTCAATACTGCGATTGCGTACGACCAGAAAACGCGCGGATTCAGGCAGCCACACCACTAAAACCAGGGTCAGGATCAGCGGCAACACCCCGCCGATCAGCAGCAGGCTGTGCCAGCCATACATTGGGATCAGCTTGGCCGAGACAAACCCGCCTGCGGCCATGCCCAGGTTGAAGCCGCAGAACATGCCGGTCACCAGCAAGGACTTGTGGCGTTCAGGGGTGTACTCCGACAGCAACGTGGTGGCATTGGGCATCCCGGCCCCCAGGCCCAAACCGGTCAAGAACCGCAATACCAGCAATTGATCCACGTTGGTGCTGTAGGCCGACGCCAGGCTGAACCCGCCAAAAACCAGTACCGCGACCACCAGTACCACTTTGCGACCAAAACGGTCCGCTAGCGGCCCCGAACCCAATGCACCGAACACCATGCCGATCAGGGCGGCACTCATGACCGGCCCCAGGCTGGCGCGGTCTATGCCCCAGTCCTGAGACAGCGCCGGTGCAATAAAGCCCATTGCAGCGGTGTCCAGGCCATCGAGGAAAACAATCAGAAAACACAGGATCACGACGCGCCACTGGTAGCGTGACAAGGGTTGAGCATTGATGAAGGACTGCACATCAAGGCAGTTGCCGACGGGAGACTGGGGTGAATTCATTATTTTTATACCGAGTAAAAACCAGGGCGAACAAAAACCGGCCAGAGGCTGGCGGCTCACACTAAAAACTATCGGGGGATCAGCGAATCTTAGGGCGACTGCGCAGTGACTGCGTCAATGACGGACAGATGGGGGTGCTCATGGCGTGTAGCCTCTTCATTATTATTTTGGCCAGGTGCTGAAGAACGCGCAGCGAACTTCGAACGGGGCGCTGAGGCGACATTAAGCAGCGCACTGCCAGCACGCAATTCGATAAACGCTTAAGTGTGCGTTTATCGAACGCTTAGTAGCCGCTGCATCAACTGAACAGCTGGGTACTCAGCTCGCGGCTGGCGCTGAGCATGATCGGCAAAAAGCGCTGTTCAAGCTCGGTGCGGGTGACGCGACCCGCGTGGGTGCTGACGTTCAAGGCCGCCAGAACCTGCCCTGAGGCGTCATACACCGGCACGGCAATCGAGCGCAGGCCTTGCTCAAGTTCTTGATCGACCACACACCAGCCTTGCTCCCGCACTTGCTGCAAACATTCAAGCAAGGCCTCGGGTGTGTGCAGGGTACGGCTGGTTTTAGCCTGGAACTCACCGTGGGCCAGGTATTCGTGCAGCGTCACATCATCCAGCGCTGCCAGCAGGATGCGTCCCATCGAGGTGCAATAGGCAGGCAGACGGCCACCTACCGACAGATCTACCGAGATCAGGCGCTGGGTCGTGGCCGAGCGGGCGATATAGAGGATGTCATCGCCTTCGAGGGTCGCCATGTTGCACGCCTCGTGCAATTGCTCGCTCATACGGTCCAGATACGGCTGGGCCGTTACCGCCAGCGGCGTCGACGACAGATAGGCATGACCCAGGGTCAGCACTTTGGGCAGCAGGGAATAAGTTCGGCCATCGGTGGTCGCATAACCGAGCTTGATCAGGGTGTACAGGCAGCGGCGCACTGCGGCCCGCGGGATTTCAGTGCGATGGCTGATCTGCGCAATGGTCAGATGCCGCTTGCGCTCCTGAAACGCCTGCACGACCGCCAGGCCCCGGGCCAGCGACGACATGAAGTCAGGATCGCCGGTAAACGCCTGAATACGCTTGGCCGGTGACGCCACAATCGGTGGCGCGATACTGGCTACACCATTGCGCAGTTGATCATTCATTCCCAACCCCCCAGCTTCAGCTATTTATAGTTATGGTACGCCGGGCGATTATCGAACCGTTGGCCGATAATCGCAATCTCAACCCTCAAGACCGTTCCGACGACAGCCCATAGTTAGCCCGTGATCCTTGCACCCGCCTTTAATTGAAATCAAGCGCCCTGCTAAACAGTCGGATCAATGATAGAAAACGTCTGTTTTATATGTATTCAGGTTAAGTTCAGCCACCGGGTTAAATAACTTGATGGGCCAACTACTCGGGCACGGTATTAATAGAGTGTCTCGACGCAGGTGTTCGATTATTTATAACACCTCATTCACTTGGAAGTTGACGGGCGTAAAGTTATTCGGCGATAGTAGTGGCACTCCTCAGCCCTTGAGGGCAGGAAGAGATTGAGAGCACAAGGTCAAGCCTGTGCGGAAGATTGGATCCAACCAACTCGTTGAGTTCAATAGGTACTCGCGGCTCAACCGTAAAGTGCATCGTGTGTTGTTTCCCTTTGGGGTGAACACTTACCAACGGCGGCGTTCATGTTTTAGTTGATGACGTGGCCGCGTGCATGGCGTGGTGTATTTAAGCGTGACGTTATTAATAGGCACTTGCCTTATGGTCTATCATTCGTCATATGAATCAACCTCCCGGCACGGTGATTCACCAGGTTTAATCTCAACTCAATTAGGTAACACAGTGACGAAAGACGAACTGCGCGCAGAACTTGAGCGTCAGGAACAACGTTTCAAGGATGTTTATGGTGGTGAAGTGACGACCTACGCCGCTCAGTCAGAGCCCGGGCGTAAACCTTGGCGCAAACGTGCCAGTCTGCTCGACCAGGCTTTCTCCCAAGAAATCCAGAAAATTGAAAAAGAACTCAAAGCAGAAGAGCCATGACCTGCGCCTGAAAATCAGCACAGGCAACCCCAGACTGCCCCTTGCGCACCCGCCATTTGCATGAGCGGATGTGGCTGTTGGCTATGCCAGAGCCCAAACCGATCCTGCAACCACGTCTGATTTGATAAATTTCATGTAGCCGAATCAGACCTGCGCAAGCGCATGAGCGTGCCCCTCGAACCCCCCTATAGCCTTTGGTATCAGTGGTTTGAGGGAAGTTTCCTACGCTCGTTTGCGGAAGACCTTTACGAGCTTTTTCATTTATAGATGTTACCAACGGGCAGCTAGTGCATTGATTAGCGGGGTTTTCTGGCATAATCCGCCCCCCTTTATGACCGTGTCAGAAAACCTTCATGATCGATCTATTAAGCGGATTGGACGCCTGGGTTCTTATCAGCCTCTTCTTCGCCCTAGCCTTTGTTCTCGCGTTTGAGTTCATCAACGGCTTTCATGACACCGCGAACGCGGTTGCGACAGTCATCTACACCAAAGCCATGCCGCCTCACCTGGCGGTGTTCTTTTCCGGTGTATTCAACTTCCTCGGCGTTCTGCTGGGCGGGGTCGGCGTGGCATATGCCATCGTCCACCTGCTGCCGGTAGAGCTGCTGGTCAATGTGAACACCGGACATGGCCTGGCCATGGTGTTCTCATTGCTTGCAGCGGCCATCACCTGGAACCTCGGGACCTGGTATTTCGGGATTCCGGCGTCAAGCTCTCACACCCTGATCGGTTCGATCCTGGGCGTAGGCCTGGCCAATGCCCTGATCAGTGGCATTCCGGTAAGTGAAGGGGTTAACTGGCAGAAGGCGATCGACATTGGCGCCTCGCTGGTGTTCTCGCCAATGGCCGGTTTCCTGGTTGCAGGCCTGGTGTTGATTGCCCTGAAGTGGTGGCGTCCTGCATCCAAGATGCACAAGACCCCGGAACAACGCCGCAAGCTGGACGACAAAAAGCATCCGCCCTTCTGGAACCGCCTGGTTCTGGTGATCTCGGCCATGGCCGTAAGCTTCGTTCACGGCTCCAACGATGGCCAGAAAGGCATCGGCCTGATCATGCTGGTTCTGATCGGCATCGTGCCAAGCGCTTTCGTTCTGGACTTGAACAGCACCACCTACCAGATCGAGCGTACTCGCGACGCCACCTTGCACCTGAGCCAGTTCTACGAGCGTAACAACGCTTCGCTGGCCGAGTTCCTGGCGCTGGGCAAAAGCGTCAAAGGCGACCTCCCGGATCAGTTCAGCTGCAACCCGCAGCAGACCGAACCGACCATCGCTGCTCTGTTGACCTCGCTTAAAGGCGTGGCGGACTACCACTCGATTCCAGCTGAAAAACGTATCGAGATCCGCCGCTACCTGCTTTGCCTGGATGACACCGCGAAAAAAGTCAGCAAATTGCCAGCCCTTGATTCCCGCGAAAAAGCGGACCTCGAAAAGCTGCGTAAAGACCTGACCGCCACCACAGAATACGCCCCGTTCTGGGTCATTCTGGCTGTCGCACTGGCCTTGGGCCTGGGCACAATGGTTGGCTGGAAACGCGTGGTTAAAACCATCGGCGAGAAGATCGGCAAGCAAGGCATGACTTATGCCCAGGGCATGGCGGCTCAGATCACCACTGCCTTTGCCATCGGTATGGCCAACATCTTCGCCCTGCCTGTATCGACGACACACATTCTGTCGTCGGGTGTGGCGGGCACGATGGTCGCCAACAAAAGCGGCCTGCAAGGCGGCACGATCAAGACCATCCTGATGGCGTGGGTGTTGACCTTACCGGCCACCATCGCTCTGTCTGCGACGCTGTTCTGGCTGGCTTCCAAAGCACTCGCCTGATTCTGCGCCGAACAAAAAAGGTACGTCCCTTGCGGGCCGTACCTTTTTTTATGCCTGCTCCCGCAGTGATCCTCCAGGAGAAGGTCTTTTTACAGGCAAAAAAATAGGCGACCGAAGTCGCCCAAAATGCCTTGCGTGCTCATGCTCTGTAAAGACTCGGCGCTATTTGCGCTTCTGGGAGTCTTTCCAGATAAAAATGCCCAGACCTGCGAAAAACAAAACCATGAGGCCGACGGTAAGAACTCCGGCGATAACCACATTATCGAGAAACATGACGGCCTCCTGCGCAAGTCTGATTGTTTGTCTGTTGAAGCTAGATTAACCACTCGCGCAGGCGCACAACTTGACCGGGATCAATAGTGATCCACGGCCAGCTGTCAATTGAGGGACTTGGTTGACTCAGATCATCGAAAACGGGCAGTTCAGCGCTTTTTCGGTTTTTTCTTCGGCTTTTTCGCAGCTTTTGCCAACGGCATTGCCTGTTCGAACGCATTGCGCACTTCGTTCAAGCGCTTTTCATTGAGGTCGTGGACCCGCTTGGCGCGCTCGGCGCCCAGATCGACCAGTTTGGTGTCTTGGCTCATAAAAAATCAGACCACTGTCAGTGTGTTTCAGTACGCCAATAATGCGATGCAAGCTCAGCGCTGACCAGAAAAAACCTCCTACACCTTGATATCGACCCACAACCCCTGACGCTGCATGCCATCAATCACGGGCGCTACCGGCGCACTGTCATCAGCGTTTTCTTGCGCTGCGCCTTCCTGTTCCCGCGCTTCACGACGACGCTTGTCATGCTGACGTTGTTGCTCCTCGCGCAACAGCAGCGTGGTCTGATCGGCATCGCTGTACTTCAGGTCAATTGCACATTCACTGGAACTGGCTTGCGCAGGTGCAACGGGGGGAATCTCGGGGCGAGGACGTACAGGGTCCTGTCCGGAGGTCACGGGTACAACGCCAAGAGGCAAGATGGACGGCAACATGGTGATTGTTCTCCTGTCTTCAGGCTGTCGGCGACAACCCGTCGAGGTGAGCCGTTCGTCGATAACTGCCGGGGCTTCTTTTGTGCCGGGCAGCTTTTTATGAGAGTCCTTTGGACTGGGGCCACTGATCCGTTAATATACTCGGCTTTTTCAAAGCGGGAGTCAGGCAGCATGGCGCAGCAGTATCAACCGGGGCAACGCTGGATTAGTGACAGCGAAGCAGAGCTAGGTTTAGGCACCGTTCTGGCACAGGACGGTCGCTTGTTGACCGTGCTCTATCCGGCCACTGGCGAAACCCGCCAATATTCGCTGCGCAACGCACCGCTGACGCGTGTTCGGTTCTCGCCAGGTGACACCATCATCCACTTCGAAGGCTGGAAGATGACCGTGCGCGAAGTCGAGGACGTTGACGGCCTGATGGTCTACCACGGCCTCAATGAGCAAAACGAAGCCGTCACCCTGCCAGAAACCCAACTGTCGAACTTTATCCAGTTCCGCCTGGCCAGCGACCGGTTGTTCGCCGGCCAGATCGACCCGCTGTCCTGGTTCTCGCTGCGCTACCACACCCTTGAGCACACCAGCCGTCAGCTGCAATCGCCGCTGTGGGGCCTGGGTGGCGTGCGTGCGCAACCCATTGCACACCAACTGCACATTGCCCGCGAAGTGGCTGACCGCATCGCTCCACGGGTTTTGCTGGCTGACGAAGTGGGCCTGGGCAAAACCATTGAAGCCGGTCTGGTGATTCACCGCCAACTGCTCAGTGGCCGCGCCAACCGCGTCTTGATCGTAGTCCCGGAAAACCTGCAGCACCAATGGCTGGTTGAAATGCGTCGCCGCTTCAACCTTGAAGTGGCGCTGTTCGATGAAGAACGCTTTATCGAAAGCGATGCCAGCAACCCGTTTGAAGACTGCCAACTGGCGCTGATTGCCCTGGAATGGCTGGTTGACGACCCCAAGGCCCAGGCTGCGCTGTTTGATGCCGACTGGGATCTGCTGGTGGTCGACGAAGCGCACCACTTGGTGTGGCATGAAGACAACGTCAGCCCCGAGTACGGCCTGGTTGAACAGCTCGCCGGCGTAATCCCGGGCGTACTGCTGCTTACCGCAACACCAGAGCAACTGGGTCAGGACAGCCACTTTGCGCGCTTGCGCCTGCTGGACCCTAACCGCTTCCACGACCTGGCCGCTTTCCGCGCCGAGAGCGAAAACTATCGCCCGGTTGCTCAAGCCGTACAGGAGCTGCTGGATAAGGGCCGCCTGTCACCTGAAGCCCACCAGACCATCCACGGCTTCCTCGGTGCCGAAGGCGATACCCTGCTGGCCGCCGTCAATGATGGCGATGCAGAGGCCAGCGCCCGCCTGGTGCGCGAGCTGCTTGACCGCCACGGCACCGGCCGCGTCCTGTTCCGTAACACCCGCGCTGCGATCCAGGGTTTCCCGGAGCGCAAACTGCACGCTTACCCGCTGCCGTGCCCGGCCGAATACCTGGAGCTGCCGCTGGGCGAACACGCCGAGCTGTACCCGGAAGTCAGCTTCCAGTCCCAGCCTGACGCCAGCGATGAAGAGCGCTGGTGGCGCTTTGATCCTCGGGTTGAGTGGCTGACCGACACCCTGAAAATGCTCAAGCGCACCAAAGTGCTGGTCATTTGCGCCCACGCCGAAACCGCAATGGATCTGGAAGACGCCCTGCGCGTTCGTTCCGGCATTCCTGCAACCGTCTTCCACGAAGGCATGAATATTCTTGAGCGCGACCGCGCTGCGGCCTACTTCGCAGATGAAGAGTTCGGCGCTCAAGTACTGATCTGTTCCGAAATCGGCAGTGAAGGCCGCAACTTCCAGTTCGCCCACCACCTGGTGCTGTTCGACCTGCCGTCCCACCCGGACTTGCTGGAGCAGCGTATCGGCCGTCTGGACCGTATCGGTCAGAAGCACATTATCGAACTGCACGTGCCGTACCTTGAAACCAGCCCGCAACAGCGCCTGTTCCAGTGGTACCACGAAGCGCTGAATGCCTTCCTCAATACCTGCCCGACCGGCAACGCCCTGCAACACCAGTTCGGCCCACGCCTGCTGCCGTTGCTTGAAGCTGCGGACGATCACGAGTGGCAAGCGCTGATCGACGAAGCACGCCTTGAGCGCGAGCGTCTCGAACAGGAACTGCACACTGGCCGTGACCGCTTGCTGGAGCTTAACTCCGGCGGCTCGGGCGAAGGCGAAGCCCTGGTTGAAGCGATTCTTGAACAAGACGACCAGTTCACCCTGCCGATCTACATGGAAACCCTGTTCAACGCCTTTGGCATCGACAGCGAAGACCATTCCGAGAACGCGCTGATCCTCAAGCCAAGCGAAAAAATGCTCGACGCCAGCTTCCCGCTGGGCGACGACGAAGGTGTCACCATCACCTACGATCGCAACCAGGCCCTGTCGCGCGAAGACATGCAGTTCATCACCTGGGAACACCCGATGGTGCAAGGCGGCATGGACCTCGTACTGTCAGGCTCGATGGGCAACACCGCCGTCGCCCTGATCAAGAACAAGGCCCTCAAGCCTGGCACCGTGCTGCTGGAGCTGATTTACGTCAGCGAAGTGGTTGCCCCGCGCTCCCTGCAATTGGGTCGCTACCTGCCCCCTGCTGCCCTGCGCTGCCTGCTCGACGCCAACGGCAATGACCTGTCGTCACGCGTGGCGTTCGACACGCTCAACGAGCAACTGGAAAGCGTGCCCCGTGCCAGCGCCAACAAGTTCGTCCAGGCCCAGCGCGACCAGCTGACGCCGAAGATCAACGCCGGTGAAGCCAAGATCGCCCCCCGCCACGCAGAGCGCGTGGCCGAAGCGCA
Source organism: Pseudomonas sp. RL_5y_Pfl2_69 (assembly GCF_963970465.1). Classification (NCBI taxonomy): domain Bacteria; kingdom Pseudomonadati; phylum Pseudomonadota; class Gammaproteobacteria; order Pseudomonadales; family Pseudomonadaceae; genus Pseudomonas; species Pseudomonas sp. RL_5y_Pfl2_69. The sequence continues at coordinate 351,213 of NZ_CAXAOU010000002.1, read as the reverse complement.
ACGCCGCCTGGCAGCCGATACCGAAGAAGAACTGGCACGTTTGACTGCCCTGCAAGCGGTCAACCCTAGCGTTCGGGACAGCGAACTGGTTGCCTTGCGCAAGCAACGCGAACAAAGCCTGGCCATGCTTGAAAAAGCAGCCCTGCGCCTTGAAGCCATTCGCGTGCTGGTAGCGGGTTAAAAACCCAAGACCTGTGGGAGCGGGCTTGCTCGCGATAGGATCAATGTGGTGAAACTGAATCACCGCGTTGATCCTATCGCGAGCAAGCCCGCTCCCACATCTTTGACAGCTCCGATCTGACGTAACTGACTATAAACCCCCGCCCTAATAACAAAATGATCGCTATCATTTTGCCATCACGCCTGCCTCGCTCTATTCAGCCTCTATACTCGATCCCAAGCTAGCAACTTTCGACTAGCACATCAGGATTGCCGAGGCGTGCAATGGAAAGGCTAGGGTTGCAACTTGCGGTTGAGCCTTCAGAAAACGCACAACTGCTGTTAATCGGCGGCTATAGCCCCTATCTGGTATTCGTCGCCTGGCTGGTCGCCTGTACTGCCTGCCTGGCCACGCTGGATCTGCTCGACCGCTGCGCCCATGCAGAAAAAACCGCTGCCAAGACCCTTTGGCGATGGATCAGTGTCGGTTGCCTGGCGACCGGCATATGGGCCATGCACACCATCTGCCTGCTGGCATTGGAGTCCCCTCTTGAATCTCGCTACAGCCTCGCAATAGCCATTGGCTCCTTACTGATATCCCTGCTCGCGGCCCTGGTGATCGTGCACGTTTTCACTCGCATCACGATCTGGCGTTCACGTAGCGGTTTGTTTCATCAACTGACCAAATTTGCCCTGTGCATGACGGCAGCCGGCACCCTGCTCTGCGCTTACTTCATCAGCATGTCGGCCGTGGGCGACCCGGTGGTGAGCCATTCAGGTACGGACAGCAAGAACTGGCAACTGGCGCTGGTGGCTGCCCTGATTGCCCTGTTGTTGATTGGCAGTTGCATCAGTGCAGCGATCGTCGACAAAAAGCTGCAACTCAAGGAACGCGACCTGAGGCGGGTCAACGCATTGCTCAGTCAACTCGACCAGGCGCGCGCGTCATTGCAGCAAGTGGCCCATTACGATCCGTTGACCAACCTGATCAATCGACGTGGTTTCAACCAGCTATTTGCTGAAAAGCTCATTGAATGCACTGCCAATACCAGCAAGTTGGCCGTGATGTTCCTCGACATTGACCACTTCAAACGCATCAATGACAGCCTGGGCCACGATGCGGGCGACGAATTGCTGAAGGTCATCGCCGCGCGCATCAAACATGCCACCCGCAGCCACAATGATGTCGTTGCCCGCTTTGGCGGTGACGAGTTCTGTATTTTGATCAACCTGAAGCACCGCGAAGAAGCGCAAAGCATGGGCCAGCGCATCATGCTCAAACTCAAAGAGCCCATCGAGCTGTCAGGAAGACAGATGGTGATGACCACCAGCATTGGCATCAGTGTGTTTCCGGATGACGGTACAAACTGTGCCGAACTGCTCAAGCATGCCGACCTGGCGCTTTATCAGTCCAAGGGGTGCGGGCGTAACAACCTGAACTTTTTTAGCCCTAATCTTAAAACCCGGGCCTCGCTGGAACTGCAGATCGAGGAAGAACTGCGTAACGCGCTCAATGAAGACAAAGGGCTGCTTCTGCATTACCAGCCCATCTTTGACCTCAAACATGGCCGCGTCGCCAAACTCGAGGCCCTGGTGCGCTGGCAGCATCCCGAACATGGCTTGCTCGGTCCGGACCGTTTTATCAACATCGCCGAGGCCAACGGGCTAATCGCCGAACTGGACCACTGGGTGCTGCGCAAAGCCTGTCATGACCTTGCCGCCCTTTCCCGCCAGGGGTGGGCACATTTGGGGATTGCCGTGAATTGTTCGGCGCGCAATCTGGTGCGGGTTGAGCTGGCAGACGAAATCGAAAGCGCTCTTCGCACATCAGGCATTGCTGCCCATCGACTGGAACTGGAAGTCACGGAAAACGCCCTGATGTGCAACCTGAGCAGCACCTCCCAGCTGTTGCGACAGATCCGGGCACTTGGCGTGTCACTGTCCATTGATGATTTCGGCACCGGTTATTCATCCCTGGCCTACCTGAAGCGCCTGCCACTCAACACCTTGAAAATTGACCGTTCGTTTATCCAGGACATACCGAGCTCCAGCCAGGACATGGAAATCGTCCAGGCCATTATCCTCATGGCCCACACCCTGCACCTGCAAGTCGTCACCGAAGGTGTGGAGACCACCCAGCAGTTCGAGTTTCTTGAACAGTTCGGCTGCGACTTTATCCAGGGCTATCTGCTCAGTCGCCCAGTCCCCTTCGAGGCACTGCAAGAAACTCTCGAACAGCTCGACAAACGCCCGGTGCCCGCACCGGACCACACCACATTTGTATTCACCGGCCAGTAGCAGCACAGCTGCCCTGCAGCCCAAAAAAAAACGCCACAGTACCAACTGTGGCGTTTCTCTACGGCAAATTGCCACTACCTGTAGCCGGGTTACTCAGCTACACACTCCGGGCTCTTCAAATCAGTGCAAATAATTGCCCCAGCTTGGTGCGCGCAGCTATTTTTTCGCCCTTTCCTGGACCATCACCCAAGGTGAAACCACGACTGCCCAGAGCTGCGGGTCACGTTCAAGAACGTCTAGCGCCTGCGCCTCAGTCATCTTGCCAAGAACACCAGACGCCATCCAGGCCGCGACTTTCTCTGCATCATCCTGAGTCACGGCCTGCGCCGCTTCAATCAAGTCCAGCTCAGGTTCAACCCACAGCAAATCACCTTTGGCGAAGAAGGGCTGCAAGGCTTTCCATTCAATAGTTGAGGTCTCGCCAAGCAGCTTGGCATAGAGGGTGCTAGGTTCTTCGTTCATGGGTTTCACCGGGAAAAAAAATCGGCGCAATGATAACGCCGCACACCCGGTAGAAAAACCCGGTTTTTCAGGCAAAGGAACGAAGAAAGAGCAGAAGGCACAGGACCGCCGCGTTGATCTGGCAACATTCTGATAACTATCAACAGCCTAATCCGCCGCTATTCTGTCTCTTTCTTACGTTTAAGCGACATTTCCTGTTTATTCCCCCGGCAGCCCGCTATTCAAGCGCTAAACCGGCGCTCTACACTGTACCGGTACAGTTGCAGGGGGGATTGACCGGGCATTTCGCTAAGAAGAAGACCCGGTCCGGCTGCCTTGGCTTCCAGGACTATAAAAATTACAACAGAAGAGTGGAGCACCAATAAAGATGGCTACGAAGCAGATTACTAAACTGTTTGCCGCTATGGTTTTGGCCGGGTTTGCCAGCCATTCATTTGCCGCAGACACCATCAAGATCGGTATCGCCGGCCCTAAAACCGGGCCTCTGACGCAGTACGGCGACATGCAGTTTGCTGGCGCAAAAATGGCCATCGAACAAATCAACGCCAAAGGCGGTGTTGATGGCAAAAAACTTGAAGCCGTTGACTACGATGACGCCTGCGACCCGAAACAAGCGGTTGCCGTGGCCAACAAAGTCGTCAATGACGGCATCAAATTTGTAGTCGGCCACCTGTGCTCCAGCTCCACTCAGCCTGCTTCGGACATTTACGAAGACGAAGGCATCATCATGATTACCCCGGCCGCCACCGGCCCGGAAATCACCGCCCGCGGTTACAAAATGATCTTCCGTACCATCGGTCTGGACAGCGCCCAGGGCCCTGCAGCCGGTAACTACATCGCTGATCACGTGAAACCGAAAATCGTCGCGGTATTGCACGACAAACAGCAATACGGTGAAGGCATCGCCTCCGCCGTTAAAAAGACCCTGGAAGACAAAGGCGTCAAGGTCGCTGTCTTTGAAGGCGTCAACGCTGGCGAAAAAGACTATTCCTCTGTCATTGCCAAGCTCAAGCAAGCCAACGTCGACTTCGTCTACTACGGCGGCTACCACCCTGAGCTGGGTCTGATCCTGCGCCAGGCTAAAGAGAAAGGCCTGAACGCCAAGTTCATGGGCCCAGAAGGCGTGGGCAACGAGTCCATCTCGCAAATCGCCCAGGGCGCTTCCGAAGGCCTGCTGGTTACCCTGCCAAAAGCATTCGACGCCGACCCGGCCAACAAGGCTCTGGTTGAAGCCTTTGCTGCCAAGAAACAAGATCCTACCGGCCCATTCGTGTTCCCGGCTTACGCAGCGGTTGAAGTGATTGCCGGCGGTATCGAGCAAGCCAAAAGCGAAGACCCAACCAAAGTCGCTGAAGCTATCCACAAAGGCACTTACAAAACCCCAACCGGCAACCTGAAATTTGACGCCAAAGGCGACGTGGAAGATTTCAAGTTCGTGGTTTACGAATGGCACTTCGGCAAGCCTAAAACTGAAGTAAGCCCTCAGTAAGGGTCGGTTCCCGACCTGACAACAAAGCCCACTGCACAAGCGGTGGGTTTTGTTTTACGGGTCCTTGGTTCGTGGAAATGGGGCTGCGCTTTCGTGATCCGAAAGTCTGCCCACCTGAAAATCTTTAAAACCGTCACCAGCGGTTCGCTGGCAGAAGACCCGTGCTCCAAGTGGGTGAATACCCATACAGCCCGGGCCGGAAAATGACTCCACCAGTGAAATGCGTCTCAGGTTTTTAGGAGCTTTGTAATGCCTGACATCTATCACTTCTTCCAAATGCTGGTTAACGGCCTCAACGTTGGCAGCACTTATGCCCTGATCGCCATCGGCTACACGATGGTTTACGGCATTATTGGAATGATCAACTTCGCCCACGGCGAGGTGTACATGATTGGTTCCTATATTGCGTTCATCGCCATCGCAGGCTTGACCATGATGGGTCTGGACAGCGTGCCACTCCTGCTGACTGCCGCGTTTATCGCCAGCATCGTGGTCACCAGCGCCTACGGCTACAGCATCGAGCGGGTTGCCTACCGTCCTTTGCGCGGCAGTAACCGCCTTATCCCGTTGATTTCTGCCATCGGCATGTCGATCTTCCTGCAAAACACCGTACTACTGGCACAGGACTCAAAAGACAAATCGATCCCTAACCTGATCCCCGGCGGCTTCACCTTTGGTCCTGGAGGCGCTAGTGAAGTTATCGTCTCCTACATGCAAATCGTGGTTTTCGTCGTCACCTTCCTCGCAATGCTTGGCCTGACTATGTTCATCTCTCGCTCACGCATGGGACGCGCCTGCCGCGCCTGTGCCGAAGACATGAAAATGGCCAACCTGCTGGGTATCAATACCAACAACGTCATTGCGCTGACCTTCGTGATCGGTGCTGCCCTGGCAGCCGTTGCGGCGGTGTTGATCAGTGTCCAGTACGGCGTAATCAACCCTAACGCAGGATTCCTGGTGGGCCTTAAAGCCTTCACCGCTGCGGTATTGGGCGGTATTGGCAGCATTCCTGGCGCGATGCTCGGTGGCCTGGTACTCGGTGTAGCTGAAGCCTTTGGTGCCGATATCTTCGGCGACCAGTACAAAGACGTAGTGGCTTTTGGCTTGCTGGTGCTGGTGCTGCTGTTCCGTCCGACCGGCATTCTGGGGCGTCCGGAGATTGAAAAAGTATGACTAGGAATCTTAAGTCGGCGCTCTTCAGCGCCTTGTTGGTCTGGGCCGTCGCCTACCCGGTACTCGGCCTGAAACTGACTATCGTCGGGATCAACATCGAAGTTCACAACACCAGCACCTTTACCCTGAGCGTGATCGCGATCTGCTCCTTGCTGATGTTTGTGCGCGTGTTGTTCAACCAGCAACTGACCTCAGCCTGGAAGAACTCTCCCAGCCTGCCAAAAGTGCCTGTCAAGGCCACCAACTTCCTGACCCTGCCCAGCACCCAGCGCTGGATCATTCTCGGTCTGGTCGTGGTTGCCCTGATCTGGCCTTTCTATGGTTCGCGCGGTGCCGTGGACATTGCCACGCTGATCCTGATCTACGTGATGCTCGGCCTGGGCCTGAACATCGTGGTCGGACTGGCCGGTCTGCTTGACCTGGGTTATGTGGGGTTCTATGCCGTGGGTGCCTACACCTACGCGCTGCTCGCCCATTACTTCGGCCTGAGCTTCTGGATCTGCCTGCCGCTGGCCGGGTTGATGGCCGCTACCTTTGGCTTCCTGCTCGGTTTCCCGGTGCTGCGCTTACGCGGTGACTATCTGGCCATCGTGACCCTGGGCTTCGGTGAAATCATCCGTCTGTTCCTGCGTAACCTGACCGACCTCACTGGCGGCCCCAACGGTATCAGCAACATCCCGAAACCAACGTTGTTCGGCCTCAGCTTCGACAGAACCGCTGCAGAGGGCATGCAAACCTTTCACGAGTACTTTGGCATTGCCTACAACTCGATCAACAAGGTCATTTTCTTGTACCTGATCGCGTTGGTGCTGGTCCTGCTGGTGCTGTTCGTGATCAACCGCCTGCTGCGCATGCCAATCGGTCGCGCATGGGAAGCACTGCGTGAAGACGAAATCGCCTGCCGCGCTCTGGGCCTGAACCCGACCGTGATCAAGCTTTCCGCCTTCACCCTGGGCGCTACCTTCGCAGGTTTCGCCGGCAGCTTCTTTGCTGCACGCCAGGGCCTGGTGACGCCTGAGTCGTTCACCTTCCTTGAATCGGCGATCATTCTGGCCATCGTGGTACTGGGTGGCATGGGCTCGCAACTGGGCGTGATCCTGGCAGCCGTGGTGATGATCCTGCTGCCAGAGATGATGCGTGAATTCAGCGAATACCGGATGCTGCTGTTCGGAGCACTGATGGTGCTGATGATGATCTGGCGCCCGCAAGGTCTTCTGCCCATGCAACGTCCTCACCTGGAGCTGCGAAAATGAGCCGCGAGTTACTGAAAGTCAGCGGCCTGAGCATGCGCTTTGGCGGCTTGTTGGCGGTGAATGGCGTGGCCCTGACCGTCAAGGAAAAACAGGTTGTGTCGATGATCGGCCCTAACGGTGCCGGCAAGACCACGGTCTTCAACTGCCTGACCGGTTTCTACAAGCCGTCTGCCGGTAGCATCGTGCTCGATGGTGAGTCGATTGAAGGCCTGCCGGGTCATGAAATCGCGCGCAAAGGCGTGGTTCGTACCTTCCAGAACGTGCGTCTGTTCAAAGACATGACAGCCGTTGAGAACCTGCTGATTGCCCAGCATCGCCACCTCAACACCAACTTTCTGTCGGGCCTGTTCAAAACTCCTTCATTCCGTAAAAGCGAACGTGAAGCCCTGGATTACGCCGCGTACTGGCTGGACAAGGTCAACCTGACCGAGTTCGCCAACCGCCCGGCGGGCACCCTGGCATACGGCCAGCAACGACGCCTGGAAATCGCCCGCTGCATGATGACGCGCCCGCGCATCCTCATGCTCGACGAACCGGCGGCAGGGCTGAACCCCAAGGAAACCGAAGACCTCAAAGCGCTGATCAGCGTTTTGCGCAATGAGCACAACGCTACCGTGCTGTTGATTGAGCACGACATGAAACTGGTCATGAGCATTTCCGACCATATCGTGGTGATCAACCAGGGCACGCCTTTGGCTGACGGGACGCCGGAACAGATCCGCGACAACCCTGAAGTGATCAAAGCCTATTTGGGGGAAGCGTAAAATGCTGCAATTTGAAAACGTTTCGACCTTTTACGGCAAGATCCAGGCCCTGCACGGCGTCAACGTCGAAGTGCGCCAGGGCGAGATCGTCACCCTGATCGGCGCCAACGGTGCTGGCAAATCGACCCTGATGATGACCTTGTGCGGTTCCCCGCAAGCCCACAGCGGCAGCATTCGTTATCTGGGCGAGGAACTGGTGGGGTTGAGCTCGGCGCAGATCATGCGCAAAAGCATCGCTGTTGTACCTGAAGGGCGCCGGGTGTTTGCTCGTTTGACTGTGGAAGAGAACCTCGCCATGGGCGGATTCTTTACCGAGAAGCAGGAATACGAAGAGCAAATGGATAAGGTTCTGCACTTGTTCCCGCGCCTGAAAGAACGTTTCACACAACGGGGTGGCACCATGTCCGGTGGTGAGCAGCAAATGCTCGCCATTGGCCGTGCGCTGATGAGCAAGCCCAAGCTGTTGTTGCTGGATGAACCATCGCTAGGATTGGCCCCGATCATCATTCAACAGATTTTCGACATCATCGAACAGCTGCGTGATGAGGGTGTAACGGTGTTTCTGGTGGAGCAAAACGCCAACCAGGCGCTCAAAATCGCTGACCGCGCCTACGTGCTGGAAAACGGCCGGGTCGTCATGCAAGGCACCGGCGAGCAACTGCTCAACGATCCAAAAGTGCGTGACGCCTATCTGGGTGGCTAATGCTGCCTGCGACACAAAAAACGGCCCTTCGGGGCCGTTTTTTATTGCCCCCTACCGGGCTTTCTGTAGCCGCTGCCGCAGGAACGGGGGGAGGTTGCAGTTAAAAACCAAAAAATAATTCAGGTGCGTTGTAACAACTGCCCCCCTCGTTTCTCTAGTTGGGTAAGCCGGCAGCAATCGCTACCGGGATCTGGAGAATCACCATGAACAGCAAAACTACCCGCACCCTGTCCGCCGCTGCACTGGCACTTGCTCTGGGTTCCGCCCTGAGCATCGCCGCCCTGCCCGCTCAGGCTGCTGGCGATATGGAGAAGTGCTTCGGGGTTGCCATGAAAGGCCATAACGATTGCGCCGCAGGGGCAGGCACTACCTGTGCAGGAACCGCCAAGGTAGACAATCAGGCCAATGCCTGGAAGCTCGTACCAAAAGGCACCTGCGAAACAACCTCCAGCAGCACATCGCCTACCGGCTTTGGCCAAATGGCTGCCTACAAAGCCAAATCCTGATTCGCACACTGAGTGCTGATGATGCACAGCCCGCTTGCTTCGCTCATCGCGCCTCGTGCGCCCCAGCTCCCGCCGCGTGCGGGGCTGGGGCTCAAGGCCGAACATTTCCAGGATGTACTCGCCACCCGGCCTGACGTCGGGTTCTTTGAAGTACACGCCGAAAACTACATGGTTGCCGGAGGTCCGTTCCACCACTACCTGAGCCTGATTTGCGAACAGTATCCCCTGTCGATTCACGGCGTCGGTCTGTCGATCGGGGGCCAAAGCCCGCTCAATCCCGAACATTTGCAACGCTTGAGCACATTGCTCGACCGCTACCGGCCCCAGATGTTTTCCGAACATCTGGCATGGTCTTCCCACGGGCCGTATTTTTTGAACGACCTGCTGCCTTTGCGTTATGACACCGCCACGCTGACGCGGGTATGCGCGCACATTGATCAGGTCCAGAACCTGTTGCAGCGCCAGATCCTGCTGGAAAACCCCGCCACCTATATTGAGTTCGACGAGGCCCATTTCGACGAGGCCGACTTCATCCACGAAGTCATCACCCGCAGTGGTTGTGGCCTATTGCTGGACGTTAACAACCTGTACGTGTCCTGCATCAACCACGCCCGTGATCCCCTGGCCTACCTCAATGCATTGCCACTGCGGGCTGTTGGAGAGATTCATCTGGCAGGTTTTGCCGAAGAGTCCGACAGCCTTGGCGAGCGACTGCTTATCGACAACCACGGATCACCCGTCGATCAAGTCGTGTGGACGCTGTACCGACAAGCACTGGAGCGGACGGGCCCAATGGCCACCCTGATCGAGCGCGACAACCATCTGCCTGCACTCGCCGAACTCGTCAAGGAAGCACAACTTGCCGAGCACTACCTGAGCAGCACACAGGTGCAACCATGAATATGCAAGAGGCTTTCAGCGCAGCGCTGCTCGATCCTGATACGCCTTACCCGCAAGGTATTTCCTGCCATAACGGCGACATTGAGCGTCGTTTTGCGGTTTATCGCAACAATGTCCACAGTGGCCTGATCAACGCACTGGCCACGAGCTATCCGGTCGTTTCGCAGCTGGTTGGCGACGTTTTCTTTCAGGCAATGGCGCGGGCTTTTATTCAAGAGTTCCCGCCCAAAAGCCCTGTAATGAGCACCTATGGCGTCCAGTTCGCAGATTTTGTCGAGGGTTTCGCACCTGCCAGCAGCGTGCCTTACCTGGCGGATGTCGCACGATTGGAACGGTTGTGCGTCCAGGCCTTTCACGCCGCAGACGCCTGCGCAGTGGACCCGCACTTATTAATCCGCGCGCTCAACAACCCGGACAGTCTGGGCCAGCTGTGCCTGCAACTGCATCCCGGCGTTGCAAGCCTGGATTCACCCTACGCCATAGCTGCTCTATGGACCGCACATCAACACCAGGGCCAAATCCAGGGCCTTGACCCGCACCAGCCTCAAAGCGCCGTGGTGCTACGCAACGGATTACGGGTGGAAGTGTTCGCGGTCGGCTGCGGGTGTGCAGCGTTTGTGGACGGGCTCAAGGAAGGCCGGACCCTGGAACTGGCCGCTTGCCAGGCTCTGGAAGCCGCCCCTGATTTTGATCTGGGCCAGGCCCTGGCGCTGCTGATCAGCCATGACGCCATCACCGGCCTACACCCCACCGCAGAGGTTTCGCCATGAACACCCATGCAACGCCCACATGCCAGATACGCCGTTTAATCGGACTGATGCAACGCATTCCCCACACGCTGATAGCCTTTGTCGCACGGTTTTCTATCGCTGCGGTGTTCTGGAAGTCCGGCCAGACCAAAGTCGAGGGCCTGGCGATCGACCTGGTGAACGGCACCTTTGAACTCAATACCCCACACTTGGCCGACTCTGCGGTGTACTTGTTCAGTACGGAGTACAAACTCCCGCTGCTGCCCCCGGACATTGCCGCGTACGCAGCAGCTTTCAGTGAACACGTCTTCCCGCTGCTGATCCTGCTGGGGCTTGCCACCCGTTTTTCGGCACTGGCACTGCTGGGGATGACGCTGACCATTCAGTTATTCGTGTACCCGGACGCCTACCCCACTCACGGGACATGGATCGCGATTCTGTTGTACCTGATGGCCAGAGGCCCCGGTGCGTTGTCGATTGATCACCTGATCGCCAGACGTTTTCGTTACCGCGCGTCAATGGCCTCACCACTGCGCCGGAACCAGCCTGCAAGGTAATCCGCCAAAACCTGCGTGCGCTTCGGCAAACCACCCTGATAGGGGTGAACCAGGTACATGGGGTTACTGCGTGTCTGATAGTCACGCAGCAACGCGCGCAATCGTCCATCGGCCAGTTCGGCATTGAGCATGTATGACGGCAGGCGGGCGATGCCGGCACCGATCACCGCGGCTTTTTTCAGCAAGCTGTAGTGATTGCTGGCAAACGGCCCCGAGACCCGCACACGGTGCAGTTCATGCTGGAGGTGGTACTGCCACTCTTCGCGGCCGCTGTAGTGACTGTTGAGCAGGCAACGGTGCTCGACCAGTTGCTGCGGGGTGACTGGCTCGCCGTATTGCTCAAGGTAGGCCGGGCTCGCACAGGTGATCTCCTGCCAGTTGAGCACCAGTTTTGCCACCAGTCGCTCGTTATTGGCGACCTGAGAACGGATCGCCAGATCGAAGCCCCCCCGCGCCATGTCGCGGTAGCTGTTGTTGAGTTCCAGCTCAATCTGCACCTGGGGGTATTCGCGGGAAAATTCCATCAGCAGCGAATCAAAAAATGTTTCGCCCAAGGATACGGGCACGGTCATACGTACCGGGCCTGCCATATCGTCCTTGAGTCGGGCTAATGCCTGACGCGCCCGCTCCACTTGCACGACCAATGCCCGGGCCTGGGGCAGTAACGCTGCGCCAGCAGCCGTCAGGCTCAAACGCCGTGTGGTGCGGTGCAGCAACACCACCGCAAACTGAGCCTCCAAGAGGCTGATGCGCTTGGACAATTGCCCTTTGCTGCAACCCAGCTGCTGGGCGGCCAAGGTAAAACTCCCCGCGTCGATCAACACCGCGAACGCCGCCAAGTCATCCATTTCGCTCATGGATTGTTTCCATATGAAAACCAAAGGTTGCCTATTAGTGCGCTTATCCCGCTAAAAAACCACCACTAGACTAAGCACTCACCTCTTCCTGTAAGGAACACCCCATGAAAATCCTGTTGATCGGCGCTAACGGCACCATTGGTTCAGCCATTGATCGCGAGCTGTCGTCGCGCCACGAGATCGTGCGTATTGGCCGCAATAGCGGCGATTTTCAGGTCGATATCAGCGACAGCTCATCGATTCGCAACCTGTTCGAACAGACCGGACGCTTCGACGCGCTGGTCTGTGCCGCTGGCAACGTCAAGTTCGCCGCACTGGAAGACATGAGCGAAAGCGACTTCGCCCTGGGCCTGCAGGACAAGTTGATGGGGCAAGTCAACCTGCTGCTGATCGGTCGCGAGTTTGCCAACGATGGCGCCTCGTTCACCTTCACCAGCGGTGTCATCAATCGCGAACCGATTCGCACGGGCAGTTCCGCGGCACTGGTCAACGCAGCACTCGACGGCTTTGTAAAAGCGGCTGCCATCGAGCTGCCACGGGGGCTGCGGGTTAACTCGGTGAGCCCTACGGTACTGGAAGAGGCGATGGGCAAGTACGCCCCGTACTTCCGCGGTTTTAAGCCGGTGGCAGGCGCAGACGTGGCTCTGGCCTACGCCAAAAGTGTCGAAGGCCTGCAAACTGGACAGACCTATATAGTGGGTTGAGCCGAGTTCTGTAGTCGCTGCCGCAGGCTGCGAAGGGTTGCTCCGCAACCCGTTTTCTCGAAATCAACGCAGGCCTGATCGCAGCCTGCGGCAGCGACTACAGAAGGTGAACCTCTTGTGATGCACCGCCAGCCTGAGTAACGTGGCGGCTCTAGTCAGGAGTCCCAACGATGCGTGCTGTTCGTCCCGTGGTTTTGTTTGCCCTGCTGCCCCTGTTTGCGGGCTGCCAACTGCTCAACAGCAAGCCAGCTGACACCACCGCCGGCCTGACCCGCCTGCAAGGTGAGCTGGTTTCATCCGGTGATCAGTTGGTGTTCCAACCGTGCGTCGGCCAGCAGCGCTATGAAGTGCGCGACAGCGACAACACCACCCTGGTGCAGGACGCTTCTTACATGCCCAATAAACCGGGCAAGTTGTTCGCCGATATTCGCGGCAGTTTTGTCGCCAGCAAAACCCCCGGTGCGGACGGTGAAGTCCAGGTGCAACAGCTCTATCGCCTGGAACGCAACAGCAACGCCTGCCAGGACCTTAACTTCAAGCAACTGACCGTACACGCCAACGGCAATGGCCCGGCATGGGAAGTACAGGCCGGCGGCAAGGGCATGGTGCTTAAACGCGAAGGCCAGCCGGACCTGGCACTGCCTTATGTTGAAGAACAGATCGGTGACGGTCGTTTTTCGCTGTCCACTGAAGCCAACAATCAACGCATAGAGCTGTGGGTTGCCCCTCAACGTTGCACCGACAGTGTCGACGGCAGCGTGCAGCATCTGGGTGCAGAGCTGCGGATCAACGGTCAGGTCCAGCGCGGCTGTGGCTATTTTGGTGGCGCACGCAACGACTAACCGACAACTGTTGCCGCATAGTGCCCCGAAGCAGCTTACAATTGGCGGTTCTGCCAGGGTTTACCTGGCCCCCCGATACTGGACACTGTCATGTTACGAATTACCGAACTCAAGCTGCCGATCGACCATCCCGAAGAAGACCTGCGCCCTGCCATCCTGCAGCGCCTGGGCATCGAAAGTGATGACCTGCTCGATTTCACCTTGTTCAAGCGCAGCTACGATGCGCGTAAAAAATCGTCCGAATTGTGCTTTATCTACACCATCGACCTGAGTGTGCGCGATGAAGCGCCGCTGTTGGCCAAGTTCGCGGACGACCGTAACGTCAATCCAGCGCCAGACGTCAGCTACAAAGTCGTCGGCCAGGCCCCACAAGACTTGAGCCAGCGCCCGATTGTGGTGGGTTTTGGTCCGTGCGGTATTTTCGCCGGCTTGCTGCTGGCACAGATGGGCTTCAAGCCGATCATTCTTGAGCGCGGCACCGAAGTTCGCCAGCGCACCAAGGACACCTGGGGCCTGTGGCGTAAAAACGTACTCAACCCCGAGTCCAACGTACAGTTTGGTGAAGGCGGCGCGGGCACGTTCTCGGACGGCAAGCTTTACAGCCAGATCAAGGATCCCAAGCACCACGGCCGTAAAGTGCTGCACGAGTTTGTCAAAGCCGGTGCCCCGGACGAGATCCTCTACGTCAGCAAGCCGCATATCGGTACGTTCCGTCTGACCGGTGTCGTCGAAAACATGCGCCAGCAGATCATCGCGCTGGGCGGTGAAGTCCGTTTTCAACAGCGTGTGACTGACGTCCTGATCGACGACGGCCAGTTGACCGGTGTGGTACTGGCCGACGGCGAACAGCTGAACTCGCGCCACGTGATCCTGGCCCTGGGCCACAGCGCCCGTGAGACGTTCCGCATGCTCCACGGTCGTGGCGTGTACATGGAAGCCAAACCGTTCTCGGTAGGTTTCCGGATCGAACACCCGCAGTCGTTGATCGACAGCGCACGTCTGGGCAAGTACGCGGGCCACCCGAAACTGGGCGCCGCCGACTACAAACTGGTTCACCACGCCAAAAACGGCCGTTCGGTCTACAGCTTCTGCATGTGCCCAGGCGGCACCGTGGTTGCGGCTACCAGCGAGCCGGGTCGTGTTGTGACCAACGGTATGAGCCAGTACTCACGTAACGAACGCAACGCCAACTCGGGCATCGTGGTCGGCATCACACCTGAGGACTATCCAGGTGGGCCATTGGCCGGTATCGAGCTGCAGGAACGCCTGGAAGCCCACGCCTACGTGTTGGGTGGCAGCAATTACGAAGCACCGGCGCAACTGGTGGGTGACTTTATTGCAGGCAAACCTTCATCGGCCCTGGGCAGCGTCGAGCCGTCCTACAAACCGGGTGTGTCCCTGGGTGATCTGGCCCTGGCCTTGCCGGACTACGCCATTGAAGCCATCCGTGAAGCCTTGCCGGCGTTCGAGAAACAGATCAAGGGTTTCTCGATGCATGATGCGATTCTGACCGGGATCGAAACCCGTACCTCGTCGCCTCTGCGCATGACCCGTGATGCGTCGATGCAAAGCCTCAACGTCAAGGGCCTCTTCCCGGCAGGCGAAGGCGCAGGCTATGCAGGTGGCATTCTGTCGGCCGGTGTCGACGGCATCCGGATTGCCGAGGCTGTCGCTCGCGACATTCTGGGTATCGAAGCGTAGGTTTTTGACGCAGTAGGAGCGAGCTTGCTCGCTCCTACAAACCCCGCATCAGAGCCCTGCCCGCAACACCCCTTCAGGCAACGCAGCGCCCTGCTCCACGCAGGCTTTGACTGCACCGATCAACGCGTCCAGTTCATAACCCTGAGCTTTGAGCCACTGCGCATCGTAGTAGGTCGTGGCATACCGCTCACCGCCATCACACAAAATCGCCACAATCGAGCCGCTTTCACCGTTGGCAACCATCTGCTGCGCCGCGATCAATGCGCCAATCAGATTCG
Organism: Pseudomonas sp. RL_5y_Pfl2_69; assembly: GCF_963970465.1. Lineage (NCBI taxonomy): Bacteria > Pseudomonadati > Pseudomonadota > Gammaproteobacteria > Pseudomonadales > Pseudomonadaceae > Pseudomonas > Pseudomonas sp. RL_5y_Pfl2_69. The sequence continues at coordinate 335,818 of NZ_CAXAOU010000002.1, read as the reverse complement.
TCCCGCTCGATCCTCCGACCCGTCGCCCCATGCGCTGCGCCAAGTAGTGCATTGCAGCCAGGGACAAGGCATCCGGAACCTTGACCATCGCGTCGATCACCTTCGGCAAAAATGAGGCCTCGACCCTGGGCCTGCCGATACCCTCAATGCGCGAGCCGCAGTCCAGTCGCAAACTGGCATCACCGCTCAGGTAAAAGTCGAAGAACACAGAACGTTCGGCGTCGGCACACAGCACGCGGGTATTGTGCTGGCGATATCGGACATAGCGCCCCAGGGTTGCGGTCGTACCGCCCGTGCCCGGGCTGGAGATCAACCAACTCGGCTCCGGGTGACGTTCATAACGCAGTTGCTGGAAGATCGACTCGGCGATGTTGTTGTTCGCTCGCCAGTCCGTAGCCCGCTCGGCATAGGTGAACTGGTCCATGAAATGGCCACCGGTTTCCCGGGCCAGCCGCTCGGACTCGGCATGTATCCGGGTAGGGTCTTCCACCAAATGGCTTTGGCCACCATAAAAGGCTATTTGCTCGATCTTGGCAGGCGAGGTGCTGGCAGGCATCACGGCAATAAAGGGCAAACCCAGCAATCGGGCGAAATAGGCTTCAGACACTGCCGTCGAACCGCTGGACGCTTCGATCACCGGTGAGCCGGCCTTTAGCCAGCCATTACACAAGGCATATAAAAACAGTGACCTCGCCAAACGGTGCTTGAGGCTGCCCGTCGGGTGACTTGACTCGTCCTTGAAGTACAACTCGATACCCGCAAAACCCGGCAGCGACACAGGAATCAGATGGGTGTCAGCACAGCGCTGAAAGTCTGCTTCAATCGTACGAATGGCTTCGCGTGCCCACTGGCGGTCTTGGTTCATGGAGGGTGGCTCGTGATAGCAAAAGGGAAAGCACAGCATGTGCGTGCGGTGTGCAGCGACCAATCCTAAGGCATTTCCTACAGTCGCCACAGGCACAGAACCGTCTCAATTTGACACACAACTGCTAGGCTCTTTGGCGATGCGAGAGCAAACCCCTGCTTATAACAAAAAAGAATATAGTTTTTGTTTTAACCCCTAACCCCACAGGTTAGGGTGTCGCACCTTTTACTTAATCGATGGAGAGCGACCTTGCCTCTGCGTAGTACTTTCACTCGTTTCTTTCAGTTGGAAGCTGCCAGCGGTCTGCTGTTGATTGCCGCGGCCGCTCTGGCTTTGATCATCAATAACTCACCGCTTTCCCATTACTACACGGCCTTTCTGGACGTGCCGGTAGCGGTACAAATCGGCGCCCTGCAAATTGCCAAGCCTTCGCTGCTGTGGATCAACGATGGCCTGATGGCCTTGTTCTTTCTGCTGATCGGCCTCGAGGTCAAGCGCGAACTGCTCGAAGGCCAGCTGTCCAAGCCCTCGCAAGTGGTGCTGCCGGGGGCCGCGGCCATCGGCGGGATGGTCGTGCCTGCGCTGATTTACTGGTACATCAACAAAGACTACCCCGACGCGCTGGGCGGCTGGGCGATCCCCATGGCCACTGACATCGCCTTCGCCCTCGGCGTGCTGGCCTTGCTTGGCAAACGCGTACCGGTGTCTCTCAAGCTATTCCTGATGACCCTGGCGATCATCGACGATCTGGGGGCGATCATCGTGATCGCGGTGTTCTACTCCAGCGAACTGTCCGGCCTGTCGCTGCTGCTGGCAGCGGCATGCCTGATTGCCCTGATTGCGATGAACCGCATGGGCGTGATCAAAGTTGCGCCTTATATGATCATCGGCCTGATCCTCTGGGTGTGCGTGCTCAAAAGTGGTGTGCATGCCACGCTGGCGGGTGTAACGCTGGCGTTCTGTATCCCGCTGCGGACCAAGAACTCAGAACCGTCACCATTGATGACCATTGAGCATGCACTGCATCCGTGGGTGGCTTACGCGATCCTGCCGTTGTTTGCCTTCGCCAATGCCGGTGTATCGCTGGCGGGTGTCAGCCTGCACAGTTTCGTCAGTCACGTGCCGATGGGCATTGCGGCGGGCTTGCTGATCGGTAAGACCGTCGGTGTGTTCGGCCTGACCTGGATCGCCATCAAGACCGGTATGGCATCACTGCCCGCTGGGGCCAACTGGGGCCAGGTGCTGGGCGTCGCCATCCTGTGCGGCATCGGCTTCACCATGAGCCTGTTCGTGGGGTCACTGGCGTTCGTAGCAGGCAGTAGCGAGTATGTGGGCATGGACCGCATGGGCATCCTGACCGGCTCCATCCTGGCGGCGCTGATCGGCTATGCCGTCACACTGTTCTTCAGCCGCAAACAATCATTAGCGTGACCCTGCTTTAATGCGGGAGCGGGCTGGCCCGGACAAAGGCAACGCAGATCATCTGCGTTGCCTTTGTCGCGACTGAACCGCCAAAAGAGGGAAACGTGGTCGATAAATTTCAGATTGTGCAATACGCGGGCATCACCGTGATGTTCCCGGCAGCGTTGGTCATTGCTGCCTGGTTATGGGTTGGCGCGTCGAAAAAAATCGCGTGTCTATGGTTGGGCGTGCTGGTGTGTGCCTACCTCATCGTGGGCGCGAGCAAGATCCTGTTCAAGGGCTGGGGCATTGGCCTGCATGACCTGGGCATTGCCGTCTTCAGCGGACACGCGATGAACGCTTGCCTGGTTTTCACCGTGATGCTGAATCTGCTGTGCCAACAGCTCGATCAACGTTTGCGCTGGCCAGTACTGGGGGCCGGCTTAGTGGCGACCTGGTGGTTTGCCATCCATTACGTTGCCCACACCATTCACCCATTGCCGGAGGCTATCGCAGGCGCACTGATAGGTTCGGTTGCCGCGTGTGTGTTTTTGTTTAGCGTCAAGCAATACAACCTCAGCAAGGTTCCACGGCCAGCGCTGATGATGGGCCTGGCAGTGGTGCTGGCGTTCGACGCCATGCCCAAGTACACGGCAGAACGCTTGCTCGATCACATCGCCATAACGCTGTCGGGGGCCGACCAGGCCTTCAGGCACTCGTCCTGAGCTGAATCAGCGGACATGAAAAAACCCCGGCCAGTTCGCACTGGCCGGGGTTTTGTTTTAGCGCTGCCGCCCGATTTACTGGGTAACGCGGCTGGTGCCATCAACGGTCATGATGCGCACGCGCTCACCGGTACGGAACACCTGGTTCGGCTCAACCTGCTGCACATAGGCACGGGTGCTGCCGTCGTCTTCACGTACGGTGATTTCTACGCCCTGGGTCTTGGTCAGGCCCGATTCGGCCGCAGAACCCAGCAGGCCACCGGCTACTGCGCCGATAACAGCTGTCACGATGCTGCCACGGCCACCGCCGATGGCGCTGCCGCCCACACCGCCCACGATAGCGCCGGTTGCAGCGCCGATCGGAGTCTTGGTGCCTTCGATCTGCACCGGACGCAAGGCAACGATGGTGCCCATACGAACGGTCTGTACACGTCGAGCTTCGTCACGGGAGTAGGTATCGCCGGTCAGGTTGGAGGTGCAGCCGCCCAACAAGACAGTCATGGTAGAAAAAGCGGCAACCAACAGAACAGACTTACGCATAGGATCAACTCCAAAAGATCAGGGATTCATTAAACTCCGCAGCCGGGGACCTGTCACGGTACAGCGCGGGTAAAAAGGCTTTATTCAGCGTCTGTACAGTAAAAACAGAACCGTTTAGCCGTTTCAAAACTTCAGCAAAGAGTAGCGCGAAATAATCATCTTGCATTGCGCGCCACCCTCGCAAGTAACGTCTTTAAGGCGCCAGGCGCTCTCGAGTCCACTCAGTCCCTTCACGCCGATAGTTAAGGCGATCATGCAGACGGCTTGGCCGCCCCTGCCAGAACTCAATGCGCTGGGGCAACAACCGGTAGCCGCCCCAGTGCTCGGGGCAATGGGGCTGGGCGTCGCTGAACCGCGCCTCGGTGGCCTTGAGCAAACCGACCAACTCGTCACGATCCGCAATCACCTGGCTTTGCGGCGAGGCCCAGGCTCCGATCCGGCTGCCCAGAGGTCGAACCTGATAATAGGCATCGGACTCTTGGGGCGTGACCTTGACCACTTGCCCCTCGATGCGCACCTGACGCTCCAGGGTTGGCCAGAAAAAAGTCATGGCCGCGAACGGGCGCTCAGCGAGTTGCTGGCCTTTGGCGCTGGTGTAATTGGTGAAAAAGGTAAACCCCTGTTCATCCAGACCTTTGAGCAAAAGCACACGGCAATGCGGACGCCCCTCGGCATCGACGGTGGCCAGGGTCATGGCATTCGCCTCGACCGGTGGCTGTTCGGTTTTGACCGCGTCGTTGAACCACTGATGAAACAGCGCGAAGGGCTCGGCCGGGGCTTGAGCCTCGGCCAGCCCGTCACGGGTGTAATCACGTCGCATATCTGCCAATGCTTGAGTCATGCCGCAATCCTTCCCTGAATCAATCAGTTCTTGGTCTGATCGTTGGCGGCAACTTTCTTGTCCGCAGCCGCTTTGGCTTTAGCCACGACCGGCTTCTTGGCTGGCGCTGGCTTCACTGCTTTTTTGGCCGGTGCCGCCTTCTTGGCTACAACACCTTTCTTGGCCGGTGCCGCTGCGCTCTTCTTGGCTACAGAAGGTGGAACTGCAGGCTGCACAGCAACCAGTTCAGCGGGCGACAAGGCTGGCTGGCTGTATTTGCTGACCAGCGCGACCATCGTGGCTTGCGGCGTCATCAGGATTTCAACCCGACGGTTCAACGCACGACCTTCATTGCTGTCGTTGGCTGCGCGCGGCATCACAGAACCCATGCCACGCAAAGTCAGGCGGTTACCTTGCAAACCGCTCATGCGGAAGATGGCGGCCACTGACTTGGCGCGATCCAGGCTCAAACGGGTATTGGCGGCCATAGCGCCTGCAGAGTCCGCATGTCCCAACACCAACACGGCAGTTTTTGGATCGCCTTCAACGACTTTGGCCACGCGAGTGAACGGGCCCAGCATCGACGGCATCAGCAAGTCAGGACGGGTCGCCTTGAACGAGCTGTCAGCCGAAGCCACGATGATCAGCAGGTTTTCACGGCGTTCCAGTTGCAGGTTGGTGTCCTTGATCGCGACACGCAGGCGCGGCTCGTATTCATCCAGCCAGGCTTGAGTGATTTTCGGGTCTGGCATCGGGATCACGCCAACCGGGGCAGTTTTGGACGCTTTGTCATCGCCACCGAACGGCCACCACCAATTTTTGGTAGAGGTTGACGCGCCAGCAGGTGCGACAACGGCTGCCACTTTTTCCTTTTCAACCGGGGCGTCTTTCTTGGCGGAGTCAGAACCGAATGGCCACCAGCTGGAGCCACTGTCTTTGGCAACGGCAGCGGCAGCTGGAGCGGGTGTTTTGGCAGCCGGTGCTGGCGTCGGAGCCTTGGCAGCGGGAGCTGCAGTTTTGGCTACGGGTGGCGTTGCTTTGGCGTCAGCCGGTTTGGCCGCAGCACTGGTGCCTTTATCGGCAGGCGTCGACGCCTGGTCGGATGAGCCCAACTGCCACCACTTATGGCCACCTTCGGCGTCATTCTGTGGAGTTTGTGCGCAACCGGTAATGGCCAGGCAGAGAGCCAGAGCTAGGGTCTTATTAGATGACATTGAATATCCACACAATGAATTAGGAATAAAGAGGCAATAAGCCTACATAAAAAAACGTTGCACTCATAAAAGCTACAGGGTTCCGACCTACGGCCTACAAATACCCGACTAGATACACGTCGCCAGGACTTTGACCAGCTTTTGAGCCCTTGGGTCCATCAAAACATAAGGCCCCAGTGTGTTGGTCACAAAACCAAAGGCCACTTCACAATCCGGGTCGGCAAAGCCAATCGACCCGCCAGCACCTGGATGGCCAAAGGCTTTGGGCCCTAAACCGAAGGTCGCGTTAGGCACGCTCGGCTGATCCAGCATGCAACCCAATCCAAGACGGGTCTGGGTACGCAAGGTTTTATCCTCGCCCAGGCTGTGCTCGCGGGTCAGTTGCTCGAACATTTCGGCTTCAAGCAGGCTGCCATCGAGCAGACCGCTGTAGAACCCGGCCAGGCTGCGGGCGTTACCGTGCCCATTGGCCGCTGGCTGTTCCATCCGGCGCCATTCGGGCTTATTGGTACTGGTCATGATCGACGGCGGATTGGTGAATGCCCGTGTGCTCATGGAGGTGGGCTCGTTCATCATCGCCTTCAACAGACGCTGCGCCGCCGCATCCCCCATCGTCCCCTTGCTGCGGGCGATATGGGCCACCCGGTAAAACTCTTCATCCGCCAGCCCGACATGAAAGTCCAGCCCAAGCGGCCTGGCCGTTCGCGCCATGATCGACTGGCCCGCACTGCGGCCGTCGGCACGGCGAATCAACTCGCCCACCAGCCAGCCATAGGTGATCGCGGCATAGCCGTGGCCTTCGCCTGGCGTCCACCAGGGCGCTTCAGCGGCCAGCGCATCGACCATGGTCTGCCATTCATACAATGCCGTTGGCGGCATCAATTCACGCAACGCCGGCAAACCGGCCCGATGGCTCAGTAGCTGGCGCAACGTGATGGATTCTTTACCCGCTGCCGCAAACTCAGGCCAGTAACGGGCAACGGGCACATCGAGTTCCAGCTTGCCCTCTTCCACCAGCTGCAGCGCGGTGACAGCCGTAAAGGTTTTGGTGCACGAAAACAGATTGGCAATGGTGTCTGTGTGCCACGGTTGCTCTGCGTCCTTGTCAGCCGTACCGGCCCACACGTCAAGTACCGTTTCGCCACCGATCTGGATGCACAGTGCCGCACCGCGCTCTTGCGGATCATTGAAAAGATCAGCAAACGCCTCGCGTACTGCTTCGAACTTAAGGTCGTGAAAACCCTGAATCTGCACCCGCACCTCCTGGATCTGCATGGCTCTACAAGGCGTGCATTGTTCCAGCACCGGTAGGATTTTGAAACAGAGCAACGCGCTCTGGACGCACAATTTTTGGGCGTTATTGAATCGGCGCTGAAAGTATCAGCGCCAAAGTGGATTTTTTGTGAAATAGAACGCTTGTAGCCGCTGCACAAGGCAGAGGCTACACATCGTCAACCCGGCCTAAAGTGCCGCGTAGACCAAAGGCGCCAGTTTTTGCACGCGCGGGTCCATCAGCACATGACTGCCCATGGTGGTGGTCACGAAACCAAAGCTTACATCCCGCTCAGGGTCGGCAAAGGATATCGGCCCACCCAGCCCCACATGGCCGAAAGCCTTTGGCCCCATGCGATGTGACGCTCCCGGATCGGCCGGTTGTTCCATCATGCAGCCCAGGCCATAGCGCATGGGCCGCAGCAGGGTGCGGTCTATATCGTTACTGTGCTCGCGGGTGAATTCTTCAAGCAGTTCAGGCCCCACCAGCCGCCCCCCCATCAACGCACTGTAAAACCCGGCCAGGCCATGAGCGGTGCCGTGGCCATTCACACCGGGATGGCGATAAGCCCACCAGCGGGGGTCCGACGTTTGCCTCGACGCATTGGAGGGGTTAGTAAAGGCAAGGGTCGCGACATGCTCGGGCTCGCTGACCATCACGGTGCGCAGGTCTTGCGCGTAGTTATCGCCCGTTCTCCCTTCAGCGCGTTCAAAAGCAGCAATGCGATGAAAGTGCTCCGAATCAACGCCCATATGCACTTCTAAAGCATTGGGCTCAGAAATCCGTTCACGAATAAACCTGCAGGGGTCTCGCCCGTCGGCCCGGCGTATCAATTCGCCAACGATCCAGCCATACGTGGTGGCGCCGTAGCCTACATCGGTCCCGGGTTCCCACCACAGCGGCTCCGCTGCCACGACCTCGGCCATGGCATCCCAGTCGTACATGATGGGCGTGCGGTTAGGCAAACGCAGCGCGGGGATGCCGGAGGTATGGCACAGCACCTGGCGCAATGTGATGCGCCCTTTACCGCCCTGGGAAAATTCCGGCCAATAGTGGGCAACCGTCTGATCCAGCTCCAGCTTGCCCTCCTCGACCAGCATCAGCGCCGCGATGGCGGTGAAAGGCTTGATGCAGCAATAGGTGTTGACCAGCGTGTCGTGACGCCAGGGCTTGTGACCCTCCAAGTCCGCCACACCCGCCCACAGATCGACAACCGTCTCGCCACCGACCTGCACACAGAGTCCTGCCCCACGTTCCTGCGGATCGTCAAAGATCGCCTCGAAGGCTTGCTGAACGGCCTCAAATCCACTTGCACACTTCCCTTTAGCTTCCATGACCAAGACTCCATTCAGTTGAGTGAAGGACCTTAGTTTTAAAGTGGGAATTGAACAGGCAGAAACCCTTCAGGGCGACGAAATACTTCGCCGCCCATCGGGTTTGACCTCTCAGTGACCTTTGCCGGAATGACCGCCCGCATGCCCTGTGCCAGAGCGTCCGCCGCTCCCGTCGTCAGTTGCATGCACGGGGGCCTTGGCGGCTTTTTCTTCCTCGGCCCGGGCTTTGGCCGCTTCCTGGCCCAACTGGTCGAGGGCTTGCAGGTTGGACTTGCGTACGCTGTCGACAAATCCGGTAAACGGCAAATCGGTGATACCGATCATGCCGAAGTGACCGTTCTCGCCATCCAGCAGGCGACCGGTTACCGGCTGGTCCAGGTACTGGAACCAGTGCACACCGACAATCGATGGCTCGGCCACGGCCTGTTTGAGGAACTTGCTGTAGGCCGGACCGCGAGCCTCTTCGTTGGCCACTTCGGTGACGCCGCCCCAGAACGGGCCGCGGTCACGGGAGCCAAAGTTGAACTCGGTGATCATCACCGGTTTGTCCAGTTCGCGCAGCTTGGCAAAGTCGTAACCGTCCTGCGGTTGCAGGGTGTAGAGGTTGAAACTCAGCACATCGCAGTACTTGGCGCAGGATGCCACGGCCTCTGGGGTGCTGACGGCGAACCGCCCGCCCAGCAGCAAGTGATTGGGGGCATGCCATTTCAGCGAGTCAGCAATGGTCTTGAAGTAGGTGTCGGCGAAGACTTTCTGGAAATATTGGTAGTCGGCTTCGATTTCCGGGTGTTCGGCGTTAGGCAAAGGCGCCTCGAAGCCCGGGTCTTCCATGAGTTCCCACGCCGGAATATCCACACCCCAGGCCTTGGACAGGCCCTGCTGGTTGCGGTACTTGTCCCGCAATTGCTTGAGGAATGCGCGCTTGGCCGGTGCGTCGGTGGTCATGCGCAGCGTGCCGAGGGCTAACGCATAACGGGATTTCGGATCATCACCCGGGCCTGCCCACGCCAGTTCGTTGTCGGCGAAATAGCCGATCAACCACGGGTCGTCGCGATGGTCACGGGCAGCAATGGCCACGGCGCGCTCGGTGGCCATTGCAAAGCGCGGGTCGAACGGGTCGGGCATGCCGCCCCACCAGTCGGTGCCGGTACTGATGCTGGTGTAGTCACCCACAATCGACAGCGGCAAGGTATACGGCACGCGATCATTGAGGCCCAACTGCGGGTCGCTCCAGTTGCCGATGGTGTTGAAACCCCAGGCTTGCAGTCGATCCAGGGTATGGGTTTGCCAGCGCTTGGCATCGAAGGCCTCAGGCGCACAAGGTATGGCGGGGGCACTACCCGGCTCGGTTTTTAGCTCGGCTTTTACCGGTGGGCAAGGTTCGCCGTAGATCCGTTGCAGGTTGGCACCGTAGAAGTTGTACCAGCGACCGGCGTTGAAGCCCCTGCCCTGAGTGGACGCATTGCCGCTGTTGTTGTCCGCGGTACCGTAATAGCTGGCCAGCGCAGCGCCGTCCTTGGGCAAGTCGGTGAACATCCACTCACGGCCTGCGACGTAGGTCTGGCTGTCGTTGGCCGTCACGGCGTTCAGGCCCAGGGAGTAAAAGGGATGACCTTCGGGGGTGATCAGGTTCCAGCGTCCGTTACGTTTCTCTGTGCGGAAAAAACCGGTCGCCTCAAACCCTGGGCCCTTGAGCCAGCCACCATATTTATCCTGGTCGGCACGTCCGGCCAGCCAGCCCTTGAGTTGTTGCTGTTCCTTGGCTGCCGCCGCCTTGAGCTGCTCGTCGTTAGCCACACGCTCCGGCCATTTGGCACGGGTCGACTGGCCGTAGCCATCGACGATCGAGCCATAAACAGCTTTGATCACGCCCTCACCGTCCTGCACCCCGAAGCGCTCCAGCAGAATGCTTTGCGCAGCAGCCGGTTGCGGGATCGACAGGCTCACCGAAACCACTTGGCTCAGATCGATGTCACCCGTGCTGGCGGCCAGCAAGATGCGCTGGCCATCGACTGTCATCGGCATTGGCGGGCCGGCTCGCATGCCCTGGCTGCGAGGCGAATTGGCCTTCAACGGCAACAGCAGGGTCTGCGCCGGGCCTGCTGGCAGTTCGACACGACTGGTCAGGGTTTGGCCGTTACTGCTCTGCACGGTCACGTCCAGGGTCAGCGCCCAGTTCATCGCGTTCTGGATGCGCAGGGTCATCATCCCCGACTGGGACCAGTCCCATACTCCGGTTTGCGGGGTCAAACGCAGGCTCGGCGCGGCGGCCGGGTTAAAGATCACGCGGCGCAGCACTTCGCCTTCCGCCGTTTGCTCCGCATTGTATTGCGGCAAGCTCGCATCCGTAGTCGCCACTTGCACCACATCGGCCGGGCGAACGAAATTGAACAGGGTTTGTTGACCGGCAGGCGCCGCCAACAGCGGGGTCGTAACCAGCAACGCAAAAACAGCAGACAGCGAACGGCGAATCATATGGATCTAGCTCTCCCAAACGGCCGAAAACGGGCCTGTGAGGTGGTGAAGGTCAAAGCATAGACAGCAAAGTCGGCAATAACGCCGACTCGCACTTAAGAAATTTCGCGCCTAAAGGGCGGCAATGCATTAAGGATGGCTTTGCCGTAGCGCTGGGTGACCAGTCGCCGGTCCAGCAAAGTGATCGTGCCGCGATCCTGTTCGGTTCGCAGCAGCCGCCCGCAAGCCTGCACCAGCTTCAGCGAAGCGTCGGGCACCGAGATCTCCATGAAGGGATTACCGCCACGGGCTTCGATCCACTCCGCCAGCGCCGCCTCGACGGGATCATCGGGCACGGAGAACGGGATTTTGGCGATGACCACGTGCTCGCAATAGGCGCCGGGCAAGTCCACACCCTCGGCAAAGCTGGCCAGGCCAAACAGTACGCTGGAATCTCCGGCGTCGACCCGGGCCTTGTGTTTATTGAGGGTTTCCTGCTTGGACAGGTTGCCCTGGATAAACACTTGCTTGCGCCAGTCCCGCTCCAGGCCGTCGAACACGTCCTGCATTTGCTTGCGCGATGAAAACAGCACCAGGGTGCCCCGCGAACCTTCGACCAGTGCCGGCAGCTCACGAATGATCGCCGCCGTGTGGGCCGTCGCGTCACGCGGATCGGCTTTAAGGTCCGGCACCCGCAATACGCCCGCATCCGCGTGATGGAAGGGGCTTGGCACCACGGCGGTAACGGCGGCTTTCGGCAGGCCTGCGCGCATGCGGAAACGATCGAACGTGCCCAGTGCCGTCAGGGTGGCCGATGTCACCAGGACGCCATAAGCCACATTCCACAGGTTGCGACGCAGCATTTCAGCGGCAAGGATGGGGCTGGCATTGACCTCGATATCAAACAGCGAACCGCTTTCAGCCAGGGTCAGCCAGCGCGCCATTGGCGGGTTGTCTTCAGGGTCTTCGACGGTAAAGGCAGTCCACAATTCCCAGTTGCCCTGAGCACGGGACAGCAAGCTGCCAAACAGTGGATACCACTCTTCAGCCTGGTTGCTGGTGATGCCGATATTGACCTCACCGTCCATGCCGTCCTTGAGGATTTCGGTCAGACGGGTGAACAGATCCGTCAGGCGCGAGAAGCCTTTTTTCAGTTCGATACCCATTTCACGCATGTGATCGGGAATCAACCCGCCGATAAAGCGGTGGCGGGGCCGCTCGCGGCCCTCTGGCTCTTCACCCACTTTAAAGTCCGCAATTTGCTCACACGCCGCGAACATGAACTGCTGCTGGGCCTTGATCTCTTTGGCCAGCTCCGGCACTTGCTCCAGCAAACGGCCCAGGTCGCCCGGCAATGGGTGCTGGGCAAGCAGTTTGGTGAGGTTTTTGGCGGTTTGCTCCAGCCAGTCGGCCGTTGAACGCAAACGGGTGTAATGGGCGAAATGGCCAATAGCCTTGTCTGGCAGGTGATGACCTTCGTCGAACACGTAGACCGTGTCTCGGGGGTCAGGCAATACAGCGCCGCCGCCCAGGGCGAGGTCAGCCAGGACCATGTCGTGGTTGGTGACAATGACGTCCACCTTGCTCATGCCTTCGCGGGCCTTGTAAAAGGCGCACTGTCCGAAGTTGGGGCAATGACGGTTGGTGCATTGACTGTGATCGGTGGTCAGGCGTGCCCAGTCCTGATCTTCCAGCGCCTGGGGCCAGCTGTCGCGGTCGCCGTCCCATTTATTGCCGGCCAGTTTTTCAATCATGCTGGTGAACAGCTTCTGGCTGGCCTCATCGACTTCGATCTTGAAGCCTTCTTCTTCGAACAGCTGCGCCGTCGCGGTTTGCGCGTGGCCCTCTTGCAGCAGCATGTCGAGTTTGGACAGGCACATGTAGCGCCCACGCCCCTTGGCCAGCGCGAAGGTAAAATTCAGCCCGCTGTTGCGCATCAGGTCCGGCAGGTCCTTGTAGACGATCTGCTCTTGCAGCGCGACGGTGGCGGTGGCGACTACCAGTCGCTTGCCTGCCGCCTTGGCCACTGGAATGGCCGCCAGGCAATAGGCCACGGTTTTACCGGTGCCGGTGCCCGCTTCTACAGCGACCACAGCCGGATCGCCACTGCGGTGGTTCTCTTCGTCGGTGTCGATATCACCCAGCACCTTGGCCACTTCAGCGATCATCAAACGCTGGCCGTAACGGGGCTTAAGGCTTTTGGATTCGAGAAAACGCGAATAAGCGCCCTGGATCTGGGTTTTGAGTTCGGTACTAATCATGATTCTTCGGGCGCAAGAAACGCTGGATAAATTTTCAGTGGTTCGAATGGCCGCTATCATACCCCGCTAATTCATCCCGCGCCGAACGGAGTACCCCAATGACCGCCTTTGCCCTCGCCTACAGCCTGCATGTATTGGCCGCCCTGATCTGGGTGGGCGGCATGTTTTTCGCCTGGATGATCCTGCGCCCGGCGGCAATCGCAGCCCTGGAAGGCCCTGCGCGGTTAAAACTGTGGGTTGAAGTGTTTCAACGTTTTTTTGTCTGGGTATGGGTCGCGGTGGTGATTTTGCCGATCAGCGGTGTCGGCCTGCTGCAGATGCGCTTCAACGGTTTTGAAACGGCTCCGCGCTACGTACAGATCATGATGGGGCTGTACATCGTGATGGTGGCGCTGTTTATCCGGATCCAGTCGCTGCAATTGCCTGAATTGCGCAAGGCCGTAGAGACCCAGGCTTGGGCAGAAGGCGCAGCGGTGATGGGCCGGATCCGGCGACTGGTGGGGTGCAACCTGCTTGTGGGCCTGGCACTGGTGGCCATTGCGGCGGCACGACCGGGTTTCTGAGTCTGACGGTTAACTTCGATGTGTGTGGGAGCAGGCTTGCTCCCACAATTTGCCTGGATTACAGCCGCTGAAGAGTCACCGCGCCCGCTGTACCCACTTCACCCGGCTGCCCGGCCAGACCGGGACGGCCCGATTTGCCGCCGTCCGTGCGGTACACGATGCAACCCTTGGATTTACCGCCTGAGCCCGGGCGTCCGGCTTCCCCGGGCTTGCCACCCGCACCACCGTCTACCCGCACGCTGATCTGCTCGCCTGGGTAGTCACGAGGCAGTTCGACCCGCACCTGCCCCCCTGCTGCACCCGGCTGGCCATCGCCACCGTTGGCGCCATTGGCACCTGAGCCCGCGGAACCCCAGGTACAACCCGGATTTTCACCGTTGCCGCCATCCAGCCCGACAAAACCCGGCGCCCCCGTACCACCACGGGCGTCGATGGACAGTTGCGGCGCTTGCAGTGACTCGATGCGCAGGCTCAGGTCCCGTGCTGGCCGTGCCGGTTTTTCGAAGGTGCCCGCGGCACCGCGGGCATTGATCTGGCTGCCTTCGCCCAGTTCGGCACGGACCACCCGCAGCTCTATGCCGCGTTCAGCCGGCACGAGGGTGATACGCGCCTCGCGGCCCAAATGCAGTTGGTCGATGTTGACCTGAGTGACACCGGCCGGAATCAATAACGTGCCGTAATCTGCAACGTCGAGTTTTTCCAGGTGCAACACGCTGGCGTTGGCGGGCAGGCGCATCAGCGAGTTGGCTTCAACCAGTACCACGTCAGCGTGGGCAAAAGGGCTGCACAGGGCAGCCAGCAAACATAACTTACGCATGACGGGGCTCTCGCTCAGCAAGGGTGTAGGCGTGGAAAATTCCAAGCACAATAATCAGCAGGCGATCACGCCAGGGATGGGGCCGGTCTTGCAGACGGGCTTTGAACAGCAGCATTTCAAGCGCGTGGGTCAGCAGCAACAGACTGCCAGCAGCGTTAATCAACACATCGAACGGGTAGATCAAGGGATCGTACAGGTTGATCAGTACCACGCCCCAAAACACCAGCGTCAATGCCTTACCCAGCCCCCAAAGCATCTTCATACATCCGCCTTCAGATTTTCTTTGGACGCACAGTACCGGCTTGCAGGAGCACGGCGCCAGATACCTTTACAAAAAGTTTCGCCGCAGAATTGACCCTGGTGATCAAACCTGCGGCGAACCTCAGTACCCGGTGCCTGCTCAGCGAACGATCAGGATCTCGGTACGTCTGTTTTGGGCCCGACCTTCAGGGGTCTGGTTACTGGCAACCGGGTTCGCCTCGCCGGCACCTGCCACAGAGACAAACTGACTGCGCGGCACGCCGCTTTCGATCAAGTACTCGACCACTGACTGCGCACGCTGCTTGGACAGTTTGAGGTTGTAGGCCTCATTACCCACGCTGTCGGTGTAGCCGGTGACCTTGAGCTGCGCATTGGCAGCGTCTTTTTTCAAGCGGGCAGCAATCACATTGAGCTTGTCCTTGTCGGACGCGGTCAGTTTGGCGGAGTTGAATTCGAAATTCACATCACGCACCACAATCGCTTCTTCCTTGACCACAACCACTTCTTGCACCACAACCACGGCCACAATCGGACAGCCCACGTCATCGACTTTCACGCCCTTGGGGGTGTCAGGGCACTTGTCGCGACTATCCAGTACACCATCGCCATCCGCATCACCATCGCCGTGAACCCAGCAGTAAGCGGCTGCCATGCCCGCGCCGAACAGGGCACCGCCCCCGGCCCAGGCTGAACTGTTTATCGCGCCCAACGCCGCCCCGCCCACACCCCCGACGGCGGCACAGGTGGGCCAATCGGTTTTTTGCAACCCGGCACAGCCCGTTAAAACACTGGTGAGAACAACCAAAGGTAACGCTGTTCTGATGAGGCTCATAAGGGGATCACTCCTGAGGGTCGGCGTCTGGCCGATGCACCGCAAAGTAAAGACCTCGGTTGGGGTATGCGCCAGCATCGTGACAGCCCCCCTAGGCCGCAAGGCTCGCGCAGGCTAGTCTTGGACGCTCTAAGTGAGGACTTTCGATGACGCTCGGTATTTCTACACGCACGCCCCAGCAAGCGCTGGCAGCACTGCTTGATCGTTATGCGCCGCAACGCTTGCTCGTGGTCGGCGCCAGCAGCTTTCCGGCACTGGCCGCTTTTCAGGCTGCGCACCCGCAGGCACTGGTCGCTCACGCAGCGCCCGGCCCACTGCCCCAGGACCTTGGCGCACAGCGCTTTGACCTCGCCCTGGTGATCGATTGCCTGGAGCACCTGCCCAAACGCACAGGTCTGGAGCTGTTGGGAGGGATTCGCAACCTCAATGCCAGCCGCATCGCCGTGCTGGCGGACCTGACGGCCTGCGACTGGAAAGAAACCGATTTTTTTGCACTCGCCCTGCAAAGCAATGAGCGCTTTCAGCGTGACGAGCAGGTACTGACTCTTTTCACTTACGATCTGCGCGAGTACAAACAAGTACCCGACTGGCTCAACGCCAGGTTTTGGGCCAACCCGGAAAATTTTGGCAAGTATTGGTGGTAACCCGATGAGTACATCCATTTGCCCCTGTGGCAGCGGCAACCTTCTGGACGCCTGCTGCGGGCACTATCACGACGGTCATCCGGCCCCAAGCGCCGAAACACTGATGCGCTCGCGTTACAGCGCCTATGTGCTGGGCCTGATCGACTATCTGGTCGCGACCACCTTGCCCGTGCAGCAGGCAGGGCTCGATCGGCTGTCCATTGCCGACTGGAGCGCGCAAAGTACCTGGCTGGGCCTGACGGTCGAAGGCAGCGAAGTGTTCGGCGGTCAGCCTGAACATGCATTTGTGACCTTTACTGCACGCTGGCATGACGCCAACGGTGAGCACAGCCACCGCGAGCGCTCGTCATTTGTACAAAGCTGTGGCCGCTGGTATTTCATCGACCCCACGGTACCGCTGAAGGTTGGGCGCAACGATGCATGCCCATGTACCAGCGGTCTTAAATTCAAAAAATGCTGTGCCGGCTTTTTCAGTCAATAGGCTGACCGGATCCTGGCACGTTGAGGGGTAAGGAATGGATGCTCGGGCTCGAATAATAAAAGCAACTGCCCTGGCGATGGTCCTGATGCTGTCGGGATGCGTCTCCTGGTTTGACTCCGCAGACAAGGACCCGGACGTACGCCTGGTCAGGGTTGAACTGGTTCAGGCCAAATTACTGGAACAACGCTTCAAGCTGCATTTCATGATCAATAACCCCAATGACTCCACACTCACCGTGCGGGGCCTGAGCTATACCGTGTACCTGGGTACGATAAAACTCACTGAAGGTGAACGTGAACACTGGTTCAGCGTGGAACCCAACAGCCAGGCAGAATTCACGATCCCTGTTCGCACCAACCTCTGGCCACAGGTGCGTCCCTTGGTCAAATTGCTCGAAATACCCGACCGGCCCATCCCCTACCGGTTTGAGGGCACACTTGAAACCGGCCTGTTCTACGGTTACGACGTGCACGTGACGCGTAAAGGCGAGATAATCCCCGGTGATTTTATTCCAGAGTGATTGAGCAATGACCCAACAACCCCACGTTCATGGCCCCGACTGCAACCACGATCATGATCATGGCCACACCCATGACCACGACAATGGTCATGTACATGGCCCGCATTGCGGCCATGCACCTCAAGAGCCAGTGCGCAACGAACTGAAAGACGTTGGCCGCAACGACCCTTGCCCGTGCGGCAGCAGCAAAAAATTCAAGAAGTGCCACGGCGCCTGATACCTCGGGGCGCTCTGCAAACGCCGCACCTGCCTTGGGCATGTGCGGCGTTTGTGTTTTTGCGTGATGAAAATTCAGACCAAGAATCCATCACCGACTTTCATCCGACGCTCTTTTGGGAGTAAAACTGACAACCCACAGCCAACGGCCACCTCTGACGGCCATTGCTTGCTGCGTGATTATTTCCTTCTGGAGCCCTTCATGATCGATCTTTATTACTGGACCACGCCCAACGGCCACAAAGTCTCGTTGTTTCTTGAAGAAGCTGGCCTGCCCTACAAGGTTCACCCGATCAACATCGGTAAAAATGAACAGTTCGCTCCGGACTTCCTGAAGATCGCCCCAAACAATCGCATCCCAGCCATTGTCGACCAGGCTCCGGCCGACGGCGGCGAACCGCTGTCGCTATTCGAGTCCGGCGCTATCTTGTTGTACCTCGCGGAAAAAACCGGTCAATTTTTGCCCAAGGATCTGCGCGGTCGGCAGATGGCCTTGCAATGGCTTTTCTGGCAAATGGGCGGCCTGGGCCCCATGGCCGGGCAAAATCATCACTTCAATCGTTTCGCACCGGAAAAAATCCCGTACGCGATGAAGCGCTACACCGATGAAACGGCCCGCCTGTACGGTGTCTTGAATAAACAGCTGGAGGGTCGGGACTTTGTGGCCGGGGCCGAGTACAGCATTGCCGACATGGCGATTTACCCGTGGATCGTGCCCCATGAGTGGCAAGGCCAGAACCTGGACGATTTCCCGGCCCTGAAGGTGTGGTTCCAGCGCATCAAGGCACGCCCGGCCACTGAACGGGCCTACGCGCTGGTAGATAAAATCAACCCGCCCAAGTAACCCGATCAGGCTTTGTATAGCCGCTGGCGCAGGCTGCAATGGACCGCGCAGCGGCTCTATGAATTTGAAGGCCCTGCGGGCCTTATCGCCGCCTGTGCCAGCGGCTACAGATAGCGCTTGCACGGTGTCATCGGCCTCACTAACGTAGCGGCTTTCGATGACACATACCCCCCGCAGGAGCTTTGCCATGGCCTCGCCAGCCCTTACTCATTTTCTACCCCGGTTCGGCGTTGCCGCGGCAGTGGTCAGCCTGCTGGGCTTGACCGGTTGCCAGATTAACAATCAGACCACTCAAAGCCTGGTGCCTACCTCTGGCATGCAGCCGCTCAAAGGGCTGGCGCAGAATGTGTCGGTTCGTCGCAACAGCCAGGGCATGCCGCTGATCGAAAGCAGCAGCTTTCATGACGCCCTGTTCACCCTGGGTTATGTGCACGCCGGTGACCGTATCAGCCAGATGGTGCACCTGCGCTTGCTGGCACAGGGTCGACTGGCCGAGCTGAACGGTGCCGACGCCCTGGAAACCGACCGGCTGATGCGCACCATCAATCTTAAAAAGAACGCTGACGAACTCTATAAGAGTGCATCCCCGCGCCTTAAGCAGTTTTTCGAGGTGTATGCCCGCGGGGTCAACGCCTATCTGTTCCGCTATCGCGACAAGCTCCCGGCCGATCTGGCGCACGCCAGCTACAAAGTCGAGTACTGGAAACCTGAAGACTCGGCGCTGATTTTCAGCCTGCTGAACTTCGGGATGTCGACCAATCTGCAAGAAGAACTCAACTCCCTGGCGCTGGCACAAAAAGTCGGCACGGACAAACTCCCGTGGCTGATGCCGACCTACCCCAACGAAGCCCTGCCCACCAGCGAAGCAGACAAGCTCAAAGGCCTTGCCCTGGGTAGCCAACTGCAAGGTTTGAGCCCCTTGACCCAGGCTCTGGAGCAGATCACCCAGCTGAGCCTGCCCGGCGTCACGGCGTCGAGTGGCTGGGCGATTGGCCCGCAACGCAGCCGCAGCGGCAAAAGCCTGCTGGCCAACGATATTCACCAGCCCATCGGCGTCCCTTCGGCGTGGAGCTACGTACAGATTCGCGCCCCGAAATATCAGGCTGCGGGCGCAACCATCGCGGGTTTGCCGACGCTGTTTGCCGGTTTCAATGGCAAAGTGGCATGGGGCATGAGCATGGCGATGGGCGATAACCAGGACGTGTTCCTGGAGAAGCTCAAGCGCCAAGGCAGCAGCCTGTACTACCTTGCTGACGGCAAATGGCTGCCGGCGACGGTGCGCAACGAAACGTTTTTCGTCAAAGGTCAGCGCCCGGTACGCGAGGTCATTTACGAAACCCGCCATGGGCCACTGCTCAACAGCGCGGTAGGCACACCCAATGCGCTGAACAGCAGCCTTGGCCTTGCCCTGCAAACCCCGGACCTGAAGGGTGACAAAACCCTGGATGCGTTCTTTGACCTGTCCCGCGCACAGAACAGCGAAAAAGCCTCGGATGCCAGCCGCGAAATACGCGCTGTGGCCCTGAATTTGTTGTACGCCGACGCCAGTCACATTGGCTGGCAGGTGACCGGTCTCTATCCGAACCGACGCGAGGGCCTTGGCCTGTTCCCGTCACCGGGCTGGGACGGCCGCTACGACTGGGAGGGTTACGCCGACCCGATGCTGCACCCCTACGACCAGGACCCGGCCCAGGGCTGGCTGGGTACGGCCAACCAGCGAACTGCCGCCTATGGCTACGGTATGCAACTGTCCAACTCGTGGCTGTCACCTGAACGCAGTGAGCGCCTTGCGCAACTGGCAGGCAGCGGCAAACAGGACGCTCGCAGCATGATCGCGATGCAATACGACCAAACCACGCTGTTCGCGGCCAAGCTGAAGACCATGCTGACCGCCCCCGGGATGGCGCTGCCACTCAAGCAGGCGATCGCAGGGTTGCCCGCGACCGATCAGGCCAAGGCCCGCGAAGCCCTCGGCCGACTGATGGCCTTTGACGGCAAACTCAGCCCGACTTCGGCCGATGCGGCGCTGTATGAACTGTTTTTGCAGGAAAGTACCCGCCAGCTCTTCCTTGATGAATTGGGGCCAGAGAGCAGCGCCAGCTGGAAGGCATTCATTGCCAACAGCAACCTGTCCTACTCGGCGGTGGCAGACCACTTGCTGGGCCGCGAAGACAGCCCCTTCTGGGACGATATTCGGACCCCGCAAAAAGAAGACAAGCCGGCCATTCTGGCCCGCACCCTGGTGGGCGCCATTAACGCCGGTGACAGCCTGATGGGCAGCGACCGCAGGGCATGGCAGTGGGGCAAGCTGCATCAATATCTGTGGCGCAACGCCAATGGCCAGACGGTTCGCGGGCCGGTCATGGCAGGGGGCGATCACACCACGCTCAACACCGCGGCCTACAGCGTCGCCGGATCAAACTTCGACGTTACGCTGATCCCTGCCATGCGCATGATCGTCGACTTCGGGCAAATCGAACCGATGATGGGGCAAAACAGTACGGGCCAATCCAGTAACCCGGCCAGTGCGCACTACACGGATGGCATAGACCCGTGGCTAAAGGGCCAGTACCTCGGCTTCCCCATGCAACCGCAGAACTTCGACAAAACCTACGGTAAAACCCGCCTTACCCTGGTCCCGGGCAAGTAATTGCTGCGAAGCGGCCCTCTCCTGCACACCACTGGAGAGGGCTTATGCTTGATGGCACAGGCGCAAAAATAATCTGTAGGCCAGCGGGAATGTGCTTGGATTGAATTGACGGGGCACAACGCTACTGCCTGGCCTTCTCACCCGGTCTACAAGGACGTCACCATGCAGCGACATCAAATTCATCCATTGCTGGCACCTGTTCCGGGCACTGAACGGCATATCCACAGTTTTCATTACGGCCCCGCCCACCCTCGGGGCAAGATCTATATCCAGGCCTCGCTGCATGCTGATGAACTGCCCGGCATGCTGGTTGCCTGGCACCTCAAGCAGCGCCTGGCTGAACTGGAAGCAGCAGGACGATTGCGCAGTGAAATCGTGCTGGTACCGATGGCCAATCCGGCCGGTCTGGACCAAGTGCTGATGGATATCCCGCTGGGCCGTTACGAGCTGCAAAGCGGGCAGAACTTCAACCGCAACTTCCTCGATCTCAGTGAGCAAATCGGTGACGAGCTTGAAGGTCAGTTAACCAATGACCCTGCACATAACCTGCAGTTGATTCGTTGTCACTTGCGCACGTCGCTGGCGGCTCAGGTGCCAACAACGCAGTTGCACTCGCAACGCCTGATTCTGCAGACCCTGGCCTGCGATGCCGATGTGGTGCTGGATCTGCACTGCGACTATGAGGCGGTGCCCCACCTTTACACCACGCCAGAGGCCTGGTTGCAGTTCGAACCGCTGGCCCGTTATCTCGGCGCTCAAGCCAGCTTGCTGGCGACAGACTCCGGCGGACTCTCGTTCGACGAGTGCTTCACCCTGCTGTGGTGGCAGCTACAGAAGCGTTTCGAGCACTGCTTCGCGATTCCGCAGGGCAGCATCTCCGTGACCCTGGAGTTGCGCGGCCTGGGTGACGTCAGCCACGCGCATGCAGAGCACGACTGTCAGGCACTGATTGACTACATGATCGATTTTGGCGCGATTGACGGCGAACCCGGGCCTTTGCCGCCCCTGCTCTACCCCGCAACCCCCTTGGGCGGTGTGGAGCCCGTGGCGACACCTGTGGGCGGCTTGCTGGTATTCAGTGCCAAGCCAGGCGACTACTTGAGCGCTGGACAGTTGATTGCCGAAATCATTGACCCGATCAGCGACCGGCTCACACCGGTCTACTGCACCCACCCGGGGTTGCTCTACGCCCGTTCACTTCGGCGAATGGCCACTGCAGGTATGGTGATAGCCCACGTGGCGGGCCGCGACACTTACCGCAGCGGCTATCTGCTTTCGCCTTGAGCCGACCGGTTCAGGGCAAGTCAATATTCACGCAATCGGGGCAGGCGGTGGCTCGTCAGGCAGCGTTGGCACGCCCGGTTCGGGTTCGATCGGCTGCGGGGAATCGGGATCAGGCTGGCCGGGGATGCCACCTGCATGCAACTGGGGGAAGGCAAGCAGAGACCACGCCAGCACTCCTACCTGATTAGGCTCAAGGTTTGCCAATTGGGCGCGGATACTCGGATCAATCTTCATGAGGCACTCCTGAGCGATGATCCGGCTCGCTGGATGCGTAACCGGAAATACACTCAATAGAGTGCTTTATCGCTCAAGAATTCCCTCTGTTCGTCAGGTGCGTGGCAAGGTCACGCCGCGCTGGCCCTGATATTTGCCGCCACGGTCCTTGTACGACACTTCGCACTCTTCATCGGACTCGAAGAACAGCATTTGTGCCACGCCTTCGTTGGCGTAGATCTTGGCAGGCAATGTCGTGGTGTTCGAAAACTCCAGCGTTACGTGGCCTTCCCACTCAGGCTCAAGCGGCGTCACGTTAACGATGATGCCGCAACGAGCGTAGGTGCTTTTACCCAGGCAGATGGTCAGCACGTTGCGCGGGATACGGAAGTATTCAACCGTGCGTGCAAGAGCGAAGGAGTTGGGCGGAATGATGCAGACGTCGCTGGTGACATCAACAAAGCTGCCCGCGTCGAAGTTCTTCGGATCAACGGTCGCCGAGTTGATATTGGTGAACACTTTGAATTCGTTTGCACAACGAACGTCGTAGCCGTAGCTCGATACGCCGTAGGAAATCAGACGGTTCTCGCCTTCTTCACGCACCTGACGCTCGACGAAAGGTTCGATCATGCCGTGCTCTTGCGCCATGCGGCGAATCCACTTGTCTGGTTTGATGCTCATGGCGGGTGTCCTGAATAGCGAGGTAGAAAATTCTGTCGGGCATCTTACCGCCCCCTAGGGCCCGGTTCAAAAGTCTGGGGCAAAAATATCGAAAATAGCTGTAGATGCCGTGAATACAGGCTGTGAGGGCAACCGTCAGTCACGTTTTTAGAGAAACCTTCGCAAAGACCCTTTGCACGTTCGGAAAAAAGCGTTAAGGTGGCGCCACTGTGCTGCTTGTGTCACTGAGAATCTCTACACGATATGTTGAATTTCGATCCAACCATCTCCAAGAATTTTTCCTGCTCTTTGCACTCAGTCTCGGCCAGGGCTTTTCCTGCGTCGCAGTTATCTTTGTTCAAGGAGTTACACCATGTCTAATCGCCAAACTGGTACCGTTAAGTGGTTCAACGATGAAAAAGGCTTCGGCTTCATCACTCCACAATCCGGTGACGACCTGTTTGTTCACTTCAAAGCAATCCAATCCGACGGCTTCAAAAGCCTGAAAGAAGGCCAACAGGTTTCTTTCATCGCTACCCGCGGTCAGAAAGGCATGCAAGCTGAGGAAGTTCAAGTTATCTAACTTGTACTGATCCAGTAAAAAACCCCGCCCTTAAAAGCGGGGTTTTTTTATGCCTGCAATAAACCCGGGCACGATTTTGTAGCCGCTGACGAGGCACGAGGCGGCGATGGGCTGCGTAGCGGCCCCCATTTTTGAAGGCCCTGCGGGCTTTATCGCAGCCTCGTACCTCGTCAGCGACTACAGGTATTGCGTCGCAATTCAGTCGTCAGTGGTAGTAATGGTCGGCATGGCTTGCGAAGCCGCTTCATGCAGAACAATCCGCGCCCCTACCTGGCGAGCCAATTCCTGATAGATCAACGCAATCGGGCTATTGGGGTCTGCAACCGCTGTTGGCTTGCCGTTATCGGCCTGCTCGCGAATTTCCATCGCCAGCGGCAACGAGGCCAATACCTCAACGCCGTATTGCGTCGCCAGCTTCTCGCCACCGCCCTCGCCAAACAGATGCTCTGCATGACCACAGTTCGAGCAAATGTGGACCGCCATGTTCTCCACCACGCCCAGCACCGGAATGTTCACCTTGCGGAACATCTCGACACCCTTGCGTGCATCCAGCAAAGCCAGGTCCTGCGGAGTAGTCACGATCACCGAACCAGTCACAGGGACTTTTTGCGCCAGCGTCAGCTGGATATCGCCTGTACCCGGCGGCATATCAATGACCAGGTAATCGAGGTCATTCCAGGCCGTTTGCGTCACCAGCTGCAACAGCGCACCCGACACCATCGGGCCGCGCCAGACCATCGGCGTGTTGTCGTCAGTCAAAAAGGCCATCGACATCACTTCAACACCGTGAGCCTCAATGGGCACAAACCACTTCTGATCACGGATCTTTGGCCGAGTACCTTCGGCAATGCCGAACATGACCCCCTGGCTCGGACCATAGATATCCGCATCCAGAATCCCAACCCGCGCACCTTCTCGCGCAAACGCCAGAGCCAGATTGGCAGCGGTCGTGGATTTGCCCACACCGCCTTTACCGGAAGCCACTGCCACAATGTTCTTCACATTGGCCAGACCCGGGATTTGCGCCTGCGCCTTGTGCGCCGAAATCACACAGTTGATCTCGACCTTGGCCGAGGTAACGCCATCCATATTCTCGATAGCCGTTTGCAACACTTGCGCCCAACCGCTCTTGAACAGGCCAGCGGCATAGCCCAGCTCAAGCTGAACACTGACGCGCTCGCCCTGAATCTCGATGGTACGAATGCATCCGGCACTGACCGGGTCCTGATTCAAATAAGGGTCGGTGTATTGGCGAAGGACGGCCTCCACCGCTGCGCGATTGACTGCGCTCATGGGCAACTCCCGTAAAGACTGAGTAAAACAGGTCGCTATCGTACCTGTAATAGACCAACGGAAGCAGGCTTTCGAAACAGTCAAAATCAGCGTAAACGATCAGATACACCGCCACGGGGTGAAATATATCGCTCGGCGCTTTATAGTGGCCGACCACCGTCTCATCAAGTAGCCGAGCCCCATGTCCGAGCCACGCAAGATCCTCGTCACCAGCGCCCTGCCCTATGCCAATGGTTCAATTCACCTTGGCCATATGCTTGAGTACATCCAGACCGATATGTGGGTGCGCTTCCAGAAACTTCGCGGCAATCAATGCACTTATGTCTGCGCAGACGACGCCCACGGCTCGGCCATCATGTTGCGCGCCGAGAAAGAAGGCATCACCCCCGAGCAACTGATCGCCAACGTCCAGGCTGAACACAGCGCCGACTTTGCCGAATTCCTCGTCGACTTCGATAATTTCCATTCGACCCACGCCGAAGAAAACCGTGAGCTGTCGAGTGCGATCTACATCAAGCTGCGCGAAGCCGGGCATATCGCTACCCGTTCGATCACCCAGTACTTCGACCCGGAAAAGAAAATGTTCCTGGCCGATCGCTTCATCAAGGGCACATGCCCTAAATGCGGCACGGATGATCAGTACGGCGACAACTGCGAAAAGTGCGGCGCAACCTATGCACCCACCGATCTGAAAAACCCGAAATCGGCAATCTCTGGCGCCACTCCGGTGCTCAAGGACTCCGAACACTTTTTCTTCAAGCTGCCCGACTTCGATGCCATGCTCAAAAGCTGGACCCGTAGCGGCGCCCTGCAAGATGCAGTAGCCAACAAGATCGCCGAATGGCTGGATGCCGGCCTGCAACAGTGGGATATCTCCCGCGATGCGCCGTACTTCGGTTTCGAGATCCCGGACGCCCCAGGCAAATACTTCTACGTATGGCTCGATGCGCCAATCGGCTACATGGCCAGCTTCAAGAACCTCTGCGCACGCCGTCCTGAACTGGATTTCGATGCGTACTGGGCCAAGGATTCCACCGCCGAGCTGTACCACTTCATCGGCAAGGACATTGTCAATTTCCACGCCCTGTTCTGGCCAGCAATGCTCGAAGGCGCAGGCTATCGCAAGCCAACCGCCATCAACGTTCACGGTTACCTGACCGTCAACGGCCAGAAAATGTCCAAATCCCGCGGCACCTTTATCAAGGCCCGCACCTATCTGGACCACCTGGCACCGGAATACCTGCGTTACTACTACGCCTCCAAACTGGGCCGCGGCGTCGATGACCTGGACCTGAACCTGGAAGACTTCGTTCAGAAGGTCAACTCCGACCTGGTCGGCAAAGTGGTCAACATTGCCAGCCGTTGCGCAGGCTTCATTCACAAGGGCAACGCCGGGGTAATGGTCGAGGGCAATGCTGCCCCCGAACTGACCGAAGCGTTCCTGGCCGCCGCACCCAGCATTGCCGAAGCATATGAAGCCCGCGACTTTGCGCGCGCCATGCGTGAAATCATGGCGCTGGCTGACCGCGCCAACGCCTGGATTGCCGACAAGGCACCGTGGGCAATGGCCAAGGTCGAAGGCAAGCAAGATGAAGTTCAGGCTGTGTGTGCCCTGGGCATCAACCTGTTCCGCCAACTGATCATCTTCCTCAAGCCGGTATTGCCCGTGCTCGCAGCCGATGCCGAGGCGTTCCTGAACGTTGAGCCTTTGATCTGGAACGATCACAACGTGTTGCTGGCCAATCATCAGCTTAACGCCTTCAAGCCGCTGATGACCCGCATCGATCCGGTCAAGGTTCAAGCCATGACAGATGCCTCGAAAGAAGACTTGATTGCAAGCCAGACCGACACCGGCAGCGCTGCCCCGCAGGGCAACGGCGAACTGGTCAAGGAACCACTGGCCGCAGAGATCGAGTTTGATACCTTCGCCGCAGTGGACTTGCGCGTGGCGCTGATCCTCAAGGCTGAAGCCGTTGAAGGCGCCGACAAACTGCTGCGCCTGACGCTGGATATTGGTGACGAGCAACGCAACGTGTTCTCGGGGATCAAAAGTGCGTACCCGAATCCGGCCGAGCTCGAAGGTCGTCTGACCATGATGATTGCCAACCTCAAGCCACGCAAAATGCGCTTCGGCATGTCCGAAGGCATGGTGATGGCTGCCGGCCCTGGCGGGGAAGAAATTTACCTGCTGAGCCCGGATAGCGGCGCAAAACCAGGTCAACGCATCAAGTAACACCGCCCCCCCTCGCAGCGTCTGGTGGCCAGCAGGCCACCAGACGCTGATCATCAGTAGCCGCCCTCTCCGTCATGTCGGATAATCAGCCGCATTCGCTTGAGCCGACCGACCTTGATCGCACGCCCTTATTTTTTCTGCGCATGTTGAGTGTCGCCCAGATGCGACCCGCTGTAGCTGGACTGATCACACCATGAGCCTGATTCAACGTATTGATGCTTTATTACCGCAAACTCAATGCGGCAAGTGCGGCCATCCCGGCTGCAAACCTTATGCGCAAGGCATTGCCCAAGGCGAGGCAATCAACAAGTGCCCCCCTGGTGGAACCGAAGCCATTGCCGCACTGGCCCACTTGCTCAGCATTCCGGTGCTGCAACTGGATACCGATCGCGGTGAGGCCCCACCGCAAGTGGCCTACATTCGCGAAGCAGAATGTATCGGTTGCACCAAGTGCATTCAGGCCTGCCCGATTGACGCCATACTGGGCGCGGCCAAACTCATGCACACCGTCATTGTCGACGAATGCACCGGCTGTGACCTCTGTGTAGCCCCTTGCCCGGTAGACTGCATAGAAATGCGCCCCCTGCCTGCAAATGTAATCCCGATTGTCGGTGGCCTCACTCACGACTCAGTGCAACTCAACGTCCGCAACCAAAAGCGTGACCATGCTCGCGGACGCTATGAAGTGCGTGACGAGCGTCTGCGCCGCGAAGAGCAACACAGACAGGCTGAGCGCCTCGCGCGGGCCCAGCGCCCACCGGCAGTGACTGCCAGTGGCACACGCCCGGATAGCCCGGGGGCAGAACTGTCCAGCCTCAATGACGCAGCGCTTAAAAAAGCCAAGGTCACACTCGCCATGGCACGCGCCCAACTGAACAAGTCGCTCAAGGCGTTCGGGCACCCTCCAACGGCACAACAGCAATCCCAGCTTGTCACCCTGCAGCAACAGTTTGAATCTGCCGAACACGCACTGGCACAACTGGAGCCTGCTGCCGAGGTGTCAGTGACTGCGCCCGCTGCAAATACCGCAGAACTCAAACGCGCAAAAATCCAGCTGGCCATGCGCCGCGCCGAACTTAAAAAGGCCATAACCCAAGAGCAATCCACCGCGCAGTTGAACCTTTTATCCGAGGCTGTCACTCAGGCAGAGTTAACACTCAATGCGCTGGAGCCGGCCAAGGCCTGATAGATTTCCCCACCACAAGCAAGCGCCTCTTCGTTTAACGGACAGCTATCCAGGAAGTGTTTTACCCATGAACGCCGCAAAGCGCCTTGAAATATTCCGCCGATTTCACGAAGACAATCCTGAGCCAAAAACCGAGCTGGCCTATTCATCTCCTTTCGAACTCCTGATTGCGGTGATTCTGTCCGCCCAGGCCACTGATGTGAGCGTGAACAAGGCGATGGCCAAACTGTTTCCAGTCGCCAACACACCAGAAGCCATCTACGCTCTCGGAGTAGAAGGACTGTCGCAGTACATAAAGACCATTGGCCTGTATAACAGCAAGGCCAAAAACGTGATTGAGACCTGCCGTTTATTGATTGAACGCCATGGCAGCCAGGTTCCGCAGACGCGAGAAGAGCTTGAAGCGCTTCCTGGGGTGGGTAGAAAAACGGCAAATGTAGTGCTCAACACCGCCTTCAGGCAGCTGACCATGGCCGTAGACACCCATATTTTCAGGGTCAGCAACAGAACCGGGATTGCGCCGGGTAAAAACGTGGTCGAGGTCGAAAAGAACTTGATGAAGCACGTGCCCAAACCGTATTTGCTGGACGCCCACCACTGGCTCATTTTGCATGGGCGCTATGTGTGTCAGGCACGCAAGCCTCGGTGTGGAAGCTGCCGCATAGAGGATCTGTGCGAATTCAAGCAAAAAACCTCTGATGATTGAGTAATAGATATTTTATGGGCTGATCGATTGAGAAAATCTTTTTTACCCGAGCGGCGATTATCGCTATAAGGGGCGCCATTGACTGTCTTGGCCTGGAGTGAACTGAATGAGCACTGGCAAAGAAGAACTGGAAGTAGAAGAAGATTTTGCAGTCGTCGATCCAGACGATGCAGTGGAGCCTGTCGTCGAGGTGGCAAAAACCAACTTGGCCAAACGCCGTACCATTGACGCGCTTCTGGAAGAAAAACGGCTCAGAAAAGAGCTCGAAGATTATGGATACGATCTTTAATTTCCATCACGCAATATCAAAAGCCTCCTTAGCGGAGGCTTTTCTTGGGAGGGCTTTGGGTGTCACGTCCCTATTCCCTCCCCCTCACACCAAGCCATTGCGCTGGGCCAGTTCGATCAAATCTACCAGCGAGCGGGCATTAAGCTTCAAGAGAAGTCGGGTTTTATAGGTACTCACCGTTTTGTTGCTAAGGAACATGCCATCGGCTATTTCCTTGTTGCTTTTCCCCCGTGCCAGCTGCTGCAGCACCATCATCTCCCGACCCGAAAGGCGATTGACCATATCAGCCTCACTCGCATTGCCCAGGCTTGAACGCACTGAGTGCAGCGCCTGATTAGGGAAATAGCTATAACCCGACAGCACAGCCTTGATTGCACTCAACAGCTCGGTCAAGTCCTGTTGCTTGCAAACATAACCCGCTGCACCTGCCTGCATGCAGCGCATGGAAAAATGACCGGGAGCTTGCGAGGTCAGTACCAGCACCTTGATAAGCACTGCTGGTGTGGACAGCCGCGCAATAACTTCAAGCCCGTCAAGTTTAGGTATTCCTATATCCAGAATCACAATGTCTGGCGCGTGTTCACGCGCAAGTTGCAAAGCATCCACACCATTGTCCGTCTCTGCGATGACTTCATAGCCATGTCGTTCCATGAGCATACGCACAGCAAGACGAATTACAGGATGATCATCCACGATCAGCACTTTATTCATGGGCAATTCCAATTTATCGCTGTTCGAATTTTTAGAACCAGCACCATAGCCTAGTCATAACAAACTGGGCATAGCGCCCCCTCACGCATCCGCATCCAAAGACATTTCCTACAATTATTGAAGATTTAACCTACAGAAATAGCCTTCAAACTTTAAACATTCACTCAATACAATCCAAGCAAACGCAGATGCACACACACCACCAGTAACACCCACTGACTCATTAAAGGCACATACACATTTAATATTAGCAGCACCTTTGCACAGCCAACATTCTTCAGTTAAATCCAAAATTTAAACTCAGCGTTGGTAAAGCCCGACCCACATTCAACCATCATCCAAACCAATCACAACAACACATCCTCCTTCACGCAAAAAAACCATAAAACACAATAATCCAACCCACTAAACACTCACCCGGTGGAATCTACTATTGTTTTCAGGAGAAAATATCAGAAATCTGTACTTACAGAATAGGACTACAGATCATTCAGAAACCACCCAAATATGAATCCATATCAAAAGAATACTAAGCCCTGCCTGCCCTCCAAAAAGACACACAACAAAAAAACTGTTTGAAAAAAGGCCAACAAAAATCATTTGGCGCTATATCTTACAAATTATTCAAACCCAAGATAAAAAACTTACATGCAATTACGCCAGATAAATAATAACACCTATGGAATTCACCGTAGATAACGACAGCATTCCTACAAACAATTGAAGCAAACTAAAAAACCGAAAGATCCACCTAATAGACGTCACACCCAAAACCCGGACTGGGTTTGCAGCTTCAATATCCAGTGTCTAAATTTATAGAAGCAGGCCCTTAAAGCAAAACATCAGCTCCCTCCGTTACAGGAGCACCCGCAGCGCTGTGCGCCAGCGCCTTACTTCAACTACCCTCCAGAAAGGTTATCCCATGATAAAGAACACTTTAAAAATCAATAACCCTTTGACCATAATTGCTGTTTTTTCGATGCTGACCGAAGCATCGGCAGCGGTATCATTGCCGTATATCGATAGTGCACATCAGAAAGAGTATGTTTGGTTTTTAATTATCTTCCCCGTACTGCTGATTACGTTATTTTTTCTGACCCTGAACTTCAACAACAAAACACTCTACACCCCGGCTGATTTATCCAAGGCAGCGTTGCCTTTAACTATGACTTCCTATTCGCCTCGCACTTACCCTCATAACCGCACAGGCACATCACTTGCCACGACCCCATACCAACCCGGTATAACATTCAGTTCGTTCCCTCCTCAAAACTTCACATTCCTGCCTCAAGGCCACCGAATTTATGACTCTGACACGAAAGAAACGCCTGAACTGAACAACCCACCAAACCCACGCTTATACAAAAGCGCTGCGCACGAAATACTGCATAGCCACTCGACGTCCGTGCGAAAGTTCAAGATTAACAACCGCACGAGCGACGTGCTTTTGTTGCTGATAAGTACTCCACCAGATATCACGCCAGAGACGTCAAAACAGGATATCGACTGTTATAAAAATACGTCTCCCTACGGCTCTAAAATACTTATCACTTACCACCCCAACACTGGCAGTACTGGAACTATTCAACTGACTTTTAGAGCGCTGTAATACATTGAATTCAAGACATAAAAAAGCCCCGACCACATGGCCGGGGCTTTTTTATGCGGCACGCATTAGAACAACTTGCGGCCT
Source organism: Pseudomonas sp. RL_5y_Pfl2_69 (assembly GCF_963970465.1). Classification (NCBI taxonomy): domain Bacteria; kingdom Pseudomonadati; phylum Pseudomonadota; class Gammaproteobacteria; order Pseudomonadales; family Pseudomonadaceae; genus Pseudomonas; species Pseudomonas sp. RL_5y_Pfl2_69. The sequence goes on along the minus strand of NZ_CAXAOU010000002.1, from coordinate 304,252 downwards.
TTGTTTGCGGCAATCCGCATACGCAATGCATTCAACTTGATGAAGCCGGCAGCATCGGCCTGGTTATAAGCACCGCCATCTTCTTCAAACGTTGCAATATTGGCATCAAACAACGACTCGTCTGACTTGCGACCCGTAACGATCACATTGCCTTTGTACAATTTGAGACGAACAACACCGTTAACGTGAGCCTGCGAAGCATCGATCATCTGCTGCAGCATGATGCGCTCTGGGCTCCACCAGTAGCCGGTGTAGATCAGGCTCGCGTACTTGGGCATCAACTCGTCTTTGAGGTGAGCAACTTCACGGTCCAGAGTGATCGACTCAATGGCACGGTGAGCACGCAACATGATGGTGCCGCCCGGAGTCTCGTAGCAACCACGGGACTTCATTCCGACATAACGGTTTTCAACGATATCGAGACGACCGATACCGTTCTCGCCGCCAATACGGTTGAGTGTTGCCAGCACAGTGGCCGGGGTCATTTCGACGCCGTCCAGAGCGACGATATCGCCGTTGCGGTAAGTCAATTCCAGATAAGTCGGCGTGTTCGGCGCGTCTTCTGGAGACTTGGTCCAACGCCACATGTCTTCTTCGTGCTCAGTCCACGTGTCTTCCAGCACACCGCCCTCGTAAGAGATGTGCAGCAAGTTGGCATCCATCGAGTACGGAGACTTCTTCTTGCCGTGACGCTCGATCGGGATATTGTGCTTTTCAGCGTAATCCATCAGCTTTTCACGGGAGAGCAAGTCCCATTCACGCCAAGGAGCAATCACTTTCACCCCTGGCTTCAAGGCATAGGCACCCAGTTCGAAACGAACCTGATCATTACCTTTACCCGTTGCGCCGTGGGAAATGGCGTCTGCGCCTGTTTCGTTGGCGATTTCAATCAGGCGTTTGGCGATCAGCGGACGAGCAATGGAAGTACCCAGCAGGTACTCGCCTTCGTAAACGGTGTTGGCACGGAACATCGGGAAAACGAAGTCTCGAACAAACTCTTCACGCAGGTCATCAATGTAGATTTCCTTGACGCCCATGGCTTGCGCCTTGGCACGTGCAGGTTCGACCTCTTCGCCCTGACCCAAGTCAGCGGTAAAGGTTACGACTTCACAGTTATAAGTATCCTGCAGCCACTTCAGGATCACCGAAGTGTCCAGGCCGCCCGAATAAGCCAGAACGACCTTGTTTACGTCCGCCATGCCATCACTCCACGGGTTGTTCGAAAAGCCGAACAGTCTACCGCCCATATCCATGAATTTACAGAGGCGCGACAGCTTAAGACGACAAAGCGACAGATAATGTCAAAGGAGCGACCAGACGGTCACTTCAGGAAATCGCCGCAGAATTGCTGACACCTACAGAAGGCACAGATTTTTCTGGCTCAGGAACACGCTCCAAGCGCACGCTGACCCGACGATTTTTCTCACGATTTGCCCGGGTCGTGTTGGGTGCCAAGGGGTATTGTTCGCCATGAAAACGGACTGTGATCTGAGACTCCTGGAGCCCCTTCTCCTTGAAGAAGTCCATCACCGCCAATGCCCGTCGCCGTGACAGTTCGCGGTTGGTCAAGCGATTGCCCTGATTGTCGGAATAACCGTCCAGGATGACGCGGTTGACCGTAGGATCTGCCTTCAAGTACTCCACCATGACTTGCAAGTTGATCCGAGCCTTCGCATCCAGCTCGGTACCCCCGCCAGGAAAGCCGACCTGGCTTTGCCTGACCTGCTCAAAGTTCTTCGCCAACAACTTGGTGGTACACGCCTCGTAATCCCCGTAAGCCTGGCGAAATCTGGCCGGCAACAGGCGAACCTCCGAAACATTGCCATCGCGCGAGTAGTGCCTGACCAACGGGCTACGCCCTTCAATCAGCCCACGAAACAAGCTGGCGGCCTGGGCCTGGGAACTGTTGAACAATACCTGCCCACGGCCGATTCGCACCGAGCCCAGGTCAATGTCGCCGCGGCCCGGCTGCCAGGGTGCGGCGGCGGCCAATAGCTTCGCAGACCCCTCCCCCAGCATCGAGTTGTAGGCATTGAGGCGAAAAACGGCCTGCTCCCCGGCTCGACGCACAAAGGCCCCGGAGCCGAAATCAGTAATGGGCTGGATCAGCCGACACTCGAATTTGTCGCCTTCCACTTTCCACTCGATATTCTCCAGCCGAGTCTGAAAGGTCAGAGCCATGGCAGGCAGGCTGGCAAACATACTGAGCAGGATGAAATAATGCTGGCGCACGGGAGGCTCCACAGGCTTGCACTGCAAAAAAACAGTCCACAGATTGATGAGATATCGGTCAGCAATCACAAAACTTGATAGCGAGTGCCTGATAGAGTCTTTTCCGGTAGCATTCACATCAGTTTGACCCGCCTGGAATTCCCAATGTCTGACCGCCTGACCCTGCTGCGTCCCGACGACTGGCATATACATCTTCGCGATGGTGCTGTGTTGCCTCACACGGTTGCGGATGTAGCGCGCACTTTTGGCCGCGCCATCATCATGCCCAACCTGGTACCTCCGGTGCGTAATGCTGCCGAAGCCGATGCCTATCGCCAGCGCATTCTGGCTGCTCGCCCGGCCGGTAGCCGTTTCGAGCCGCTGATGGTGCTTTACCTCACTGATCGAACACAGCCAGAAGACATTCGTACGGCCAAGGCCAGCGGATTCGTCCATGCAGCCAAGCTGTATCCGGCTGGGGCAACGACCAACTCCGACTCAGGTGTTACCAGCATCGACGCGATCTTCCCGGTCCTCGAGGTCATGGCTGAAGTTGGCATGCCCTTGCTGATCCACGGTGAAGTCACCCGCGCCGGTGTGGACGTCTTTGATCGCGAAAAAATCTTCATCGACGAGCATATGCGCCGCGTTGTAGATCGCTTCCCGACACTCAAAGTCGTGTTTGAGCACATCACCACCGCTGACGCGGTGCAGTTCGTCAACGAGGCCTCGGCCAACGTCGGCGCAACCATTACGGCTCATCACCTGCTGTACAACCGCAATCACATGCTGGTTGGCGGAATCCGCCCGCACTTCTATTGCCTGCCGATTCTCAAGCGCAACACTCATCAGGAAGCCCTGCTGGATGCGGCCACCAGTGGCAGCGAGAAATTCTTCCTGGGTACAGACTCTGCACCCCACGCCCAGCACGCCAAAGAAGCGGCGTGCGGTTGTGCCGGTTGCTACACCGCTTATGCGGCCATCGAGATGTACGCCGAAGCTTTCGAGCAGCGCAATGCCCTGGACAAGCTGGAAGCCTTTGCCAGCCTGAACGGCCCGCGCTTCTACGGATTGCCCGCCAGCACCGAACACATCACCCTGGTTCGCCAGGAGTGGACCGCCCCAAACAGCCTGCCTTTCGGCGAGTTGACCGTAATTCCGCTGCGCGCCGGTGAAACACTGCGCTGGCGCCTGCTGGAGGAACAGCTGTGAGTGACGACCATTATGATGACGAACACGAAGGCGGCCATGGCGGCGGATCGCGCCACCCGATGGCCGAGCGTTTTCGCGGCTATCTACCGGTCGTAATCGATGTTGAAACCGGTGGCTTTAATAGCGCTACTGATGCCTTGCTGGAAATCGCAGCTGTCACGATCGGCATGGACGAAAGAGGCTTTGTGTTCCCGGAGCACACCTACTTCCACCGTGTTGAGCCGTTTGAAGGCGCCAACATCGAAGCTGCAGCGCTGGAATTCACAGGCATCAAGCTCGACCATCCACTGCGCATGGCTGTCAGCGAAGAGACGGCCCTGACCGACATCTTTCGTGGCGTGCGCAAGGCCTTGAAAGCCAACGGTTGCAAGCGTGCCATCCTGGTGGGCCATAACAGCAGCTTTGACCTGGGTTTCCTCAACGCCGCTGTCGCTCGCCTGGACATGAAACGCAACCCGTTTCACCCGTTCTCAAGCTTTGACACCGCTACCCTCGCTGGCCTGGCGTATGGTCAGACAGTATTGGCCAAAGCCTGCCAGACGGCTGATATCGATTTTGATGGGCGTGAAGCGCACTCGGCTCGTTATGACACCGAGAAAACCGCTGAGCTGTTCTGTGGCATCGTTAACCGCTGGAAGCAAATGGGCGGCTGGAAAGACTTCAACGACTGATCCTGTCGTTCAGGCTTTCATCGCACCCTAAAAAAAACCGGACACTGGGTCCGGTTTTTTTATGCCTGAAACTGACGCTTACAGCTGGTCAGCATTCTCGGTCAGGTACGCTGCAACACCTGCGGTCGAAGCGGTCATGCCTTTGTCGCCTTTTTTCCAGTTGGCAGGGCAAACTTCGCCGTGCTCTTCGTGGAATTGCAGAGCGTCAACCAGACGCAGCAGCTCGTCCATGTTACGGCCCAGTGGCAGGTCGTTGACGATCTGGGAGCGTACAACACCCTTGTCGTCGATCAGGAACGCGCCGCGCAGTGCCACGCCGCCTTCGTTTTCAACGTCATAGGCCTTGCAGATTGCGTGATTGATGTCGGCAGCCATGGTGTATTTCACCTGGCCGATGCCGCCATTGTTCACTGGAGTGTTGCGCCATGCGTTGTGGGTGAAATGGGAGTCGATCGACACGGCAACCACTTCAACGTTACGCGCCTGGAACTCAGGGATGCGATGGTCCAGAGCGATCAGCTCGGACGGGCAAACGAAAGTGAAGTCCAGCGGGTAGAAGAACACCAGGCCATATTTACCTTTGATGGCGGTGGACAGTGTGAAGCTGTCAACGATTTCGCCATTGCCAAGTACGGCTGCGACGGTGAAGTCAGGGGCTTGTTTGCCTACGAGTACGCTCATTGGATATCTCCTGGTGTGCTGCGTGAAAAACAGGATCCGGTCGGTGCCACCATCGGTTAATGGTACTCAGCCGACCCGCTCCTGCGTGAAAATGACCGGTCATCATACACCGCCCGTCTGGACGGGCCTTAACCCTTTTTCAGGCCCTGAAAGCAGAATCGTCGAGACCGTTCGTCAGCACAGCACCCACAAGGCTCAATTGCGACTCAAGGTACTTTGACAATCATTCTCGTTAACATTAAGATCCTTGAATTGAATCCCAACCAGCGATGGTTCTTATTTATGTACGTTTGCCTTTGCACTGGCGTCACCGATGGAAAAATTCGCGACGCAATCTACGAGGGTTGCTGCAGCTACCGCGAAGTGCGCGAAGCAACAGGTGTCGCTAGCCAATGCGGTAAATGTGCATGCCTGGCCAAGCAAGTGGTTCGCGAAACCCTGGCTTCGCTGCAAACCAGTCAGGCCGCAATGAGTTTCCCGGTTGAATTTTCAGCTGCGTAATGTACAGATTTCAAAGAACCGGACTTAGTGTCCGGTTTTTTTATGCCTAGAATTCAAGTGGTTAGCCCCGAGACGCGGAACACAAACATTCTTATTCCGATTAATTTTCATATATTATTCAAATACTTAGGTTTGACAGTCTGCAATGTGCGGATCAAACTCTGCCGTATATACAGTTAATTAAGGCAGGCCCCAGCCATGAAAGGCGACATTTCAGTTATCCAGCATCTCAACAAAATTCTCGGCAACGAACTGGTCGCTATCAACCAATACTTCCTGCATGCACGTATGTATCAGGATTGGGGCCTGGAAAAGTTGGGTGCTCACGAGTACCACGAGTCCATCGACGAGATGAAGCACGCGGACAAGCTGATCAAGCGCATCCTGTTCCTGGAAGGCCTGCCGAACGTACAAGATCTGGGCAAGCTGCACATCGGCGAACACACCAAGGAAATGCTCGAGTGCGACCTGCGTATTGAGAAGACCGGCCACGCCGACCTCAAAGCTGCTATCGCCCACTGTGAAGTTGTCGGTGACTTTGGCAGCCGCGAAATGCTGGAAGATATCCTGGAATCCGAAGAAGAACATATCGACTGGTTGGAAACTCAACTGGGCCTGATCGATAAAGTAGGGATTGAGAATTACCTGCAATCTCAAATGGGTGAGTAACTAACAGCCATTAAAAAGCCCCGCCCTGTTTATCACGGGGCGGGGCTTTTTTATGCGTGTTACATAACAACTGTAACTACGCGACTGACATCAGGCTTCAGTCTTGTTTGCAGCAGCTTTCTCGACAGCTTCTTTGATCAAAGCCTGCAAAGAACCATCGGCGGCCATTTCAGCCATGATGTCGCTACCGCCCACCAACTCACCACCGACCCACAGTTGCGGGAAAGTTGGCCAGTTAGCATACTTCGGCAGATTGGCGCGGATTTCCGGGTTCTGAAGGATGTCCACGTAAGCGAACTTCTCGCCACAACCCATGACTGCCTGGGCAGCCTTGGCCGAAAAGCCGCACTGCGGGGCATTCGGGGAGCCTTTCATGTAGAGCAGAATGGTGTTGTTCGCAATCTGGTCTTTAATAGTTTCGATGATATCCATGGAGCACCTCGGCTGAACTTTCCGACTCAGATGTCGGCACGGTGGCGCATTGTAACGGAAAGCCGAGCGTGACGCTCGGTCTCCCCGACAGACAATAGCAGGCCCCTCACGCCTCTCCAAATGCCCCGCGCAATTGCCAAGCAACGCCACGGCAGTGTACAAATGGACAGCTGAGGTGAGGCATACCACCTGAGTGGCTCGTGCAGCGCAAGACTCGCTCAAACCTCTATACACGTGACCCTTATTGGCAAGACGCGACATTTCCTTATAAGATCGCGCCTTCCCCTATTTCGTCGCCCCGTGCGGCTTTCGCCGCAGGTCTCGCCCGTTTTTCCGAAAACCCCGGCTTTGAGCATCTGCGGTCGTTGCAAAAAAGGTAGTTAATGATGAGCGCAAGGCACTTTCTCTCCCTGATGGATTGCACGCCCGAAGAGCTAGTCAGCGTGATTCGTCGCGGTATCGAGCTGAAGGACCTGCGTCAACGCGGCGTTCTCTTCGAACCTCTGAAAGGTCGCGTGCTGGGCATGATTTTCGAGAAGTCATCGACCCGTACCCGTCTGTCATTTGAAGCAGGCATGATCCAGCTGGGTGGCCAGGCTATTTTTCTGTCCCCTCGCGACACCCAGCTGGGCCGTGGCGAGCCAATTGGTGACTGCGCCATCGTAATGTCGCGCATGCTTGACGCCGTCATGATCCGCACCTTCGCTCACAGTACCCTGACCGAGTTTTCGGCCAATTCCCGCGTACCTGTTATCAATGGTCTGTCAGACGATCTGCACCCTTGCCAGTTGCTGGCCGACATGCAAACGTTTCAGGAACATCGCGGTTCGATCAAAGGCAAAACCGTGGCCTGGATCGGTGATGGCAACAACATGTGCAACAGCTATATAGAAGCGGCCATCCAGTTTGACTTCAAGCTGCGTGTTGCCTGCCCTGAAGGCTATGAGCCCAACCCGCAGTTCGTGGCTCAAGCCGGTGATCGCGTGACTATCGTTCGCGATCCTCGTGATGCCGTGATTGGCGCCCATCTGGTTAGCACTGACGTGTGGACCTCCATGGGCCAGGAAGAAGAAACCGCCAAGCGCCTGCAGCTGTTTGCTCCATACCAGGTCAATCGCGCCCTGCTCGACCTGGCTGCCGACGACGTGCTGTTCATGCACTGCCTTCCCGCTCACCGTGGCGAAGAGATCAGCCTCGATTTGCTGGATGACCCTCGCTCCGTGGCATGGGATCAAGCTGAAAACCGCCTGCATGCGCAAAAAGCGCTGCTCGAATTCCTTGTCCAACCGGCGTACCAACCCGCATGAGCCAGCCGTTATTGCTCAACCTTAGCGATCTGGCCTGTGGGTATCAGGGCCAGAGCGTCGTTCAAAACCTCAACCTGCACCTCAATGCTGGCGATATTGGCTGCTTGCTGGGCTCATCGGGCTGTGGCAAAACCACCACCCTGCGCGCTATTGCCGGTTTTGAGCCGGTGCATCAGGGTGAGATCAGACTGGCTGGGGAGGTCATTTCAAGTGCTGGCTTTACCTTGGCCCCTGAGAAACGTCGTATTGGCATGGTGTTTCAGGACTACGCCCTGTTTCCGCACCTGAGCGTGGCCGACAACATTGCGTTCGGGATTCGCAAACATCCGAACAAGGAGCGCGTGACCGAAGAGCTGCTTGAACTGGTCAATCTCAAGCAACTTGGCAAACGCTTCCCCCACGAGCTTTCCGGCGGCCAGCAGCAACGTGTCGCCCTTGCACGTGCATTGGCACCCGAACCTCAATTACTCCTGCTGGATGAGCCGTTTTCCAACCTCGATGGCGAGTTGCGACGCAAACTCAGCCATGAAGTGCGAGATATCCTGAAAGCACGGGGCACCAGTGCGATTTTGGTGACACATGACCAGGAAGAAGCCTTCGCTGTCAGCGACCATGTCGGTGTCTTCAAAGAAGGCCGTCTTGAACAGTGGGATACGCCCTACAACCTGTACCACGAACCTCAGACACCTTTTGTGGCGAGTTTTATCGGTCAGGGCTACTTCATTCGGGGCCAGTTACTAAGCCCTGAGTCGGTGCAAACCGAGCTGGGGGTTTTACGCGGCAACCGCGCATACACCTGGCCGACTGGCGGCGCAGTTGATGTGTTGCTGCGTCCGGACGATATCGTCTACGCGCCGGACAGCGATTTGAAAGCCCGGATTATTGGCAAGACATTCCTCGGTGCCTCCACCCTGTACCGCCTGCAACTGCCTACAGGGAGCCAGCTGGAATCGATTTTCCCGAGCCACGCCGATCACTTGCCTGGGGCGCAAGTGGGCATTCGCGTAGCAGCCGAGCATCTGGTGATGTTTCAAACCAGCGGCAGCGTTGCTGCGCAAATCCCGCACTCCGAATCAGGTGTAAGGCGTTTCAGCACCGCTCAGTAATCCCTTACCACAACAATTCGCGCTTACACCCGACCGACCTCTGCAAACTGCGCCTGCGTATGCTCTGCCAGCACCCCAGGCGCCAGTTCCACTTCCAGCCCGCGTCGTCCGGCGCTGACAAAAATAGTCGCAAAACCTTCAGCACTTTTATCGATAAAGGTGCGCAGTCGCTTCTTCTGCCCCAGCGGACTGATGCCTCCCAACAAATACCCTGTTGAACGTTGAGCTGCCGCCGGGTCCGCCATTTCGACTTTTTTGACTCCGGCAGCGTGTGCGAGGGCTTTTAAATCGAGGCTTCCGACGACCGGTACCACAGCGACCAATAACTCCCCCTTCTCACTGCTGGCCAACAACGTCTTGAACACCTGAGCAGGTTCCAGGCCAAGCTTTTCTGCGGCCTCCAACCCGTAGGATGCCGCTTTGGGATCATGTTCATAGCTATGCACACGATGTTCGGCGCGAACTTTTTTCAGCAGGTCCAGTGCAGGCGTCATGACAGCTCCAGTCTTGAATGAGGAAAAGAAAACTGATGGCCGATTTTAGGCTATTGGCCCGTATAAAACGCGCTGGCACGGGGCTTTGCGCCATGCATTTTGCTGAAACGTTACACGCCAACCTACCAATTCGTAGTGTTTTCTTACAGAAAAACCAGTACCACCACCCCGCTCTAAAGTCAGAATGTGAATACCCGTTCACTTTCGACCTTTGACAGCAGCGTTTCTTGTCTATATTTTTTCGAATCTGAATATTAGCATTCAACTTTTGTACGACTTTACCTACATGCTGAAATCAATGGTACGCAATTACCCGATCAGACCAAGGCGCGCCGCCACCCTGATTGATAACGTCTAAAAACAACAATAACGAGGCTTCAGATGACGACTGCATCGCAACACCCCACACTTTCAGGCCAATGCCTGGCCGAGTTTCTCGGTACCGCACTGTTGATATTTTTCGGTACCGGCTGCGTTGCGGCTCTCAAAGTCGCGGGTGCCAGTTTTGGATTATGGGAAATCAGCATCATCTGGGGCATTGGCGTCAGCATGGCGATTTACCTGACAGCAGGCGTTTCAGGCGCACACCTGAACCCGGCAGTCAGCATCGCGCTGTGCCTGTTCACCGATTTCGAAAAACGTAAGCTGCCCTTTTACATCCTTGCCCAAGTTGCAGGCGCCTTCTGCGCTGCAGCGTTGGTTTACACGCTCTACAGCAATCTCTTCTTCGATTACGAACAAGCACATCAAATGGTTCGAGGCAGCCAGGCCAGCCTGGAGTTGGCATCGGTCTTCTCGACCTACCCGCACCCCTCGCTTACAACGCTGCAAGCCTTCCTCGTCGAAGTGGTGATTACCGCTATCCTGATGGGCGTGATCATGGCGCTTACCGACGACAAGAACGGTCTGCCACGTGGCGCACTGGCCCCCCTGCTGATCGGCTTGCTGATTGCTGTCATCGGCAGCTCGATGGGGCCGCTAACCGGCTTTGCGATGAACCCCGCGCGTGATTTCGGGCCTAAACTGATGACATTCTTGGCGGGTTGGGGTGAAATTTCGTTCACTGGTGGACGCGACATCCCTTACTTCCTGATTCCAATATTTGCACCGATCGTGGGCGCTTGCCTGGGCGCAGCCATTTATCGCGGCCTGATTGCCCGCCACCTGCCTGACGCTGCCCCTGTAGCCGCCGACACCCAGGCTGCAGCGCAAGTGAAAACCCAAGCTTCCTGATATCGACTTATGAAACGGGGCGCACGAGACCTACTGCCCGTTACCTTTCTCGCGCCCCCAACCTCCCTCATTCTGCAAGGCACTTTCAAATGACCGACATTCAGAATAAGAACTACATCATTGCGCTGGACCAAGGCACAACCAGTTCGCGAGCGATCATCTTCGATCGTGACGCCAACGTGGTATGCACGGCGCAACGTGAGTTTCAACAGCACTACCCGCAACCGGGCTGGGTTGAACACGACCCGATGGAAATTTTCGCTACCCAAAGCGCCGTGATGGTCGAGGCCCTTGCACAAGCCGGCCTGCATCACGATCAGGTGGCCGCCATCGGCATCACCAACCAGCGTGAAACCACCGTTGTGTGGGACAAGGTCAGCGGTCGTCCAATCTACAATGCCATCGTCTGGCAGTGCCGCCGCAGCACCGAAATCTGCGAGCAGCTCAAGCGCGATGGCTACGAGCAATACATCAGCGACACCACTGGCCTGGTGACCGACCCGTACTTCTCGGGTACCAAACTGAAGTGGATCCTCGATAACGTCGAAGGCAGCCGTGAGCGCGCACGCAATGGCGAACTGTTGTTCGGCACCGTCGACAGCTGGCTGATCTGGAAATTTACCGGCGGCAAAACCCACGTCACCGACTACACCAATGCCTCTCGCACCATGCTCTTCAACATCCACACTCTGGAGTGGGATGCCAAGATGCTGGAGGTACTGGATATCCCGCGCGAAATGCTGCCAGAAGTGAAGTCATCTTCAGAAATCTACGGCCGCACCAAAAGCGGTATCGCCATTGGCGGCATTGCAGGCGACCAACAGGCCGCACTGTTTGGCCAGATGTGTGTCGAGCCGGGGCAGGCCAAGAATACTTACGGCACCGGCTGCTTCCTGCTGATGAACACCGGCGCAAACGCCGTCAAATCGACCCACGGCATGCTGACTACCATCGCCTGCGGCCCACGTGGCGAAGTTGCCTACGCATTGGAAGGCGCCGTCTTCAATGGTGGTTCCACCGTTCAATGGCTGCGTGACGAACTGAAGATCATCAACGACGCACACGACACCGAATACTTCGCCAACAAGGTCAAGGACAGTAATGGCGTCTACCTGGTGCCTGCCTTCACTGGCCTGGGCGCCCCTTACTGGGACCCGTACGCCCGTGGCGCATTGTTCGGCCTGACTCGCGGCGTACGCGTTGATCACATTATTCGTGCAGCACTTGAGTCGATCGCCTACCAGACACGCGACGTACTGGATGCCATGCAGCAGGACTCTGGCGAACGCCTCAAAGCCCTGCGTGTGGACGGTGGCGCCGTAGCCAACAATTTCCTGATGCAATTCCAGGCCGACATTCTCGGCACCCAGGTTGAACGCCCGCAAATGCGCGAAACCACTGCATTGGGCGCGGCCTACCTGGCGGGTCTGGCCTGCGGTTTCTGGGGCAGCCTGGATGAATTGCGCGGCAAGGCCGTGATCGAGCGCGAATTCGAACCTGCGCTGGACGAAGCCAGCAAAGAGAAGCTCTATGCCGGCTGGAAAAAAGCCGTCAGCCGCACTCGCGACTGGGAACCCCACGAAGAAAGCAACTAAGCCTACCGGGCAATAACTGCTGCGGGCGCCATTGGCGCCCGCAGTCGCTTCAATATTTGATGGCACCTGCGAGTAGCAGGCGGCGCTTTCCTGCGGCATCATGGGCGAATTTGCTTCGCCGCCCAAAGGAAAATCAATGAATCTGCCTCCACGCCAGCAGCAGATCCTCGAACTCGTACGCGAGCGCGGTTATGTCAGCATCGAGGAAATGGCTCAGCTGTTCATCGTTACACCGCAGACCATTCGCCGCGACATCAATCAACTGGCAGAAGCCGATCTGCTACGCCGTTACCACGGTGGAGCCGCCTATGACTCCAGCGTTGAAAACACTGCCTACGCCATGCGCGCAGACCAGATGCGCGACGAAAAGCGCCGCATTGGCGAAGCCATTGCCGCCCAGATCCCTGATCACGCCTCGATTTTCATCAATATCGGCACCACCACCGAGTCGATTGCACGGGCGCTGCTCAATCACAACCACCTGAAGATCATCACCAACAACCTGCACGTGGCTTCAATCCTGAGTGCCAAGGATGACTTTGAAGTCCTGATCGCTGGCGGCAATGTACGCCGCGATGGCGGTATCGTTGGCCAGGCCAGTGTCGATTTCATCAACCAGTTCAAGTTCGACTTTGCACTGGTCGGTATCAGCGGCATCGACTCCGACGGTAGCCTGCTGGACTTCGACTATCAGGAAGTTCGCGTCTCTCAGGCGATTATCGCCAACGCCAGACAAACCATCCTGGCAGCCGACTCCAGCAAGTTCGGCCGCAATGCGATGGTACGACTGGGCCCGATCACCCTGATTGATTGCCTGGTCACCGACCAGCCGCCCGTGCCCGAACTCGCGCAACTCCTGGCTCAAAACAAGATCCGCCTGGAAGTGGTGTAACCGGCCCGCAGGTTCATCTGCCCATCCAAAATGTTCGATATTCTTCTTTTAACCCCCCTTCGATGAGTTTTTTCAATCGAAGGGTGCTGGCTACGCTCGCCTTTATCCGCTAATATTTTCGAAAATGAACATTAGTGTTCACATTCAAATATGCGTAAAGAACGCGAGGCCCATTTATGTCCCTGACCACCTTGCCTGCCACCCCTCTCGCTGAGGTTTACGACGTTGCTGTGATTGGCGGCGGGATCAATGGCGTCGGGATTGCGGCAGACGCAGCCGGTCGCGGCTTGTCTGTGTTCCTTTGCGAAAAAGACGATCTGGCCAGCCACACTTCATCCGCCAGCAGCAAGCTGATCCACGGCGGCTTGCGCTACCTCGAACATTACGAGTTCCGCCTGGTACGAGAAGCACTGGCTGAGCGTGAGGTGCTGCTGTCCAAAGCGCCGCATATCGTCAAACCCATGCGTTTTGTCTTGCCCCATCGCCCGCACCTGCGCCCGGCGTGGATGATCCGTGCCGGGCTGTTCCTGTATGACCATCTGGGCAAGCGCGAAAAACTCGCGGGCTCCACCAGCCTCAAGTTTGGTGCAGACAGCCCGTTGAAAGCAGAAATCACCAAAGGCTTCGAGTACTCCGACTGCTGGGTCGATGACGCTCGCCTGGTAGTACTTAACGCCATGGCCGCGCGGGAAAAAGGCGCACATGTCCATACCCAGACTCGCTGCGTGGGCGCGCGCCGTAACAAAGGGCTGTGGGAATTGAACCTGGAACGTGCTGACGGCAGCCTGTTTTCGATTCGCAGCAAAGCCTTGGTCAATGCCGCTGGCCCTTGGGTAGCCAAATTCATCAAAGACGACTTGAAGCTGGATTCGCCTTACGGCATCCGCCTGATCCAGGGCAGCCACCTCATCGTTCCCAAGCTGTATGACGCGCCCAATGCGTTCATTCTGCAAAACGAAGATCAGCGGATTGTGTTCACCATTCCCTACATGGATCAGTTCACTATCATCGGCACCACCGACCGTGAATACACAGGCGATCCGGCCAAAGTAAGCATCACGGAAGAAGAAACCGACTACCTGCTGAATGTAGTCAATGCCCACTTCAAGCAACAAGTAACCCGCAGCGACATCCTGCGCACTTACTCCGGCGTGCGCCCGCTGTGTAACGACGAGTCCGACAACCCTTCAGCAGTGACACGGGATTACACCCTGGCATTGTCCGGCGCACCGGGCGAAGCCCCGCTGCTGTCAGTGTTCGGCGGCAAACTGACCACTTACCGCAAGCTGGCCGAGTCGGCCATGGCCCAATTGACGCCCTACTTCACCCAGATCAAGCCGAGCTGGACCGCCACAGCGACATTGCCGGGCGGCGAAGACATGACCACGCCAAAAGCCCTGAGCGCCGCCCTGATCAGCAAACACAGCTGGCTGGATGCTGCGATTGCCAAGCGCTGGGCAATCACCTATGGCAACCGCTCGTGGCGCTTGCTGGACGGCGTACAAGGCCTGAGCGACATGGGCGAGCATATCGGCAGTGGCCTCTACAGCCGTGAAGTCGATTACCTGTGCAGCCAGGAATGGGCACTGGATGCACAGGACATTCTGTGGCGCCGGACCAAGCTGGGCCTGTTTACCACCGCTGAGGAGCAGGCGCATCTGTCCCAGTACATGGCCACCCTCAATCTGAAAAACCGCAAGGTAGAAGCGGCTTAAACCTGCTCCCCCGCCCCACAGGTCTCAATTGCTTGTGGGGTGAGGGCGTGACGATCCTGCTTGCTCGCGATGAAATCGGAACGGCTTGCCAGAAAACACTGACTACCTGAATCGCGAACTGCCTGCGCCATCTTTCATTCGGTTTTCCGAACACGCACCCCTGCATCATTCGGCTTTCCGGGCGCGACCGCTTTTAAAGTCCGCCATCAATCAACATAAACCCCTTATAAATCAAAGTATTAGACATATATTCAATGTCTGGCACGACTCATGCTCTACACTCTGGACCGAATGCTTTAACAGAGCGTTTAGTCTGTTGAGACATTCGAAGTACAAAAGGGCCCACAAACGGGCTCAATAAAAAAAACAATGTCGAGGAAACACCGATGCGCATCGTTCCGCAACTTTTGGGCGCAGCAATTGCTGCAGCTCTGATTAGCACTCCAGTTTTTGCAGCCGAATTGACCGGCACACTGAAGAAAATCAAAGAATCCGGCACCATCACCCTTGGGCATCGTGACTCCTCCATTCCGTTCTCCTACATCGCGGACGCTTCCGGCAAACCGGTTGGTTACTCCCACGATGTACAGCTGGCAATCGTTGAAGGGCTGAAAAAACAGCTCGACATGCCGGACCTCAAGATCAAATACAACCTGGTTACTTCCCAGACCCGTATCCCGCTGGTGCAGAACGGCACCGTTGACGTTGAGTGCGGCTCCACCACCAACAACGTGGAACGCCAGCAACAAGTCGACTTCTCGGTCGGCATCTTCGAAATCGGTACCCGCCTGCTGTCCAAAAAAGACTCGCCTTACAAGGACTTCGCTGACCTGAAAGGCAAGAACGTCGTAACCACGGCTGGCACCACCTCCGAGCGCATCCTCAAGGCGATGAACGCTGACAAGCAGATGGGCATGAACGTGATCTCGGCAAAAGACCACGGCGAAGCTTTCAACATGCTTGAGTCGGGCCGTGCTGTTGCTTTCATGATGGACGACGCCCTGCTGGCCGGCGAAATGGCTAAAGCCAAGAAGCCAACTGACTGGGCTGTTACCGGTACTCCACAGTCGTACGAAATTTACGGCTGCATGGTTCGTAAAGGCGACCCTGAGTTCAAAAAAGCAGTGGATGACGCCATCGTTGCCTACTACAAGTCGGGCAAAATCAACGACACCTACAACACCTGGTTCCAATCGCCTATTCCACCAAAAGGCCTGAACCTGATGTTCCCGATGAGCGATGAGCTCAAGGCACTGATCGCCAACCCGACCGACAAAGCAGCAGACGACAAGCCAGCAGAAGAAAAGAAATCCTGATTTCTGACCTTTGATACTCCCGAGCGTGGGTCATCACGCTCGAGGAGTTGTCGAGCACCTTTGTACTAAGCTTCTTATTGCATTAGAGAACACTCGAACCGCTGGTTATCGAGCGGGTTTTGTGTGCCCGACGACCCTGTCGGGTGAGAACGGATTCCCTGAAGCAAGTGCTTGTTTATAGACCCATCTGAGGGGAGACCCTGCATGAATTACAACTGGGACTGGAGCGTGTTCTTCAAGTCCACCGGCGTAGGCAGCGAGACGTATCTCGACTGGTTTATTTCCGGATTGGGCTGGACCATCGCTATCGCTGTTGTCGCCTGGATTGTCGCCTTGATCCTGGGTTCGCTGCTGGGTGTCATGCGCACACTGCCGAACCGTTTCATCGCGGGCATCGCCACGATTTACGTTGAAATCTTCCGTAACGTGCCGCTGCTGGTGCAGCTGTTTATCTGGTACTTCCTGGTACCCGACCTGCTGCCGCCTGATTTGCAGGAGTGGTACAAGCAAGACCTCAATCCGACGACCTCGGCTTACCTGAGCGTTGTCGTGTGCCTGGGCCTGTTTACCGCTGCACGGGTTTGCGAACAGGTTCGTACCGGTATCGAGGCACTGCCACGAGGCCAGGAAGCTGCCGCCCGCGCCATGGGCTTCAGCATGTCGCAGATCTACTGGAACGTGCTGCTGCCGCAAGCCTACCGGATCATCATTCCACCGCTCACCTCCGAGTTCCTGAACGTGTTCAAGAACTCCTCCGTGGCCTCGTTGATCGGCTTGATGGAACTGCTGGCACAAACCAAACAGACCGCCGAATTTTCCGCCAACCTGTTTGAAGCCTTCACCCTGGCCACCCTGATCTACTTCACCTTGAACATGAGCCTGATGTTGCTGATGCGCCTGATCGAGAAAAAAGTAGCAGTGCCCGGCCTGATGTCTCTGGGGGGTAAATAATGGACTTCTTCGATTTCAGCGGCATCGTCCCTGCCCTGCCAGGCCTGTGGAACGGCATGGTCATGACCTTGAAGCTCATGGTCATGGGCGTCGTGGGTGGCGTGGCCCTGGGCACAGTGCTGGCATTGATGCGTTTGTCGTCAAGCAAGTGGATGGCCAATCTGGCCGGCGCTTACGTGAACTACTTCCGCTCGATCCCGCTCCTGCTGGTCATTACCTGGTTCTATCTGGCCGTACCTTTCGTGCTGCGCTGGATCACCGGCAAAGACACCCCGATCGGCGCTTTCGAGTCGTGCCTGGTGGCCTTCGTGATGTTTGAAGCCGCCTACTTCTGCGAAATCGTGCGAGCTGGCGTGCAGGCCATTCCCAAAGGCCAGATGGGTGCAGCCAAAGCACTGGGCATGAGTTACGGCCAGGCCATGCGTCTGATCATCCTGCCCCAGGCCTTTCGCAAAATGACCCCCTTGCTGCTGCAACAGAGCATTATCCTGTTCCAGGACACGTCGCTGGTTTACACCGTAGGCCTGGTTGACTTCCTCAATGCCTCGCGCTCCAGTGGCGACATCATCGGCCGCTCCAATGAGTTCCTGATCTTCGCCGGTCTGGTGTATTTCATCATCAGCTTTTCCGCCTCGCTGCTGGTCAAGCGTCTGCAAAAAAGGTTTGCCGTATGATCTCGATCAAGAACATCAACAAGTGGTACGGGGACTTCCAGGTACTGACCGATTGCAGTACTGAAGTCAAAAAGGGCGAAGTGGTCGTAGTATGCGGCCCGTCCGGCTCGGGCAAGTCGACCCTGATCAAGTGCGTCAACGCCCTTGAACCGTTCCAGAAAGGTGACATTACGGTTGACGGCACTTCCATTGCCGACCCGAAGACCAACCTGCCAAAACTGCGTTCGCGGGTTGGCATGGTGTTCCAGCATTTCGAACTGTTCCCGCACATGACCATCACTGAAAACCTGACGATTGCGCAGGTCAAGGTATTGGGTCGCAGCAAGGCCGAAGCCACTAAAAAAGGCCTTGAACTGCTGGAGCGCGTCGGTCTGTCGGCCCATGCCCACAAGCACCCTGGCCAGTTGTCCGGTGGTCAGCAACAGCGTGTGGCGATTGCCCGCGCCCTGGCCATGGACCCGATCGTCATGCTGTTTGACGAACCGACCTCGGCGCTCGACCCGGAAATGGTTAACGAAGTACTCGACGTGATGGTGCAACTGGCCAACGAGGGCATGACCATGATGTGCGTAACCCACGAAATGGGTTTTGCACGCAAGGTGGCCGACCGTGTGATCTTTATGGACCAGGGCAAAATCGTCGAAGACTGCGAGAAAGAAGAGTTCTTCGGTGACGTATCAGCCCGCTCCGAGCGTGCGCAGCACTTCCTCGCCAAGATCCTGCAGCACTAAAAATCCGCACCGCCCGCAGGGAGAGGCGACTCCCTGTGGGAGCGGGCTTGCTCGCGATGCAAACGGCGCGGTTTATCTGAACGATGAGGGTGATGCCATCGCGAGCAAGCCCGCTCCCACTCCAGACCTGCGCTCATCCCGGTTTGTGTGGTTGACCCAAGGCATCTGTGATGAAATGCGACCCCACTCTCTATCGCGGTGCTCCGCCCTCACTTGCCGTGAAACCTCGTCTACTGCGCCACTTCCTGCTACCGCTGCTGATCATCCTGTTGACGATCGGCCTGGGCTACGCGGGCTATCGCATCAGTGAACACTTCGGTATTCGCACCCTGAGCGAAACCGGCGAACGCCAGCTCGAACTCCACGCCCGTACCGTCGAAAGCGAACTGGGCAAATACACTTACCTGCCCAGCCTGCTGGAACTGGAGTCCAGTGTTTCCAGGTTGCTGGCCGACCCAAGCGTGCAGAACCGGGTCACCGTCAACCAGTACCTGGAAGGCCTTAACCGTCGCAGCCGCAGCCGGGCCATTTATGTGCTCGACACCACTGGCCGCGTGATGGCCACCAGTAACTGGCGGGATACCGACAGCTATCTGGGTGAGGACCTGTCATTTCGCGCCTACTTCCAGGACGCCGTGCGCGGTCAACCGGGGCGCTTCTACGGGATCGGCAGCACGTCGGGTGAACCCGGCTATTACCTGGCTCACGGCCTCGAAGAACAAGGCAAGATCATTGGCGTAGCGGTGATCAAGGTCCGGCTCGAAGCCCTTGAAGAACGCTGGCAGCGCGCTCGCCTCGAAGCCTATGTGAGCGACGAGAACGGCATCATCATCCTGTCCAGCGATCCCACCAGACGCCTGAAGTCAATCCGCCCGCTCAGCGCCGAAACCAAAGAGCGGCTGGCACGCAGCCTTCAATACTACTGGTGGCCGCTCAATGAACTCGTACCGCTGGAACGGGAAAACCTGGCTGACGGCGTAGAAAAAGTCACCTTTGCCAATAACAACCAGATCGTTACCGACCAGCAGGAAGTCAGCTATCTGGCGCAAACCCGCAAGCTCAATGACACACCCTGGGACATCACCCTCCTCACGCCACTGCAGGACCTGCGCCGTGAAGCGGCGAATCAGGGGACGCTGGTCGCCGTTGCATTTGCCTTGCTGGCCTTTCTGCTGATTGCCTGGAATGAACGGCGCAAAGTGATCGCCACCCGGCTGGCGGCACGCGAAGCCCTGCAAGAAGCCAACAATCAGCTGGAGCGCAAGATCACCGAGCGCACTACTCACTTGCGGGCCAGTAACGAACGACTCAAAGGCCAGATCCGTGAACGACGCCAGGCTGAAGACACCTTGCGCCGTGCCCAGGATGAACTGGTACAGGCGGGCAAACTGGCCGCCATCGGGCAGATGTCCACCAGCATTGCCCATGAACTGAATCAGCCCTTGGCCGCATTGCGCACCCTGTCGGGCAATACCGTGCGTTTTCTTGAGCGCGGAGACCTCAAGGTCGCCGCCGACAATCTCAGTACCATCAACAACCTGGTCGACCGCATGGGCCGCATCACCGCCAACCTGCGCTCGTTTGCCCGCCGTGGAGATGATCAGGGCCAGGCCAGCCTGGGCAAAGCCGTCGATGCGGCCCTGCAATTGCTCGCCAGCCGCATGGAGGAGTCCGGGGTGCAACTTCATCGAGCACTCGGCGATGTAGCGCTCAAGATTGATCAGACCCGACTGGAACAAATCCTGGTCAACCTGATCGGCAACGCGCTGGACGCCATGCAGGGCCAGTCAACACCGCCACAGCTTTGGCTGGAGGGCGAGGTCAGCGAAAGCAAATACCGCCTGCTGGTGCGCGACAACGGCCCCGGCATCGACCCCGAAGCCCGCAAGCATCTCTTCGAACCGTTCTTCACCACCAAACCCGGCGAACAGGGCCTGGGCCTGGGCTTGACCCTGTCAGCCAGCCTGGCAGCCGCCGCTGGCGGAAGCCTCAGCGCCGAGTTCCCGGCCAGTGGTGGTGTCGCATTTGTCCTTCTTTTACCGCTGGTGCAACCCGCCAAGACCGAGCCCCTATGAATAACGACCTGACCGTCCTGATTGTTGAAGACGACCCCCATGTCCTGCTCGGATGCCAGCAGGCGCTGGCACTTGAAGACATTCGCAGCGAAGGCGTAAGCAGTGCCGAACAGGCACTGGCGTTGGTGGGCGACAATTTCCCGGGCATCGTCATCAGTGACATTCGCCTGCCCGGAATCGATGGCCTGGAGTTGCTCAAGCGCCTCAAGGCCCGCGACCGCAGCCTGCCGGTGGTGCTGATCACCGGGCATGGCGATATTTCCATGGCGGTGGGGGCCATGCGTGACGGCGCCTATGACTTTATGGAAAAACCCTTTTCCCCGGAGCGCCTGGTGGATGTGGCCCGCCGTGCGCTGGAACAACGCAGCCTGGCCCGAGAAGTCTGGTCGCTGCGTCGCCAGTTGGCAGAACGCGACTCGCTCGAAGGACGAATCATCGGGCGTTCCCCGGCCATGCAGCACTTGCGAGAATTGATCGCCAACGTCGCCGATACCTCTGCGAACGTGTTGATTGAAGGCGAGACAGGCACAGGCAAAGAGCTGGTCGCCCGATGCCTGCACGACTTCAGCCGGCGCCATCCCCAGCAGTTTGTAGCCCTCAACTGCGGTGGCCTGCCGGAAAACCTGTTTGAAAGCGAGATTTTCGGCCACGAAGCCAACGCCTTCACCGGTGCAGGCAAACGACGCATCGGTAAAATCGAACACGCCCATGGCGGCACGCTGTTTCTGGACGAAGTCGAGAGCATGCCGATCAACCTGCAAATAAAACTGCTGCGGGTATTGCAGGAGCGCACCCTGGAGCGCCTGGGTTCCAACCAGAGCATCGACGTTGATTGCCGGGTCATCGCGGCCACCAAGTCCGACCTTGATCAACTGAGCAAGGCCAGCCAGTTTCGCAGCGACCTGTATTACCGCCTGAACGTGGTGACACTCGAACTGCCGCCCTTGCGCGAACGCCGCGAAGACATCCTGCAGTTGTTCGAATACTTCCTGCAGCAATCCTCCCTGCGTTTCGATCGTGCCGCCCCTGAACTGGACAACCAGACCGTGTCCAGCCTCATGAGCCATGACTGGCCGGGCAACGTACGTGAACTGCGCAACGTGGCCGAGCGTTTCGCCCTGGGTCTGCCTGCCTTCAAAAAATCCGGGAGCAACGCGGCGCAGGGGCTGGGCTTTTCCGAGGCGGTCGAGGCGTTCGAGCGCAACCTGCTCAGTGACGCCTTGCAACGCAGCGGCGGCAACCTGACCCAGGCCAGCCAGGAACTGGGCATGGCCAAGACCACCCTCTTCGACAAAGTCAAAAAATACGGGCTCGCGCACTGATGGATCTGATACTCAAAGCGGCTCTGGGTGCCGCAGTGGTCATCATTCTGGCAATGCTGGCCAAGACCAAAAACTACTACATCGCGGGCCTGGTCCCGTTGTTCCCGACCTTTGCCCTGATTGCGCATTACATCGTCGGCAAAGGACGCTCGGTGGACGACCTGAAAACCACCATTGTGTTTGGCATGTGGTCGATCATTCCCTACTTCGTCTACCTCGCAACGCTGTACGTACTGGTCGACCGCATGCGTCTTGAAGCGTCACTGGCGCTGGCCGCCGTGGCCTGGCTGATGGCTGCCACCGTGCTGGTCAGCGTGTGGGTGCGCCTGCACTGAGCCCGCTCCCACCTCAAGATCATCAGCGCGCCGCTGGCCCGCCCCTTGCATTTACCCCCTGAAGCCCGCCCTGCCTGGATCGGCGGCGATTGAATGGGGTAAATGACACGTTGAATATTCTCGATCTTGATCACAGCCTGACCTCACAAACACCGATCATGCAGCGTCTGACCGATGGTCGCGCTACACGCCTGAACCTGCTCGAACTGGGCCCGCAATTGCGCCTGTGGTCCACCGAACGCAATTACCGGCGTTTCGCCCAGCGCCTGCAGCAAAGGCCGAGACGCCAGGCCCTGCGGCCTGAAATCTTCTTCATCGGCTCCGGCGACTATCATCACCTGACCCCGGCGCTGCTCGCCGACTTGCCCGAACCTGTCACCCTGATCCACTTCGACAACCACCCTGACTGGGTACGCTTTGCCCCCCGTCGCCATTGCGGTTCGTGGGTGAATCGCGCCCTGAAACTGCCGAATATCAAACGCATCGTCACCCTCGGCCCGTGCAGCGACGACCTGCAAACCCCGCAATTCAAGGGCGGCAACCTCGGGGCCCTGCGCCGTGGTGATTTGCAACTATTCCCCTGGCAGCATGCCCCCACCAAAGTCTGGGGCCGAATC
This sequence comes from Pseudomonas sp. RL_5y_Pfl2_69, assembly GCF_963970465.1. Taxonomy (NCBI): domain Bacteria; kingdom Pseudomonadati; phylum Pseudomonadota; class Gammaproteobacteria; order Pseudomonadales; family Pseudomonadaceae; genus Pseudomonas; species Pseudomonas sp. RL_5y_Pfl2_69. Next base: position 281,512 of record NZ_CAXAOU010000002.1, on the reverse strand, counting down.
GGCGACGGCGCGGGGCACGAGCAGCACGAGAACCTGTTGCACTGGCGCAATCTTGCCGATCAGGACTGGCCAACCTTTCTCGCCGAGCTGATCCACAGCCTGCCCACCGACGCGATCTGGATCACCCTGGACAAGGACGTTCTCGCCAGCGAAGACGCCGCCACCAACTGGGATCAGGGCGGCATGCGCCTGACCCACCTGCTCCAGGCCATCCGGGCCCTGGCTGCCAGCAAGCGGGTGCTGGGCATCGATGTGTGCGGCGAATTCGCCAGGGCACCGCACCGCAACCTGCTCAAGCGCTGGGAGGCCAGGTCCGACCAGCCAGCCCCTGAACGCTGGAGCGAGAGCGACTTGCTGCGCAACTCAACCACCAATGAGGCGCTGATCGCTCTGTTTGAGGAACTGTTCCCGTGACCTTGACCGTGATTGCCCTGGTGGCGTTTTCCATCGTGCTCGATGTCATGGGCCAACTGTGTTTCAAGATCGGCCTGGACCGCCTGCCGGAACTGGAAGGCGGTTTTCGCCTCAACGCATTCTGGGGCCAGGTGTTCAATGCCCCCATGCTGTGGGCCGGGATCGGCGCTTACGTCATCGAGTTTTTCGTCTGGCTGGAGGCCCTGTCACGGGCGCCCCTGAGTGTGCTGTTCCCGGCTGCCGCACTGGCGTACTGCGGCGCGGTGCTCGCCGGCAAGGTGTTCCTGGGCGAACACGTGAGCCGCCGGCGCTGGCTGGGCACCCTGGTGATTACCCTAGGCGTGATGCTGGTCTGCATCGCCGGGGCTTGAGGAGAAGAACAATGGACAACACTGAAGCCCTGAAAATCGCAGACAACGGCTGGCTGCATGGGCGTCTGGGAACTGTGGTGCTGTGGGCGCTGTTAATTGCCCTCGAAAGCAGCGGGCAGATTGCGACCAAGGTCGGCGGCGATCAACTGGGGCAGATGGATTTCAGCCTGCAATGGCTGCAAGCCGTGATGCTCAACCCCGGCGTGTGGGTGGCTATTGCCTGTTACATCGGGGCGTTTTTCGTGTGGATGCTGATACTGCGCCGCAGCAGCCTGTCGCTGGCGTTTCCGCTCAGCTCGCTGGTATTTGTGGGGGTTCTGCTGGGGTCGTGGCTGGGGTTGGGCGAACATATCAGCGCCCTGCACTGGCTCGGCGTTGCCGTGATCATTGGCGGGATTGCGCTGCTGGCGGAGGGTGAGCCATAGCCCACCTCTGTGGGAGCGGGCTTGCCCGCGATACAGGGGATGGGGTCTAGAACTTGTAACTCACCGCGACCTGCACCGAGCCCTGATTCACATCTCCCTGCTCGCGCACGATACTGCTGTCCGCCGCCGAGCCCAGCAGATGAACCCAACTGGCGCTGGTCACCAGTGACCAGTGTTGTGCCAGGGGAAACTCGAAGTTCTGGGTCAGGGTGACATTCTGCAACCCGCCACTGGCCTTGTATGCGGAAATCCCCGACGCCTGGGCTTCACTGTCGCTGACACCAAAGAACGTCGACATCTGTCGGCCATCCGCAAAATGTACCGCCAACTGGCTGCTGCCGATAACCCCCAGCCCCAGCGGATAACCCAGCTCGCCCCCGACCTGACCCAGCACCCCGCCCTGACAGCCCGCGCCGCCCACCGCCTGCCCGAGTTGTGCATACACGCGCCAGAAATCGGCCGGGCTGTACTGCACAAAGCCGCCCAGCAGGGCCATGTCCGGCACATCGCGAAGGCCCCGCAACGAACCATTGGCATTGCGCCCCGACACGTAGTTGAGCAAGGGGCCCGCGCTCCAGCCGTCGGCCTTGAAGGCACTCCAGGTCAGACCGTCATCGGTATTGAGACTGACATCGCCCCAGTCCACATCGAAATACGGCAACGGCACCACCTGATAGCGGCTGGCGCTTGGATCGTAGGGCTGATAGCCAATCCCCACGCCCACTTCCCCACTCGGGCCGTCAGCCCCATGGGCACCCACGCCGACACCCAACAATGTGAGCAGCAATAAAGCACGGACCGGGGCTTTCATGTCGAAGGTTCCATAGAGGTTCATGGGCGCATCAATCCCTTTTTCGCTCGCCCTGTGCAAGCACTCATGTTGTTTGTAGCAAGCTACAAAAATTGTAGCTTCAAACTCGAAAGCCACCCTCCAATCGGCGCAAAGCCCCAGCCCACGGGGATTTTAATAATTGGCACAGTCAATGCTATGTCCTCTGGCAAGCGCAAAAAGCGCGTCTTTTCGACAGGACAATGCAGATGATGCAATGGCATATCGTGTGTGATTTCGACGGGACCATTACCCGCACCGACGTCATCGACAACATTCTTCAACGCTTCGCCGACCCCAGCTGGGAAGCGATCGAAGATCAATGGGTGCAGGGTGAAATCGGTTCGCGTGAATGCCTGAGCCGCCAGCTGTCGCTGGTCAAGGCCACGCCAGCCGAACTGCTGGCTTTTTTCGACAGCGTTGAGATTGACCCTCACTTTCCCGACTTCGTTGACCACGTCATCGGCCTGGGCGCCTCCATCGAGGTGGTCAGTGACGGCATCGAACAAGGCATTGCCCGCATCCTGGCCCGCCACTACGTGAGCCTGTTGCCGATCCTTGCCAACCGCCTGCGTCAGGTCGACCAGAACCGCTGGCGCATCGACTTCCCGTACTCCAGCGACACCTGCCGGGCCGCCTCGGGCAACTGCAAATGCAAATCCACCCCCGGCGGCAAACGCGTGCTGGTGATTGGCGATGGCCGCTCCGACATGTGCGTGGCCTCCAGCGCCGACTTCGTCTTCGCCAAGGACAGCCTGGCCGAACACTGCGAACGCAACGGTATCCCCTACGCACGCTTTGACTCTTTCGCCGAACTGCCGGCCTTGCTCGCCAAATTGCCGAACCCGGCCGCCAACGCTCCCCACTATTCTCGTGAACAGCAGGAACTCTTCAATCATGTCTGATATCCGAATCGCTACCCCTGAAGACCAGATCCTTCTGGAAAAAGAAGCCAAGTACTGCTCCTACGGCGACACCGTTCACTACATCGAACCACCGCGCATTTTCAGCCGCTGCGAAGGTTCCTACGTCTGGGACACCGAAGACCAGGCCTACCTCGACCTGCAAATGTGGTACTCGGCGGTCAACTTCGGTTACTCCAACCCGCGCTTGAACAACGCCCTGAAACAACAGATCGACACCTTGCCGCAAATCGCCAGCCAGTACCTGCACACGGGCAAGATCGAGTTGTCGGAACGCATCGCGGTCGACGCCAAAAACAAGTTCGGCCTCGACGGTCGCGTGCACTTCAACGTCGGCGGGTCGCAGTCCATCGAGGACTCGCTGAAGGTGGTGCGTAACGCCAGCAACGGCAAAAGCCTGATGTTCGCCTTCGAAGGCGGCTACCACGGCCGCACCCTCGGCGCCTCGTCGATCACCTCCAGCTACCGCTACCGTCGCCGCTACGGCCACTTTGGCGAGCGCGCCAACTTTATCCCGTTCCCGTACCACTTCCGTGGGCCAAAAGGCATGACCAAGGAAGAATACGGCAGCCACTGCGTGCAGCAATTCGCCCGTCTGTTCGAGACCGAATACAACGGCGTGTGGGACCCCAAAGTCGGCCAGAGCGAATACGCCGCCTTTTACGTCGAACCGATCCAGGGCACCGGCGGCTATGTCATCCCGCCGATGAACTTCTACAGCGAACTCAAGCACGTGCTGGATCAGCACGGCATCCTGATGGTGGTCGACGAAATCCAGATGGGTTTCTGGCGCACCGGCAAGCTGTGGTCCATCGAGCACTTCGACGTCAAACCTGACGTGATCGTCTTCGGCAAGGCACTGACCAACGGCCTCAATCCGCTGGGCGGCATCTGGGCCCGTGAAGAGCTGATCAACCCGAAAATCTTCCCGCCGGGCTCCACCCACTCCACCTTCGCCTCCAACCCGCTGGGCACCGCCGTGGGCCTGGAAATGTTCAAGATGACCAGCGAAGTCGACTACGGCGCGATGGTCATGGCCAAGGGCAAGTACTTCCTGGACGGTCTGCAAGACCTGCAAAAACGCTACCCGATCATCGGCGACGTCGACGGCCTGGGCCTGGCGCTGCGCTGCGAAATCTGCGGCCCGGACGGTTTCACCCCGGACAAGGCCACCCTCGACTTCATGGTTGAAGAAGGCATGAAGGGCGACATTGAAATCGACGGCAAGCGTCTGGGGCTGATTCTGGACGTGGGCGGCTACTACAAGAACGTGATCACCCTGGCGCCGTCCCTGGAAATCAGCTACGCCGAAATCGACCTGGGCATCGCCCTGCTCGACCGTCTGCTGGCTCGGGCCATGAAACGGTGAACGGGCCAGAGATCGATCTGGGCGAAGGCGACGCCGGTTTCGTTCTCGGCACGGGTGAGGTCGGGGTCTTGTTGATCCACGGCCTCACCGGCACTCCGACGGAACTGCGTCGGGTGGCCCAGGGCCTGGCGAAGGACGGGACGTGCACGGTGTACGTCCCCACCCTGGCCGGGCACTGCGGTGACAACGACGACCTGCAAGCCACCGGCTGGCTGGACTGGTACGAAGGCGTGCGCAAAACCTTCGCCGGGATCCGCCAGCGTCACTCGCAGGTTTTTGTCGGGGGTCTGTCGATGGGGGCGGTCATGTCGATGTACGTGGCCTCCGAACACCCGGGCCAGGTCGCCGGGCTGTTGATGTACTCCACCACCTTGCGTTACGACGGCTGGAGCATCAACAAACTGGCTTTTTTGACCCCGTTGCTGATGGCGATCCCCTTTGGCGTTCACCTGTGCAATTTTGAAGAAAAACCCCCTTACGGCATCAAGAACGAACGTTTGCGCGCCATTGTCGAGCGCCAGATGCACGCTGGAGAAAGCGCGAATGCCGGGCTGTTGACGATGCAGGGCATCACCGTGCGCGAATTGCACCGGATGAATGCCGTGGTGAAAAAGCGCATGCCGTCGATCACCACCAAAGCCCTGGTTTTGCATTCCATCGAGGACGACATCACCAGCCGCTGGAACGCCGATTACGTGGAGCGTCATCTGGGCGGGCCTGTGACCAAAGTGCTGCTCGACAACTGCTACCACATGATCACCGTCGACCTGCAGTACCGCCGCGTGATCGAACTCAGTGACGCCTTTATCAAGAAAAACAGCCGCGCGGCACCGGTTCCTGTCGACTATCGACAGCAGGCCTGAGCCAAAGGACGCCCATGATTACCGCCCACACCTTTTCATCCATCCAGGCTATCGACCGCGAAGCCTGGAATGACTGTTTTCCAGATGCTCTGGAGGATTGGGACTACATCGTGGCCGTCGAAAAAGCAGGGATTGAAGGCTTTGAATGGCGTTATCTGACGCTGTTCGAAGGCCCCACCCTGCTGGCCGTGGCAACCGCATTTACCACCTGCTATCGCCTCGACACCACCGTTCAAGGGCTCGCCAAGCGCTTTACCGAACAGCTCAACCGCGTGCTGCCGGGGCTGACACAATTGCAGCTGTACGCCATCGGCTCGCCGCTGACCGAACAATGCAGTGCAGGGACGGCCAGCGTTATCCAGGCAGCGCAGCGCCCTGCCCTGCTCGCCCGGCTGCTGACCCTGGCCCAGGCTGACGCCGCCCGCCTTGGCATCGGCCTGATCGCGGTCAAGGATGTGCCCAGCGACGACCATGAGTGGGCCACCCTCTGCAAGACGGCAGGCTTTCAGTCGATGCCGGGGCTACCCAGCGCAACCCTGGCGGTGCCCTTCGGCTCGGTGGACGGCTACCTTGGCTCACTGGGCAAGTCCACCCGCAAAGACATGCGCCGCAAACTGCGCAACCCCGGCCCGCGGGTGGAGTGGCGCAGCACCATCGACGACGTTTTGCCAGATGTCATGCGCCTGTACGCGGCCAGCCTGGCACGCAGCGACCTGCAATTGGAGCGCTTACCCGCGACTTATTTCACGGGTATCCTCCAACAACTGGGCGATCGGGCAGTGTGCGTGCTGTACTGGCTCGACGAGCAACTGGTGGCGTTCAATCTGGTGCTGATCGATGAACACCGCCTGATCGACAAGTTTTTTGGCCACGACCTTGAGCTGACCCGCGACTACAATCTGTATTTCAGGAGCTGGCTGGTCAATGTCGATTACTGCATCAGCCACAACATTGCCCTGTACGAATGCGGCCAGGCCGGTTACGCCAGCAAGATCCGCCTGGGCTGTACCTTTCAGGGCAACACACTGTATTTCCGGCATCGCAACTGGCTGATCAACAACCTGCTCAAGCTGGTCAAACTGTTCATCCGCCCTGACCGCCACGACCCTGCCCTGGCGGCTGCGATAAGCGAGTATTAATGCCCACCACGCCTGACTCACCGCGCCAGCCCCAACCCTTCAAAGTGTCGCGCTGGACCGTGCAGCGCAAACTGGTGCTGGCGTTCTGGCTGGTCAGCGTCATCCCGACCATGATCGCCGCCGAACTGGCCGCCACCACCCTGTCGCAGATTTTCGATAGCAACGTGCGGGTCTGGTTGCAGGAGTCGACCAAAATCGTCAAGGACGAGATCAGCGAAATCCTCGCGGACAACGCCCGGGCCGCCAAGCTGTTCCTGCAATACACCCACCCGCCGTCTTCCAGCAAGGCCATCCGCCATGACCGGCTGACTGCCGACATCGCCGACGCGATGGGCATCGACGTGGTCGCCCTGATCCGCGACAGCGACCACAAAGTGGTGTTCAGCACCGCCAGTGACACCATCGTCGACCAGATCAGCCTGGCGCCCAATGCGGTGTTGCAAACCATCGACGTCGGCGGCGTACCCACCGGCACCGTGGTCTCGACCTTTGCCACCAGCCAGGACGGGGCGGATTACCAACTGCTGGTAGCCACCTATATGGACAGCAGCTTTCTGACCAGCGTGGCCAATGTTCACTCCCTGGACCTGCGCCTGTACCTGTCCAATTCCGCAGGGTTTGCCGAGATCTTCTCCAGCCAGCGTTTCGAAGACCGCCAGCCGATGGTGCCCCCGGCCATCGAGCAAATATTGCGCGAAACCCGCTTGCCCACCGAGCAGTTCACCAGCCGCTACAGCGGTTTGTACTGGCCCATTCTCAACGACAACGGCGAACTGCAAGGCGTGATCTACAGCGGTCTGCTACGCCATGCCAGCCTGGTGGGGCTGGTCAACCAGAGCAACCTGTTCGCCCTGATCTTCCTGCTCGGTTCAGTGCTGTCACTGACCGTTGGCTGGCTGGTCTCCGAGCGCCTGACCCGACCGCTACGAGACTTGTCAGAAGGCGTGCGCGCCGTGACTGCCGGGGACTACAACCAGCGCGTTGGCGTATCAGGCAACGACGAACTGGCCGAGCTGAGCAGCACCTTCAACCACATGACGGCACGGCTGGACCAGTTGCATCATCTCGAAGCACAACTGCGCCGCCGCGACCGTTTGCATGCCCTGGGGGAAGTAGCGATGGGCCTGGCCCACGAAATCCGCAACCCGCTGGGCATTATCAAAACCGCGACCCAACTGCTGCACCGCCGCGCCGACCTGGGCGAGACCGACAAGCGCCACCTGGAATACGTGGTCAGTGAAGTCTCGCGGATCAACGACCTGATCACCGAGTTCCTCGACTTCGCCAAGCCCAGCGCTCCCGTCCGCGCGCAACAGGCTGCGCGACCTCTGGTTGAAGACATCCTGGGCTTCTGCAAACCGGAACTGGAAAGCCATAACATCGATGCCCGCATCGACGATCAAGCACCCGGGGCCACCCTGTATGCCGATGCCGGGCAGCTGAAACAGGCGTGCCTGAACCTGATCATCAACGCCATCGACGCCATGCCAGAAGGCGGCTGCCTGACAGTGCACATTTCCCGCGAAAACGATTACACCGTGATAGGCATTGCCGACACAGGAGAAGGGATCGCACCGGACATGCTCGAACGTATTTTCACGCCCTTTGTAACCACCAAAGCCTCAGGTACAGGGCTGGGCCTGGCCAAGGTGTTCTCCATCATGGACAGCCACGATGGGCGCATCGAATGCATCAGCGAAAAAGACGCCGGTGCCACCTTCAATCTGTACATTCCTGCCCACGGAGCAAGCAAGACATGAGTCATAACGTGCTGGTGGTCGATGACGAACCCAAGCTCTGCGACCTGCTCAGCTCGGCACTGAGTCAAAACGACATTCAGGTCTTCACCGCGGGCAACGGCCTGCAGGCGCTGGCGATTCTGGAGCAGGAAGACATCGACCTGGTGATCAGCGACTGGCGAATGCCCGGCATGGACGGCCCTCAGTTACTGGCGGAGGTCAAACTGCGCTACCCGCAGCTGCCGGTCATCGTCATGACCGCCTACAGCACGGTGAAAAACGCCGTACAGTCCATGCGTAACGGTGCCTACGACTACATCGCCAAACCCTTCGATATCGACGAGCTGGACATTACCGTCAGCAAGGCCCTGCAATTTCGCGACATTTTGCGCGACAACGCACGCCTGCGTGCCGAACTGGACGAGCACCAGCACATCGACAGCCTGATCGGCGACAGCCCCAGCTTTCGTCGGGTGCTGCAAGCCATCGACTCGGTGCGCGAGAGCAGCGCCACCATCCTGCTGACCGGCGAAAGCGGCACGGGCAAAGAGATGGTCGCCCGCGCCATCCATAAACACGGCAGTCGCGCAGACAAACCCTTTGTCGCGGTCAACTGTGCGGCAATTCCCGAAGGGTTGCTTGAAAGCGAGATGTTCGGCCATCGCAAGGGCGCCTTTACCGGCGCCGTGGCCGACCGTGTGGGGCGCTTTATGCAGGCCGACAAGGGCACTCTGTTTCTCGATGAAGTGGGGGACATGCCCCTGGCCTTGCAGGCCAAGATCCTGCGGGCGCTTCAAGAGCGGGTGATTGAGCCGGTGGGGGATCCGCGAGAGCGCAAGGTGGATGTGCGGGTGATCGCCGCGACCAACAAAAACCTGCTGCAAGCCGTGGCCGACAAAACGTTTCGCGAAGACCTGTACTACCGCCTGAATGTATTCCCGATCCCCCTGCCCGCCTTGCGCGAACGGGTTGAAGACATCGCACCGCTGGCGCGGCACTTTGCCCACAACCTGGGAGCCACCGCAGGTAAACGCATCACCGGTTTCAGCCCCGGCGCCTTGCAAGCAATGGCCGCCTATCACTGGCCGGGCAATATTCGCGAACTGCAAAACTGTGTCGAGCGCGCCACCATCGTGGCCAACAGCAGCATCCTCCAGGACAGCGACTTGCCGCCCTACCTGTTCAGCGCCCAGCCCGGCCAGAACAGCGCCCTGCCCGCACCGGGGCCGAGTGTGCCGCCCGATCTGGAAGCGGCACTGGCCGAGGTCGAAAAAGCGTACATCCTTGCCGCCCTGCAACAAGCCAATGGCGTGCAGGCAGCGGCGGCGCAGTTGATCGGGATATCAGAACGCAGCTTCTGGTATCGCCTGAAAAAGCTCGACATCCATGTCGATAAAATCGTCCGCTAGCCCATTAAAGCGGGCAAGCCCGCGCATGTGGGAGCGGGCTTGCTCGCGATTGGAACGTCGCGGATTATCAGTCAAGCCGCGGGTACCGGTTTTGCGACCTCCCCCCCCGCGTCTGTTGTGGCTAACGGTTACTCCCGGTTTAGCCGTGTGCGGCGGCTATGACTTTGGCGGCAATCGAGTTGAGGATGGGCTGAGCAGGTGCGCTGGTTGCTGTTAATTTTGCGGCCCACAGTAAATCCGCCGGTGACAGGTTAAGGCGCTGGCTCAATTGCATTTTTTGCAGCAGGGGCACCAGCGCTACAAAACTTTTCGGTACGCTGGTGCCCATCAACGCAAGGGTCTGGGTCACATCCCAGCCATGCAAATCGCCAAGCAACTGTGCAGCGACTTGCAGGGTCAGTGCAGGAGTTTGGTTAGCGCGCTGCAAATAGCCGCGGGCTTCGGCGACAGGTCCGATCAGTTGGCGTTGCCACTGGCGATAGCGTGACAGCGCCAGCAACAGATTCAGGGTCAACGGTGGGGCTGTACTGGCGCCGGTCAGCGCCGAAGGCCTGCCCTGAGCAACCGGCATCAGCAGCTCCAGGTCCTGCTCACCGAGCTGGGCCCAGTTGCAGACTTGAGCGAACTGGCGCACAAGGTGTGCGTATTGCACGACCTGAGGCACGTTCTCCAGCGTGGCCAAACCCTGGCAGATACGCTCGATGTCTTCCCAGAACTTCAACAGGCTGTAGCCATTGAGCGTTGGGGCCATGTCCTTGGCCACGGCATCGACCCAGACCAGCATGGCATCGACGATGTTGGGCTTTAAGCCGAACTCGGCACCGATATGGCGTGCCAATTGCGCCCGCAATACCACGTCCTCTGCCGCCAGCAGTTGCGACGGCACGGGTTCGCGGCCGGTCAGGGTGCTGTAGATATTTTCGATAAAGGCTTGCAGCTCAGGTGTTTTCTGCACCGGATAACGCCGACTGGTCAGGGCGATCAACTGCGCGGCATCCAGCTGTTGGGCTCGCATCCAGTCGACCAGGTAGCCGGTGCGAATCATCACTGCAAGGGCCGTCTGGTTCGGGCTGGGCTGGGCCAGAGCGCTGACGATGGCATTGGGCGCGCCCAGCAACTCCCATAGATGCACAGCCTCAACCACCCGCAGGCCAAACACGCGAGGAATCGCCACCAACCGGTACAACGCTGAGATCTGCTCCAGCCCCAATACTGGCAAGGTGTTGCCGGCCATGCCTGGCAGGTTCTGTGCCAGCAGGACAAGGCTGGCGTCATCGATCTGCAGGCCCTGGCACAAACGGGCGCGAGCACGCAGTGAGGCCTGATCTTCGGTTGAGCGCTGGAAGTCGACATTGAGCTGACCAATCAAGTCAGCTGCGCCGAACAGACGGGTATAAAACGAGGTCTTGCCGCTGGCATGGAAAGTATTAAGCACACCCAGGCAAGCGGCAAAGCTGTCGACGGTCATGCCATAGCGCTGACGCAGTGGCAAATAGACCGCCAGCGCCTGCAACGGTTGTGTGAGCGGGTGAACGCTAATATCGTCGCTGGCCTGGCAGATGAGCCAGTCCAGTTGTTCAAAGGACAGAACTTTCAGATGGCGTTGCAGGCGAATCAGGCGGTTTAGGCGGCCAAACGCGGCATTGCTACGATTATGGAGCAGGCTTAGTGGTGGATCGTTTACTGGCCGTGGTACTGGCTGCCCCAATGCAGCCCCGATATACCAGTAAAGCGGTTTTAACGCCTGATCACCACCACTCCAGCCATTGATGTAACGAGCACCGTAAGTTTGGGGCGTTACAATCGACGGGTTATAAAAAGGCCCCGCGCCCAACGCTTCCAAAATTGTTTCCGTGGGTAATTGGATTGCAGCCTTCAGTGTGGTCTCGTGATAAAGAAACTCATTGGATTGTTTCCCGTAGTACTTACCCACTGAACCGTAATTATTCGCGAAGTTTTCCGTCAGGATATTAAGCAGTTCAGGCGACATGCCCAGTGCATCACGGGCATAAGCCACCGGCATCCTGGTTGCCCAACTTGCCAGCGTGCTATCCAGCCGCAATGCCTGATCTTCGTAATCGCCAAATACCGACCAAAGTTCGGCCGGGGTAGATTTACGTGCGGCCATGCCTTGCAGGATCTGTTCGCTGGCATGGTTATACGGCAGGTTCATCGGATACAAAGAGGTGCGAAGCAATTCGTCAACATCGCCCTCTATACCAGCCTCAAGTACCTCAAGGGTCAGCGCCAGGGTGCTGACTTCTTCATGCACGTTGGCTTCGCTGAGGGCCAGGTTGGCCAGGTCCGGGCGCCGTCGGTTGAGCTGCAAGCCGTGGGTTTGCGGATGCAGCGGCTTGGCGGCGCGATACAGGTCGGTCAAGTAGCTGGCGGGGGAAAACAATGACCCGACCGAGTCCGGATGAGCAAACTGGGTGCCATTGGCTGGCGCGAACCAACTGTCATAACTGCCAGTACCGCCAAGGGAACGCTGCATCCAGGCACTGTCGTATTCCACACCCAGCCTGGACACAGCCTGCATGGCCGGATCGCTGCGTGAGCACAGTTGAGCATAGAGCCGGGACAGAGATGCAGCACGGTTTTGCGCCTGCTCATAAAAATCCACCGTTTGGTTGAGCTCAAGATTGCGCGCAAATCCCTGCAACATCGGGGTTCCAGCCTCGGGGCCACTTTCTGCCACTTCAAACACCGAGCTGTAACCGGACTGTTCGAGCTCTGCTTGAAACACCTGCAGGGATTCGAGGGCAAGCAGGTCGCTTTCAGAGGTTGTGACCTCTTGTCCCGCGGTGTCCGGATCCCTCTCGGGTTCAGGCACCTCGCTCTCGTTGGGTTCGGTCACGTCTACCAGGCCAGCTGGCGGGGGGGTGGAGCCGTCTGAAGTGTTTTGCGTTGCCATAACCATACCCTCAACATCCGAATTGACAGGAGCCACCCCGGCTATCCGCCAAGGCCACCGCCAGCACATCGGTTTTTTTAAGTCAGGAACTGACTCTGTTGAGGTCGATTACGCACTTGGATAGAGAAACTGCCTACTGTCAGAAATGACAGAGACGACATCCATTCATCAGAATTTTCATACGAAAAAAAGAAACATATCTGACGTTAGAAGAGAGGGAGAAACAGCTACAAGCCCCGGCTTGTAGCTTGCAATACTCTTTAAGCGGCTTGCGAATGCACCTGCCGCGCAGCCGCCAGCCTGTTGATCAGCGCTACTTCTGCCACGGCCCAGCTGCGGGTTTTGAGGGCGCAATCGGGGTTGACCCACAGGTTGTCACCCAAACGCTCCCGGGCTTCTTGCAATTGCACCAGGGCATTTTCAAGGTCGCAGCGCGATACGTTGCGACCGTTGACCAGGCCCAGGGACAGCACTTTGTAAGTCGGCAAACGATCCAGGATTGCATGCAACGGGTCGGGAGCGCGCACCAGATCCACGTGCAACCCGTCTACCGGCAAGCCAACGGCCAGGCCGAGGTTGCCTTCAAGGCCGCTGAAGTAAGTGGCAACCAGCTTTTTCAGCGGCGAGTATTGAAGAATGTGATAAGCGCGCTCAAAGGCGCTTTTCCATTCCTGTGGCAAGTCCAGCGACAGGATCGGCTCGTCGATCTGTACCCATTCCACGCCCTGCTCTGCCAGGCGGGAAAGGGTTTGGGCGTACACCGGCAGCAGGTTTTCCAGCAGGTCGAGCGTGTTGAATTCGTTGCCCTTGGCCTTGCCCAGCCACAGGTAGGACAGTGGACCGAGTATGACGGGCTTGACCTTGTGGCCCTGCGCCAGTGCTTGGGCGGTCTCTTCAAACAACGGGTCCCAGTTCAGCTCAAAGTGCTGGTCCAGGCTGAATTCCGGTGCCAGGCAGTACTGTCTGGCACGCAACGGGTGACCCACGCTGTGCAGTGCCGCCTGAACGCTGTCGCCTTTGCAGTAGGCTTCGAGTGCTTTTTTCGGATCGCCGTCTGCGCCAATGCCGGGGAAACCAAGAGTGTGGGCCAGAGCCATGACAGCATTCCTTCGTGTAAGTAATGGCTCTATTATCGACACCCGCCTAAACATGAGACAAACTCAATGTTTTCGTGTTGAACATCAAATCTACTCATGGAGCCACTGTGCTGGAAATTCGTCACCTCAAAACCCTGCACGCGTTGCGCGAGTCAGACAGCCTGGTCGAAGCGGCAGAGCGCCTGCACCTGACTCAGTCCGCTTTATCTCACCAATTCAAAGAGCTGGAAGAGCGCATGGGCATGCCGCTCTTTGTGCGTAAAACCAAACCGGTTCGCTTCACCAGCGGCGGCTTGCGCCTGCTGCAACTGGCCGATGCCATGCTGCCACTGCTGCGCGGTGCAGAGCGGGATATCGCCCGTCTGGTAGGCGGTACGGCCGGGCGTCTGCACATGGCGATTGAGTGCCATAGCTGCTTCCAATGGCTGATGCCCACTATCGATCAGTTCCGTGATGCGTGGCCCGAAGTCGAGCTGGACCTGGCCTCCGGCTTTGCTTTCGCACCGCTGCCGGCATTGGCCCGGGGTGATCTGGATTTGGTGGTGACTTCAGACCCGCAGGAAATTGCCGGCCTGACCTATGTACCGTTGTTTACCTACGAAGCCATGCTGGCCGTGGCCAACCAGCATCCGCTGGCCAACAAGCCGTTTATCGTGCCGGAGGATCTGAGCAGCGAGATTTTGATCACCTACCCGGTGGAGCGTGATCGGCTCGATATCTTTACCCGTTTTCTGGAACCTGCCGACGTCGAACCCGCTCAGGTACGCACCTCGGAGCTGACGGTCATGATGATGCAACTGGTCGCCAGCGGCCGAGGCGTCTGCGGGATGCCGCACTGGGCGCTGCATGAATACAGCTCGCGGGGTTATGTGAAGGCCAAGCGCCTTGGCGAGAAGGGGTTGTTTGCCACGCTGTACGCCGGGATTCGCGCCGACATGCTGGATGCACCGTACATGCGCGACTTTTTGCTGACGGCCAAAGACACGTCGTTCTCGACCCTGGACGGGGTGAGCGCGGTGCGATAAGGGCCGCAGGACCTTCAATGTTGTTCACTCAAGGGATTTCTGCCTCTGTGGGAGCAGCATTGCTCTTAAGTGAACAGCATTCCCTCTCAGCCTTCAGCAGCGGCTACACGGTTTCAGATGTCTTCGACGTTCACCAACCGGCGCATATGCACCCGGTCGTAATACGCCTCACCCACCCGAATCGCGCAGTCTTCCAACCCCGACTGCTCGAATCCGCACCGCGTGTACAGCGCCAGCGCAGCATCACTGCCGGCGCTGACGGTCAGCTCAATCACCTTGGTTTCAGGCTCTTGCTCGGCCAGTGACAGCACGGCCTGTACCAGATGCTCACCCAGCCCTTGCCCACGAAAATCCCCGGACACATACAAGCCAAACAACGTGGCCTTGTGCCGGGCATCTTCCCAGGGTTCGAACGCCAGGCCGACAATCCCCACCAGCCGGGAATCGACAAAAGCACCAAACAGGGCGCTCAGTTCATCGTCCAATTTGGCTTCCCACCAGCTCAGCGGCAATTTCTCACGCTGGGCGATGGTGGATACAAAAGCCTCGGGGTGCAGCGCGTAAGCCTCAAGCATCAACTGGCGATAGGCCTTGGCGTTTGAGGGTTCAAGCAGTTCTATAGCCATTACAGGTCCAGGTCATACGGTTTTACGTTGTTCCAGCATCAGCCTCACTGCCAGTGCAGCCAGCACACAGCCCATCACATAGCGCTGCGCTGCCAGCCACAACGGATTACGCACAAACCACACGGCAATACCGCTGGCGAACAGCGCAATCAGCAAGTTAACCGTGAAACTGACGCTGATTTGCGTCAGGCCCAATACGATACTCTGAGTGAACACCGAACCGTGCTCCGGGTTGATGAACTGCGGGAAAACCGACAGGTAGAACACCGCTACCTTGGGGTTCAGCACGCTGGTCATGAACCCCATCAGCACCAATCTTGACGATGAGTCCGGCGCCAGCTCCCGGGCTTCAAACGGTGACCTGGCACCGGGCCGCACCGCTTGCCAGGCCATCCACAGCAGGTACAGGGCCCCTGCCCACTTGAGTGCTTCATAGGCCATTGGCACCGCCAAAAATACAGCCGTCAGGC
Organism: Pseudomonas sp. RL_5y_Pfl2_69; assembly: GCF_963970465.1. Taxonomy (NCBI): domain Bacteria; kingdom Pseudomonadati; phylum Pseudomonadota; class Gammaproteobacteria; order Pseudomonadales; family Pseudomonadaceae; genus Pseudomonas; species Pseudomonas sp. RL_5y_Pfl2_69. The sequence goes on along the minus strand of NZ_CAXAOU010000002.1, from coordinate 265,899 downwards.
CCGCGGCGGCGGCAAACATATGCACAAAGAACCCCGCCACAACCCCGAGCAAAGACGTGACCCCGGCCTGGCGCCCCTGGCAGATGGAGCGCGAAATCAGGTAAATCATGTTCGGCCCCGGCGTTAGCACCATCAGCAGGCAGGCCGCGGCAAAAATCAGCAGGTCGTGGGCTGGAATCATCAGGCAGTCCTGGTCAGCAACGCATTGCGATAAAACGGCAAGACCAGATCGCGAGTCAGGGGCGCCAAGACCAGGCCACCATCCCCCTGCGGATCGATCCACTGCACTTCTTCAATTTCCGCGGCAGGGGTGACCGGCTCGCTGATATGCAGCAAAAACAGCTCGGCCTGCACCTCAAAGCCCGGTTCGTTGACCGCCGGGGCCGCGAAATGGCCCAGCCAGGTGGCGGTGGCCGGATCAATCACCAAAGCCAACTCTTCTTCCAGCTCTCGGGCCAATGCTGTAACAGGTTGTTCGTGGGCTTCGATCTTGCCGCCGGGCTGCATGAACGCCTGGGTGCCGCGCTTGCGCACCAGCAGGGTTTGGCCATCAGGGCCGATCAATACCGCAGCAGCAATACGAATGATGTTGGATGTCATGGGTTCTGGAGAGGTCACGTTCAGGGGCCGACACGATAAAAGGTGCGCGCAGGATCACACGAGCCGGCAAACCTGAAAATACACAGATGTCATTTTTACCCGAGCCTTCTGTATGAAATGCCCGACTTTGGTAGGGATGCTGCCGCAAAGGAAATCCCGTTCAATGAATATTCAGACAGGGAGTTGGCATTTGCGTGATGGATGACCAACACTCCCCTGCAAACCTCCGACTCAAAGAGAGGGTTCTATTGTCCTTTTTCTGTTCTCGACCTTTTGAGGCGCAACCGCCTGAGGGAACAGATCAGCCTGAAACAGGAAACCGTATGAGCCTGTCACTGTTAAGCCGTTATGCGTTTTTTGCATGTTGCGTCATTTTCACCCTCGCCAGCCTGCCGTTCATGCACCATGAATGGTTATGGCCCTTTACTGCCGTCACCCTGGCGTTAAGCCTGCTGGGAATTTTCGACCTGCTGCAAAGCCCCCACGCCGTGCGCCGCAACTACCCGATCCTGGGCAACATTCGCTATCTGGTGGAGGCCATCCGCCCGGAAATCCGCCAATACCTGCTGGAATCTGACAGCGACGCGCTGCCCTTCTCACGCTCTCAACGCTCGCTGGTGTACTCACGGGCCAAGAATGAAAGTGCCGACAAACCCTTCGGCACATTGGTGGACGTGTATCAGCCAGGCTTTGAATTTATCGGCCACTCCATGCGCCCGGCCCCGCTGACCGACCCCAGCAGCTTTCGAATCGTGGTGGGCGGCCCGCAATGCAGCCAGCCGTATTCGGCGTCCATCTTCAACATTTCGGCCATGAGTTTTGGCTCTCTGAGCGCCAATGCCATCCGCGCCCTCAATCAGGGTGCAAAGCTCGGTAACTTTGCCCACGACACGGGAGAAGGCAGCATCAGCTCCTATCACCGTGAGAATGGTGGTGACTTGACGTGGGAGCTGGGCAGTGGCTACTTCGGCTGCCGCACCTCGGACGGGCGATTCGACCCTGAACGTTTTGCCGCCCAGGCCCGTACGCCACAAGTGCGGATGATCGAAATCAAGATGAGCCAGGGCGCCAAACCGGGCCACGGCGGTATTCTGCCCAAGCACAAAGTGACCCTGGAAATCGCCGAAACACGCGGTGTACCCATGGGCGAAGACTGCATCTCACCTTCGCGTCACAGCGCGTTTTCGACGCCCATCGAACTGATGCTCTTTATCGCGCAGTTGCGTGAGTTGTCTGGCGGCAAACCTGTCGGCTTCAAGTTCTGCCTGGGCCATCCGTGGGAGTTCATGGGCATCGCCAAGGCCATGCTCGAAACGGGCATCCTGCCGGACTTTATCGTGATCGATGGCAAGGAAGGCGGCACAGGCGCCGCACCCGTGGAGTTCACCGACCATATCGGCGCACCGTTGCGCGAGGGTTTGTTGTTCGTGCACAACACCCTGGTGGGCCTGAATCTGCGGGACAAGATCAAGCTGGGTGCCAGTGGCAAGATTGTCAGCGCCTTCGACATTGCCAGCGTACTGGCCATTGGTGCCGACTGGGCCAACTCGGCGCGGGGTTTTATGTTCGCCATTGGCTGCATTCAGTCGCAGTCCTGCCATACCAACAAATGCCCCACCGGCGTGGCCACCCAGGATACGTTGCGCCAGCGGGCGCTTGTGGTGCCGGACAAGGCCCAGCGGGTTTTTCAGTTTCACCGCAACACCCTCAAGGCCCTGGCCGAAATGCTGGCCGCGGCGGGCCTGGAACACCCGGCGCAACTCAAGGCCAAGCACTTGGTGCGACGCATGTCCGCGACCGAAATCAAACTGTTCTCGCAACTGCATGTGTTCCTCAAGCCCGGCGAATTGCTCACCGGAGAGGTCAATGGCGAGTTCTATTCGCGCATGTGGCAAATGGCACGGGCTGACAGCTTCGAGCCCAACGAAATCGCCGCTGCCTGACGCACACAAGGACTGAGCAACATGTTGAAGGTGATCGCTGAAGACTTCATCAAGCCCGAACATCTGGAGACCGTACGCCCGTGGTACGCCGAACTGGTGGAAAAAACCCGACAGGAACCCCTGTGCATTGCCTATGACTTGTTTGTGGATCACGCGGACCCCGGGCACTTCATCTTTATCGAACAATGGCCGGATCAGGACGCACTGGATGCCCATTGCCAAAGCGAACATTTCCGCCGGCTGGTGCCATTGATCAATGCCCATCAGTCAAAAGCCTGCACGTTTATCATGATGCATGAGTTTTAAATAAACTCTGGCTCGATCACGGGCTGACAGAGCCCGATCGAGCCCTGGAAACGGAGTTTTGGACGGCATTGCAAACAGCGCCTGACGCTGAAAATTTCTTCAGGGTCATTCGCAACCTCGTCAGAATAAAACCCTGAAACGTATTCCCCAGAACATCCTTGATACAAAAACCCGGTAGACCATTCAAGCGAAGTGATAGCTGCTGTCAGGTCACACACGGCAGCTATCCACAGCCTTTGCATTTAAACGCTATTAGCGTCACCCTGCGCGCCGCCAACAAGTGGCGTGTACTCTGAGCTGCGCCCATTTTTATTCATTTTTTCGAGTACTCGCCGTGATACTTAACGGACGCGACCACCGCATCGATTTCTTTCGCGGGCTGGCGCTGATTTTTATCTTCTGGGATCACATCCCCCACAACCCGCTGGCCGAATTGACGGTACGAAATTTCGGCCTTAGTGATGCAGCTGAAATCTTTGTATTCCTCGCCGGTTATGCCGCGGTGCTGGCCTACGGCAAAATCGCGCAACGGGATGGATTCCTGATCGCCAGCGTGAAAATCCTGCGCCGCGCCTGGGTGCTGTACGTGGTGCACATCTTCCTGCTGGCGGTGCTGATGGGCATCGTTTTTTATGCCAACAGCCACGTCGAAACCCGCGACCTGGTGCAGGAAATGGGCTTGCAATACTTCTTGAGCAACCCGCAACAGGCCCTGACCGACGAGTTGCTGCTGCGCTTCAAACCCAACCTGATGGACCCGCTTCCACTCTATATCGTGCTGTTGCTCGGGTTGCCGCTGGTATTGCCGATGCTGCTGCGCAAAGCCGTGTATGTGGTAGGCGTGTCCCTGGCGCTGTACCTGCTGGCCCCCGTCTGGAACCTGGCGGCACAGGAAGGCGGGGTGTGGTTTTTCAACCCGATGGCCTGGCAGTTCCTGTTTATCCTGGGGGGTGCTGCGGCGCTTCACGGGCAGCGCGACAAGGCCCCTGAAACCCGGCCGTTATCCCGTCAGCCTGTGTTTGTGGGGGCGGCGGCCTATCTGTTGATCACCGGGTTACTGGCGCTGTCATGGAAGTGGCCGCAGTTCCACGACGCCGTCATGCCGCTCTGGCTGGGCGAGCATCTCTATCCGATCAGCAAGACCAACCTGTCGCCGGTGCGTTTGTTGCACTTTTTGGCCCTGGCTTATGTAGCGGCCAAAGTGGTGCCTCAGGGTGACTGGTTGAACAACTGGCTAACCCGTCAGGCCTGCCGCATGGGCCGCTATTCGCTGGAAGTGTTCTGCCTGGGGGTGGTCCTGGCACCGCTGGCCGACATGCTCAATGCACTGGGCGGTGACGGGGTTGTGATGCAAGTGTTCAGCGCCCTGATGGGCGTGGGGATGATGGCCGTACTGGCGGCCTGGCTGGACTGGAACAAGCGCCTGTCGCGCAAATAGTGGCTGCTGATGTGGGAGCGGGCTTGCTCGCGACGGGATCCCGAGATCAGTCTGAAAGACCTCGGCGTCCTTATCGCGAGCAAGCCCGCTCCCACAGGCGTTTAGTTGACCTTGGCCGGTGAGCTCTGCGTTGGCTGCAACTTGAACACATAGAACAGCACAGTCAGCAGGATCAGAAACCCGGGGCCTACAAACAAGGCGATTCGGGTTTCTTCAAAAAAGGCCATCAGACCGACCACCATCAACAAGAACGCCAACGCCGCGTACGAGCTGTAGGGGTAAAGCCACATGCGGTACTTCAGGGCGGCGGCTTCTTGCGGGCTCAGGTTCTTGCGAAAGCGCAGTTGCGCCAGCAGGATCATCAACCAGGTCCAGATCGCGCCAAAGGTCGCAATGGCTGTCACCCAGACGAACACTTTCTCGGGAGCCATGTAGTTAAGGCCTACACCCAGTAGCAGGACGGCAATCGACAGCAGCAATGCCTGACGCGGCACACCGTTTTTCGCGGTGGTGGCAAAGTTGGCAGGCGCCTGACCGTTTTGCGCCAGGCTATAGAGCATGCGACCGGTACTGAAAATGCCACCGTTGCATGACGACAGTGCTGCGGTAATCACCACGAAGTTGATGATGCCTGCCGCCGTCTTGATACCCAAGCGTTCAAAGGTCATCACAAACGGGCTGCCCGACGTGCCGATTTCGTTCCACGGGTAGATCGACAGAATCACGAACAACGCGCCGACGTAGAACAGCAGGATGCGCCAGAACACCGAGCCAATCGCACTCGGGATGGTCTTTTGCGGGTTCTTGGCTTCACCGGCAGTCAGGCCGATCATCTCGACGCCCAGGTAAGCGAACATCACCATTTGCAGGGACATCAACACACCCTGGATGCCATTAGGCAAAAAGCCGCCGTGGGTCCAGAGGTTCGAAATACCCAGCGCAACGCCGTTGTTGCCAAAGCCGAACGCGATGATGCCAATACCACCGAAGACCATCGCGATGATGGTGACGATTTTGATCAGGGCAAACCAGAACTCGAATTCACCGAACGCCTTCACCGCGATCAGGTTGATCGAGCCCATGCTGATCAACGCCGCCAGGGCCCAGATCCAGCGTGGTACATCGGGGAACCAGACGCCCATGTACACCGCCACGGCAGTGATTTCAGCGACACAGGTCACCAGCCACAGGAACCAGTAGTTCCAGCCGGTCAGAAAACCGGCCAATGGGCCAAGATAGTCTTGGGCGTAGCGGCTGAACGAACCGGCCACAGGGTTGTGTACGGCCATTTCGCCGAGTGCACGCATGATCACCAGAATGGCCAGGCCACCGATGATGTAGGACAGCATGATGGCCGGACCGGCCATTTCAATGGCTTTGGCCGAGCCCAGAAACAGGCCTACGCCGATACAGGCGCCAAGCGCCATCAAGCGAATGTGGCGTTCGCCCAGTTCGCGTTTGAGCGGGCCGCCTTGAACGGTTTCACCGTGGGGCGGGTGGTTGCCGACTGGCATAAAAATACAACCTCATATTGTTATTGGATATGCATCAATAGAGCGCTCGAAAAGACGGGCGGGTCACCTGTCCAACCTCCTGATCAGCCCGGGCTTTGTAGGCCGTTAGACCAGAAGGGAAATGCCCTACTGAGATCGGCGGCGAGTATTGCACAGGGTTGGTGCACAGTCATTCCCCTACACAGATCGTATTTACCACTAGCAAGGGCTCTATTCCTTCGCTTTGCGTCACGCGGGACGATTGCATCACGACAAGCCCTATCCTCTGCGGCGATAGGATTATCAGATTACCCTCACAAATTTTTCACCCGAATCCGCCAGCGTCTACGCTTCAATCAAGCGCAACCAAGATGCGTACCTGGAACTGTCGACTATGGGCGTACTGTGGAACTCAAGCTCCAGAAAAACGGCGGTGCCATCAGCAGCAATGGACAATGCTGCACCCCCGCCACCCTCGCCTGAACCCAAGCGCTATGGATGGCTCGTGTTCGGCCTAGTGGTGTTGGCAGGACTGGTTGTACTGGGATTTGCCATTGCACAGGAGGTGCGCAGCTCCAAGCTGCAAGCCCGTGAATTCAGCCGCTTTGCCGCCTCATTGAGCTATTCGATGCATGCGGGGCCGTCCGACGCGATTCAATATCCTGGGGATGGGCCTTTCGACAAGCGTTTGGGCTACAGCGCATTAGGCGACTTCCTTCCACGCCTGCTAAAACGTGACTACGTAATCACTCAACAAAGCCGCTTTTCGCCAGAGTTACTGGGCTACAGCGAGAAAGGGTTTTTCGTACCCTATTCGGAAAAAATTCAGACAGGACTCTCGATCACCGATTGTGCGGGCAGCGCCCTGTATCAGTACAACTACCCGCAGCAGTTGTACTCAAGCTTTGCGAGCATTCCCCCGCTGGTGGTTCACAGTTTGCTGTTTATCGAAAACCGCGACCTGCTTGACCCTGCGCAGCCGCAAGCGAACCCTGCCGTGGACTGGCCGCGATTTGCCATGGCCGCGTACTCGCAGGTTGCCAAGATGCTGCATCTGCCGGGGCAGTCCGCAGGTGGCAGCACCCTGGCCACCCAACTTGAAAAATATCGTCATTCACCCGATGGACTGACGTTGTCGGGCAGCGAAAAACTGCGCCAGATGGTCTCGGCCAGCGTGCGAGCCTATCAGGACGGTCCACAGACACTGCCCGCCCGGCAAAAGGTGGTGCGCGACTACCTCAACAGCGTGCCACTGTCGGCAGTGCCCGGTCATGGCGAAGTCCACGGCATGGCCGAAGGTTTGCGGGTGTGGTACGGCGCCGACTTCAATCAGGTCAACCAGATGCTGAGCAGTACCGCCACAGACCCAAAAAGCCTCGCTCAGAGAGGGTTGGCATTGCGCGAAGTGCTGTCACTGATGATCGCCCAGCGCAGACCCTCCCATTACCTGGCCCGAGGCCGTGACGAACTGGCGCAATTGACCGACAGCCATATACGCCTGCTGGCACAAAACAATGTGATTGATCCGGCACTCACTGAAGCCGCACTGGCCAGCCACGTGACCTACCGCGATTGGGCCCTGGCGCCGACGATGCAACCGAACGAAACCAACAAGGGCATCAGCGTGGCCCGCAGCCGCCTTTCAGTGCTGCTCAAGCGTCCGCTGTATGACCTTGACCGTCTGGACCTGTCTGCCACCAGTACCTTGCAAGGCGATCTGCAACGTCAGGTCAGTGAGTATCTGCGTCAACTGGCAGACCCGGCCTTTGCCGCAAAGATCGGCCTGCTTGGCCCCTACCTGCTGACCCCCACCAGCACCGCGCAAGTGCGTTACAGCTTTACCTTGTTCGAACTCACTCCGGATGGTGCGCGAGCACGGGTGCAAACCGACAGCACCGACCAGCCTTTCGACATCAACGAAGGCAGCAAACTGGAACTGGGCTCAACAGCCAAACTGCGAGTCCTGACCACCTACCTGCAAATCATTTCAGAACTGCATGATCGCTATGCCAGCCAGCCCGGCGTCGTCTTGAGAAAAATCCCGATCACCGATCAAGACCCCCTGACCCGTTGGGCGCTGGGTTACCTGATCGAAAAACCCGGCTCAACCCTTGCGCCAATGCTCGATGCAGCACTCAACCGCCAATACTCCGCCAACCCCGGTGAAGGCTTTTTTACCGGCGGCGGCATGCATCACTTCCACAACTTCCGCAGCCAGGACAACAACCGGACGGCGACGCTGCGCGACTCGATACGAGAGTCGATCAACCTGCCTTTTGTGCGCCTGATGCGTGATGTGGTGCGCTACACCAGCTACCAGTCTCCCAGCAACAACGTCGAGTTGCTGCGCGACGACAGCAACCCGCTTCGCCAGGAGTATCTGAGCCGCTTCGCCGACCGTGAAGGCACGACATTCATGCTCAAGTTCTGGAAAAAATACCGGGGCAAAGACTCCAAGGCCCGCCTCGACACCTTCCTGGACAGCATGCACCCCACCGCCATCAGAATGGCGGCCGTGCATCGTTATCTGTTCCCGAACTCAGACCAGGCCACCTTCAACCGCTTTGTGCGCTCCCATTTGAGCAGCGACAAAATCACCGATGAGCGGCTGACCAAGCTGTATGAGGGCTACGGCCCCGGTGCCTATAACCTGCCTGACCAGGGCTATATCGCCAAAGTCCATCCACTGGATCTGTGGTTGCTGGGGTATTTGCTCAATAACCCGCAGGCCACCTTCCAGCAAGCCGTCGGCGCCAGCGAGCACGAACGTCAGGAAGTTTACAGCTGGCTGTTCAAAAGCCGGCACAAGAGCGCCCGTGACAGCCGCATCCGCACCATGCTGGAAATCGAAGCTTTCCTGGACATCCATCAACGCTGGCAAAAAGTCGGCTACCCGTTCGACCATCTGGTGCCCTCCCTTGCCACCGCGCTGGGCAGTTCCGGGGATCGCCCGGCGGCACTTTCCGAACTGATGGGCATCATTCTTAACGATGGCGTGCGTTTGCCGGTGTTGCGCATTGATACCCTGCATTTCGCCGCCGATACCCCCTATGAAACCCGCCTGATCAACGACCCGGACAAAGGCGTGCGGGTCATGCCCAGCGAAGTCGCCACGGCCCTGCGCGAAGCCTTGTCCCAAGTGGTGGATGCCGGCACTGCGCGCCGGGTCTCGGGCAGTTTCAAGCTTGATGACGGCTCACCGCTGGCCATGGGCGGCAAGACCGGCACCGGCGACAACCGTATCGAAAGCATGGGGGCGGGTGGACGGATTCTCAGTTCCAAGTCGATCAACCGCACAGCAACCTTCGTGTTTTATATCGGCGAGCATCACTTCGGCACCCTGACTGCCTTCGTTCCGGGGCGCTCGGCCGAGGCATTCAAATTCACCTCCGCACTGCCGGTGCAAGTGCTCAAGGGCATGGCACCGATCCTCACACCCTATCTGCAACCGGGTACCAACACCTTGTGCCTGGCGCCAGCGTCGATACAAACCGCAGCGAAATAGCAAAACACCGCGGTCTGTCTGGCAAAACGGGGTGATGCCATCGCGAGCAAGCCCGCTCCCACAGTTCTGTGCCCCCCCTCGAAGGGTGTGAAAACCACAGCACTGTGGGAGCGGGCTTGCTCGCGATGGGGTCCGTGTGAACCAGAACCCTGTCGACCGATGAGAATCATTACCGTTCGTCGAGTGAGTTTTTACATTTCTTAAGATATATCTTAAGTTGTATCTAACTTAACGAGAGCGAAGAGAACATGAGCGAACATCATCCCCACCACCGCGAACATGGCGCGGGTCAAGACGGCTTCGAGAAACGCACCGGTCGCGAACGCGGCGGACGCGGACCCCGAGTATTCGCCCCAGGCGATTTGAAATTACTGCTGTTGGCACTGATTGCCGAACAGCCTTGCCACGGCTACGACCTTATCCGCCAGATCGAAGGCTTATTCGACGGCGCGTACAGCCCGAGCCCCGGCGTGATCTACCCCACCCTGACCTTCCTTGAAGAAAGCGAACTGATTCAGGGTGACGCTGAGGGTGGCAAAAAACGCTACTGCGTAACCGACCTTGGTCGCCAGTCCCTGAGTGATCAAGCCATTGCCCTGGACGGCGTGCGCATGCGCATCGATGTCAGCAAGCGCTCTTTGCGCGGCCATGATCGTCCCGCCGAGATTCACGAGGCTGTACACAACCTGCGCCATGCCTTGCAGATGCACCATGGTCGCTGGAGCTCCGAAGAAATCCTGCGGGTACGGGACTTACTCAACAACACCGCCAAAGCCATCGTCGATGGCCCTGTCACTGCCCAGCCTGCACAGGAGAACGCTAAATGAATGCTGCTACTCCCCAGACCATTCACCGTGTCATGCATGAAATCAAACGTCGCAAGCTTGAAGTGCTACGGGTCGTCGACCTGACCCCGCGCATGCGCCGTATTACCCTGGGTGGACCAGAGCTGGCGGGCTTCATCAGTCTTGGCAGCGACGATCACGTAAAGCTGTTTTTCCCGCAAACCGAGCAAGAGCTGGCAGCGCTGGAAAATCTGGAATTGAGTGCCGGTCTGAAAGGCAGCGTCATGGCGCCGATGCGCGACTACACCCCGCGCCGCTATGACTTGAACACCTTTGAACTGGACATCGACTTTGTACTGCACGGTGACGGCCCCGCTGCCACCTGGGCCGCTCAGGCCGAGCCTGGTCAGTACCTGCATATCGGCGGCCCAAGAGGCTCGATGGTAGTGCCGGACATCTTCGACAGTTATGTGCTGATCGGTGACGAAACCGCACTGCCTGCCATCGCCCGCCGACTGGAAGAGCTGCCCGCCAATCGCCGCGCCTTAGTGGTGGTCGAGGTGGAAAACGCCCTTGAGGAACAGCCCCTGCACAGTGCCGCGTCGGTCGAGGTGATCTGGGTACATCGCGATGTGCCTGGGCAGGACGTGCTCAAGACTGTTGCCGGATTAAGCATGCCTTCAGGAGAGCTCTACACCTGGGTTGCGACCGAAAGCGCGTTGTCGCGCAAGGTGCGCCGGGTACTGCTCGACACCCACGGTTTGAACGAAGAGTTCGTCAAGGCCGTGGGGTATTGGCGCCTGGAAGGTGGTGCTGAAGAGTAGGACTCACGGCAAAATTCGGTGGGAGCGGGCTTGCTCGCGATGCTAGCAACGGGGTTTGTCTGACCCGCCTGGTGAGGCTATCGCGAGCAAGCCCGCTCCCACAAAAGCCAGGCCGGGATCAGGCCCGTTGGCCCCTGTAACGGTCCACTGCCACCACCGCCAGCGCGACCGCAACAAATCCTGCCAGAATCCCGCCTGCATTGATAAACGCTTGCCCGTAGCCCAATTTCTCGACATCGATAAACGGATACGGGTACACACCCAACAGGTGCCCGCGCAGCAGGATGTAGGCGAAATACAAGACCGGGTACAGCATCCAGAGCCCTATATGGCTCACCCGCAACACCCCCTTCGGCACGTAAAACCACCAGTACAACGCAAACAACACCGGCATCACGTCATGCAATAGTTCATTGGCCAACCATTGCCAGCCTTCAGGCTGCCAGAGCTGGCGCAGCAACAGGCTATATGCCGCCCCCACTACGATAATGCTGACGGCAATGCCGCTACTGACCCACGGCTGCAAGAAAAACGTCCTGCCCTTTGAGCTGCGGGCGTCTGCGGCATACGTCAACACGCAGGCGGCAAGGGTGTTGGTCAAAATGGTGAAAAAGCTGTAATAGCTCACCAGCCCGCCCACCACATTCGCTCCGCTCATCCAGCGGGCGAACAGCACCAGCTCAAGCTGAATGGCCAGGCCGCTCCAGCCCAGGATTGCCATCACGGTGCACAGCGTGCGTGACGCGACACTCATTGGCCGATCAAATTTCGCGTTTGGTACGGGCATATTTCACGTACAGCTTCTCGACCTTTTCCCGCGCCCACGGGGTTTTACGCAAGAACGTCAGGCTCGACTTGATGCTCGGGTCGCTCTTGAAGCAACGAATATCAATACGCTCGGCCAGCCCTTCCCACTCGTAATGCGCCACCAGCGCAGTGAGGATCTGTTCCAGCGTCACGCCGTGCAATGGGTTGTTGTTGGATTCAGTCATGCCGGGCCTTTAAAGCAATAGAGAGAAAGCCGCGCACCTTAGCCGAGCACCTGCTCAGGGGGAAGTGCATTCGGTACGGAGCAAGTCTAGCCGTGACCCGGCACCCAAATGAAAGTTCCGCTTGGACACCATTAAAGTGATGTTATATTGTAACTATAGCTTTCACTTCAAAGAGCGCTCAGCGCCGCTTTCATTCGTCACCTTGCCAAGGAACTTGCAATGTCCTCCCCTGCCTTCCCACGTCATCTACGACGTCTTCACCTGACACCGCTCGCCACCGCACTGCTGCTCGCCTCCCCTGCCTATGCCCTCGAACTGCAACCGCAGGTCATTACCGGCAACCCGTTGGGCAATAGCCAATCAGCGTCACCCACCACGGTGCTCGAAGGCGACGATCTGACCCTGCAACAGCAAGGCAGCCTGGGCGAAACCCTCAACAAACAGCCGGGTGTTTCTTCTTCCTACTTCGGCCCCGGCGCCAGCCGCCCGATCATTCGCGGGCTGGATGGCGACCGCATTCGCATCCTGCGCAACGGCGTTGGTGCATTGGATGCCTCGTCACTGTCTTACGATCACGCGGTGCCACTGGACCCGGTCAACGTTGAGCGCATCGAAATCGTGCGCGGCCCGGCGGCCTTGCTGTACGGCGGCAACGCCATCGGCGGCGTGGTCAACACCTTCGACAACCGCATCCCCACCGAAGCCATCGAAGGCATTCACGGCGCGGGCGAACTGCGCTACGGCGGCGCAGCCACCACCCGTAGCAGTGCCGGCAAACTGGAAGCCGGCGATGGCACCTTCGCCCTGCACCTGGATGCCAACGCTCGCGAATTCAATGACCTGAAAATCCCGGGTTATGCCCGTAGCCGTCATGCACCCGAAAGCGAAGATGGCGTCGAAAAGAAAGGCCGTTTAGGCAACAGCAACGGCCGCCAGGACGGCGGCGCAGTGGGCGGTTCCTACACGTGGGATGATGGCTACGCAGGTCTGTCCTACAGCACTTACGACGCCAACTACGGCTCACCGGCCGAGCAGGACGTGCGTATCCGCATGAAACAGGATCACTACGCGTTCGCCTCCGAGATACGCAACCTGCAGGGCCCTTTCAGCTCGCTGAAACTGGATGCCGGCTACACCGATTACGAACACCGCGAAATCGAGGGCGGCGAAGTCGGCACCACGTTCAAGAACAAGGGCTACGAAGCCCGCGTCGAAGCCCGCCATGTGCCGATCGGCCCGCTGGAAGGGGTGGTCGGCGCACAGGTCAATCGAAACGAGTTCTCGGCTCTGGGCGAAGAAGCCTTCGTGCCGCAGACCGATACCAACAGCGGCGCGCTGTTTATTCTCGAAGAGCTGCAAGCCACCGAGCGACTGAAACTCAGCCTCGGCGGGCGCCTGGAGCGCACCGTGGTCGACCCGGATGCCAAGGGTAATGAGCGCTTTTCTGCGGCCGACCGCTCCAAAAGTTTCACTGCAGGCAGCCTGTCTTCGGGCGCAGTGTTCACCCTTACTCCTGTCTGGTCGCTGGCCGCCACCCTGGGCTACACCGAACGCGCCCCGACGTTTTATGAGCTGTACGCCAATGGCGCCCACGTCGCCACCGGCACCTATGAAGTGGGCAGTGCCACTCTGTCGAAGGAAAAAGCCGTGTCCAGCGATCTGGCACTGCGCTTTGACAATGGCACCCACAAGGGCAGCGTTGGCGTTTTCTACAGCCACTTCTCCAACTACATCGGCCTGCTGGGCACAGGTCGTACGCTGAATGACGAAGGAGAACCCGACGCCGATGGTATTCCGGAATACACCTATTCCGGAGTTCGGGCACGCTTCACAGGCTTTGAAGCCAAAGATCACTGGAAGCTGGGGGAAAGCGCCTACGGCAAATTTGCTTTGGAGCTGTCCGGTGACTACACCCGGGCCATCAACCTCGATACAGGCGAAGCGTTGCCCCGTATTGCCCCGCTGCGCCTGAGCAGTGGCCTGCTATGGGAACTTGACCGCTGGCAGGCGCGTATTGACGTCGAGCACGCCAGTAATCAGGGCCGTGTGCCAGCCAACGAATCGGGGACCGATGGCTACACAACCCTGGGCGCCAGCGCCGGTTATCACTTCGATGTAGGCAGCAGCCAGTGGCTGGCGTTCGTCAAAGGCGACAACCTGACCAACCAGACCGTGCGCTATGCCAGCTCGATTTTGCGCGACATAGCACCCGCCCCCGGGCGCGGTATCGAGGTCGGCCTGCGCACCACGTTCTAAGCAAGCAACTCCCAACACACGACACAACCTGTGGGAGCGGGCTTGCCTGCGATGCAGACGCCCCGGTGTTCCTGCCGGACCGCGCCGAAGGTATCGCGAGCAAGCCCGCTCCCACACTGCTCCTGCCCTTCTGGCGTTTGCTGGCACCCCATTACCTGTCAACGTGGCACTCTGTGCTCAATACCGTCTTTGGTCGTAACTACCTGCCAACAGCACCGAACATGAGACAAAAAGCCCCTGAGGCGATGGGTCGCAGCACACTGTTACAGAATCAGAAATGATCCATGTCACTTAAAGTGCTGTTTCTAAACGTTTCAGGGCTTTATCATTTCCGCACAAAGGGCTGAAACGATTCATTCTCCCTTAAATCTGAAGTGCAAGCCCTGCCCCCAAAGACAGCGCTACCCACAGCCACAGCCATACCTATAAAGACTCGCATCTCGACTTATGTCCACACTCCTGAATATGCGCAAACACAGCGCGCTGCTTCCTGTTGCCGGGCAAAAAGCCCTGGCATTGATCGGCGGCATGACCGCTCTTGGCCTGGCCACCTGCGTGCAGGCAGCACCCGCTTTTGACTCCGACTCCAAGTGGATGCTCGGCGATTGGGGCGGCACCCGCAGCGAACTGGAAAAACAGGGCTATGCCTTCTCTCTCGATTACGTGGGCGAAGTGGGCTCGAACCTGCATGGCGGCTATGACCATGACCGTACGGCGCGCTACAGCGACCAGTTCGGCCTGGGCACGCACCTGGACCTGCAAAAAATTCTGGGCTGGGACGACGCCGAGTTCCAACTGACGATTACCCATCGCAGCGGCAACAACATCAGCAACGATCGCATCAACGATCCACGGGTTGGTGGCTTCACCTCGGCCCAGGAAGTCTGGGGCCGTGGTCAAACCACCCGCCTGACGCAGATGTGGTACCAGCAGAAGTTCTTTGATCAGAAGCTCGACATCAAGGTCGGCCGCTTTGGTCAGGGCGAGGACTTCAACAGCTTCCCGTGCGACTTCCAGAACCTGGCGTTCTGCGGCTCCCAGGTGGGCAACTGGGCTGGCAGCATCTGGTACAACTGGCCCGTCAGCCAGTGGGCACTGCGGGTCAAATATCACCTGACGCCCGAGCTGTACGCACAGGTCGGCGCCTATGAGCAAAACCCGTCGAACCTGGATCGCGGCAACGGATTCAAACTCAGCGGTAGCGGTACCCAGGGCGCGGTACTGCCGATTGAACTGGTATGGACGCCAAAAATTAATGGCCTGCCAGGGGAATACCGCGCGGGTTACTACTACAGTAATGCCAAGGCAACAGATGCTTACAAAGATGCCAACGGCCAGCCTGCCGCCTTGACGGGTGAAGCGTATCGCAGCAGTTCGAGCAAACACGGGATGTGGCTGGGCGTGCAACAACAACTCACTACCCGCGCCAGCGATCAGTCGAGGGGCTTGAGTGTGTTCGCCAATGCCACTATGCACGACAAGAAAACCAACGCCGTGGACAACTATGTCCAGGCAGGTGTCGTCTACAAAGGCGTGTTCGATGCGCGGCCCAAGGACGACATCGGCTTTGCAATGGCGCGGGTTCACGTCAATCCGGCTTATCGCAAGAATGCCCAGGCCACCAATCAGGCCCGTGCCGTCTACGACTTCGACAACCCGGCCTACCTGCCGCCTCAGGACACAGAGTACAGCGCCGAACTGTATTACGGCGTGCACGTCACAAACTGGCTGACCATTCGACCGAACCTGCAATACATCCGTCACCCGGGTGGCGTCAGCCAACTGGATGACGCGCTGATTGGCGGTCTGAAAATTCAAAGTTCGTTCTGACGAGCGGACTACGACGGCAACCTTGAAGGTTGCAATCAAACACCTATTTAGCTGATTCACTCCCGCGCCGGTTCGTCCTTTCAAGACACGCCCTCGCGGGAACACCTCTAACGTAACGGAGAACCACACTATGAGCACTGATGGTGCTTTCAGTCGAAGCCGCCTGCTACCGAGCCTTCTCGGTATCTTGCTGCTGCTAATGGGCCTGGCCATGTTGGCCGGGGGTATCAAACTGATCACGTTGGGCGGGTCGTGGTACTACCTGCTGGCCGGTATCGGTTTTGGCTTGTCGGGCGCGCTGCTGATTGCCGGGCGCCGTGCGGCACTGACGCTGTACGCGCTGGTATTGTTCGCCAGCACCGTGTGGGCACTGGTGGAAGTCGGTCTGGACTGGTGGCAACTGGTGCCACGCCTGGCCGTGTGGTTCGCCATCGGTATCGTTCTGCTGCTGCCTTGGTTCCGTCGCCCGGTTCTGCGCGGTCAGTCGGCACCTGTGGCTACCGGCGCGCTGAGCGTTGCCGTGGTATTGGCAGGCCTGGCAGCACTGGCCAGCCAGTTCACCAGCCCGGGTGAAGTCAAAGGCCAACTGGACCGTGATGCCGTACCTGGCATGACCAACACCGCACCGGCCATGCCGGAAGGTGACTGGCAGTCATACGGTCGTACCGCCTATGGCGACCGTTATTCGCCACTCAAAGAAATCACCCCGCAAAATGCCCACAAGCTGGTTCCAGCCTGGACATTCCGCACCGGTGACATTCCTGGTGAAGGCGATCCCGGCGAAACAACCGCCGAGAACACCCCGCTGAAAGTCAACGGCATGCTGTATGTGTGTACTCCCCACAGCCAGGTGATTGCCCTTGACCCGGATACCGGCAAGGAAATCTGGCGCTACGACCCGAAGATCAGCACTCAGAACGCTGAAAACTTCAAAGGTTGGGCACACATGACCTGCCGCGGCGTGACTTATCACGACGAAAACGCCTACACCAAAGCCAGCACTGAACAAAGCGCTGCCGAGCCTGCTGCTGCCACTTCGAGCAACTCGTGCCCACGTCGCCTGTTCCTGCCGACTGCGGACACCCGCCTGATCGCACTGAACGCCGACACCGGTAAAGTGTGTGAAGACTTCGGTGTGAACGGCGCGGTCGATCTGCGTCACAACATCGGTAACTTCGCACCCGGTGGCTACTACTCCACCTCGCCACCTGCCGTGACCAAAGACCTGGTTGTGATTGGCGGCCACGTGACCGACAACATCTCCACGGACGAGCCTTCTGGCGTGATCCGTGCGTACGACGTACGTACCGGCAAGCTGGTCTGGAACTGGGACAGCGGCAACCCGGAAAAAACCACACCGATTGCTGAAGGCGAAACCTACACCCGTAACTCGCCTAACATGTGGTCGATGTTCGCTGTCGACGAAGACCTCGGCATGCTGTACCTGCCGATGGGCAACCAGACGCCTGACCAGTACGGCGGCGACCGTACCGAAGATTCCGAGCGCTATGCCGCTGGCATCACCGCTCTGGACATCAACACCGGTAAAGTCCGCTGGTACCGTCCGCTCACTCACCATGACCTGTGGGACATGGACGTGGGTGGTCAACCGACCCTGATGGACCTCAAAACCGCTGATGGCGTGAAACCGGCTCTGCTGGCTTCCACCAAGCAGGGCAGCATCTACGTACTTGACCGTCGCACTGGCGAAGCCATCGTGCCGATCAACGAGATCCCGGCCCCTGGCGGCGCTGTAGAAGGCGACCACACCGCACCGACACAACCTCGTTCGGACCTGAACATGATCCCGCCGGTCCTGACCGAGCGTGACATGTGGGGTGTGACCCCGTTTGACCAGATGCTGTGCCGGATCCAGTTCAAATCCCTGCGTTACGACGGCATGTACACCCCGCCATCGCTGCAAGGTTCGATCGTGTATCCAGGCAACTTCGGCGTGTTCGACTGGGGTGGCATTTCGGTTGACCCGGTTCGTCAGATCGCGTTCCTGAACCCGAGCTACATGGCGTTCACCTCCAAGCTGGTTCCGCAGGCCGACGTGGCTGCAATGGGCCCGCGCAAAGGCGAAACTTCCGGCGTTCAACCGAACAAAGGTTCGCCTTACGGCGTGATCCTGGAGCCTCTGCTGTCGCCACTCGGCCTGCCTTGCCAGGCACCGGCGTGGGGTTATGTTGCTGCGGTCGACCTGACCAACAACAACCTGATCTGGAAACACAAGAACGGCACCGTGCGTGACAGCTCGCCGGTTCCAATTCCGCTGTCGATGGGCGTTCCAAGCCTGGGTGGCACATTCACCACGGCGGGTGGCGTAGCTTTCCTGAGCGGTACCCTTGACCAGTACCTGCGTGCTTACGATGTAAGCAATGGCAAAATGCTGTGGGAAGGTCGCCTGCCTGCTGGCGGCCAGACCACCCCAATGACCTACACCGGCAAGGACGGCACCCAATACGTGCTGGTCATGGCGGGCGGTCATGGCGGTCTGGGCACCAAAAAAGGTGACTATGTCATGGCGTTCAAACTGGCTGAGTAAGTTTTTCAGCGGGTTTTAAGAAAGGCGGCTATCGAGAGATAGCCGCCTTTTTTTGTGGGCGTTTTTCACTTAAAAACGCTCTCCCGGAATGATGCCTTTCCAAGCCTTGAACACCACGTGTAGTCGCTGCCGCAGGCTGCGATAAGGGCCCAAGGACCTTCAAACAGGGTCGCTGCGCAACCCGTCGCAGCCTCGCATCGCTCCTCAGCGGCTACACGCCAATTGACCATGAAAATCTGTTCACCATTGAAACCACTGGCACCGCGCCCCATCTAACACCCATACCCAATTGCGCAGGTGCCCCATGAGCGACCAGCAAGAATTTCCGGACAACACCACTGAGTACACCGATGTAGAACACTCCGAATCCGAACACCAACCCCACTCAGGCGGGACTGAGCTGGCATTGCCCGAGCAAAATCTGCCGGACAAGGTGTACATCATCCCGATTCACAATCGCCCGTTCTTCCCGGCACAAGTCTTGCCGGTCATCGTGAATGAAGAACCTTGGGCTGAAACCCTCGAATTGGTCAGCAAGTCACCTCATCACTCTCTGGCGCTGTTTTTTGTCGACACGCCACCTGAGGATCCTCGCCATTTCGACACCAAAAGCCTTCCGGAATACGGGACGCTGGTGAAGGTTCACCACGCCAGCCGCGAAAACGGCAAATTGCAATTCGTGGCCCAGGGCCTGACCCGCGTGCGCATCAGCATGTGGCTCAAGCATCACCGCCCGCCGTATCTGGTGGAAGTCGAATACCCGCAGCAGCCCAAGCAGCCCACTGACGAAGTCAAGGCGTACGGCATGGCGCTGATCAATGCGATCAAAGAGCTGCTGCCGCTCAACCCGCTGTACAGCGAAGAGTTGAAGAACTACCTCAACCGCTTCAGCCCCAACGACCCTTCGCCGCTGACCGACTTCGCGGCGGCGCTGACTTCGGCCACGGGCAACGAGCTGCAGCAAGTGCTCGATTGCGTGCCCATGCTCAAACGCATGGAAAAAGTACTGCCCATGCTGCGCAAGGAAGTCGAAGTCGCGCGGCTGCAAAAAGAGATTTCAGCCGAAGTTAACCTCAAGATCGGCGAACATCAGCGCGAGTTCTTCCTCAAGGAACAACTCAAGGTGATCCAGCAGGAACTGGGGCTGACCAAGGACGATCGCAGCGCCGATATCGAGCAGTTCAAGCAGCGGCTTGAAGGCAAGACGCTGCCAGCCCAGGCGCAAAAACGCATCGATGAAGAACTCAACAAGCTGTCGATCCTGGAAACCGGGTCGCCGGAATACGCCGTTACCCGCAATTACCTGGACTGGGCATCGTCAGTGCCGTGGGGCGTGTTCGGCCAGGACAAGCTCGACCTCAAGCACGCGCGCAAAGTGCTTGATGCCCACCATGCCGGGCTGGATGACATCAAAAACCGGATTCTCGAATTCCTGGCAGTGGGCGCTTACAAAGGCTCGGTGAGCGGTTCGATTGTGTTGCTGGTAGGCCCGCCGGGTGTGGGTAAAACCAGTGTCGGCAAATCGATTGCCGAATCCCTGGGGCGCCCGTTCTACCGTTTCAGCGTCGGCGGCATGCGTGACGAGGCCGAGATCAAGGGCCATCGCCGTACCTA
The DNA here is from genome assembly GCF_963970465.1 of Pseudomonas sp. RL_5y_Pfl2_69. Taxonomy (NCBI): domain Bacteria; kingdom Pseudomonadati; phylum Pseudomonadota; class Gammaproteobacteria; order Pseudomonadales; family Pseudomonadaceae; genus Pseudomonas; species Pseudomonas sp. RL_5y_Pfl2_69. The sequence goes on along the minus strand of NZ_CAXAOU010000002.1, from coordinate 245,765 downwards.
CATTGGCGCCCAGCCGGGCAAGCTGGTGCAGGCGCTCAAGGATGTTGAAGTGATGAACCCGGTCATCATGCTCGATGAGATCGACAAAATGGGCCAAAGCTTCCAGGGCGACCCGGCGTCAGCCTTGCTTGAAACCCTGGACCCGGAACAGAACGTCGATTTCCTCGATCATTACCTGGACCTGCGCCTGGACCTGTCCAAAGTGCTGTTCGTCTGTACGGCCAACACCCTGGACTCGATCCCCGGCCCGTTGCTCGACCGCATGGAAGTCATTCGCCTCTCGGGCTACATCACTGAAGAAAAGGTCGCGATCGCCAAGCGCCACCTGTGGCCAAAACAGCTGGAGAAGGCGGGCGTGTCCAAAAACAGCCTGAGCATCAGCGACAGTGCCCTGCGCGCAGTGATCGACGGTTATGCCCGCGAAGCCGGGGTGCGCCAGCTTGAAAAGCAGCTGGGCAAACTGGTGCGCAAGGCAGTGGTCAAGTTGCTGGAAGACCCGAAGGCTGTGATCAAGATCGGCCCCAAAGACCTCGAAGCGTCACTGGGCATGCCGGTGTTCCGTAACGAGCAGGTGATCAGCGGCACCGGAGTGATTACCGGCCTGGCCTGGACCAGCATGGGCGGCGCGACATTACCCATTGAGGCCACCCGCATTCACACCCTCAACCGCGGTTTCAAGCTGACCGGGCAACTGGGAGAGGTGATGAAAGAGTCTGCCGAAATCGCCTACAGCTATATCAGTTCCAACCTGAAACAGTTTGGCGGCGACCCCAAGTTTTTCGATGAAGCATTTGTGCACTTGCACGTCCCTGAAGGCGCCACGCCCAAAGACGGCCCGAGTGCAGGCGTCACCATGGCCAGTGCCCTGCTGTCTCTGGCGCGCAATCAGCCGCCGAAAAAAGGCATCGCCATGACCGGCGAGCTGACCCTGACCGGGCATGTTTTGCCGATCGGCGGTGTGCGTGAAAAAGTGATCGCGGCGCGCAGGCAAAAAATCAACGAGCTGATCTTGCCCGAACCTAACCGCGGTCACTTTGAAGAACTGCCCGATTATCTGAAAGAAGGCATCACCGTGCACTTTGCCAAGCGCTTTACCGATGTGGCCAAGGTGCTGTTTTAAAGGCTGTTTTTTGTAGCTGCCTGACCCCGGTGGGAGCGGGCTTGCTCGCGATGGCAGCAGCGTGGTTTGCCTGACAAGCTACGCTGCCTGCATCGCGAGCAAGCCGCTCCCACATTTTTTGCCTGCAACATGTCGTGTGAGATCTATTCTAGACACGTCTACTGTCATTTCTGACAGTAGACATCTGCACACTTTCTATCGTTAATAGAGCCCAATCACACAAAAATAACGCTGGAACCGACTATGCCACTTCATCATCCTGTGTATGAAAATCCGGATGTCCTCAGGCAGAACGAACCAGGGCAAAAGGTTTTCAACCCTAGAACCCGGGGAGAGCTCAAGGCCGAGTTGCTCGACCGCCCAGCTTTTACTGCCCAGGAAATGACATTCGCCAGCAGCCAAAAGAAAATTGTCATCACGGCCGAGTTCGATGACTTCGGCTCAACCCGCTATCGCGCTGTGACCCTGACCCTGGACATCAATATCCAGTCCGGCATTTATGGGTTTAAAAAAGACGAACACGGCCCCATCAAATCGATGTCCTACATCGAATGCATTGAAGTCGATGGCCGCCAGGTTTATCACTTGAACCAGGCCGACGTCGGCACCTTGCACCTGAGCGTGGTCGAGAGTTGCTACAGCGCACGGCTGTTCACAATGGAAGGCCTGGACCACAACGGCAACAGCATGGAAATGAGTGGCGATTTCACCATCAGCCCACCCCATGCCTGTCTCTGACCGGTAGCCGACAAATGGCGCAGCCTCCGTCATGGGTTATGCTGAGCCATTGTGTTTGTCTGACCGGAGCCTTCAATGCTTTCTGCACGCCTTATCCCTCTGCTTGGCCTCAGCCTGCTGGCGGCCTGCGCTCAACAGCCTGCACATAACGTTACTGTCGAATCACAAAGTGATTGCCCCAAGCAACTGCACGTAGGGCAGCATCTGATTGTGTCCCTGCCCAGCAACCCCACCACCGGTTATCGCTGGGCCATTCAGGACTCCGCGGGCGGCGTACTGCGCAGCCTGGGCCCGGAGGTCTACACAAGCAGCGACGATGGCCAGCTGCTGGGCAGTGGCGGGCTCTCGACCTGGCGCTTCCAGGTGTTTGCCGCAGGCAGCGGGCGCCTGCGCCTGACCTCGCAACAGCCATGGGAGCCCGAAGCCGAACCCGCACACGTATTCGACTGCGCGATCACGGTGAACTGATATGACGTGGCTGATCCTGGCGGTGATCGGCGCGGGCACTTACCTCTACGGTTTGAGCACCCATGACACGTTGCTCTGTTTACTGAGCAAACCGGTGCCCGTGCTGATGCTGCTCGGCTGGCTACAGGACACCCCGGCCAGCCCGTATCGACGCTGGGTCAGCATCGGCCTGCTGTTTTCCGTGCTGGGTGACATTCTGCTGGCATGGCCCCAAGACCTGTTTGTCTTTGGCCTGGGCGCGTTTCTGTTCGCCCACCTGGCCTATCTCAAGGCCTACCTTGTGGACTGCCGCCGTCCGGCCTTGTTGCCTTTGGGGCTGGCGCTGCTTGCCGGAGGCAGCTTATTGACCGTAATGGCCTCCAGGGGCCTTGGGGATTTGCTGATCCCGGTGTGTGTCTACGCCCTGGCCATCAGCGCCATGCTGTGGCGCGCCCTCGCCCGCCTGGGCACCCACGTACCCGGGCGCTCGGCCTGGCTGGCAGCCGCGGGCGCGGTGGCGTTCGTGGTCTCGGACAGCCTGATTGGCATCGACCGCTTCGTGCTGCCTTTCAGCGCAGCGCCCTACCTGATCATTCTCACTTACTGGCTCGGCCAATGGGGCATTGGCGCCTCAGTGCGTTCACAGAGCAGTCGCTGAACGGTTTATCAGACAGAGCGCGCATCCAGGCGCTAACTTGGCTAAAATGCCGCCCCTTTAAAATTTCCCATCGCCGGAACCGCCGTGAGCAAAGAACCCGACCGTATTTTCGCCCAGCCCCTGGCACAGGTGCCGGACTTCGCCTTCAACGAAGACGTGGTGCGGGTGTTCCCGGACATGATCAAGCGCTCGGTGCCCGGCTACCCGACGATTGTCGAAAACCTCGGCGTGCTCGCGGCACAATTTGCCCAGCCCAACAGCGTCCTGTACGACCTGGGCAGTTCGCTGGGTGCGGTGACCCAGGCCCTGCGCCGACACGTGCGCACCGAAGGCTGCAAGGTCATTGCGGTAGACAACTCGGCGGCGATGGTCGAGCGGTGTCGCGAATACCTCAATGGGCAGAACTCGATGTTTCAGGAGTTGTTGCCCGTTGAAGTGATCGAAGGTGACATCCTGGCGCTGGAATTTGAGCCCGCGTCAGTGGTTGCGCTGAATTTCACCCTGCAATTTATCGCCCCCGATGAGCGCCTGGCGCTGCTTGGACGGATTCGACAGTCGCTGCTGCCGGGCGGCGCCTTGATCCTCTCGGAAAAACTGCGCTTCAGTGATCCCGAAGAGCACGCGCTGTTGACCGAGCTGCACGTTGCCTTCAAACGTGCCAATGGCTACAGCGATCTGGAGATTGCGCAAAAGCGCAGTGCCATCGAAAACGTCATGAAGCCCGACAGCCTCGAAGAACACCGCGAGCGCCTGCTGGCGGCCGGGTTCTCGAAAGTCGTGCCGTGGTTCCAGTGTCTTAACTTCGCCTCGTTGATTGCCTTGCCATGATTGATCTGTCCCCACTTGCCCGGCGTCTGGCCGGCACTCCATTGGCTGAATGGGCCAACACCCTGCAGGCCCAGCTCGACGTCAAAATGGAGAAAGGCCACGGCGATCTGGAGCGCTGGCAAAGCGCGCTGGATGCGTTGCCCAACGTCAAACCCAGTGAAATCGACCTGCTTGACGGCCTGACCCTGGACACCGATTGCGACGACGAAACCCGTGCGCAGATGCGCCAGGCGCTGATGGGCCTGTCGCCGTGGCGCAAAGGCCCGTTCGACCTGTTTGGTGTGCACGTTGATACCGAATGGCACTCGGACTGGAAATGGTCACGCGTTGCCCCCCATATCGACCTCAAGCACAAGCGCATCCTCGATGTGGGTTGCGGCAACGGGTACTACATGTGGCGCATGCTCGGCGCCGGTGCTCACAGCGTGATCGGGGTTGACCCCAACTGGCTGTTTTTCTGCCAGTTCCAGGCTGTACAGCGGTTCTTGCAGCAAGAGGCCGCGTGGCACTTGCCCTTCCCGTTCGAAGACCTGCCGCCGAACCTCGAAGGCTTCGACACGGTGTTTTCCATGGGCGTGTTCTACCATCGTCGTTCGCCCATCGAGCATTTGCTGGCATTGAAAGACTGCCTGGTCAAAGGCGGTGAGCTGGTGCTGGAAACCCTGGTGATTGAAGGCGATGTGAATCAGGTGCTGGTGCCTGAAGACCGTTACGCACAGATGCGCAACGTGTGGTTCCTGCCTTCGATTCCGGCGCTTGAGCGCTGGCTGCGCCGTGCTGGTTTCAGCGACGTGCGCTGCGTGGACGTGAGCGTCACCACGGTCGAGGAACAGCGCGCGACCGAGTGGATGAAGTTCCAGTCACTGAGCGACTACCTTGACCCCAACGACCACAGCAAAACCATCGAAGGCCTGCCTGCGCCGATGCGGGCGGTGATCATCGCGAAGAAATAACCACGACCTGTGGGAGCGGGCTTGCTCGCGATAGCATCACCGCGCGAATCCAGATTGACCGCGCCGTCTGCATCGCGAGCAAGCCCGCTCCCACAGGTTGGGTGGTTGATGTCCCTAGGATTTCGCTCTTCTGGCCTTGAAGAACTCGCTCAAGACCGCCCCGCACTCTTGCGCCAATACCCCGCCTTCAAACACTACCCGGTGGTTGAGAAAGCCCTGGGTAAAGAACTGCCCCTGACTTTGCACAATCCCGGCCTTGGGCTCCAGCGCGCCATACACCACCCGCGCCACCCGCGAATGCACGATCAGCCCCGCACACATGCTGCACGGCTCAAGTGTCACGTACAGCGTGCTGCCCGGTAGCCGATAGTTGTTTACGGCTGTGGCGGCGTCACGGATGGCAACCATCTCGGCATGGGCGCTGGGGTCGCTGCCGCTGATCGGGCAATTGAACCCGCGACCGATAATTTCACCGTTTTGCACCAGCACCGCACCCACCGGCACTTCACCCAGGGCTGCTCCCTGGGCGGCCAGGGCCAGCGCTTCGCGCATAAAGTCTTGATCGCGACTGCGGTCGATGATCTGGGGTTGACGCCCTTGTCGCATCAGGAAACCTCAATAGCGGCCATCAGGCCGGTTTCCATGTGGTCAATCACATGGCAGTGGAACATCCACACCCCGGGATTATCCGCCACCAGCGCCACGCGGGCACGCTCGTTTTTGCCCAACAGGTAAGTGTCGGTGAAGTACGGAATGATCTTTTTGCGGTTGGACGCCAGCACCTTGAAGCTCATGCCGTGCAAATGGATCGGGTGCTGGTACTGGGTCATGTTCTTGAGCTCAAAGATGTAGCTCTGGCCCAGTTTGAGCCTGGCAATGGGACGGTCGGCACAGGTCTTGTCCTTGATGTCCCAGGCAACACCATTGATCTGCCACAAGCTGGGTGGCTGATCGGGGCCCAGGTCCTCGGACACCGAACCGACCCATTCAAAGTTGAAGTTGATCTTCTCGGCGCTGGCAACGTCGGGCTCGGCAATCGGGTTGGCCGGCAATGCCGGCGGCCACGGCGTCGGTGCATCATTGCTGGCGACCGAGCGCAAGGTGCCCAAGCGTACCGGGCCATCACGCAACGACAGCTCCTCGCCCGCAGCCGGGGCCTTGATGCCCAGGCAAATACGCATGCCGGGGCCCAGCCAGTAATCCTTGCCCAACGGCCTTGGCTCGACGGGATTGCCGTCCAGCGCATAGATCATGGCTTCGGCGCCGGGAATATTCAGGCGGTAGGTCAGCGTGTTGTCGAGGTTGAGGATGCGCACGCGAGTGATCTGCCCGGCCGGCAACTCAATGGTCGGCACATGGCTGCCATTGATCGTCGACAGTCGCCCCGCCGTACCGCCACGCGCCGCTTCGCGGGTAATGCTGAACGGCAGGAAGCCGCCCTCTTCATCCACATGCCAGTTCTTGATGCTCAGGGTGCGTTCGTGCTTGAAACCGGTGGGCTCGCGCTCTTCAACGATCAGTGGCCCGACCAGGCCACGACCCAACTCTTCGCTGCTGTTGACGTGCGGGTGATACCAGTAGCTGCCCGCATCCGGCACCCGGAACTTGTAATCGAAATATTCACCGGGCAGTACCGGCAATTGGGAGACGTAAGGCACGCCGTCCATTTCCAGCGGCAGGCGGATGCCGTGCCAGTGGATGGTGGTGGCGACCGGCAGATGGTTGATAAACCGCACCCGCAGCCATTCGCCCTGGCGTACCCGCAACTCGGTACCGGGTGCCGAAGGGCCGAAGGCCCAGGCCTGGGTCTGATGACCGGGCACCAGCTCGACATCCAGTGGAGCGGCAATCAGCTCGTAATCGTGACCTGCGTTTTCGGCAGCCACCTTGCCCAGCCAGTAACGCGAAGCGCCTCCTGCGCCAACACCCACCACTACCAGGCCGGCCAAACCACCGAGTATTTGTCGACGGGTAAAGGACATGGATTCAACTACCTCTCGTATCCGGCGCGGACGTGAAGCCCGCAAAAGGCGAATACGATACACCTGCAATTGCGAAACAGTAAGGGCGGGGTGGCGAAGGGTCACAGTTGCCAGGCAAACACACACCCTGTGGGAGCGGGCTTGCTCGCGATTGGATCGCTGCGGTGTGACAGGTACACCGCAGCGCTGTCATCGCGAGCAAGCCCGCTCCCACCTATGGGCCGTGGGCCCGGGTTTACAACCCCACCACCAAATGCACCAGACCGCCCGGCAGGCTCAGGATCCCCGGTACGCCCGCAGCGCGCAGAGCCTGTGGGTCCATGCGCGTGACATCCGCCAGCTCCACGCGGATACGGGTCAAGGCCACCCGCTGCCCGGACTTGACGTTACGAGCACCGCCGAGCGCCGCCAATACGGCTTCGTCCAGAATCGATGCCGACTGGCCTGGTTCATCAGCCACCAGATCAGGGGTCAGGGCTTTCCAGAATGCTTTTTGCATTTTATCGAACATGTTCAGTACTCCAACGCAGTCATGGGCTGCACCCGTGGTTGCAATGCCGCTCTCACCTGCTCGGCACTTTCCAGCCCCAGCACCTGCTGCGCCAGAGTTTGGCACGCCGAGAACTCAAGCTCGCGAACCCGGGCCTTGATCGTCGGAATCAACGGCACGCTCACTGACAACTCATCAACCCCCAGCCCCAGCAACACCGGCACCGCCACCGACTCGGAGGCCAGCGCACCGCACACGCCAACCCATTTACCATGAGCGTGGGCAGCCTTGACGGTGCTGGCGATCAAGCGCAATACCGCCGGATGCAGGCTGTCCGCCTGGCTGGCCAGACGCGGGTGGTCACGGTCCATCGCCAGGGTGTACTGGGTCAGGTCGTTGGTGCCAATCGAGAAGAAGTCGACCAGCGGCGCAAACAGATCAGCCATCAAGGCCGCCGCCGGCACTTCGATCATGATCCCAAGCTTTGGCAGTGTGCTGATCCCCTGCGCCAGCGCCTGTTCTTCGAGCATCTGGCGGGCCATGCGCAGTTCAGATAACTGGGTGACCATCGGCAACATGATGTGCAACCGGGTCAGGTCGGCACTGGCCAGGATCGCGCTCAACTGTTCACGCAGCAGGTGTGGACGTTCCAGGCACAGACGAATCCCGCGCATACCCAAGAATGGATTGGCCTCGTGCTCCATCGGTACGTAGGCCAGCGGTTTGTCGCCGCCCACATCCAGTGTGCGCACCACCAGATTGTGTTCTGTACCCACGGTGCGGGCGATAGCGCTGTAGGTGGCTACTTGCTCGTCGTGGCTGGGGGGGCTGTTGCGCTCCAGATACAAAAATTCGGACCGTAACAAGCCCACCCCTTGCGCTCCAAGGGCCACAGCCTGCTCGGCCTCGGCCAGGGACGCGATATTGGCGCTGACCTCAACATGCCGCCCGTCCCGGGTGCAGGCCGCCAGAGTGGCCTGTTGCAGGTCCCGTTGCTGACGCTCGTGCTGCCGGGCACGCTGGAGAGTGAGCTGCTGGATGCGTTCAGGGTCCGGGTGCAGGTGCAACTCTGCCCGATCAGCATCGAGCAGGACCGGGGTGCCATTGGCCAGCGCCAGCACCTGGGGCAGCATCCCGCACATCGCGGGCAAGCCCAGCGCCCGGGCCAGAATCGCAACATGGCTGGTGGCGCCCCCGCCGACGGTGGCAAAGCCCGCCACTTTACGGGTATCCAGCGAGGCGGTCTGGGACGGGGTCAGTTGTTCGGCAATCAGGATGGCGTGGTCGGGTAATTCCAGGGCATGGTCCTGCACGCCCAGCATGAGCTTGAGCACCCGCTGGCCAACGTCTTCCAGATCCAGCGCGCGCTCGGCCAGCAAGTGGCTGCCCAGTCCCTTGAACAGTGTCGAAGTGGCCTGCGTGGCGCTTTGCCAGGCGAAAGCTGCGCTCTTGCCCTGCTCGATCAGCCCAAACGCCTGCTCCAGCAAACCCAGGTCTTGAAGCAGCTCTTGATGCGCCTTGAAAATGTCGGCCTGAGCCTTGCCCGGGGCATTGTCACACAGGGTTTTCAGCGCGTGGGCGGCCTCTGCAAGCCCCTGCTCCAAATGGTCGCGCTCGAGGGCGGGATGCGGCGCGAACTCCGTAATCTGCAGCGCGCTTTCGTTGAGCTGCACCACATGACCGAAGGCCGAGCCCGGTGAAGCGCAAACCCCGCGCAACACATCGGTTGCAGCCTGCTCAGACGCGACCGCTGGCGACAGCTCGACCGGCATTGCCGCAACCGTTTCGCCGCAACCGGACGCCAGCAGCTCGGACAACACCTTGAGGGCTTGATCGGCATCGGCGCCAGCGGCGCTGAGGTAAACACTGTCACCGTGCACCGTCTGCAAGGCCATGATCGCTATCAGCGACTTGGCGTTGGCGCTGTCACCCTGCTTGTGCAGATGGATGGTTGACGCAAAGCCTTTCGCCGCCTGGGCGAACACCGCTGCGGGACGGGCGTGCAGGCCGTTGGCATTGGGCAAGGCCTGGGGCGCTGAACGGTGTGCCGCCGTGCTCAGATCGTCTGCCACGGCCACGGCTTCAGCCTGCGCCAGTTGCACGCTCAACACCGGCTGGCCACTTTCAACCAGATCGCGGCCCGCCCCCAGAGGAACAAAGGTTTCGCCGCTCACCACCAGCATCAACGTCAACAGGCTGCGGGCATGCAGCGCGATGTAGTCCGCATCGAACTCGATCAGCGCCTGCCCCGCAGTCACCTGCTGGCCTTCCTCGACCAGCGCGGTGAACCCCTTGCCGCCCAGACTCACTGTATCCAGCCCGATGTGCAGCAATACCTGCACGCCATTGTCGCCCGTGATGCTGACCGCGTGCCCGGTGTGCTGCAGGTTGCTGATCACTCCGGCCAGCGGCGCGCAGAGCACCTGCGACGTTGGGTCGATACACAGGCCGTCGCCAATCAGGCGACTGGCAAATACCGGGTCAGGCACGTTATCCAGCGCCATCAGCACACCGGACAGTGGCGCCAGCAATTGGAGTTGTTGGGATGTGACCATGACTTCACCTGCAGTTGATTCGGTTAAATGCCGATGGAGCACGAGCTCCGACAGCCCGCTTATTTCCACCAGTATTCGACTTGCAAACCGGCATTTGAGCCGTGCCGCGCCGTGCCGAACGCGCCGGTATCGGACAAGGCCGAGCCCGCGTCCAGCTCATTGGCCGCCCGTTGTGCGGCAGCGTTCCAACTGGCATAGGTGTAGTACAAGCGCACTTCAGGCCGCGTCCAGAAGCCCGGCCCCTTGGGCGACCAGGTAGGCGCGAAGGTGAACTTGCTCAGCTTGCGCGTACCGTCTGCAGCCTTGACCTGATCATGCCCCAGCTCGGTGACCAGCTTGAACTGCTCGCTGATTGCGTAGGCCGGGCGCACCCCCAGGGACAGCCATTCCTGATTGCCGCCGTCAGGGCGAAAATCCTTCTGATACACCGCCTCGATCTGCCCGCCGAAACGCGGCGTCACTTGCCAGTCAAAAAACTCGACGATGCGATAGCGCTTGCTGCTGTTATCCAGCCGAAAGTCACCGGTGTAACCCAGCCCGGTGCCGGAGCCTTCGCCATACTGCACGGCAAATTTGTTTTTGCCGCCCAGAAACTCGCTCTGTACATGCTGCGCTGTAATGGCCCAGCCGCTGTGGGCGTCGGTGCGCTCGGGCTTGTCCAGATAACTGAGGCCCAACTCCAGCTCGCCGCCGGGGTTGGTGTTGAAACCGGCCACGTTGAAGTCGTGACGGGTCACGTAGTTTTCCTGGTAGAGATTGTCTTTGCGCGACAGGGCGTAGCTGTATTTCAGGCCGCCGATGAGCACGTCTTCGACACCGGCACCGGTAGCGCTCTGGTTCCAGTAGTAGAAGTCAGAAATATGGATGTCGTTACGCTTGTAGTAGCGACGCCCGGCCCACAGCGAGCCGCCGTTGAGGCTCGGCAGGTTGGACCACTGCGCGTACAACTGCGGCAGGCGAGCCGCCCCGTTGTCGCCCTGAAAAGTCAGCTGACGGTCGTACTGGTTGTACAACGAAGCCATGCCATCGACGCTCAGCACCGAGCCGTCTTCGAAGCTGTACACGTCCTGGCGCAGTTCAAGCTCGGCGTACTGCTCACATTCATTGCCAAGCCGGTATTTGGCCTCGGCACCGGGCAGTTTGAAGCACGACTGCTTGCCGCCATTGAGCGAGTTGCCCACGCCACTGCGCAGGTAACCGGCGAACTCCAGTGCGCTGGCTGACAGTGGCGCCAGCAGGCACAGGCTGGCGATGCAAATGCTGTGGTTGAGTGAAGATTTCATGGGACGACCTTTTTTATTTTTATGTGATTACAGCCATATTTCTGTGGAATCCAGCTTCAGGTGTTCAGGTGCAGCACGAAAGACTCATACGGGCGCAGCGAGATGCTGCGACTGCGCACCGGGCAGTCGTCGTAGTTGCTGACCAGCAGCCGTTGGTCCATGCCCGCGTCAATCACGCCTTGCGGCAGTTCGATGGCGCAGGGTGTGCCGTAGAAGTTGTTGATCACCAGCAAACACTCGCCGTCACCCTGACGCAGATACGCCCACACCTGAGAGTGCTCAGGCAACAACAGGCGATACTCACCGTGTTGCAGCAATGGCTCATCGCGGCGCAAGGCGATCAAGTGCCGGTAGTGATGCAGTACCGACGACGAGTCATTGAGCTGATCTTCAACGTTGATGGCGTGTGCATTGGCGGGAATACCGATCCACGGTTCGGCACTGCTGAAACCGGCATTCGCCTGGTGATCCCATTGCATGGGAGTGCGGCTGTTGTCCCGCGACTTTTGCTTGATCGCGGCCATGCATTCATCGTGAGACGCGCCTGCTTCGCGCTTGAGTCGATAGATGTTCAGGGTTTCCACATCCCGGTACTGCTCGATAGCCTCGAACCCGGGATTGGTCATGCCAATCTCCTCGCCCTGATAGACATACGGCGTGCCTTGCAAACAATGCAGCGCGGTGGCGAGCATCTTGGCTGAGACCACTCGGTGTTCACCGTCATCGCCAAAGCGCGAGACCACACGCGGCTGGTCATGATTACACCAGAACAAGGCATTCCACCCTCCGCCCGCCTGCATGCCGACTTGCCAGTCCGAGAGGATGCCCTTGAGCTGCAAAAAATCGAAGTCGGCCCGTACCCACTTCTGCATGTTCGGGTAATCGACTTTCAGGTGATGAAAGTTGAAGGTCATCGACAGCTCTTTGCTCTCGGGTCGCGAGTAACGGATGCAGTGTTCAAGGCTGGTGGACGACATCTCGCCGACACTGACCAGATCGTGGCCCTCGAACACTTCGCGGTGCATCTCCTGCAAGTACTCGTGCACATTCGGGCCGTCGGTGTAGAAACGGCGCCCGTCGCTGTTGTCCTGGGGGAAGTGAGCCGGCTTGGAGATCAGGTTGATCACGTCCAGGCGAAATCCGCCCACGCCCTTGTCCCGCCAAAAGCACATCAGTTTGTACACTTGCGCCCGTACGTTGGGGTTGTCCCAATTGAGGTCGGCCTGGGTATGGTCAAACAGATGCAGAAAGTACTGGCCGGTTTGCGCCTCGTATTCCCAGGCCGAGCCGCCGAACTTGGATTCCCAGTTGTTCGGCTGGTCGCGCCAGATGTAATAGTCGCGGTACGGGTTGTCGAGGCTGCTGCGCGCCTGCTGGAACCACTCGTGTTCAATGGAGGTGTGATTGACCACGATATCGAGCATCAGCTTGATGCCCCGGGCCTTGGCCTCGCTGATCAGCAACTCGCAATCGGCCATGCTGCCGTAGCTCGGGTCGATGGCGTAGTAGTCGCTGATGTCATAGCCGTTGTCACGCTGGGGCGAGCGCAGGAACGGGGTCAGCCACAGGTAATCAACGCCCAGCCATTGCAGGTAATCGAGCTTGTCGACCACGCCCAGCAAGTCACCGGTCGGGTTGCCCGCGTGGCTGTAGAAGCTTTTTGGGTAGATCTGATAGATCACCGAGCGCTGCCAGTCTTGCATAAAAGAATCCTGCTCAATGGGCTCTGTAGTCGGTGCCGAAGGCTGCGAGCCGGTAAAAGTTCGACAGCTCGCAGCCTTCGGCAGCGACTACGGGATAGGGGTTTAAACGACGCGATAACCGGGACGAATGATTTTCAGGCTCAGGGCGCAAGTCAGGACAAACGGCACGACAATGGCCACCAGCATGCCGATCACAAACATCGGGATGTACTGCGGAATGATCGAGATAAAGCCCGGCAAGCCACCGACGCCAATGGCCGAGGCCTGGACCTTGTTCAGCGACAGGAAAATGCTGCCCAGGGCCGAACCGATCAGCGCCGCATAAAACGGGAATTTGTAGCGCAGGTTGATCCCGAACATCGCCGGCTCGGTGATGCCGAAATACGCGGATACCGCGGAGGTCGAGGCCATGCTGCGTTCACGCACATTGCGGCTCATGTAGAACACGCCCAGCGCGGCGCTGCCCTGGGCCAGATTGGACATGACGATCATCGGCCAGATAAACGTTCCGCCCTGAGTAGCAATCAGTTGCAGGTCAACGGCAAGGAACATGTGGTGCATGCCGGTGATCACCAGCGGTGCGTACAGCAGGCCGAAAATCATCCCGCCGAGCACCGGCGCCAGGTCAAACAGCATGACCACGCCTTCGGTGATCAGGATTCCGAGGTGGCGAGTCACCGGGCCAATGATTGCCAGCGCCAGCACGCCCGTGATGACGATGGTGGTGATGGGCACGACCAGCAGTTGAATGGCATTGGGTACCCGCGCCCGCAGCCATTTCTCGATCACGCTCATGACATACGCCGCCATCAGGATCGGCAGGATTTGCCCCTGGTAGCCCACCTTCTCGATCTGGAACAGGCCCAGGATGTTGAAGTACGGCAGGCTTTGACCGTCCAGCCCGGCCACGGCCTTGCCGTAGTTCCAGGCATTGAGCAGGTCGGGGTGGACCAGCATCAGGCCCAGCACGATGCCGAGAATTTCGCTGCCACCAAAACGCTTGGCAGCCGACCAGCCCACCAAAGCAGGCAAGAACACAAAGGACGTGTTGGCCATCAGGTTGATCAGGCTCCATACACCGTCCAGTGACGGGTAGGCATCGAGCAGGGTTTTGTCGGCAATGAACATGCCTTTGGCGCCCAGCAGGTTGTTAACCCCCATCAACAGGCCGGCAATGATCAGTGCAGGGAGGATGGGCATGAACACATCGGAGAACACCCGCACCAGACGCTGCATGGCGTTGGCCTTGTCGGCGCCCGTCTGTTTGACATCGGCGATGGTGGCTGCGGCCAGGCCGGTCTGTTCCCGCAGGGCGGCATAGACCTTTTCGACTTCACCGGGGCCGATCACCACTTGATACAGGCCGCCGGTAAAAAAGGAGCCTTTGACCAGATCGATCTGGTTAAGGGTTGCGCTGTCGACCCGGCTTGGATCCTTGAGCGCCAGACGCAAACGCGTGACGCAGTGTGCGGCCTGCTCAACGTTATCGGCGCCACCGAGGCTGTGCAGCAACTCGCTGGCGATCTTGGAATAGTCGTGGCTCATGCGTTGTCTTCCGCTTGAATTTTTATTATGGAGCGTCGTTTTGGCAGCACGCCGAAGCGAAAAATACTCGTCTGTACGAGTTAAAGCAACAACTGGTACAGACGAGTTTGCATTTTTTTACTTGCTCCCCCGGGGTCTGCACTTGCGCTGCCTACCCCCTGCCCTTAAGGTTCGGGCCCAGAGCCCCAACGGCATAGAGCCCTCGCCATGACTAAATACAATCAGATCTACACCGATCTGCTTGCCAGCATTACCACTGAACGCCTGGCCCGCGGCGCACGCCTGCCATCCGAAGCCGAGTTGATGACCCGTTATGACGCCAGCCGTGGCACGGTGCGCAAGGCCATCGAGCAACTTCAGGAACGCGGTTTTGCGCAAAAGATCCACGGCAAAGGCACTTTTGTGCTGTCATCCAGCCCGATCGAGTTTCAGCTGGGTGGCATTGTCAGCTTCCAGGAAACTTACCCGCGCCTGGGCGACAACGTCAGCACGGACGTCGTTGAATTCACGCAATTTGCGCTAATGGAGAGTGGGTTGTGCGAAAAGCTTGATGTGGAAGCAGGCAGCCTCATCACCCGAATCAAACGGGTACGCCGCATAGATGGCAAACGGGTGATCCTGGACATCAACCATTTCGTGAGCGACCTGATTCCGGGACTCAATCCTGACATTGCCCAGCACTCGATTTATGCCTACATCGAGCAAACCCTGAACCTGCAGATCAGCTATGCCCAGCGCACCATCGAAGCGGTGCCGCGCAGCAAGGACGATCAGCAGCATCTGGACCTGGACGGTCAGAGCCATGTCATCGTGGTGAGCAACCAGACGTTTCTGCAGGATGGGCGCCAGTTCGAGTACACCGAGTCGCGGCATACACTGGACAAGTTCTACTTTTCGGATGTGGCACGGCGCTAGAGCCAATCCGGCCTCACCCTCTCCCTTTGAGAGAGAGGGCGAAGTGCTCCGGGTTTACTTCACCGCATACTTCGAACCACGCGGGCCATCCAGCTGGGCCTGCAACATCAGCCACTCGCGCTGAATAATCGAATACGGGATAAAGATGCTCACCCTCTGCGCGCCTTTCAAGCCGGACTGAGTGATCACATCGTTCAATGTGGTCGAGTAGAACCCTTCATTGATACCCACAATGCTGCCGTCACTGGCGATGACCGGCCCGCCCGACATTCCCTTGACCAGCGGTGCGTCGTGGATGCCATAAAGATCACCGCTATGCTCTTCGATATTGCGAAAGGGGGTTTGATACACCTTGCCTTTGCCCGTGGTGGTCACCAGATAAGGGCTCACCCCCACTGCGGTAATACTTTCACCCACACGCGGGGCCCGCCAGGATGGAAAGTGGCCGCTTGCCTTGTGCTTGATGAAGACCAGATCGCAATGCGTGCTACAACGGTATGCAACATTGGGGATAAACGGAGTGTGCGCGGTCGTGACGGCGTACTCCTCGTTCCATTGCACGGCCGAGGCCATGTACATAAACGGCACGGGAAAGCCTGAAAAGACCGTAAAGTACGCGTCATTAACGGGCCCCGACAAGTCGGGCTTCACGAATCCGTTGCATCCTGCAGTGACAACTCCTATTAACAAGAAGGCCATGATCTTGATCATGATAAATCACCGACTTATAGGAAGAATGCAACTGGCTGTTATTGTCAGTATTTTGACAGCACAGAGAATAGCGCTCCTAACTGCTTGTTTTAGTGGGTCGCTGTATTACTTATGGCTGACAATTTAATAACGCGTATGAATCAATCGAACTAAGCCCAATTGCTTTTTGAGCAACCAGGGAGTTCAAATAATTGGCGCCGAAAATGTGCCGAAATCGAGGAGGCCTACGCGCAGCCTTTCTGGAGAGATTCACCCGACGGCGCCACTCACTTTATGCAGGTCAAACCATAAGGAATAACGCC
The DNA here is from genome assembly GCF_963970465.1 of Pseudomonas sp. RL_5y_Pfl2_69. Lineage (NCBI taxonomy): Bacteria > Pseudomonadati > Pseudomonadota > Gammaproteobacteria > Pseudomonadales > Pseudomonadaceae > Pseudomonas > Pseudomonas sp. RL_5y_Pfl2_69. The sequence goes on along the minus strand of NZ_CAXAOU010000002.1, from coordinate 229,535 downwards.
ATGTTCACGAGGAGCCTGCTGCTGGGTTTTTGCGCTGTGCTACTGATTGGTTGCACGGGAAGGGGCTTTCAACCGCCGGCTCCGGATTACACAAAATGGTACAAGGAGGGCGTATCGCAGACCGGGATCATTGCTGCGATGCGTGCGTGCGGATATACCAATGTTGATGGCGCGGGAGACAGGTCGCCAATCGATGTGCGGTTACTGAACTTCTATTGCATGAAAGACGCAGGCTACAAACGCAAAGATAACGTGGACATGTGCAAGCTCGGTCGTATTGGCGAATCGCCGGTGTGCGACGGCCGTCGGTAACCCGTCAGCCAACGGATTGCCAGACCCAAAAAGCCAAAAGCCCGCAATTACGCGGGCTTCAGGGTGTTCAGTGCTGCTTGGTGCCGGTCAGTGCCAGACGTCCAATCATTCCCACTCAATCGTTGCCGGCGGCTTGCTCGACACGTCATAGGTCACGCGGGAGATGCCTTCGATTTCGTTGATGATCCGGCCGCTGACGGTTTCAAGCAGCTCGTAAGGCAGGTGCGCCCAACGTGCGGTCATGAAGTCGATGGTTTCTACGGCACGCAGGGCTACAACCCAGGCGTAACGACGGCCATCGCCTACAACGCCAACCGACTTGACCGGCTGGAACACCACGAATGCCTGGCTGACTTTGTGATACCAGTCGGCCTTGCGCAGTTCTTCGATGAAGATGTGGTCAGCACGACGCAGGATGTCGGCGTATTCCTTCTTCACTTCACCCAGGATACGTACACCCAGGCCCGGACCCGGGAACGGGTGACGGTAGACCATGTCGTACGGCAGACCCAGTTCCAGGCCCAGACGACGGACTTCGTCCTTGAACAGTTCGCGCAACGGCTCAACCAGCTTGAGGTTCATCTCGTCCGGCAGGCCGCCCACGTTGTGGTGCGACTTGATGACGTGAGCCTTGCCGCTCTTGGCGCCAGCCGACTCGATCACGTCCGGGTAGATGGTGCCCTGGGCCAGGTACTTGATGTTGTCCAGCTTGCAGGATTCGGCATCGAATACGTCGATGAAGGTACGGCCGATGATCTTGCGCTTCTTCTCTGGATCGCTTTCGCCAGCCAGGTTGTTCAGGAACTGATCCGCCGCGTTGGCGCGGATCACTTTGACACCCATGTTCTCGGCGAACATGGCCATCACTTGCTCACCTTCGTGCAGGCGCAGCAGGCCGTTGTCCACGAATACGCACGTCAGCTGATCGCCGATCGCCTTGTGCAGCAACGCTGCAACCACCGAGGAGTCAACGCCGCCGGACAGACCCAGCAAGACGTTGTCGGTGCCAACCTGGGCACGGATGTTGGCAATGGCGTCTTCCGCGATTTTCGACGGCGTCCACAGGGCTTCGCAGCCGCAGATGTCGAGGATAAAGCGCGACAGAATGCGACCGCCCTGCTTGGTGTGGGTCACTTCCGGGTGGAACTGCACGCCGTAGTAGCCACGCTCGTCGCTGAACATGCCAGCAATCGGGCAGCTTGGGGTGCTGGCCAGAACGTGGAAGTCGGATGGCATTTTGGTGACCTTGTCACCGTGGCTCATCCACACGTCCAGACCGAACAGGCCGTCAGCGTCGATATGGTCTTCGATGCCGTCCAGCAGGCGGCTTTTGCCGACCACGTCTACACGGGCATAACCAAACTCACGCAGCTCGGAACCTTCGACCTTGCCACCCAGCTGTTCAGCCATGGTTTGCATGCCGTAGCAGATACCGAAAACCGGTACGCCCAGGTCAAATACAGCTTGCGGCGCGCGAGGGCTGCCGGCTTCGTGCACGGATTCCGGGCCACCGGCGAGGATAATCCCCTTGGGTGCGAATTCGCGGATCGCTGCGTCATCCATGTCGAACGGGTGCAGTTCGCAGTAAACGCCGATTTCGCGCACGCGGCGGGCGATCAGCTGGGTGTACTGGGAACCGAAGTCCAGAATCAGGATGCGGTGAGCGTGAATGTCGAGGGCCATGACAAAATCTCGATTAATTACAGAAACGACACGGGGCTGAATCAAACAGCCCCGGTGACTTAATTCGTATCGCACCCGTGCATGAGCCCGGGTGCGACCACTATCAACCTACGCGATAGTTTGGAGCTTCTTTGGTGATCTGCACGTCGTGGACGTGGGATTCAGCCATGCCGGCACCGGTGATGCGCACGAACTCGGGTTTGGTACGCATTTGCTCGATGTCGGCACAGCCGGTGTAACCCATCGAGGAACGCAGACCGCCCATCAGTTGGTGAACGATTGCGGTCAACGAACCCTTGTACGCCACGCGACCTTCGATGCCTTCCGGCACCAGCTTCTCGGCACCCGCAGAGGAGTCCTGGAAGTAACGGTCGGAGGAACCCTGGGATTGCGACATCGCACCCAGCGAACCCATGCCGCGGTAGGCCTTGTACGAACGGCCCTGGTACAACTCGATCTCGCCCGGTGCTTCTTCAGTACCGGCAAACATCGAACCCATCATCACGCAGGACGCACCGGCAACGATGGCCTTGGACAGGTCACCCGAGAAACGGATGCCGCCGTCAGCGATCAACGGTACGCCAGTGCCTTCAAGGGCAGCAGCAACATTGGCAATCGCGCTGATTTGCGGAACGCCAACACCGGCCACGATACGGGTGGTGCAGATCGAGCCTGGGCCGATACCGACTTTAACCGCGTCAGCGCCAGCTTCAGCCAGGGCCAGAGCAGCAGCGCCGGTGGCGATGTTGCCGCCGATCACCTGAACTTCAGGGAAGTTCTGCTTGACCCAACGAACGCGGTCGATCACGCCTTTGGAGTGACCGTGAGCGGTGTCGACAACCACCACGTCAACGCCAGCAGCCACGAGGGCGGCCACGCGATCAGCGGTGTCCTTGCCGGTACCTACCGCAGCGCCAACGCGCAGACGACCTTGATCGTCCTTGCTGGCCAGCGGGTAAGCCTTGGCTTTTTCGATGTCGTTAACGGTCATCATGCCTTTGAGGGCAAATTTGTCGTCGACGATCAGCACGCGCTCGATGCGGTGCTTGTGCAGCAGTTCGCGGGCTTCTTCCTTGTCGGCGCCTTCCTTGACCGTGACCAGACGCTCTTTAGGCGTCATCACGTCGCGAACGGTAGCTTCCAGACGGTTTTCGAAGCGCACGTCACGGGACGTCACGATGCCGACCAGGTCGCCATTGTGCAGTACAGGAACGCCGGAGATGTTGTGCTGGCGGGTCAGTTCAAGCAGCTCACGTACCGTGGCATCAGCCTCGATGGTGATGGGCTCTTTAACCACACCGGCTTCGAAGCGCTTGACCTTGCGAACTTCGTGAGCTTGCTGCTCGATGGTCATGTTCTTGTGGATGATGCCGATACCGCCTTCCTGAGCCATGGCGATTGCCAGACGGGCTTCAGTCACGGTGTCCATTGCGGCGGAAACCAGCGGAATATTCAGTTCAATGCCACGGGTCAAACGAGTCTTTAGGCTGACTTCGTTCGGGAGAACCTCGGAATAACCGGGGACGAGAAGGATGTCATCGAATGTGAGTGCTTCTTGGCTGATACGCAGCATCGCTGGGGCTCCCGAGCGGGAAAATGGAAGCGCGCCATTGTACTCAAAACACCTGAGTCTCTCAACGGAAACCTTTAGAGAGTTTTGCGCTAAGGGCCAATGATTAGCTGACTTTGAAGGCAGAAAAACAGTCGTGTAGTCGCTGCCGAAGGCTGCGAAGGGTTGCGGAGCAACCCGTTAACTGGAAGCCGCGCGATGCCCTTCGCAGCCTTCGGCAGCGACTACAGGTTCACAGCTCGACCTGCACCCACGCCACCGGCTGATCAAGCCAGTCGGCAAACTCGTCGAGGAAGCTTTGCTTGAAACCCGCCTCGGCCCAGTTGTTGAAAATAAAGCCCAGGTTGGAAAACGCACACGGCTGCAAAAACAGAAAGCCGTTGATGTCGTCTTCATGGGCGCACAACGGGCAAATGAAATTGTCGGTACGCCCCGGCATCCAGTCTTCGAGACTGTCGAACAACGCCTCCCCCACTTCCTTGCGGCACTCGGCGCAGCCGGCTTCTTCGAGAAAGCCCTTGGACGGGGTGTAGATGCAGCGCTTGGTAATGATCTCCAGGCCATTGACCGGCTGACCAAATGGCAGCGCCTCATGGTGCAGCACCACCTCCCGGGCACCCGGTGCGATGGCATACGCCATGCCGTTGCCCGTGCGTCCGCACGTGGTCAGTTCTTCTTCAATGATGTTCTTGCGCACCAGCCAGCGCACGATGGCCCTGGCACGGGGCTCATGCACCGGCAACGTGGATATTTTGGGAACGATGATGCTTTGCGAGTTCATGAGGTACGGCACATATACGTGGGATAAGGGCAACACACTGAAACGGTGGGATCAGGCGCGCAGCTTAAAGCCTCACACCGCGAGGTCAAGCGCTCAGATAGCGCGCAATCAGCGCAATCCCGCTGGCCAGTACCAGCCACGTCACCAGTCGCACAAAAGCCTCACGGGACAATTTGCGCGTCAGCCGGCGCCCGACCCACAACCCCAATGCCATGGCAGGCAACAAGCAGGCGCCCAGCAACAGTAGCTCGCCGTCGGCATATACGCCCGCAATCACAAACAGGCTCAGGCGCACCACGGTACTGCAACTGATCAACGCACTTTGGGTCGCCCGTGCCGCTTCCTTGGGCAATCGCGCGTTGAGGTACAGCGCATACAAAAAGCCGCCACTGCCAAACAGAGCGCCGAACAAGCCGCCCGTGATACCCGTGGGGATGGCCCAGCCGGCTGCCACCTGTGTCGGTTTCACCTTTACCGCCAGGCTATACAAGGCGTAAGCGGTGATAAAAAGCCCCATCAACAGCAACAATAGGTCGGACTTGAGGCTAAGCAAGAATGTCACGCCGACCACGCAGCCGATCGCCATGCACGGCAGCAAGCGCAACAACTCGGGGCGCGCCACATCTCGCCGGGCAGGCAGCCAGTTGCCAAATGCCGCGACAAAATCCAGCAACACCAGCAACGGGATGATTTTGGACAAAGGCAGGCACAGGATCAGCAGCGGCCCCGCCACCAGTGCAGTGCCGAACCCGGCCACGCCAAACACGATATATGCCAGCGCAATTGCCAGCTCCAGCAACACCCACTCGCTACCCGTAAAAGGCAAATCCATTGCACTGCATCCTTGTATTTTTGTGCGCGGACTTTAACCGGGCAGGTGCAGACAGAACAATCCGCCCTTATGATGACCCGCATGATTAAAGACCCCTTTGCAAGACTCAACCTCGACCGAGAAGTCCTGACCGTCAGCCAGCTCAATGGCCGGGCGCGGGTGTTGCTCGAAGACGTGTTCAGCAACATCTGGGTAGAAGGCGAAATTTCCAACCTCGCCCGCCCCGCTTCCGGCCACGTGTATTTCACCCTCAAGGACAGTGGCGCCCAGGTGCGTTGCGCGCTGTTTCGCAACAACGCGGCGCGGGTGCGCCAGGCCTTGAAGGACGGCCTGGCGGTGAAGGTCCGGGGCAAGGTGTCGTTGTTTGAAGGCCGCGGTGACTATCAACTGATCCTCGATACAGTGGAGCCCGCGGGTGATGGCGCGCTGCGCCTGGCCTTCGATGCACTGAAAGAAAAACTCAGCGCCGAAGGCCTGTTCAGCCCCGAGCGCAAGGTTGCCCTGCCTGCTCACCCGCAGCGCATCGGTATTGTCAGCTCGCCCACCGGAGCGGTGATTCGCGACATCATCAGCGTCTTTCGTCGTCGGGCGCCTCAGGTCGAACTGACACTGATCCCCACCGCCGTACAAGGTCGCGAAGCCACGGCGCAAATTGTCCGGGCATTGCGACTGGCTGATGCCCGGGGTTTCGACGCCTTGATCCTGGCCCGAGGCGGCGGATCCCTGGAAGACCTGTGGTGCTTTAACGAAGAAGCCGTAGCCCGTGCCATCGATGCCTGTGTGACGCCGATTGTCAGCGCTGTTGGTCATGAAACCGATGTGTCCATCGCCGACTTTGTAGCGGACGTACGCGCGCCAACGCCCTCTGCGGCTGCTGAGTTGCTGGCACCGGACTCAAGTGACCTGCAACGCCGAATTGACAGCCTGCACCGGCGCCTGGTGATGCGCATTCGCGACCGTTTGATGCGCGACCGCTTGCGACTGGATGGCCTGGCACGCCGCTTGCGCCACCCTGGCGAACGCCTGCGCCAGCAGGCCCAGCGCCTGGATGACCTGGACATGCGCATGCGCCGAGCGTTCGAGCGCAGCCTCAATACCCGCCGCGAGCGTCTGATCCGCCTCGAAACCCGACTGGCGGCACAGCATCCGGGGCGCCAACTGGCCATGTTGCGCCAGCGCCTGGACAGTCTGGCGGAACGCTTGCCACGGGCCATGCGCGAAGGCCTCAAGGCACGCCGCATGCAGCTGCAAAGCCAGATGCAAACCTTGCACGTGGTCAGCCCGCTGGCGACCCTTGGGCGCGGCTACAGTATTTTGCTGGATGAGCGTGGCAATGCCATTCGCAGCGCCGGGCAAACCCATAACGGCCAGCGCTTGAAAGCCAGGCTGGGCGAAGGCGAACTGCAAGTCCGGGTCGAGGACAATCACCTCACGCCCGTCACCCTTTCCTTACTGGATTAACTGATGTCACGCTTTCTTTCTGCCGTCCTGTTGCTGTGCCTGACCCTCAACGCGCACGCAGCTGACAGTTACATCACGCGCTTATTGAATAAACCGGTGCCGGGCGGTGTTGCCGTGATTGAGCTGGGGACCGGCGCGCAAGCACCCAAGGCAACCTACGATGGCAAACCGGTGCTGGTGATCAAGGAGCAGGACACCTGGCGGGCGATTGTCGGCATCCCGCTGACGGTAAAACCGGGCCCCCAGTCAATCATCAGCGGCTCGCGGGAACTGAGCTTCACGGTGGGCAACAAGAAATACCCCGAGCAGCGCATCACGCTGAAGAACCAGCGCCAGGTCAACCCCAACCCGGCTGACATCAAGCGCATCGACAACGAGCTGGCGATTCAGATCAAGGCTTACCGTACTTTCAGCCCCAACACCCCGAGTAACCTGCTGCTGGACAAACCGGTCAACGGACCGCTGTCCAGCAAGTTTGGCGTGCGCCGCTTTTTCAACGGTGAAGAACGCAACCCCCACGCTGGCCTCGACTTTGCCGTACCTGCAGGTACGCCCATCAAAACCCCGGCGGCCGGTAAAGTGATCCTGATCGGCAACTACTTCTTCAATGGCAACACGGTGTTCGTGGATCACGGCCAGGGCTTCATCAGCATGTTTTGCCATATGTCGAAAATTGACACCAAGGTTGGCCAGCAACTGGCTCGTGGCGACGTAGTGGGCAAGGTCGGCTCCACCGGACGCGCCACAGGCCCCCATATGCACTGGAACGTCAGCCTCAATGACGCCAGGGTTGACCCGGCTATTTTCATCGGGGCCTTCCAACCCTGATTACGCCATAAAAACAGAGCATGCCTCGCAGCACCCGAGGCATGCCCTTCCTTGAAGTTGCGCAATATTAGATTTACGCAAAACAAAATACAGCAATTAAAACTCGTATTTTCTTCATATACGAGCATTTATCTCAATGTTTTTTATGCGCTTGCCATCTCTCAGCCCAGTGGTTAGGGTTGAGCTTATGAAAACCTCTCACACCCTCATCCTGCTCCGCCAACATCGCAGCCTTTGCCTCGTCAGCGCACGACTGCAAAGCTAATTGCGGTGCCTCGCCCTCTGCTTTGTATTTTTCCGGCTGGCCGCGTCTGAATAGTCGGCACGCATATTAAGGATTGCCTGATGACCATGCTCAAAAACCCGTCTTCCAAATACCGCGCCTTCCCGGTCATTGATTTGCCTGATCGTACCTGGCCATCAAAAACCATCACCAGCGCGCCTGTCTGGTGCAGCTCCGACCTGCGCGATGGCAACCAGTCGCTGATCGAGCCGATGGATGCGGTAAAAAAGCTGCGCTTCTGGAAGACCCTGGTCAGTGTTGGCGTAAAGGAAATCGAGGCATCGTTCCCGGCTGCGTCGCAAACCGACTTTGATTTTGTGCGCACCCTGATCGAAGACGGCCACATCCCGGACGACACCACCATCCAGGTGCTGACCCAGGGCCGTGAAGACTTGATCGCACGCACTTTCGAGTCGTTGCGCGGGGCGAAAAAAGCCATCGTTCACCTGTACAACGCCACCTGCCCTGCGTTTCGCCGCATCGTGTTCAATCAGGACAAGGACGGCATCAAGGAAATCGCGGTCAGCGCCGCCAAGCTGTTCGTCAAATACGCCGCCCAGCAGCCCGAAACCCACTGGACATTCGAGTACTCGCCAGAGACGTTCAGCGCCACTGAGCTGGAGTTCGCCAAGGAAGTCTGTGACGCAGTGATCGAGGTCTGGAACCCGACACCTGAGCACAAGATGATCCTCAACTTGCCTGCCACTGTTGAGTGCGCCACCCCTAACATCTACGCCGACCAGATCGAGTGGTTCGGCCGCAACATCAACCGCCGTGACAGCGTCTTGATCAGCCTGCACACCCACAACGACCGTGGCACTGGTGTTGCCGCAACCGAACTGGGCCTGATGGCTGGCGCCGATCGTGTCGAAGGCTGCCTGTTTGGCAACGGCGAGCGTACCGGCAACGTCGATCTGGTGACGGTGGCCTTGAACATGTACACCCAGGGCCTGGATCCACAACTGGACTTCTCGGACATCGACGGCGTGCGCAAAGTGGTCGAAGAGTGCAACCAGATCCCGGTTCACCCTCGTCACCCGTATGTGGGCGACCTGGTCCACACCGCTTTCTCCGGCTCGCACCAGGACGCTATCCGCAAAGGCTTCGCCCAGCAAAAACCGGACGCCCTGTGGGAAGTGCCGTACTTGCCAATCGACCCGGCGGATATTGGCCGCAGCTATGAAGCCGTGATCCGGGTTAACAGCCAATCGGGCAAAGGCGGAATTGCTTACCTGCTGGAGCAGGAATACGGCATCAGCTTGCCACGCCGTATGCAGATCGAATTCAGCCAGGTCGTTCAGCGCGAAACCGATCGCCTGGGTCTGGAAATGACGGCTCAGCAGATTCACAACTTGCTTCGCACTGAGTATTTGCAGGCCAATACGCCTTACGCGCTGGTCAGCCATCGTTTACAGGAAGAGAACGGCCATAGCGCAGTCGAGGTTGAAGTGTCGGCCAAAGGCGATGGCGAAACCAACCTGCGCTGGAGCGGCAAGGGCAACGGCGCGCTGGAAGCGCTGGTCGCTGGCCTGCCGGTCAACGCCGAAATAATGGACTACAACGAACACGCGATTGGCGCGGGCACCAACGCCAAGGCTGCGGCCTACATTGAACTCCGGGTCAATGGCGGGCGTGCCGTACATGGCGTGGGTATTGATGAAAACATCACCACGGCAAGCTTCAAGGCCGTGTTCAGCGCACTGAACCGTTCGCTGACCGAAACCGAGGCTAAAGCGGCGTAAGCATTGGCCCGAAACGAAAAAGCCCCCAAGGTGAACGCCTTGGGGGCTTTTTATTTCATCGAGGCCCAGGACCGGCAATGGCTAGCCTCTGTGGGAGCGGGCTTGCTCGCGATTCAGGCGGCGCGGTTTGGCAGACAGACCGCAGTGATGCCGTCGCGGGCAAGCCACGCTCCCACAGGTTTTAAGTCGCACACGGTCTGATAACGGCTTCCACACATCAGCGCAGCTCGAAATCGTCCGCATCCAGGTTGGCCGGGAACCGCTCACGATAGGCGCCCAGATCGGCCGCGCTGAGGCTCATGGTGAACACGCCGTCCGCCTCACCGGCACTGAGCAGTGACTCGCCCTGGAAGTCGAAGATATGGCTGTCGCCCGTGTAGACCATCCCTTTACCGTCCGTGCCCACCCGATTCACCGCTGCGACGTAACAGAGATTTTCGATGGCCCGTGCAGGCAATAAGCGGTTCCAGTGCAATCGACGCGCCCCTGGCCAACTGGCGGTATACAGCAACAAGTCGGTGTCGTGAGGGTCGCAGCTCCACACCGGGAAGCGCAGGTCATAGCAAATCAAAGGGCGAATACGCCAGCCTTTGACCTCGAACTGAACCTGACGCTCACCCGGGGTGAAATGCTCATGCTCACCGGCCATACGAAACAGGTGACGTTTGTCGTAGTGCAGCACTTCGCCATCAGGGCGGGCCCACAACAATCGATTTCGGTGGCTGCCATCTGCCGCACGCACAATCACGCTACCCGTGACCACGGCATCAAGCCTTTTTGCCTGCTTGCGCAGCCACTCGGTGCTTGGGCCGCCTTCAGGTTCAGCCAGGGTTTTGGATTCCATGCTGAAGCCGGTGGTAAACATTTCGGGCAGCACCACCAGGTCGGCGCCCCGAGCATGCTCAAGCAGCTCGTCGAAATGTTCAAAATTGGCCTGACGGTCATGCCAGGCCAGCGTGGTTTGCACCAGTGCCACGGTTAAATCGGGTAAACCCTTCAGATCACGCATAGTTTTTCTGCTGCTTCGCGCAGCGTCTCCTCGCGTTTTGCAAAACATAGACGAACCAGCCGCTGCCCTTCAGGCGGGGTCTGGTAGAACACCGACACCGGGATAGTGGCCACCCCGTGTTCGCGGGTCAGCCATACCGCCATGTCGACATCGTTGAGGTCCGGGCGAATCCGGGAGTAATCCACCAACTGAAAATACGTACCTGCCACCGGCTTGAAGGTAAAACGCGACGGGCTGAGCAAATCACAGAACAGGTCGCGCTTGGCCTGGTAAAACCCTGGCAACTCTTCAACGTGCTCCGGGTGATCGGCCATGAAGTCTGCCAACGCATACTGCAAGGGCGTTACTCCGCAAAAGCTGACGTACTGGTGAACCTTGCGCAGTTCGGCGGTCAAGGCAGGCGGCGCAACGACGTAGCCTGTTTTCCAGCCTGTCACGTGGTAGGTCTTGCCGAATGAGCTGACAACGAATGCGCGATGGTACAACTCAGGATGGGACAAAACACTGACGTGGGGCACGCCATCGAACACCAGATGTTCGTACACCTCATCGCTGATGATGTAGATATCGCGGTCGGCAATCAGGCGGGCCAACTGGTCCAGTTCGGCACGACTGATCAGGGCACCGCTTGGGTTGTGCGGGCTATTCAGGATGATCATGCGCGTGCGCGGGCTCAGGGCGTCTTCAAGTTGTTGCCAATCTATCGAGAAGTCTTCCAGCCCCAGTTGCACATGCACACAACGGCCACCCGCCAGCTCAACCGAGGGCTCGTAGCTGTCGTAGCACGGATCAAAGACGATCACTTCATCGCCGGCATGAATCACGGCCTGGATTGCGCAGAAAATGGCCTGGGTCGCGCCAGGCGTGATCGTCACCTCGGTGTCAGCATCCACCTTGACCCCGTAGCTGCGGGAAATTTTGGCTGCCACCTGCTCACGCAAGGCAGGCAAGCCGGTCATGGGTGAGTACTGGTTATGGCCACTGGCAATGTGCTTGCCGACCGCGTCACGCAATGCCTGCGGGCCGTCGAAATCGGGGAACCCCTGAGACAGGTTAAGTGCGCCGGTTTCTGTCGCGAGCTGCGACATGCGCGTGAAAATAGTGGTGCCTACATTCGGCAACTTGCTGGTGATCATGGCCGTTCCCTGTTGAGTTCCCGGCACTGACTACGGCGCAGGACCCTCCGAGAATAGCCCAAACGTCAGACACGAAAAAGGGCCCTTTCGGACCCTTTCTCAATACGCTAGAACCTTGCGCTATCAGCGCTTGTCTTTGCGGTTTTTCTCGGCTTTCTTGTGGTGCGACATCATGCGGCGCTTCTTGTTGACCTGACGGTCGGTCAGCGAGTTCTTGTTGCCTTCGTACGGGTTCTCGCCACCTTTGAACTCGATGCGGATCGGCGTACCGACCAGCTTCAAGACACGACGGTAGGTGTTTTCGAGATAACGGACGTAAGACTTCGGAACCTTCTCAACCTGGTTACCGTGGATCACGATAATCGGCGGGTTAGCACCACCCAAGTGGGCATAACGCAGCTTGATCCGGCGGCTGTTGACCATCGGTGGCGCGTGCTCACTGACCGCATCTTCCAGGATCTGGGTCAGACGGTTGGTCGGCCAGCGGGTAACTGCTGACTTGAAGGAGTTCTGCACCGACTGGTACAGGTTGCCCACGCCAGTGCCGTGCAGCGCCGAGATAAAGTGAATATCGGCGAAGTCGACGAAGAACAGGCGACGCGTCAGCTCGACTTTAACGAAGTCGCGCTCGCTCGGGGTCATGCCGTCCCACTTGTTGATCGCGATGACCAGAGCCCGACCGGCCTCCAGCGCAAAGCCCAACAGGTTGAGGTCGTGGTCAACCACGCCTTCACGGGCGTCCATCACAAAGATCACCACGTTGGCGTCTTTGATCGCTTGCAGGGTTTTGACCACGGAGAACTTTTCAACTTCTTCGTGGATCTTGCCGCGCTTGCGCACACCGGCGGTGTCGATCAGCGTGTACTTCTCGTCGTTACGCTCAAACGGGATGTAAATACTGTCGCGGGTAGTGCCTGGCTGGTCATACACGATTACCCGGTCTTCACCGAGCATGCGGTTAACCAGAGTCGACTTGCCAACGTTAGGACGACCGATGATGGCGATCTTGATGCCGTCTTTTTCGCTTGGGCCAGGAATGCGCTTGGCTTCCTCACCTTCGAGAACGACTTCTTCTTCGCCGTCTTCAGGCTCTTCTTCGTCACGCGGGAAGTTGCTCAGGGCAATTTCCAGCATCTGGGTAATACCACGACCGTGAGCACCGGCGATTGGAATCGCGTCGCCCATGCCCAGTGGCGCGAACTCGGCGCGAGCCATGTCCGGATCGATGTTGTCGACCTTGTTGGCTACTACGTAGGAACGCTTGTTACGTTTGCGAAGGTGTTCGCCGATCATCTGGTCAGCGGCGGTGAAGCCTGCTTTTGCATCTACCAGGAACAGAACGACATCAGCTTCTTCGATAGCCAGCAGCGACTGCTCGGCCATCTTTTCGTCCATACCGTGCTCGTCACCGGAGATACCGCCGGTGTCGACCAGAATGTAGGAACGCCCTTGCCACTTGGCCTCACCGTATTGGCGATCACGGGTCAGACCGGACAAGTCGCCAACGATGGCGTCACGAGTCCTGGTCAGGCGGTTGAACAAGGTGGACTTGCCGACGTTTGGTCGGCCCACCAGGGCGATTACGGGAACCATGCGGCTCTCCACTTCGTTATTTCAGAAAATACAAAAGCCGCTGCAAGGCAGCGGCCAGAGTTCGGAACAGCACAAATGTGCCGCAAACCTTGCCAGAGCAAGGCTGCCCGAGGCCCTGAAGCCTCAAGCATAGACGCCTTAGCGAATGGTCAGGGCTTCCAGTTTGCCGCTGTTACCAAACACGTAAATCATGTCACCGACCACCAGCGGACGCGCCCGAAGGCCATCACTGTCAACGCGGGTACGGCCCACGAAACGACCATCGACCTGGCTCAGCAGGTGCAGATAGCCTTCCATGTCACCGACCGCCACGTAGCTGGAGAAGACTTCCGGTGCCGACAATTGACGGCGAGCCAGAGCATCATTGCTCCACAGTGAGGTGGTCGAACGCTCGTCAACGCCTTCTACAGTGCCCGACGCCAGGCTGACGTAGACGCTGCCAAAGCCTTGAGCGACACCTGAATAGCTGGAAGCATCGCGTTGCCAGAGCACGCGACCCGATTCCATTTCAAGCGCAGCCATACGGCCCTGGTAGCTGGCGACATACAGTGTACCGCCAGACATCAGCAGGCCACCGTCGATATCGACAATGCGTTCAAGCTCGGAGCGACCTTGCGGGATGGCAACACGTTGCTCCCACACAGGTACGCCGTTGCGCGTATCAAGGGCAACCACTTTACCGGTCGACAGACCGGCAATGGCCAGGTGATTGGTCACCAGTGGTGCGCCCGTGCCACGCAAGGTCAGCACGCCCGGCGTGCTGTCATACGTCCAACGCTGATTGCCGGTGGAAGCATCCAGGCCGATCAGGCGATCGTCCTGGGTCTGTACCACAACGATATCGCCGTTGGTCGCAGGAGGTGCAAGCACTTCGCTGTTGACGCGAGAGCGCCATTTTTCTTCGCCGGTGCTGGAATCCAGGGCAACCACGTCACCTTGCAAGGTGCCGAGCATGACCAGGCCATAGCCCAGGCCAACTGCGCCAGAAACAGGCAGTTCGAGGTCTTTTTTCCACTCAACGTCGCCGTTCATGCGGTCCAGAGACATCACAACACCCGTTACGTCTGCGGCGTAGATGTTGTTACCTTCAACCGCTGGAACCAGCATGTTGTAGGTTTTGCCCTGACCGTCACCGATCGAGCGGCTCCACTGCTTTTGCAGCACGACTTCTTCTTTGAAGTCGGTCAGCTCGGCCGGTGGCAGTTCTTTTTTGCTGTTGCTGCTGCAACCCGCGGCCAAAACGACCAGAGCCAGCAATGCCGCATGTTTCCAACGCATCACGTCACGCATCCCCTTTGGCCAGGTCATCGAGCTTGATTTGTAAGCCACCTACCGCTGCTTCGTCCGACAAGGCGGCCTTGGCTTTTTCGTAGGCTGCACGTGCGTCGTCGGCACGGCCCTGCTGCACCAGCAAGTCGCCCTTGAGCTCTTCGCGGCTGGCCAGGAATGCTTTGTCCGAATCACCTTCAAGCAGTTTCAGGGCATCATCGACCTTGCCCTGCGCCGCCAGAACCTGGGCCAGACGCTGACGCGCCACTTCAGCCAGGGTGGCATTGGCCGGTTTGTCGACAATGGCTTTCAGCTCTGCGGCCGCGTCATCGAGTTTGCCGTTGTCCACTGCGACCTTGGCCACGAACAGACCGCCAAATTGCGCATAGGCAGAACCTGCGTATTCGCTTTTCAACTTGTTGGCCAAATCAGCCACACGGGCCACATCGGGCTGACCGTCAGGCGTGAGTGTGGTCTCTAGCAACTGTTGGTAGAGAATCGACGCACCCTGCGACTGATTCGTCTGATACTTGTGCCAAAACTGCCAGCCGAACACCACCACCAGCGCCAGCATGCCGCCAGTGACCAGGGGTTTGCCGTTACGCTGCCACCAGTCTTTCAACTCGCCCAGCTGATCATCATCGTTACTCGACACCCCAACACTCCTTAATTCGATAAATCGGCTGTTTTACAGCTTCAACCCTGCACGACGCAGGTGGCCAGGTGCTCGGAAAGAGCATCCCAGGCAATCGTTTGTTGTTCGCCCTGGCCACGCAGGGGTTTTAAACCTACCACTTGCTGGGCCAATTCGTCGTCACCCAGGATCAGCGCGTACAGTGCGCCGCTCTTGTCAGCCTTTTTGAACTGGCTTTTGAAACTGCCTGCACCGGCATTGATCTGCAAGCGCAGGTTCGGTAGCTGATCGCGAACACGTTCGCTCAAAGTCAGGGCAGCCAACTCGGCAGCCTCACCGAAAGCACACAGGTAGACATCGACCTGACGCGCGATTTCTTCCGGGATCTGTTCAAGGGTTTCGAGCAGCAGAATCAAGCGCTCGATGCCCATGGCGAAACCGACACCCGTAGTAGGCTTGCCGCCCATTTGCTCGACCAGACCGTCATAACGGCCGCCAGCACAGACGGTGCCCTGGGCGCCCAGTTTGTCGGTAACCCATTCGAATACGGTTTTGCTGTAGTAATCCAGGCCACGAACCAGTTTTGGATTGATGGTGTAGGGAATGCCCGCGGCATCGAGGCGCGCCTTGAGGCCCTCGAAATGCACACGGGATTCTTCGTCCAGATAGTCAACCAGCTTCGGCGCGTCGACCAGAACAGCTTGAGTATCGGCATTTTTGGTGTCGAGGACGCGCAGCGGATTGGATTTCAAACGACGCTGGCTGTCTTCGTCAAGCTCGCTCAGGCGCGAGGACAAGTATTCGACCAGAGCAGCACGGTAGCGCCCACGGGCTTCGCTGGTGCCCAGGCTGTTAAGTTCGAGCTTGACCGCATCGCGGATACCCAGCTCGCCCCACAGGCGCCAGGTCAGCACGATCAGTTCGGCATCGATGTCCGGCCCATCAAGGTTGAACACCTCGACACCAATTTGATGAAACTGGCGATAGCGCCCTTTTTGCGGACGCTCGTGGCGGAACATCGGACCGATGTACCACAACTTTTGTACCTGGCCGCCGCCGGTGATGCCGTGCTCAAGCACTGCACGCACGCACGCCGCAGTACCTTCAGGGCGCAAGGTCAGCGAATCGCCGTTGCGGTCCTCGAAGGTGTACATCTCTTTTTCGACGATGTCGGTCACTTCACCGATAGAGCGTTTGAACAGCTCGGTGAACTCAACGATTGGCATACGGATTTGCTTGTAACCGTAGTTATCCAGCAAACGCGAAACCTTGCCCTCAAAGTAACGCCACAGAGGCGTCTGCTCCGGCAGGATGTCGTTCATGCCACGAATGGCTTGCAATGACTTGCTCACAATAAATCCTTTATTCGTCTGGTTAGCCGCGCGCGATAACTGCAGCGTCAGCTTCGACCTTTTCGGCCGCCCTCTGCCGGATCAGTCTTTCGAGCTGGTCCACCAGATTGTCATTCGTCAGTTTCTGCGACGGCTTGCCGTCAATGTAAATCAGGTTGGGTGTACCACCGGTGAGCCCCACATGGGCTTCCTTGGCTTCGCCAGGACCGTTGACCACACAACCGATCACCGCCACATCCAGCGGCACCAGCAAGTCTTCAAGACGAACTTCAAGTTCGTTCATGGTTTTCACCACATCGAAGTTCTGCCGAGAGCAGCTTGGGCACGCAATGAAGTTGATGCCACGCGAGCGCAGGTGCAGGGACTTGAGGATGTCGTAGCCGACTTTTACTTCCTCTACCGGGTCTGCCGCCAACGAGATACGGATGGTATCGCCAATGCCTTCGGCGAGCAGCATACCTAGGCCCACGGCAGATTTCACTGTGCCTGAACGCAAACCACCGGCTTCGGTGATCCCCAGGTGCAGCGGTTGAACGATTTCCTTGGCCAGAAGACGGTAGGCCTCAACAGCCATGAACACGTCGGAAGCCTTAACGCTGACCTTGAAGTCCTTGAAGTTCAGACGTTCAAGGTGCTCGACATGGCGCAGAGCCGACTCGACCAGAGCAGCAGGTGTCGGCTCGCCATATTTCTTTTGCAGGTCTTTTTCGAGCGACCCCGCGTTGACGCCGATACGGATCGGAATACCGCGATCCCGTGCCGCATCAACTACCGCACGCACACGGTCTTCACGACCGATGTTGCCCGGGTTGATCCGCAGGCAATCCACACCCAGTTCCGCGACGCGCAGGGCGATCCGGTAATCGAAGTGGATGTCGGCAACCAATGGCACCTTGACCAACTGCTTGATCCGGCCAAAAGCTTCAGCAGCGTCCATATCCGGTACGGAAATCCGTACGATATCAACGCCTGCTGCCTCCAGGCGGTTGATTTGGGCTACGGTTGCAGCGACATCATTGGTGTCACTGTTGGTCATGCTCTGTACAGCGATAGGGGCGTCGCCACCTACGGGTACATTGCCGACCCAGATTTTGCGCGATTCGCGACGTTTGATTGGTGATTCGCCGTGCATGACTTATTGACCTAACTTCAGGCGAGCAGTCTCGCCACTGGTGAAAGGAGCCACATCCACAGACTGACCGTTGTAGGTCACCTGTGCGCCACGGGCAAAGCCCAGGCGCAGGGTCAGTGGAGGCTTGCCGCTCACTTCTAGATTTTCGCCTTTGCGCTTCAGGCCACCGAACAGCACTTTACCCGTAGCGTCGGTTACTTGCGTCCAGCAATCAGCGGTGTATTGCACGGCCACTTTGCCAGCACCCGCGACCGGAGCCACTGTGGCCGCCGGTGGCGTGGCTACAGGTGCGACAGCCGGGGCAACTGCAGGAGCGACAACAGAAGGTGCAGGCACCGGGGCTGCCACAACGGGCGCCGCTGCTGGCGCTTGAGCCGCCGCAGGCAGTGCCAATGCAATGCTTGCCGCCTGCTCTGGAGCAGACTCGGTTACAACCGGAGTTTCACCTTCAGCCTTCGCCTCGGCGACGGCCTGATCTTCAGGCTCGTCAAGCGGATGGATGCGGGTTGTGCCGTCTGCACCTTCAACTTCAACGTGTTCCGGGGTCAGGCCAATCAAGTCCTTGGCACGCATGGACGTTTGATCCTGCCACCAGATAAAACCGCCACCGATCACGGCAATCAGCAACAACAGGCTGACGATACGCAAAATGGTATGGGACACCCGCACTGGCTCTTCTATACGGCCCAGGCTGTGCACGTTGCTGCCGTTGGCATCAGTGCCGGTATACAGGTCAAATTCACGTACCAGGCTGGCCTGATCCATGCCCAGCAATTTGGCATAGGTCCGGATATAGCCGCGAGCAAAGGTATGCCCTGGCAGCTTGTCGAAAGCGCCCGTCTCAAGGTTGCTCAGGGAGCTGGCCGTGAGGTTGAGTTTCAAGGCGACTTCAGCCAGCGTCCAGCCATTGTTTTCACGGGCCTGACGCAGGGTCTCACCGGGATTGACACGAGTCGCTGCTAGAACTTCGGGTTGCGCCGCTTTCATCATTGCTCCGACAGGTATTGCTGATATTCCGGCGTGCCGGGATAGAGTCGTTTTAGTTGCTGGCCATGGTTGGCAGTTGGGGTGCGGTCGTCGAAAACACTCGCCAGTCGCGCACCGAGCAATAGACTACGTGCATTTTGCCCGCTAAGCAGGCTAAAACGATCGTAAAAGTCACGTGCTGATACATATTGCTTGTCTTGGTATGACATCTGAGCCATTTCGAGTAGCGCGCGCGGTTGCCGAGGGTTCAGGCGCAGGGCTTTTTCAAGCTCCTGGCGGCCTCTCTCACGCTGCCCCAACTCAAGCGACGTTATACCCAGGTTCTCGAAAATACGGGAACGCTCAGGATAAAGGTCATCAGCCGCAGCCTTTTGAAACTGGACACTGGCTTCCTGATAGCGCTGACGTTCAAACAGGAAACTGCCGTAATTATTGAGGATTCGCGCATCACCAGGCCGTCCGTTCAATGCGGTACGAAATGACTTCTCGGCCAGCTCGAACTCCATTTCGGACTGAAACACCAATGCCAGTGCGGCGTTGGTGTCCGGGTCCGTCTTGTCGAGTTCCAGGGCTTTGCGCAAAGGAACTTTGGCCTGCTCGACCATGCCCTGCTGCAGATAACCCAGGCCCAGTTGAACATAAGCCTGACGCGCCTCGTTACGCCCTTTGTCGCCAGTCATCGAGGTTGAATCGCCCGATGAAACGCAGCCAGCCAAAAAGCCGACCAAAACGACAGAGAGCGCGGCGCGCAGGATCATGGATGTCCTCTCTCAGGGCGCGGACGAAGCGCTTTGCGCCGAATCGGCATCGGCGCTGAGCTCACGTGCCGCAATCAGGCGCGAGCTGCGGCGCGTGCGGTCATTGACCTGCCCCACCAGTTGGCCGCATGCCGCGTCGATGTCTTCACCACGGGTGGTGCGCACAGTCACGTTATAGCCAGCTTGCTGCAACAGCTCCTGGAAACGGCGAATGGCGTTGTTGCTTGGACGCTCATAACCGGAATGCGGGAACGGGTTGAACGGGATCAGGTTGATCTTGCACGGCGTGTCTTTTAATAGCTCGATCATTTCGCGAGCGTGATCGACGTGGTCGTTCACGTCCTTGAGCAAGGTGTACTCAACGGTCAGCACGCGCTTTTCACCCAGGGTCGCCATGTAGCGACGGCAGGAATCAAGCAGCATGGCCAGCGGGTACTTCTTGTTGATCGGCACCAATTGACTGCGCAATGCGTCATTGGGTGCATGCAGCGACAACGCCAGGGAGACGTCGATGTGCTTGGCCAGCTCATCGATCATCGGCACCACGCCCGAGGTGGACAGTGTCACCCGGCGCTTGGAGATGCCATAGCCCAGATCATCCATCATCAGATGCATGGCGGCGATAACGTTGTCGAAGTTCAGCAGCGGCTCACCCATGCCCATCATCACCACGTTGGTGATGGCACGGTCGATGGTTGCCGGGACGCTGCCAAAGGATTTGTTGGCAATCCACACCTGCCCAATGACTTCGGCGGCGGTGAGGTTGCTGTTGAAGCCTTGCTTGCCGGTGGAGCAGAAACTGCAATCCAGGGCACAGCCAGCCTGGGACGAAACGCACAATGTGCCACGCTTGCCCGAGGGAATATAAACGGTCTCGACGCAGCTGCCGGACTCTACACGTACCACCCACTTGCGGGTGCCGTCGGTAGAAATGTCCTCGCTGACGACTTCAGGTCCACGAACCTCAGCAATGGCCTTGAGCTTGTCGCGCAAGGCCTTGCTGACGTTAGTCATGGCGTCGAAATCATCGACGCCAAAGTGGTGAATCCACTTCATGACCTGACCGGCACGGAAACGCTTCTCCCCGATTGAGTCGAAGAATTTCTCCATTTCCGGCTGAGTCAGTCCCAGCAGGTTGGTTTTGCCAGTCGTTGCAATCATGTCTTCACCCTCACTCACAAGCTAATACTTAGCGAGTGGTTACTTCAGTAGCTGCGAAAAAGTACGAGATTTCACGAGCTGCAGCCGCTTCAGAGTCGGAACCGTGAACAGCGTTAGCGTCGATGGATTCAGCGAAATCAGCACGGATAGTGCCGGCAGCTGCTTCTTTAGGGTTGGTAGCGCCCATCAGTTCGCGGTTCAGAGCGATAGCGTTTTCGCCTTCCAGAACCTGAACAACAACCGGACCGGAGATCATGAAAGCAACCAGGTCGCCGAAGAAGCCACGAGCGCTGTGCTCAGCGTAGAAGCCTTCAGCTTCGGCTTTGGACAGTTGCTTCAGTTTGGAAGCTACAACCTTCAGGCCGGCTTTTTCAAAACGAGTGGTGATCTCGCCGATAACGTTTTTTGCAACAGCGTCAGGCTTGATGATGGAGAAAGTGCGTTGAACAGCCATGGTGTAACTCCAGAAACAGTGATTTAAGCGAAAAATTAAACCCGCGAATTATACGCGGGTTCTTGGGTATTTCATAATTACGTCGATTACAAGCTTAGTCGGCTTCTTCGATCCACAAACCCTGAATGGCTTCGAGGACCTTCTCACCGCCACGATCAGGGATATCGTCGAACTCAGGCAGCGCCATGACCAGATTGCGCAGCGTGACGAAATTCACCGAAAGCGGATCGACGTCCGGGTGAGCTTCAGCCAGCTGAATCGCGATTTCCTGCACATCAACCCATTTAAGGCTCATGACAACCCCTTATCAGTGCGGCGCTTCGGCAGCATGGTTAAGCGAATACTTTGGAATCTCGACAGTGATGTCCTCGGTGCCGACGCGAGCCTGACAGCTCAGGCGCGAAGTGGCTTCCAGACCCCAAGCCCTGTCAAGGTAGTCCTCTTCCAGCTCGTCAGCTTCGTTCAGCGAGTCAAAGCCCTCGCGAATCACGCAGTGACACGTGGTGCAGGCGCAAACGCCACCGCAGGCACTTTCGATTTCGATGTGATTGTCGTGAGCCACTTCGAGAATGGTCTTGCCGGTCTCAGCCTCTACAACCATACCGTCCGGGCAATGCTCGGCGTGTGGCAGAAAAATGATCTGCGGCATCAGTTATTCCTCGATTTCATTCAGGTTGCGACCCGCCAGGGCGGCCTTGACGGTCAAGTCCATGCGGCGGGCAGCAAAGGCATCGGTCACTTGCGACAAACGCTTGGTCTGCTGCTCAATGGCGTAACCATCGGTGCCTTTCAATAATTCGGATAATTCCTGCATTTGCAGTTCGATGACCATGCGCTCTTCAGCATCCAGCAGGCGCTCACCATCGACTTCAAGGGCCGCTTGTACAGCCTCGATCAGACGCTGGGCATCCACCTGCTGCTCACGCAATACGCGAGCGACCTTGTCGTCGCTGGCGTACTGGAACGAATCCTTGAGCATTTTGGCGATTTCACCGTCGGTCAGACCGTATGACGGCTTGACCTGGATATTGGCTTCAACGCCCGAACCCAGCTCACGCGCCGTCACACTCAGCAAACCATCGGCATCCACCTGGAAGGTCACGCGAATTTTCGCAGCACCGGCAACCATCGGCGGGATACCGCGCAACTCAAAGCGTGCAAGAGAACGGCAATCGCTGATCAGCTCGCGCTCGCCCTGCAGCACATGAACCATCATGGCCGTCTGGCCGTCTTTATAGGTGGTGAAGTCCTGAGCACGGGCCACCGGAATCGTGGTGTTGCGCGGGATGACCTTCTCCATCAGCCCACCCATGGTCTCAAGCCCCAGAGACAACGGAATCACGTCAAGCAGTAGCAGTTCGCCACCGTCACGCTTGTTGCCTGCCAGGGTATCAGCCTGAATCGCCGCACCAATGGCGACCACTTGATCAGGGTCGATATCGGTCAACGGCTGGCGGCCGAACATCTCGGCAACGGCCTCGCGCACACGGGGCACGCGGGTAGAACCACCCACCATGACCACTGCCTGGACGTCTTCAATTTCGATATTGGCGTCGCGCACGGCACGGCGGCAAGCCTTCAGGCTGCGCGCAACCATGGGCTCGATCATTGCGTTAAAGGCTTCACGGGTCAGCTCTGAGTGCCAGTCACCGAAGGCAACGGCCACAGAGGACGCATCGGTCAGCGCTTCTTTGGCGGCACAGGCTGCCTGCAACAAGGTGCGCTGCGTGCCCGGATCGAGATCAGCAGACAAACCGGCCTGTTCTACCATCCAGCTGGCAATTGCATGATCGAAGTCATCGCCGCCCAGCGCACTGTCGCCGCCGGTAGCCAAGACTTCAAACACACCGCCGGTCAGGCGCAGGATCGAGATATCGAACGTGCCCCCGCCCAGATCATAGATAGCCACCACACCTTCAGCCGACTGGTCCAGACCATAGGCCACGGCAGCCGCTGTCGGCTCGTTGAGCAAACGCAAGACATTCAGACCGGCCAACTTGGCAGCGTCTTTGGTGGCCTGACGCTGGGCATCATCGAAATAGGCCGGAACGGTAATCACCGCACCTACCAACTCGCCACCCAGGGTCTTTTCAGCGCGCTCACGCAGCACTTTCAGGATTTCAGCAGACACTTCAACCGGGCTTTTCGGGCCTTGCACAGTGTCGATAAACGGCATGTGCGACTCACCACCTACAAAGTGGTAAGGCAGCTGCTCACCCAATTGCTTGACGTCGGAAAGACCACGACCCATCAAGCGCTTGACCGACAGCACGGTATTGAAAGGATCGCTGGAAGCCGCCAGACGCGCCGACTCACCCACCTCGACGCGATCAGCGTGATAGCGCACGGCAGACGGCAAAATAACGTTGCCATTTGCGTCAGCCAAAGGCTCGGAAAGGCCGCTGCGCAATGCAGCAACCAGCGAATTGGTAGTGCCCAAGTCAATCCCCACAGCCAGACGTCGCTGGTGCGGTTGAGGACTTTGGCCGGGTTCGGCGATCTGCAGTAGGGCCATCGTAATCAGGACTTATCTGTAATCAGGCGTGCAATCAGGGAAGCACGGAGTTAATCGTCGAGGCGCTCTTCTAACTGGCGCACTTCGTAGTTGAGCTTGTCGAGGAACTGCATGCGCCGCATCAGGCGCTCGGCCTGCTCGCGTTGCGCAGCATCATCCCAACAAGCAGCGAAGCTGTCGTTCAATTCGTTCTGAGCGACTTTCAGTCGACGCTTGAATGCTGCAATACCGGCCATATCGGCGCTGTCGTGCAAATCTTCAAGTTCTTCGCGCCACTGCATCTGCTGCATCAGAAACTCGGGATCGTGCACCGTGACTTCCAGCGGCAATTCGCCACCCTGTAGCGCGAGCAGGTAACGCGCACGCTTGGGAGGGTTTTTGAGCGTCTGGTAAGCCTCATTGAGGCTGGCAGACTGCTCCAGCGCCAGACGCTGCTCGCGCTCGGAAGCATCGGCAAATCGATCCGGGTGAACACCGCGCGCCAACTCTCGATAACGCACAGCCAGCTGATCGAGATCCAGATTGAAACTCGGCTGCAGCTCAAACAAAGCAAAATGACAAGGAGTACCCACGACTAGCCTCAGATGTTGAAGCTTTCGCCGCAGCCACATTCACCGCGCACGTTAGGGTTATTGAACTTGAAGCCTTCGTTCAGGCCTTCCTTGACGAAATCCAGTTCGGTGCCGTCAAGGTAGGTCAGGCTTTTTGGATCAATGATCACTTTTTCGCCATGGGTTTCGAAGACCTGGTCTTCTTCACCCACTTCGTCGACAAACTCCAGCACATAGGCAAGACCGGAACAGCCTGTTGTGCGAACACCCAGACGAATCCCCTCACCTTTGCCGCGCCCGTCAAGGGAGCGGCGAATGTGTCGAGCAGCCGCTTCTGTCATGCTGATAGCCATCGTGACTCCTTACCTTTTGCCAGTTTCTTCACCCCGCCTGCGCCATTAACAGGCACACGCAGCGAGGATCAGATCAAACCTTTCTTCTGCTTGTAATCGCGAACAGCTGCCTTGATGGCGTCTTCAGCGAGTACCGAGCAGTGAATTTTTACCGGCGGCAAAGCCAGTTCTTCAGCCAGCTGAGTGTTCTTGATGGTCTCTGCTTCATCCAGAGTCTTGCCTTTCATCCACTCGGTAGCCAGGGAGCTGGAAGCGATTGCCGAACCACAACCATAGGTCTTGAACTTGGCATCTTCAATAATGCCCTGCTCGTTGACCTTGATCTGCAAACGCATCACGTCGCCGCATGCTGGAGCGCCGACCATGCCAGTGCCGACATCCGGGTCTTCCGCGTTCATCTTGCCGACGTTGCGCGGGTTCTCGTAGTGGTCAATGACCTTTTCGCTGTAAGCCATGGTACTAATCCTCACTCATCAGAGAGTCGCTCTTGAGACGCTGTAAATGCTGCTGTTCGCTGCGCTTACAGCGTCTACTTTACGGCGACTTAAATTGTTAGTGCGCCGCCCATTCGATTTTCGAAATGTCGATGCCGTCTTTGTACATGTCCCACAGCGGCGACAGTGCGCGCAGCTTGGTAACAGCCTCGCAAACCTTCTGCGCGGCGTAATCGATTTCTTCTTCGGTGGTGAAACGACCGAACGTGAAACGAATCGAGCTGTGTGCCAACTCGTCATTGCGGCCCAGGGCACGCAATACGTAGGACGGCTCAAGGGAAGCGGAGGTACAGGCCGAACCGGACGACACAGCCAGATCCTTGAGCGCCATGATCAGCGACTCGCCTTCAACGTAGTTGAAGCTCAGGTTCAGGTTGTGAGGTACGCGATGGACCATGCTGCCGTTGACGTACAGCTCTTCAAGGTGTTCAACCTGCTTGAAGAAACGGTCGCTCAACGCCTTGATACGGACGTTTTCGGCCGCCATTTCTTCTTTGGCGATCTGGAACGCTTCGCCCATGCCCACGATCTGGTGGGTGGCCAGGGTGCCCGAACGCATGCCACGCTCGTGACCGCCGCCGTGCATGGCAGCTTCGATACGGACCCGAGGTTTGCGGCTTACGTACAGCGCGCCAATGCCTTTAGGGCCGTAGGTTTTGTGTGCCGAGAACGACATCATGTCGACTTTGAGCTTGGCCAGGTCGATTTCAACCTTGCCGGTAGACTGTGCAGCATCAACATGGAACAACACGCCGCGCGAGCGAGTCAGCTCACCAATGGCAGCGATGTCGTTGATGGTGCCGATTTCGTTGTTCACGTGCATGATCGAAACCAGAATGGTGTCGTCGCGCATGGCCGCTTCAACCATGGCTGGCGTGACCAGACCATCTGTACCCGGCTCGATGTAGGTCACTTCAAAGCCTTCACGCTCCAGCTGACGCATGGTGTCGAGAACGGCCTTGTGTTCAATCTTGTCGGTGATCAGGTGCTTGCCTTTGGTGGCATAGAAATGCGCAGCA
The DNA here is from genome assembly GCF_963970465.1 of Pseudomonas sp. RL_5y_Pfl2_69. Lineage (NCBI taxonomy): Bacteria > Pseudomonadati > Pseudomonadota > Gammaproteobacteria > Pseudomonadales > Pseudomonadaceae > Pseudomonas > Pseudomonas sp. RL_5y_Pfl2_69. The sequence continues at coordinate 203,626 of NZ_CAXAOU010000002.1, read as the reverse complement.
CCCTTGATTGCCAGGTTGTTGGCCTCAGTCGCACCAGAGGTCCAGACAATTTCACGGGGGTCGGCATTGACCAGATCAGCAACCTGACGACGACCGTTCTCTACCGCTTCTTCAGCTTTCCAGCCAAATACGTGGGAACGCGACGCCGGGTTACCGAAGTTCCCGTCAACCAGCAGGCAGTCGCTCATTTTTTGAGCAACGCGCGGATCAACCGGGGTAGTGGCTGAGTAATCGAGGTAAATTGGCAACTTCATGGACTATCTCCTAAATCAGGCTGGCTGGCGCACCGTCGTTTTTAAGCAATCACTCGACGGCGGACGCTTCGATCTTATCCAGGTGCGGCGCCTTGCCATTACAGCGGCGCTGATCCTGACGCTGGGCTACCTCTTGTACCTCACGGCGAGTGACAAGATCAGCCAAGCTGATACCACTGAGAAAATCGTGTATTTGCAAGCTGAGGTCGCACCACAGGTGGTGGGTCAGGCAGGTATCGCCGGCATGGCAATCGCCAAGCCCCTGGCAACGCGTTGCGTCGACCGACTCGTTCACGGCATCAATTACCTGAGCCACTTGAATGCTTTGCATCTCGCGCGACAGCTGATAGCCGCCACCCGGGCCACGCACACTGGAAACCAGGCTGCTGCGGCGCAATTTGGCAAACAGTTGCTCAAGGTAGGAAAGAGAAATGCCTTGGCGCTCGGAAATATCGGCCAGGGACACGGGCCCGTGCTGTGCGTGCAACGCCAAATCGAGCATCGCAGTTACGGCGTAACGGCCTTTTGTAGTCAGTCTCATGGACAGGTACCACGGAATTCGGAATGGGGCGAGTATGCTATTCCCGACTATTTAAGTCAACTATTAGACCTAGTACTTTAGTCGGGATTACCCGCAAAAGAGCGCGCGCATTGTAGCAGGGTATGCGGCGTAATGGCACACGACACGTCGTCCTGCGGGAGCGGGCTTGCTCGCAACGGCATCGATGCCATGTTTCAAGCAAACCCCTGTGATGCCATCGCGAGCAAGCCCGCCCCCCACCCGTCATTCAGCCCACAACCCTCACACCGCCTTGCTTTCGTCCTTGTCTTTTACACAGGCAAAGTCTTCTTCGCGCAGCTCAGGCAGATCTTTCGCACAGTAAGGACTACCCAGATCTTTCAGAGCACCGCACATGCCATCCAGCTTGCCGTCGACCGCCTGCAAGTGATCCAGCAACTGAGCAATGGCACGGGCAACCGGGTCGGGCATGTCTTCACTGACGCCGTAGGCATCAAAACCGATCTTCTCGGCCATCGCTTTGCGCTTGGCCTCGGCCTCATCGTCACTTTTGACAATAATGCGCCCCGGAATACCCACCACCGTCGCCCCCGGCGGCACCGCCTTGGTCACCACCGCATTGGAACCGACCTTGGCACCCGCCCCGACAGTGAACGGCCCGAGCACCTTGGCACCCGCCCCGACCACAACACCATCTTCCAGCGTCGGGTGGCGCTTGCCCTTGTTCCAGCTTGTGCCACCCAGGGTCACACCCTGGTACAGGGTCACGTCATCACCGATTTCCGCGGTTTCCCCAATCACAATACCCATGCCGTGATCGATGAAAAAACGACGCCCTACCTTGGCCCCCGGGTGGATTTCAATCCCGGTCAGCCAGCGCCCGAAATTCGACACCAAACGGGCCAGCCACTTCCAGCCGGCCTGCCACAACAGCGCCGACAAACGGTGAATCCAGATCGCATGCATCCCCGGATAGCACGTCAGCACCTCGAAAGCGTTACGCGCCGCGGGATCACGATGAAACACACTTTGGATATCTTCACGCAGACGCTCAAACATCATTAATCCTTGCGCTTGAGCAGCTCGCCACGGGCTGCTTTCTGGGTTTCGGTGAGAATGCCGCGCAGAATGTTCATCTCTGCACGACTGACCGCACTGCGCCCGTAGAGCCGACGCAGGCGCGCCATCAGGTGGCGCGGCTTTTCGGGGTCCATAAATTCAATGGCCACCAGGGTTTGCTCCAGGTGCTCGTAAAAGCGCTCCAGCTCATCCATGGTCGCCAACTCGCCACTTTTGGTGGACGCCACTTCCTCTTTCTCGATCTTGCTCGGCTGCCCCTGGCTCGCGAGCCAGGCCATGCGGATTTCGTAGCTCAATACCTGCACGGCCGCGCCCAGGTTCAGAGAACTGAACTCAGGGTCGGACGGGATATGCACGTGAAAGTGGCAGCGCTGCAACTCTTCATTGGTCAGGCCGGAGTCTTCACGACCAAACACCAACGCAATCTCAGCACCTTGAGCCGCCTCCTCGACCACTTTCTGCCCACACTCGCGCGGGTCCAGCAGCGGCCAGGGGATACGGCGATCACGGGCACTGGTACCCAGCACCAGATTGCAGCCCACCAAGGCATCTTCAAGGGTCGCGACTACTTGAGCATTTTCGAGAATGTCACCCGCACCTGACGCCCGCGCATCGGCTTCATGGTGAGGAAACAACCTTGGCTCCACCAGAACCAGCCGCGACAACCCCATGTTTTTCATGGCACGCGCAGCACCGCCGATGTTCCCGGGATGGCTGGTATTGACCAGAACGACACGAATATTAGGCAACAAAGGAAGCGCTCACAGACCAGCAAAAGGGAGCAAATCTTACCTAAGCAAAACGCCATAAGCTACGAAAGCTAACGCAAACCTTCATCTGCCAAAGTTTTCTGATAGAATATTCGGCTTTCTTTAACAACCTTAGGTGAAACGTCCATGCAGCCCATGCTGAATATCGCGCTGCGCGCCGCCCGCAGCGCCAGTGAATTGATTTTCCGCTCCATCGAGCGCCTGGATACCATCAAGGTTGACGAAAAAGACGCCAAGGATTACGTCTCTGAAGTCGATCGTGCTGCTGAACAGAAAATCATCGACGCCCTGCGCAAGGCTTACCCGACGCACGGCATCCTCGGTGAAGAAACCGGCATGCACCCAGGCAGCGGTGAAGGTGAAGACTATCTGTGGATCATCGACCCACTAGATGGCACCACCAACTTCCTGCGCGGCGTTCCACACTTCGCCGTCAGCATCGCCTGCAAATACCGCGGCCGCCTTGAGCACGCAGTGGTTCTCGATCCGGTTCGCCAGGAAGAGTTCACCGCCAGCCGTGGCCGTGGCGCCCAACTGAACGGTCGCCGCCTGCGTGTAAGCGGTCGCACCAGCCTCGAAGGCGCCCTGCTGGGCACCGGCTTCCCGTTCCGCGACAACCAGATGGATAACCTGGAAAACTACCTGGGCATGTTCCGCAGCCTGGTTGGCCAGACTGCCGGCATCCGCCGTGCAGGCGCAGCCAGCCTGGATCTGGCTTACGTGGCTGCAGGCCGTTTCGACGCTTTCTGGGAGTCGGGCCTGTCCGAGTGGGACATGGCTGCAGGCGCACTGCTGATTCAAGAAGCAGGCGGCCTGGTCAGCGACTTTACCGGTAGCCACGATTTCCTTGAAAAAGGCCATATCGTTGCCGGTAACACCAAGTGCTTCAAAGCTGTACTGACTGCAATCCAGCCGCACCTGCCGGCTTCGCTGAAACGCTAAGCGAAACCCGCAGACAAAAAAAAGCACCCTTCGGGGTGCTTTTTTTTGGCCTTGAAATTGCCCTCTGCAGGAGCGGGCCTGTTCGCGATGGCATCACCGCGATTTGCCTCACAGACCGCGCCGCCCGCATCGCGAGCAGCCCGCCCCCACATGAACTTAATTCAGGATCAGCTTGCCTTCCTTGTCCACGGCAATTTCATTGCCCGGCTCGCGATCCATTCGCACCTTGCCTTCCTTGCCGTTGAGCGAATAACGCACGTCATACCCGACAACCTTGCTGCTGATGTCATTGACCGTGTTGCAGCGCGTCTGGGTCGTGGTGTAGGTATCACGCTCCTGCATGCCTTCCTGAAACTTGTTGCCGGCGTAACCGCCACCAACAGCACCAGCGACCGTAGCAATCTTCTTGCCGGTGCCACCGCCCACCTGATTACCCAGCAAACCACCCGCAACAGCGCCGATCACGCTACCGACGATCTGATGCTGATCCTTGACCGGCGCCTGACGCGTCACAGTCACATCCTTGCACACCTCACGCGGCGTTTTGACCTGCTGGTTGACCGGCACAACTGCCAGCACCTGCGCAGACTCAGGGCCTTTAACCAAGCTGTAAGTGGCAAAAGCGCCACCGGCTGTAACACCGACAGCACCCAGTACAGCACCTACCAGCAATGACTTGTTCACGTGAACCTCCAGACCATCATACGTAGGAAAATCCCACATCAATCCCAGCCTTGGAGCACAAAAAAAGGCGCGAGTTCAATACTCGCGCCTTTTAGGTGACAACCTGCTTATAACCAGAGGTTATGGACGGTCGTCGATCTCTTTCTCAGTCGCCGCAGGCGGAATCAAATCCTCTGCACTGAGGTTCAGCCAGATCAGCACCACGTTCGCGATATAGATCGACGAGTAAGTACCCGCCATCACACCAACGAACAGCGCAATCGAGAAGCCCCACAGGTTATCGCCACCGAAGATCAGCAACGCCGCAATCGCCAGCAATGTGGAGACCGAAGTCGCCACGGTGCGCAACAGGGTTTGCGTGGTCGAGATGTTGATGTTGTCGATCAGGCTGGCCTTGCGCAACACCCGGAAGTTCTCCCGAACCCGGTCGAATACCACGATGGTGTCGTTGAGCGAGTAACCGATGATCGCCAGCACCGCCGCCAACACCGTCAGGTCGAAGGTGATCTGGAACCAGGACAGGATACCCATGGTCACGATCACGTCGTGAACCAGGGACACAATCGCGCCGACCGCGAACTTCCACTGAAAGCGGAACGCGAGGTAAAGCATGATGCCGCCCAGCGCCATCAGCATGCCGAGGCCGCCCTGGTCACGCAGCTCTTCACCTACTTGCGGCCCAACAAATTCAACGCGCTTGATGACCGCAGGGTTGGACGTGTCGGCCTGGCCCAGCGCAGCCGCTACCTTGTTACCCAGCAGCGGATCGTCGCCCGGCATACGCACCAACAAGTCGGTGGTTGCACCAAAGCTCTGCACCACGGCGTCATGGAAGCCGGCCGAAGCCAGCTCCGTACGCACCTTGGTCAGGTCAGCCGGCTTCTCGTAGGTCAGCTCGATGAGCGTACCGCCGGTGAAGTCCAGGCCGTAGTTCATGCCCTTGTGGAACATGCTGAACAAAGCCAGCACGGTAAGCAGCACAGTGACGCCGAACGCTACGTTGCGAACGCCCATGAAGTTGATTGTACGTAACATGGCAGCCCCTTAAATCCACAACTTCTTGAAGTCCCGACCGCCATACACCAGGTTGACCAGTGCGCGGGTGACCATGATGGCCGTGAACATCGAGGTAAAGATACCCAGCGACATGGTGACCGCGAAGCCCTTGACCGGCCCGGTACCCATGGCAAAGAGAATCCCGCCGACCAGCAGGGTTGTCAGGTTGGAGTCAACGATGGCAGTAAAGGCACGGTTGAAACCTTCGTTGATCGCCCGCTGCGGTGTCATGCCATTGGCAATCTCTTCACGTATACGCGAGAAGATCAGTACGTTGGCATCGACCGCCATACCCATCGTCAACACGATACCGGCAATACCCGGCAGGGTCAGGGTTGCACCCAGCACCGACATCAGAGCCAGCAGCAAGACCATGTTGCCCGCCAGTGCCACCGTTGCGATCACACCGAAGAAACGGTAGATGGCAATGATGAAGAGGGACACGAACAGCATGCCCCACAGCGAAGCATCGATACCCTTGGTGATGTTGTCAGCACCCAGGCTAGGACCAATGGTGCGCTCTTCAGCGAAGTACATTGGCGCCGCCAGACCACCGGCACGCAACAGCAGTGCCAGCTCGGAAGCCTCACCCTGGCCATTCAGGCCGGTGATCCGGAACTGACTGCCCAGCGGCGACTGGATAGTCGCCAGGCTGATGATCTTTTTCTCTTCTTTGAACGCCTGGACCGGCACGTCCTTCTCAACACCATCAACCACTTTCTTGGTGTAAGTCGTCACCGGCTTCTGCTCGATGAAGATTACCGCCATGCTGCGGCCAACGTTGCTGCGGGTCGAACGGCTCATCAACTCGCCGCCATGACCATCAAGCTTGATGTTCACCTGCGGACGGCCGTGCTCGTCAAAGCCGGCCTGAGCGTCCGTCACCTGGTCACCGGTGATGATCAGGCCACGCTCGATCTGCGCGGTCGGACGGTTGCCCTCACGGAACTCAAAGGTCTCGGACGTAGCCTTGGAAGCACCCGGCTCAGCAGCCAGACGGAACTCAAGGTTGGCCGTCTTGCCCAGGATACGCTTGGCTTCGGCAGTATCTTGTACGCCTGGCAGCTCAACCACGATGCGGTTGGCACCCTGACGCTGAACCAAAGGCTCGGCAACACCCAACTCGTTAACCCGGTTACGGACGGTTGTCAGGTTTTGCTTGATGGAATATTCGCGGATTTCCGCCAGCTTGGCCGGGGTCATCACCAGACGCAGAACCGGCTGACCATTGAGGTCTGCAGCAGTAATGTCGAAGTCATTGAAGCTTTTGCGGATCAGGCCACGCGCTTGCTCACGGGTAGCTTCATCAGTGAAGCCCAACTGAATGGCACCGTTGAGTTGCGGCAGACTGCGATAACGCACTTTCTCTTTGCGCAGCAGGCTTTTGACATCGCCTTCGTACACTTTCATGCGTGCATCGACAGCTTTGTCCATGTCCACTTCCAACAGGAAGTGCACACCACCCGACAAGTCCAGACCCAGTTTCATTGGGTGAGCACCCAGACTACGCAACCATTGCGGCGTGGTCTGTGCCAGGTTGAGCGCTACGACATAGTCGTCACCCAGGGCCTTGCGTACGACATCCTTGGCTGGCAACTGGTCGTCTTTCTTGACCAGACGCAGCAAGCCACCTTTACCATTCTGGGCCAGAGTGGCGCCCTTCACGGCAATGCCTGCATCCGTCAGCGCCTTGGTGGCGCGATCCAGATCAGCTTGAGTGACCTGCAGGGCCGTGCTCGCACCCGACACTTGAATCGCCGGATCATCAGGGTACAGATTGGGAGCGGAATAAATAAAACCGATCGCCAGCACTGCCAGGATCAGTAAGTATTTCCACAGAGGGTATTTGTTCAGCATCAATCACGCCGCCCGCTTAAAACGCGGGGCGCCTTGCGCGCCCCGTCGATTGTTAAAAGTTGAAACTTAGATCGCTTTCAGCGTGCCTTTAGGCAACGTGGCTGCAACAGAGCCTTTCTGAATTTTCAGCTCGACAGTGTCAGACACTTCGATAACAACAAAAGCGTCAGAAACCTTGACGATCTTGCCGGCGATGCCGCCAGTGGTCACGATCTCGTCGCCTTTTTGCAGGTTACCCAGAAGGGCTTTCTGCTCTTTGGCGCGCTTGGCCTGTGGACGCCAGATCATCAGATAGAAGATAACCAGGAAGCCGACCAGGAAAATCCATTCAAAACCGCCACCCATAGGGCCAGCAGCGGCAGGTGCAGCAGCGTCCGCGAAAGCGGAAGAGATGAAAAAGCTCATTAAGCACTCCAGTTGCAATGTTGTTTCTTAAAGGTCCGAAACTCAGTCCAAAGGCGGCACAGGAAGCCCGCGCTTGGCATAGAAGGCGTCGACAAAGGTGGCCAATGTACCCTGTTGAATAGCCTCGCGCAAACCAGCCATGAGCACCTGATAGTGCCGCAAATTATGGATGGTATTGAGCATGCTCCCCAGCATTTCGCCGCACTTGTCCAGATGATGCAGATAAGCGCGAGAGAAGTTCTGGCAGGTATAGCAATCACAGGTCGGATCCAGCGGCGAATCATCATGGCGATGGAACGCATTGCGGATCTTGATGACACCGGTGTCGATAAACAGATGCCCATTGCGGGCATTGCGGGTTGGCATCACGCAATCGAACATGTCCACACCGCGGCGCACACCCTCAACGAGATCTTCTGGCTTGCCAACCCCCATAAGGTAACGAGGTTTGTCAGCGGGCATCATCGCGGGCAGGTAATCCAGCACCTTGATCATTTCGTGCTTGGGCTCGCCTACGGACAAACCGCCGATGGCCAGGCCGTCAAAACCGATTTTGTTCAGACCTTCAAGCGAGCGCTCGCGCAGGTTCTGGTGCATGCCGCCCTGAACGATACCGAACAGAGCCGCCGTGTTGTCGCCATGGGCATTCTTGGAGCGCTGCGCCCAGCGCAACGACAGCTCCATGGAAACACGGGCCACATCTTCATCCGCCGGGTACGGCGTGCACTCGTCAAAAATCATGACCACGTCGGAACCCAGGTCACGCTGAACCTGCATCGACTCTTCCGGGCCCATGAATACCTTGGCGCCATCTACCGGCGAAGCAAAGGTCACGCCCTCTTCCTTGATCTTGCGCATGGCGCCCAGGCTGAAAACCTGGAAACCACCCGAGTCAGTCAGGATCGGACCTTGCCATTTCATGAAGTCGTGCAGGTCGCCGTGCTTCTTGATCACTTCAGTGCCAGGACGCAGCCACAAGTGAAAGGTGTTGCCCAGAATCATCTGCGCGCCGGTATCGACGATATCGCGCGGCAACATGCCCTTGACCGTGCCGTAAGTACCGACCGGCATGAATGCCGGGGTTTCGACCACGCCACGGGGGAAGGTCAAACGACCGCGACGAGCCTTGCCATCAGTGGCAAGTAGCTCGAAAGACATACGACAGTTGCTCATGCTTGATCCTCAGGGGCCGGGGCAGGAGCCGTCGGCGCAGGATTGCGGGTGATGAACATTGCATCACCGTAACTAAAGAAGCGGTACCCATGCTCAACCGCAGCCTTGTAGGCCGCCATGGTTTCGGGATAACCGGCGAACGCCGAAACCAGCATCAACAGCGTGGATTCCGGCAAATGGAAATTGGTCACCAGCGCATCGACCACATGAAACGGTCGGCCCGGGAAAATAAAGATATCGGTATCACCACTGAACGGCTTGAGCACGCCATCACGGGCGGCGCTCTCCAGCGAACGCACGCTGGTGGTGCCCACGGCAATCACCCGCCCGCCACGGGCACGGCATGCGGCCACGGCATCAACCACATCCTGGCCCACTTCGAGCCATTCGGTATGCATATGGTGATCTTCAAGACGCTCAACCCGCACCGGCTGAAAAGTACCCGCGCCCACGTGCAAGGTCACAAATGCCGTCTCGACGCCCTTGGCAGCGATAGCCTGCATCAGCGGCTCATCAAAATGCAGGCCTGCCGTTGGCGCAGCCACGGCACCCAGGCGCTGCGCGTACACGGTTTGATACCGCTCGCGGTCAGAGCCTTCGTCCGGACGATCGATATAGGGCGGCAATGGCATGTGCCCGACACGGTCCAGCAGGGGCAAAACCTCTTCGGCAAAGCCCAGCTCGAACAACGCATCGTGACGTGCCAGCATCTCGGCTTCGCCACCGCCGTCAATCAGGATTTTTGACCCTGGTTTTGGCGACTTGCTGGAGCGCACATGGGCCAGCACGCGGTGGCTGTCGAGCACCCGCTCAACCAGAATTTCCAGCTTGCCGCCCGAGGCCTTTTGGCCAAACAAGCGAGCCGGAATCACCCGGGTATTGTTAAACACCATCAAGTCGCCTGGGCGTAAATGCTCAAGCAAATCAGTGAATTGACGATGTGCCAGTGCTCCGCTCTCCCCATCAAGGGTCAGCAGGCGACTGTTGCGGCGCTCCGCCAAAGGATGGCGTGCGATAAGCGAATCAGGGAGTTCGAAAGTAAAGTCAGCAACGCGCATGATAGGTTTCGTCTAGCAGGGCCGGGGAGTTTAACGGACTTAGTAAAAATAGACCAATAAGTTGTTGACCGACCTAAACCTCATCTCTATACTTCGCCGCCATTGAGCCCTGATGGCGGAATTGGTAGACGCGGCGGATTCAAAATCCGTTTTCGAAAGGAGTGGGAGTTCGAGTCTCCCTCGGGGCACCATATAGCAGTACCTACAAGTCCCTACCAGGACTTGTAGCGCAGAGAAACCGGCCACTGAGCCGGTTTTTTTTTGCCTGAAAATCACCTCTTGTATCCCGGCCTGTATCCCAAAAAAAAACCCATTAATTTTGGGATACAAGCAACCGCACCAACCAGCGTTACGGGATCTCTGGCTCGACTAGCCTGGCCAGTAATACCAGGGATTCCTGCCACCCGAGATAGCACGCCTCGGGTGGAATGATCCCGGGGATGCCCTCTTGCACCACGCTCAATTCAACTCCGCAAAAGACCTCTCGCAAAGTTACCGTTGTCTGCATCACGCCCGGCAGGTCAGGATCATCAAAGGTGTCCGTGTAGCGGATCAGTTCATGGGGCACCAATTCAACGTACTCCCCGCCAAACGAGTGGACCTGACCGCTGTTGAAGTTGGTAAACGACATTTTGTACGTCCCGCCCACCTTTGCTTCCAGGTGGTGGACCTTGCCCGTGAATCCGTTCGGGGGCAGCCATTTGACCAGGGCATCGGCATCCAGAAATGCACGGTAGACGCGCTCTGGTGTTGCTTTGATGACGCGGTAAAGCCGGATCACATGCGTGGCCATGACAACTCCTGAAGTTATCGGATATCTCGGCTCTATAGTTTAGAAGACCACCCGCCCCTCGGGGCTTACGGTGACGAGTGACCTTTGTTGCGCACGATCGCCTCCAGGACATCAACGCTCGCGAACATTGCGGTAAAGCATCAGGCGCGCACTTTCATGCAATCCCAGGGTCAAGGCTTGCAGGCGTTGAAACTCTTCAGGGTGCTGCTGCGCCACATCCTCCCTGGGAGTTTGCGACGCCAGGTCATGCAGCGTCGGTGAGCTGCCGTCGTGCTGCATTTGCAGCAGGAAGTCCTTGGTCACCCCTCCGATCACCGGAAAGGTCCCTTCGCTCAGTACCAACGGCACCATTCGCTCTCCCTCCGGCACAGGCTGCTGGATATCCCTGCCCATCGCACCATTGAGAAAGGGAATACCGGCCATGCCCGCCACGGTCGGCAGCAGGTCCGACAGACCAACCGCCTCTTCAATCACTTTGGGCTGCAACCTGCCTGGCGCGTAGATCAACAGCGGCACGTTGTTACTTTCAAGCCCCAGCTGTTCAAAGGCCGGCGCCATGTGCGGTATCTGGCTGATGCGGGTGTTGTGGTCGCCGAAGAACACAAAAATGGTGTTGTCGTGGTAACCCCCCGCCTTGGCAATTTCCATCAGCCGACCAATGTTGTAGTCCAGCAGGCGTACGGCGTTGTATTGCTCGACACTGCGCGAACCAGCGGCCTGGACCTGTTCCAGGGAAAGGTCTTTGACCACGAAACTGTCGTTGCTGGCGGGTATGGTGAATGGCCGGTGATTGCCGGAAGTCTGCACGTAAGCAAAGAACGGCTGGTCCCTGGCTACGGCGCGCAAGATGTCGTCACTCTCCTTGAACAGGTCCAGGTCGGAGATGCCCCACACATCCACCCGCGGTGAGCGCCAGTGACGCTCATCATAAAGCTTCATACCCTCGATACTCTGCCGGATCAATCCATTGATATTGGCCCAACCGGCATTGCCGCCGATCATGTAGAACTTCTGGTACGCCTCGAAGGCATTGATCAATGTGTGTTGGCGGGTAATCAGGGGGTTGCGGGTTGCGGTTTCCTGGCGGGTGACGTCAGGCACACCGGTAATGCTGCCCCAGACCGTTTTCGCAGTGCCGGTGACCGGCACGTAGAAGTGTTTGAAGAACCAGCTCTGACTGGCCAGCCGGTCCAGGTTCGGCGTGGGGTTGAGGGGGTTGCCGTAAGCCCCCACGGCGCTGGTCCCCAGGGATTCAAGCATGACGAACATGACGTTGGGCGCACGCTCACCGGCAAATCGGTAAGGCTGCACGGCTTGCTCACGCACAAAGCTCAATTGCTCGGCATCGGGCCGCGTCACGCCGAGGTAGTGCGCCACTTGCGGGTAATGCTCTCGGACTTTGGCTTCATCGAATTGCGACTGCCCGACCCTGAGGGTGTCGAACAAAAACAGCACCGGGTTAAGGCCGACGGCGGCGATCTGGTTATTGCCGGAAAAGAAAGCATCGCTCCAGCGCAGAGGCACCGGGTTTTCCAGGTTGAGATTGGCCACACGCCCCAACAGTGAAAGCAGGATGGCAACGACGCCGATCACGGTCACGGACGCTATGGCAACGACGCCCGCAGACTGCTTTTCACGATCCAGGGTGATCCGTTCAAGACGAATCAGCGCGTAGGTCCACAGCACAACGGCCATCAGCCAGCTCAGGGTTATCCACAACACCGGGTAGGTTTCCCAGACCATCTGCCGTGAAATCTGCGCGTCCTCCAGGTAACGCAGCACTGTGGCATTAAGGCGTACGCCCAGGTAGGCGTAATGACCAAAGTCGATGATGTACACCAGTCCGACCACGCCCAACACCAGCAACAAGTAGCCGCGCGCCAGCCAGCGCAATGCTCGCGTGTTCAGCAGGTTCCAGCGCGGCAGCCAGGCCAGCAGAGCCAGCGGCAGCAACATCAGTACGGCCAGGCGCAGGTCGAAACGCAGGCCAATGCCCAGGGTTTCCAGCAGCGCGGCCTCTTGAAGACCGACCCCGGAAAAGCCCAGCACAAAAATCAGCCGCAGGCAGACCAGCAATGCAAATACCAACCCGATGGCGCCTATGCCGTAACGCAGGCGCCGTGAGTACAACCCTCCCATCATTGACCTCGCTGCAGTTTTAAAAGAGGACGCCAGCCAGCCATCACCAGCATCCATAACCCGACCACCAGGCAGTAACCTGTCAGCAACGGGTCGATCAGATAGTCCCAGTAGTTTTCCGAAGCCTTGAGCCGCAGGGTAAAAGCCACGGTTGCCGCCGCCAGCATCCACACCGCGAGGCTATTGCGCAGCGCCAGCATCAGCAGGGCCACCGCTCCCACCAGCACAATCATCGGCCGGGGGTTGAAGCCCCAGCGGTAAGGATCGAAATAAGTCAGCCCCAGAGTGGCCGGATACAGAACCAGGCTCAGGGCGCCAAACAGCAGCACCACCTGCAGTCGCTGCGCGCTCTTGAGTGGCTGCACCACACCCAGGCGGTGCAAGCAGACCCACGCCAATAACACCAGGGTGGTGATTGCCAGGTCATCGGTAAAGCTGCGCACATAACCCGCCAGCGCCAGCTCATTGACCGGAATGAAACTCACCACCACCAGTACCGGCAGCAACCAGGGACGCCAGCGCGCACCGAAGCGCACAGTACTGATCAGTACAAAACCCAGCAGGACAAAACTCAAATGGGCTTGCCACATTGAAAACATCACAGTCGCTCCGCCAGCCAGGCCTCATTGAAGCTGACATGTTTGATAAACGTGTTATTCCACGAGTACACTAGGTGGTACATGCCATCCGGGCTGCGACTGAAGTACGGATACTCGTATTCGAATTCACAGCCACGGGGTTTGCACACGCGGTAATCCAGGTTGCTCAGAAAACGCTGCTCCAGGCCCAAACGGCGGGCGCCGCTGGACGCACGAAAGCCTTCGCCGATGATTTCCTTGTAAGCCTCAGGGGAGAACGGTTGACCCAGCGGATCGGGGGACTGATCCAGCTCCACCAGGGTGCGCCACTGATTAAGCTGCGCATCGGTGCCGTACAGGCTGAGTTTGAAGCGCCCGTCCTCAAGGTCATTGAGGGCCACCAGCAAACCGTCGTCCGCCGTGCCGATTGCCGACAACGACGAATTGGGGTTGGACGGTTCCAGCGGGTACGGCTCACTCCAGGTCTGCCCGGCGTCTTGCGTGCGGCTGGCGAGCACCCGGTGATGGGTTTCACCGGCGTAGCGCAACATGGCGATTGCACGCTGGCCATCCTGAGCAACGATGGTCGGTTGCAGTGAGTGCTTGCCACGGCTGATGCGGAATTTATCGATGACTGCACCGTCGGCGCTCAAGTACAGGTACTCGGCAAACTTGCCCATGAACTCGTGGTACACCGGCAGGCCAATCGAGCCATCGGCATGAAACACAGGGGCAGCACGCACCAGGGTGCTGATGTTGAAGAACGGTGACGTCACCAACTGCCGGGGCGCCGACCAGTTCGCACCCATGTCTTGCGAGACCATCACATTGATCGCGCTGGTGGCCCAGCCGCCCACCGACACCGAGACATAAAACATCCACAGTCGATTGTCAGGTCCCAGGGCGATGACCGGGTTGCCCAGCTTGCGTATATAACGCCGGGTGCCGTCGCGGGTTGTCTCACGGGTAACGAGTATTTGCTCCGGGCCCCACTCGGTGGTTTTGGCATCAAAACGTGCAATGCGTACCTGCACGTCGGCAGCGCCCTCACGGGAACCGGCAAACCATACCGCCATCAGGTCGCCGCCTGGCAGGGCCGTGACGGAGGACGAATGGACAAAGTCATTGAGATGGGAGGATACAAAGCGGCTGTTGAATTGCGGAGCGTCCGTAGTGGGCACCCCTTCCTTGTCGGCCAGGGCGAAAGGCGCCAGCACATGGGGCGGATGGCTGAGCCATGCGGCAGAAAACACCAGTAGCAGGCAGCTGATCAGTAAAAACGGGCGCATAGAAAACCTGTTGAAAAGAGAGTTACTGAACAGGGTCATCCGGCAATCGCCTCCTGCGGCCGGTGAGCATGGATAACGGCAGGTTGTCCCGCACCTGGATACTTTCAAACAACGCCGCCAGAACATGAATGATCACCAGGGCCAGCAGCACATTGGCCGTGACTTCATGCAAAAGCAGCGGCCAGTCGGCGCCCCACAAGGCGTCGACTTCCTGCATCAGAAAACCGCTGACACCCAGGGTCAGCAGGGCCAGCAACATCAGGATCATCACCAGCGCCCCCAAGGGCGAATGGCCAAGGCGATGCTGCGCACGGCCATTGAGCAGCGAACGCACATGGCCATTCAATCGCGCAGGTGTTGGCCAAAAGTCAGCCCAACGCGCACTGCGCGGGCCAACAAATCCCCACACCAGCCGCACCAGCAGCCAGGCCACGGCGTAATAGCCCAGCCAGACGTGCCAGTCGTCACCCGCTTCATTGAAGAAGTAATTGGCGACAAAGACTGCCGCGATGGAGAGATGAAACACCCTCACCAGCGGGTCCCAGAGGCGCAGGAATTGCTCCGGCATCAGCCCTTGATCTCGGTCTTCACGGCTTTACCCGTCACAGGGTCGTGATAGATCTCGACCTTGCGTTTGTCTTTGTCAAAACCGTAGATCTCGTAGCAATTGCCATCGGTGATCTTGAACTTGCTGATCTCGTAACCCTGGGCTTTCAGTTGTTCCTGAAAAGCCTTCGGGTCCTGCCATTGCGAACGCTCGGCAGAGGTACATTGCGGGCCGGCGATTGCCAGGGGGCTGGCAATCACCAAGGACAGCAGGAGAATTTTGCGCATGGAAACACCCTCAGTAGACGTAGGAAATCCACTGTGCAAAACCAACCTTAGGAAAAGCTTAGTTGGCAACGAGCTGTAACATCTTTCCCGGAATAGCCCCGGCCTGAACACGGCATGATGCCGCCGTTTCCTACAGAGATTGTGCTATGCGCCTGCTCCTCGTCGAAGATGATCGCGCCTTGGGCCAAGGCATTCGCGTGGCGCTCAGCGCCGAAGGCTATACCCTGGACTGGCTGCAAGACGGCGTCAGTGCCCTGCATGCCCTGCGCAGCGAAAGCTTCGATTTGCTGCTGCTCGACCTGGGCTTGCCGCGCCTCGATGGTTTGACGCTGCTGCAACAACTGCGCGCCGAGCAGCACGACATTCCGGTGCTGATCCTCACGGCCCGCGACGGTACCGGGGAACGTATCGCCGGCCTCGATGCAGGCGCAGACGATTACCTGATCAAACCCTTCGACGTTGAAGAGCTGAAGGCCCGTGTCCGCGCATTGTTGCGCCGCAGCCAGGGTCGGGCACAACCGTTGCTTGAGCACACCGGTATCAGCCTCGACCCAGCGACCCAGCAAGTCAGCTACCTGGGCCAGGACATCATCGTCACCCCGATGGAATACCAGTTGCTTCATCAACTGATGGTGCGCCCCGGCAAAGTGATCACCCGCGAACGCTTGTCCCGCGCCCTTTATGGCTGGCAGGACCGGGTCGAAAGCAACACCCTGGAAGTGCTGATTCATAACCTGCGCAAAAAGCTGTCCGTCGAACTGATCCGCACCGTGCGTGGTGTCGGTTATGTGATGGAGCTCAAGCCATGAACTCGGTGCGTGCGCGCATTCTCATCCCGGTACTGATCCTGATCCTGCTGGGCGATGCCCTGATCAGCTGGCTGGTGCTGCGCGACAGCCACCATGAAATCGAAGAAGTCTATGACGCCCAGCTCGCCCAAACCGCCCGTCTGCTGCAAGGCGTACTGAACCAGCACGAGCCGGGCGAAAACAACTGGGACCGCCTCTACCGGGCTTTCGACGACGCCATGAGTCGGGTAGGCGAGGACGGCCCGGCCCATCCTTACGAAACTCGCCTGACCTTCCAGGTCTGGCGTAGCGACGGCCAACTGCTCGTGCGTTCTGCCCAAGCGCCAGTCCTGGAGTCACCGCCCACCACGCTGGGTTCCCACGACATCATCGAGAACGGCAATGACTGGTGCGCCTTTCTGCTTGCCGACCCGCAACAGGGCTTGCTGATCTGGGTGGGCGAGCGCGATGACATTCGCCAGGACCTGATCCAGCGCATCGTGCGCCACACCCTGTGGCCCACCCTCATTGGCGTTCCCCTGCTGACCATCCTTATCTGGCTGACCATCGGCTGGGGCCTCACCCCACTGCGCGCGATGGCCAGCGCCATTCGAGGGCGCAATACCAACACCTTGCAAGCACTGAATCTCAAGCCGTTGCCAAGGGACCTGGAGCCTATGCAAACCGCGCTGAACCAGTTGCTGGTGCAGATGGACAACCTGCTGGAGCGAGAACGGCGATTCATTGCCGATGCCGCTCATGAACTGCGGACACCACTGGCCATACTGCGCATACATGCCCAGAACGCCCAAGGCGCCGCCACCCTGGAACAGCGCCAGGAAGCCCTTGATTTCCTGGTGAGCGGCGTTGACCGGGCCACACGAATTGGCAGCCAGTTGCTGACCATGGCACGCATTGAGCCGAACCTGAACACCACGACTCGCAGTACCGTGCAGTTGACCGTATTGGTGCGCGAAGAGCTGGCAGAACTGACACCCCTGGCGATGGAAAAAGGCGTTGAGCTGATACTGGAAGGTGATGAGGAGTGCCGGGTTGAAACCGACCCTGTGGCCCTGGCCATTGCGTTGCAGAACCTGGTCACCAATGCGCTGAACTTCTCGCCAGCGGGTAGCGAGGTCAAGGTCCTGGTCTGCGCACAACCCTGCGGGGGCATCCATTTGCGGGTTGAAGATTGCGGCCCGGGTATCGAGGAACAGTGCGTCGAGCGGCTGTTCGAACGCTTTTACAGTCAGGGCCACGCCAACGGCGCAGGCCTGGGGCTGGCCATAGTGGAAATGATTGCCCGCAAAATAGGCGCCAGCCTGCAACTCTATAATCGCCCCCAGGGTGGCCTGTGCGCCGAACTGCGTCTGGAGCCGTGTATCCCGGCTCGGGTGGTGCCCTGTACAATCGCGCCAGCCCACACGCCCCTGATCAAACACTGAACTGACTAAAGGACCCGGACTATGGAATTGACGCTGGAGGCAGTCGCCCTTTTCTCTCTCAAACTGGTGCATGAGACAGACGGTGGCAGCCCGATTTTGCGCGACGATCCGGCCATGAGCGACTACCAGCGGGACGTCTTTGCCTTTGAGCTGAACAAGGGCAACTTCGACGCCATCCAGCTTAAAGTCGAGCGATGCCTGGACCTGGCGCTTGAAGCGCTGGGCGGTGCGCATACGGCCATGGGACGAGAGTTGCTCAAGCTGTCCGGCGATTTCACACAGGCCCAAACCCTGGAACAGATGCACCCCGCGCTGCTGACGCTCAAGGATTACCTGAAAGAGGTGCAGTGATCACTGCCCCTGAGCCCGCGCTCGTGCCCGCCAACCGCCCGATCACGCCATTGAGTTGCGGGCCAAAACCGTTCCGGGCGTTTTCCCCGATGCGGTGACAACCGCCACAGGTATGGCGTTCAAGATTGCGGAACGCGCTCGATATAAGACTTGAAACACTGCCCCTTCACCTTGTTGCTGAACTTTTCTGCAGCAGCCCATTGTTTTTCTTTTGTATCTTCTACCGGGTATGCCTGGGCTTCGCGCAAAAATTGCACGCGCATTTTCTTGGTGATGTCCGAAGGCTCATGGTAGGCATCGTAAACATAATCAACGGGCCTGCCCTCCTGTCGACTCAACATGATTGAGGCCGCATCAAGTGCCCAGCCGTCGCAATAAGACACTTCGCCGTTACTGAACTGGATAACACCGTCCTTCATGGTCCAGGCCCCGGCTCCGCCCGCTACGAGCAAGCCCATTGCAGCTACCAGGGCTGACGCTGTCTTGCGCATGTTCATCTTCCTTCCCTGAAAAAAACCGGAGGGTATCACCGCATCAACATAAATGCTGAAAGCCTCTCGTGCTGCCCCTTGGCTTTTTTTTTCGCCAGCAGAAAAACGATGATCGCCGCCCGGCATCAATGTGGAGGATCTTGTCGATGCAATTGCCACTGGAATCAGTCGCCCTTTATGCACTCAAGCTGACATACGAGTCCGAAGGTTCGAGCCCGATTTTGCGCGACGACCCGGCCATGAGCGACTATCAGCGCGATGTCTTTGCCTTTGATTTGCGCAAGGGCGATATGGGCGGCGCGCAAACGGTCATGGGCCGTGAACTGCAAAAGATGGCCGCCGTTTTGAGCAGTGCACAGACCCCGGAGCAAATGCACCCGGCGCTGCTGACGCTCAAGGTTTACCTCAAGGACGTGCAGTAATCACTGCCCCTGGACGGACTCAATATAGGCCAGCAGGTTGTCGATCTTCTCCTGGTCGCTGATGCCCCAGAAGATCATCCGCGTGCCGCTCACCACTTTTTTCGGGGCTTCAATGTAGGCGGCCAGTTTTTCCCGGCTCCACACCACGCCTGAATTTTTCATGGCGTCGGAGTACAGGTAGCCCTCGCTGGTGCCCGCCTGACGTCCGATCACGCCATTAAGCTGCGGGCCAAAACCATTGCGCGCGTTAAGCCCGATGCTGTGGCAACCGCCACAGGTTTTAGTGAACAGCTTGCCCCCCGCTTCAGCATCCCCCGCGGCTATCGCACCGTTACTCAAAAAAACGGCACAGAAGCTCAGGGTCAACACGGCTGGGTACTTCATCGGCAGCTCCATCAGGTGAGGGTGTTCAGGCTCAGGCGGCAATTATGCCTGTACGGCTGCGCCGACACCTTGCTGGCGGTCAAAATCTGCTCTTACCCCGCAAATCCGCCTTCATCCAGAAACGTGCGCTCCTGCCCGGTGGTCTCGCGCCCAAGCACATCATTGCGATGGGGAAAGCGCCCGAATTGGCGGATGATCTCGGCGTGCTCTTGCGCCCATACGCTGGCTTGCGGGCCAAGGCTGTGATGCAGTTGCAACGACAGCTGCTGGTCGGCAGCGTCTTCGGAGTGCTCGAACGGCAAATAACAGAACAGCCGCAAGTCTGCTTCAAGCGCCTTGTCCATGCCGCCATCGATCATGTGCCGGGCGTAAAAGCGTGCCAGCGGGTCGGTGGCAAACATGTGCGCAGTGCCGCGAAATGAATTCCGCGGATACTGGTCCAGCAACAACAGCAAGGCCAGCGCGCCTTCGGGCTGCGCCATCCAGTGCTCAAGCTCGCGCCTGGCGGCCTGAAAATGAGCCCGGTAGAAGGTCTCGCGAAATACAGCATCGAACGCCTCATCCTTGGCGAACCAGTGCTTTGGCCCTGCCTGCTTCCAGAATTCAATCACCGCACCCGGCGTTGTTTGCCCATTGCTTTCGGTGGTTGCCACGGTCTTATCCTCAGTAGTTGACCAAGCCTCAACTGTAGGTCTGCTCCGCCAGCAACACCACTGCAATCAGGACCATCACCGCGCCGGACACCCGGCTGACGTTTTTCGCAGCAGCAGGCCGGGTCTGCAACACGGCCCGGGCGCTGAACCCGACCATGAGATACACCACCGCGCAACTGACCGCATGCAATGCACCCAGGGCAATGATTTGCGTGGGTATTGGCCAGGTCGACAGCGGGTCGGTAAATTGCGGCAAAAGGGCAAGAAACAACAACAGCACCTTGGGGTTCAGGCCGCTCACGCACAAACCTTTCCAGGCCCAGCGCGACCACGAGTCGGATACCTGCCCCTGCCCCGACTGAGGTGTCGCGGGGTCTCTGAGCATGCAAACCCCCAACCACAGCAAATACAAGGCCCCGGCAACTGTCAGCCCGGTGAGAATCATCGGATTGCGCGCCACCAGCCCCCCCACACCCGCGGCCACAATCACCGTGGCCAGCAGATGCCCGGACAACATGCCCGCCACCGCAGGCGTCACCAACCGCCCTCGCATGCCCGCAGAAATGGCGTAAGCCCAATCGGCGCCGGGAGTAATGATGAACAAAAATGACACCGCCCAAAAAGCGGCCAAGACGCTGAGAGTCAAAGGAATTTCCTTTCTACGCTGGAATCGTGATGGTTTTTCAGGCGCCGCAGCCCCCCTGCCTCTGCCAGCGTTAAAAGCGCCAGCGAGTAAAAGAAGAATAAGGAAATGCTGGTAGGATTATCTTTCGTTTATCCCAACCTATAGCCATCACAAGGGAAGGTTCTTCCACGTGGACCGAATAGACAGAAAGATTCTTGCGCAGCTACAGGCCGACGGCCGACTTTCGGTTACCGAACTGGCAGAACGGGTTGGCCTTAGCCTCTCGCCCTGCCATCGCCGCGTGCGGGCGCTCGAAGACTCAGGCGTGATCCTGGGCTATCGGGCCCTGCTGGCGCCCAGCGAGTTGGGCCTGAATTTTTCCGCGATGGTGTTCGTTACCCTGCGTGAAGTGACCCGTCAGGCGATTGCTGACTTTGAAACGGCGGTCATCGAAACCTCACAAATCGTCGATGCCCAACGGCTGTTCGGCGACCCGGATTATCTGCTGCATGTGGTCGCAGCCGACCTGCCAGCCTTCCAGCAGCTTTACGACGAGCGCCTGACCTCGCTGCCCAACGTCCAGCGCCTGACCTCAACGCTGGTGATGAAGCGGGTCATTCAGGACCGCATGCTGCCGCTGTGAGGCTGCATAAAAACATGTGGGAACTGGCTTGCCTGCGATGCAGACGATGCGCTGTCACTGCAAAACCGCAGTGATCCAATCGCGAGCAAGCCCGCTCCCACAGGGCGAGTGCAACCCCAACATTAATCCGCCAACGGCATCAACCCTGCTGCCAGGGCATCCAGCAAAACACGGACTTTGGGCAATGCCTGACGGCTTTTTGGCCACACCAGATTGATCGCCAAACCTTCGCTCGCCAGGTGGGGCAGCACTTCGACCAATGAACCCTCGGCCAGATGCTGCTTGATCAGCCAGGTGGGCAACTGGGCAATGCCGCACCCCGCCAGCACCGTCATCACTTGCCCTTCCCCATCTCCTACGATGTACCTGGCGGGCATCACCCGGCGCTCTATGTCTCCGGGGCGGCTGCCTGCAAAGTTCCAGGGGCTGACCGTGCCGTCGGCCCGCCCATAGGCCACACACTGGTGATGCTCCAGATCGCGGTCGGTCAAAGGCGTGCCGTGAATGCTCAGATAAGCTGGCGCGGCACAGAACACATGGCGCTCACGGCCCAGAAAACGGTGTTCCAGCGCAGCAGGCCAGATATCCGGCCCACCCACCCGCACGACGATATCCACACCCTCTTCGACCGGATCGATAAAGCGGTCCGAGAACGAAATGTGCGGCATCAACAGGGCATGTTTCTGGACACACTGCAAAATGACCGGCAACGCCTGCAACCGCCCAAAGGCTGCAGGCAAGTCGATGCGGATCCTGCCTTGCGGCTCTGCATTATCCGCCTGCATGGCCAGCTCGGCTTCTTCCAGCTCGGCCAGCACCCCGGTGCACGTGCGATAGAATGCCGCCCCGGCATCAGTCAATGCCAAGCGCCGGGTGGAGCGCTGAAACACACGTACCCCAAGCCTGTTTTCCAGGCGTGCGATGGCCTTGCTGATCGCCGAAGCGGTCAGGTTCAAGCGCTCGGCAGCTGCCCTGAAACTGCCTGAATCCGCAACACAGACAAAGACATCGATACCCTTCAAGCGCTCGGAAGAAAACATGCACGCCCCGCCATTAGTGAATTCAGTTCATCTCATTCGATAGAATGTATCGCAAATACGCCTGCACTTCCCCAGTAAGCTTGGCGCCAAGCCCTTACCCAAGCATCAGGCACTTTTTATGACCTCGCACAAACCCACCGTTCTAATCACCGGCGCCACGGGCCAGATCGGCGGCGACACCCTGCGCAACCTCATGGCCGACGACACCATCACGCTGGTCGCGGCAGTACGCTCCCCCGCCAAGGCCAAGCCCTTTGAAGACCAGGGCATTCGCACCGTGATCCTGGACTTCGATAAAGAAGAGACTCTGGCCCCGGCGCTGCAAGGCATCGATCGCGCCCTGCTCGTGACCGGCTATACCGTGGACATGCTGCGCCAGAGCAAGGCGTTTCTCGATCAGGCAAAACATGCCGGGGTGCAGCACATGGTGCATCTGGGCGCCTGCGGGCGTGACGACACCACCATCGGCCATTGGGCCTGGCACCAGTTCGTGGAGCGCTATATTGAATGGTCGGGCTTTTCGTTCACCCACTTGCGGCCCGAGTGTTTCATGCAAAACCTGCTCAGCTACGATGGCACCCAGGCCGTAAAAGCCGGGGTCATCGAGCAATACACCGGTGATACGCCATTCAGTTGGGTAGATGGCGAAGACGTTGCCCGAGTAGCCGCACAAGCACTGCTCAACCCGGCCAAACATGGGGGCCAGACCTACCGCCTGGGGTACGACGTGCAATCCTATGGCGATATCGCGGCCATCATGACCCGGGTGCTGGAGCAGCCGTTCAGCTACAACGCCCAGTCACCTGACGTATTTTTGGACAATATGCGCGCAGCCGGAGCCGAAATGGCCTACATGACGTGCGTAAAAGACAACTTCGCACGCATGGCTGCCGGGCAGATTCCCGGGGCCGACGAGACCTTTGACAACTTCTTCGAAATCACGGGCCGCCAGCCGGTGCGCTGGGAAGACTTTGTGCAAAAGCACCGCAAGGTATTTGCCTATTGATACAGCCCTTTAGCCGCTGGTACAGGCAGCGGCTAAAGGGTCTGTGATGCAGGCCGCAGGGCGTTACGCCAGTTGCTGACGCATCGCCAGTTCAACCCCGCGAATCTCGGCCAGGCCTTTGAGGCGACCGATCAGCGAATAGCCGGGGTTGCTCTTGCGGTGCTGGTCATCGAGCAACTGGTGGCCGTGGTCCGGGCGTAGTGGCAAGCGCGGGCCGCCTTCACGTTCACGACGCAGGTCCTCAGCAACCAGCGCACCAATCACCCCGACCATGTCCACATCGCCACCCAGGTGATGAGCTTCGTGGAAGCTGCGCGGATCCGCTTCGCGGCGGGTCGAGCGCAGGTGGGTGAAGTAAATGAAGGGCGCAAACTGTTTGGCCATCGCCACCAGATCATTGTCTTCACGCACGCCATAGGAGCCGGTGCAGAAGGTCAGACCGTTGGCCGGGCTTGGCGCAGCATCCAGCAGCCATTGCGCGTCTGCCGCGGTGGACAGGATACGCGGCAGGCCCAGCAGCGCCCGCGGTGGATCGTCCGGGTGAATGGCCATGCGCACTCCCGCCTCTTCCGCGACCGGGATCACTTCACGCAAGAAATGCCCCAGATGCTCGCGCAATTTCGCTTCGTCAATATCGGCGTAGGTGCGCAGCAAGGCGCGGAAATCTTCCAGCGTGTAATGCTCTTCGGCACCCGGCAGGCCCGCAATCAGGGTGTTGACCAGCTTCTCGCTCTGCTCGGGGGTGAGTGTGTCGAAATAGGCCTGGGCCTGCTGGATATCGTCAGTGCTGTACTCGGCCTGTGCTCCCGGGCGCTGGAGGATAAACAGGTCGAAAGCGGCAAAGGCGGTCTGGTCGAAACGCAGCGCCCAGCCGCCATCTTCCATCTCCCAGGCCAGGTCGGTACGGGTCCAGTCCAGCACGGGCATAAAGTTGTAGCAGACAATATCGATGCCGCAGCTCGCCAGATTGCGCACGCTCTGCTGGTAGTTGGCGATGTACTCGTCACGACGGCCACAACCGCGCTTGATGTCCTCATGCACCGGAATGCTTTCCACCACCGACCAGGTCAGGCCGGCGTCTTCAATCATTTGCTTGCGTGCGGCAATCGCTGCCACTGGCCATACCTGACCATTGGGGATGTCGTGCAATGCAGTGACAATGCCGGTCGCTCCGGTCTGGCGCACATCTGCCAGCGAAATCGGGTCCTGGGGGCCAAACCAGCGCCAAGTCTGTTCCATGTCTATCTCCCTTCTTGTTAGTTGTGTGCTGCAAAGTTTTTTAAGTGGCCAGCCATGCCTGTGTGTTCAATGGCGCTGTACGCGCGGTGAACCGCATCACGAAAGGCTGGACGCGCCGACAGTTCGGCCGCAAATACCTGCTGCAGATCAAGAAACCCGTCGACTCGCTGAGCACCTTCCAGGCTGCCCGCCACGTCGGCGAAAACGGCGTTTAGCGGGTCATCAACGACGTGCGGCAAAGGCTGCGTGCAGTAGTGGATCCAGGCCGCAATCCCCAATGCGATGCAGTCAATGTCACGCCCCGCATCAAGCAGCTGCTGCGCGCCTTGCAACCACCGCTGCGGCAGTTTTTGCGAGCCGTCCATGGCGATCTGGCGCAGGCGATGCTGCAGGCTGTCGTTGGCAAACCTCGCGCAAAGATCACGGGCGTAACCTGCGGTATCAATACCCGCGGGCATGGACAGGGTCGGCGCTGCTTCCTCGCCCATGTAACACTGGATAAACCGCAGCAGATCAGGATCGCTGATCGCGTCGAACACCGTCTCGTACCCCGCAAGCAAGCCGATATAGGCCAGTAACGAGTGACTGCCGTTGAGCATGCGCAGCTTCATGGTTTCGAACGGCCGCACATCATCGACCATCTGTACGCCCTCCACTTCCCAGTCGGGGCGGCCCTGAGGGAAGTGGTCCTCGATCACCCACTGGCTGAAGCTTTCGCACACCACTGCCGCGGGGTCCTGGCAGCCGAGCTGCTGCAGACCGCTGAACGCCTGCGCGTCCATGGCCGGAACGATGCGGTCGACCATGCAACCGGGAAACGCCACCTGTTGCTCGATCCACTGCGCCAGCTCGCTGCCTGGCTCCTCCAGCCCCATAACGGCCTGACGGGTACGCTGACCGTTATCCGGCATGTTGTCGCAACACAGCACGGTAAAAGCCGGGATGCCTGCCGCATGTCGGCGGCGCAAGGCCTCCAGCACAATTCCCGGTGCCGTACGCGGTGTCTGCGGACGGGCAAGGTCATGGACAATCGCCGGATCCTGCAGGCGCAACTGCCCCGTAGCCGGGTTCAGGCAGTAGCCTTTTTCGGTGACAGTGAGGGTGACAATCCGCGTGCGCGGGTCGGCCATACGCTGCAACAGTTGCTGCAGCTCCTCACCGCCATCACCCACATACAGGGCTTCGCGCATTACCCTGATATCGCGCAATGTCACCTGTTCGCGGTCACGGTATTCAGCCACCGTATAGCGGCATTGCTGCTCGCGCAGTTGCTCCACCAGCGTGCGATTGGAGCGCAAGTTGGCACTGCACACCCCCCACGGGCTTGCACCGTGGCGATTGAGATGGCGCTGCAAATAGACCGCTTGGTGGGCGCGATGAAACGCCCCCAGGCCCAGGTGCACAATCCCGATATCAGCCGCTGTGGCCACCGAAGGTACTCGTTCAACGACAGGCATCGACCTTCTCCTCACGCCGAAGCAGGCAAGACGCTGCCCGCTGGCGGCAGGGCGTCATCGATGACCGGAAGCGGTTTGACATAGCGCGCCACACACACTGCACCGATGATGGTCAGCACCCCCGCCAGCAGGAAGGCGCTGGTGAACGAGCCGGTGAACTGCACCAGAAAACCGGTCAGGGTCGGGCCGATGATGCCCGAGGTATTGGCCAGGAAGTGCATGAAGCCGCTGACACCACCGACGCGGGCGGCAGGCACCGTGTCCTGGATGATTGCCCAGTAAATGGCACCGGTGAGGTACAGGAAGAACACCGCCAGCGCCACCAGCGCGACCGCCGGATACAGGGTTTTGACGATCCCGGCAAAGCCGATGCACACGGCACACGCCAACAGACAGGTCACCAGCACTACCTTGCGCGAAAACATCATGCGCCCGGTTTTCTTGAACACGAAGTCGGAGATAAAGCCGCCCAACGCCAGGCCAAGGAAGCCCAGTACCCAAGGAATAACCGTGGCGATACTCATCTCCTTGACGTTAAGGCCGTGAGCCATGGTCAGGTAGCTGGGGAACCAGGTAAGGAAGAAGAACAGCGTGTAGTTGTACGAGAAGAACGCCAGCGAAGTGAACAGTACTGTCGGTTGCTTGAGGTAGTAGCGCAATGGATGAACCGGCTGGGCCGCCAACTCGCTCTGGCCTTCGCCCTGAGCGATCTCTTCAGCGATTTTGCCGGTTGGCTTGTCCTTGACGAACTTGTACCAGACCGCGGCCCATACCAGGCCAATCAGCATGATGATGATAAACGACACTTTCCAGCCGTAGCTGATGGCGATAAAGCCCACTACCGGCCCGGAAATCGCACCCCCCAAAGGGGTACCGGACATGGACGAGCCTAGTGCCCGCGCCCGCTGCTTGGGGGTGTACCAGTTGTTGACCATCTTGCTGGTGGTCACGCTGAGCGGGCCTTCACCCATGCCGAACAGGATGCGGATAAACACCAGCGACATAAAGCCCACGGTCAGCACCGTAAGGCCACTGAACAGCGACCACAGCACCATGGCCAGCAGCAGCGTGGTTTTTGCGCCGTAGCGGTCGGCCGCCCAGCCGCCGATAAAGTTGAATGCCGCATAACCGACAAAGAAACTACTGAAGATCATGCCCATCTCACCCGTGGTCAGACCGTAGTCTTTCTGGATGAAGGGGGCGGCGACGGACAATGCCGAGCGATCCAGGTAGTTAATAACGCCTGCCAGGAACAGCATGATGATGACTAAGGTACGACCTTGACCAAACATTGGAACCTCCCGCTTGTTGTTTTATTCGGTGAGGGTGCTCGCTGGGAGCACGTGAAACTGTGTGCGGTACGCAAAACTCGTAGCAGCTGCCGCAGGCTGCGTCCGGCAGCGAAGCTGTCGCAAGGTCAGGTTCCCCGGTGTATCAGGCAAACCAGGGACCCTGGATTTACGATTGCTGCGCAACCGAACGTAGCCTGCGGCAACTGCTACAAGATCTCCTTGGGGTTGAGTTGAACCAGCACCTTGCGCGTCTGCTCGGGATGGTTCTCGATCAAGGCGATCGCCTGCGGCATTTCATCGAAGTGGATGCGGTGGCTGATCATTTCCTGAACCTGCAATTTGCCGCTGGCGATCAACTCGATCACCCGGGCGAACTTGCGGTTGTTCAGCCGCGAACCCACCAGGGTCAGTTCTTTCTTGATCATTTCCAACTGCACCAGATCGGTTGGCGTGGTGCTGAACCCCAGCAGCCCGATACGCCCCGCCGCTGAGGCAATGCGCACCATTTGCGGCATCAATGCGGGAATGCAAGCGGCGTCGACAATCAGCGGCACACCTTCGCCAGCGGTCAATTCGCGCATCGTCGCTTCGACGTCCACGTCCTTGCCGTTCAGGGTGCGGCTGGCCCCAAAGGCACGGGCGGTTTCAAGGCGTTCGACAATCACATCGGTCACGGTGATGTCGGTCAGGCCCAGTGCCCGCGCCATTTGCACCAGGGTCAGGCCGATCACACCAGCGCCGTAAATCAGCAGGCTGTCACCCGGCTGCGGCTGCATACGGTCAAGCACGTTAAGGGCGATGGAGTACGGCTCCACTAAAGCCGCATGGCTGAGTGACATGCCGTCCGGCAAGCGATGAACATTGCTCGCCGGCACGCAGACCTGCTCACTGAAACCGCCGTCACGGTGTACGCCGATCACTTGCAGCTTGGTACAGACGTTGGGGCGATTGATCCGGCAGGGGTAGCAGGTGCCGCAGCTGATCACCGGGTCGATGCACACGCGATCACCGACCTTGATCTGGGCCACATCCGCACCCACGTCGCTGACCACTCCGGAGAACTCATGGCCGGTTACCCGCGGGAAGCGCACAAAAGCGTTCTGGCCGTGGATGATATGCAGGTCAGAGCCGCAGATACCGGCATAGGCCACATCGACCTTGACCTCATTGCGCGCCAGTTGAGGGGCGTCGACCTGGGCCAGGCCGAACTCAAAGGGAGCTCTTACTTGAAACGCTTTCATCGGGTAACTCCTGCCAGGGCATGACGCCCCGTTTTTTATAGTTATTAAACAGTCGAGCAATAAGCTTTTAAGCGGTATTACCAGTGCCAGAGCGTGCCGTCTTCCAGACGATTGACCGGCAGGCTGGCGCGTTTGTAGGGGTATCTGGCCGCCAGTTCTTCGTTGATGTCGACGCCATGGCCCGGTGTTTCACCTGGCGTGAAATGACCGTCCTCAAAGCGATAGGCATGGGGGAAGACTTCATCGGTCAGCGGGTCGTGAGGCATGTGCTCCTGGATGCCGAAATTGGGCACCCAGGTATCGAAATGCAGCGCCGCGCCCATGGTCACCGGCGACAGGTCGGTGGCGCCATGAAAGCCGGTACGCACCTGATACAGCGCGGCAAAATCAGCGATCCGCCGTACATGAGTGATGCCTCCCGCGTGAACCAGGGTGGCGCGGATATAGTCGATCAACTGCTCCTGAATCAGCTCGCGGCAGTCGTGGATCGAGTTGAACACCTCGCCCACGGCCAGCGGTGTGGTGGTGTGCTGGCGGATCAGACGGAAGGCTTCCTGGTTCTCGGCCGGCGTACAGTCTTCGAGCCAGAACAGATTGAACGGCTCCACCGCCTTGCCCAAGCGTCCCGCTTCAATCGGCGTGAGGCGATGGTGGACGTCATGCAGGATGTGCAGGTCGTCACCAAAGCGCTCGCGCACGGCGGCAAACAGCTTGGGCACATGGTTGAGGTATTTGGCGGTGTCCCACACATGCTCTGCTGGCAGGTCGCTGTCGGCTGGTTCATAGCGTTCGCCGCTGCGCTTGGCTACGCCATAGGTGGTGGCAATGCCGGGTATACCGCATTGCACACGCACCGCCTTGTAGCCCAGTTCAACATGACGGGCGACTTCGTCCAGGCAACCTTCGATGTCCTTGCCGGTGGCATGCCCGTACACCATGACCCGCTCGCGGCTCTTGCCGCCAAGCAACTGGTACAGGGGCATATTGGCGGCCTTGGCCTTGATATCCCACAGCGCCACGTCGACAGCGGCAATCGCGGTCATGGTGACCGGGCCACGGCGCCAGTAGGCACCGCGATACAGGTATTGCCAGATATCTTCGATGCGTTGGGCATCCCGCCCGATCAGCGCGGGCAGCACGTGTTCTTCGAGGTAGGCAACGACTGCCATTTCGCGGCCATTGAGGGTGGCATCGCCGATGCCGTAGACCCCGGAATCGGTGACAATTTTCAGGGTGATCAGGTTGCGACCCGGGCAGGTAACAATCACGCGCGCTTCAACAATCTTCATAGGTTCAGGCCTCGGCGACAGAAGAAAAGACAGGCATGTGCAGGTTCGGCATGGCGGCTGCGGGGATCAGTGCGCCGGGGTGCTGCACCACCTCCGCCGCCAGCTGGTGCCCCCAGCGCGCGGCCAGTTGTGGCGTACCGCCTTGCAAGCGGCAGGCAAGGTAAGCCGCACTGAATGAGTCGCCTGCCGCCGTGGTATCAACGATTCGCTGCACCTTCTCGGCGGGCACCTCGAAACGGCCGGCGGCGCACTGGATCAAGCACGCATCCGGACCACGCTTGAGTGCCACTTCGCCCACCCCAAACTGGGCATAAGCGCGAAACAAGGCCTCGTGATCGGCATAACCGAACAACGCGGCGTCATCTTCCCAGGTGATCAGGGCCAGATCGGTCAGGCGCAGCATGTCGCTGTATGCCTGGCGCGCTGAAGGCGCATCGGACCATAAATGGGGGCGGAAATTGTTGTCGAAGACAATGCGCGTGCCGCTCTCGCGGGCCAGACGCAGGGCCAGCATCAGGCGTTCGCGGCCGCCGGGGGTAAGGATCGCCAGGCTGATGCCGCTCAGGTAGACATAGTCGTAATCGGCCAGAGCACGCAGTACGGCATCCGCCTCAGGCCCGTCGAAAACCCGCCGGGCGGCGGCTTCGCCACGCCAGTAGGCAAAACGGCGTTCACCCTGGTCATCGGTCTGAATGAAGTACAGGCCCGGCAGCGCATCCTTGATCACCCGCACATGCTGATCGCCGACACCTTCATCGCGCCACAACTGACGCATGGCCGTGCTGAAAGCGTCCGCGCCAATGGCGGTTACATAGTCGGCAACAATTCCGTTGCCAGCGCCCAGGCGGGACAAGTACACCGCCGCATTGAGCGTATCGCCACCGAAGGTCTGGCTGAACACGGCACCCGGCTGGCCGCGCATCTCGATCATGCACTCGCCCACCAGTGCCACCCGCAGGGGCTGGGTCAAATTGGCCTGTGGGCAATGCCCGAGGGTTACCGTCATCTCTGCGCGCCTTGTTTTTATGGGTCGCTTTGCGTCGACACAGGCACCAGAGAGTGACAGTGCGTCGAGCTGATTATTATTTTTGGAACGGCGTTTCATTTTTTCGCTTGAGGCCGAGTTTAATCAAAATCCGAACACCGTCAAGAAAAATGAAACAGCGTTTCGATTCTCTACGGTATATCCTTGTTTTTTTAAATTGCGTTGGAGCCTTCATGGACAACAGCACCACCCAGAACAACGAACTCGTCTCTGCCGTCGGCCGGACCATGGCTGTGCTTGAAGCCCTGGCCGAACACCCGGAAGAGAGTGGCGTTTCCGAAATTGCACAGAAGCTGGACATGTCAAAGAGCACGGTCTATCGCTTTTTGCAGTCACTCAAGGCGCGTGGTTATGTGGTTCAGGATGCGGAAGACCGCTACCGCCTGAGCGTGCGGCTGTTCGAGCTGGGGGCCCAGGCCCTGCCACATCTGGATATCGTGCGCGAAGCCGAACCTGGCATGCGCCGCATCAACGAACTGACTGGCGAGACCGTGCACCTGGGCATCCTCGACGAAGGCAGCATCGTCTACGTGCACAAGATCGACTCCAAATACAACTTGCGCATGTACTCGCGCATCGGACGCCGGGCGCCGTTGTACTGCACCGGCATCGGCAAGGTACTGCTGGCCTGGCTGGAAGAAGACGAGCTGCTTGCTCTCCTGCGTGAAGAAAGCTTCGAGCGGCGCACCGCCAACACCCTCACCAGCATCGACGCCTACCTGCAGGAACTGGCGCTGGTTCGCGAGCAGGGTTATGGCGAAGACCATGAAGAATTCGAAGACAACATGCGTTGCCTCGCAGCTCCCATCCGCGACCGTTTCGGCCATGTGATTGGCGGCATGAGCGTGTCGTTCCCGTGCTTTCGCTTTCGCGAAGAACTGAAACAGGACTATGTGAAGCAGCTGATGGTGGCTTCGCAGCAGGTTTCAAGCCAGTTGGGCTGGCATCCGTAAGGGTGAAGCAAGGGGCTGCTGCGCTGCGCAGGAAAGTGCAGCACTTGCCTCTAACGCGAATAAAACCCAACTGCAACAAGCTCCTTGAATGCGATAAACTGCCCGCCGTTTAAAAGTCGGCAAGGACTCTACCCGGCCTGCCTCTCGCACAAGGATCGTCATGTTAAAACCCTCATTCCCCCTCGTCCTTGCCGCCCTCCTGGTGGCTGGCTGCCAATCCAGCACCCGCGCCCCGGACAAACCGTCCAGGCTCACCCCAGCCCAGGAAAAGGAGCAGGCCCTGCAACGCGGGGTTTATGAAAAGCTGATCAGCAAGGTGCTTGCCCGAGAGGCTGATCTGGCTAACGCCCAGGGCCGCAATGGCAGCTTCAACCTGGTGATCACCGTTGACGACAAGAACCGCATCATCGGTTGCGACACTCAACCCAACACGAAACTGGATAACCGGATCTACCCCTACAACCGCACACTGGCGACCGATCTGGTGTCAATCTGCTGGACCGCGGTGTTCCCCGAGCTGCCTTCATCACTGATCAGTACCAGGACCAGAACGGCTAAAGTCGTCGCTCCGGTCGCGGTTTATCCCCTCACCGGGCTCAGTGCCGAAGAACGCGAACATCGCGCGGCAGCGTTGCTGGACAAGGCGCAAAACGATTTTCTGTTCAAGCACTTGCTTGCCCCGCTGCCCATCGACAGCATCGGTGTCGCCACGCTCATGATGATGAGCGACAGCACAGGCAAGGTGCTGGAATGTGCGGCCAGTCTGGATCCCCATGCCCTGCGTCCCGCTGAGTTCAAGCAGGACGATACCTTGCTTGCCAGCCTGGTCCAGCGCTGCAAGCAAATGAACCTGAGCACCATGCCGGGCTTTGAACCCAACGCCAGAGGGATAGGCAGCGCATTCCACAGAATCGAGTACTCGCCCTGGAAAGCCGGACTCAAGACCCCTGCGACGTCAGATTCCGAGTGATGCCATCGCGAGCAAAAGGGGCCGTGTGAAGCGCTCTGTTCTCACAGGCTTCTCACACTCACAAACCCGGAGGTCAGCCCGAACACCTCAACCCCTTGGGCAGTGGATTGGCCAATTGTGACCTCCCGCCGCACCACTGGCGCGTCCAGGTTTTCACGGTGCTCTACGAACATGGCATCACCGGCCTGTTCCACGGCTGCGTGGGGGATGATGAAACTGTTCTCGTTGCGGTATGTCACGATGGTCATGTGGACACTCATGCCCAACCGGACATTTTTGAAATCGCCAGCCTCGGGGGCATTTACGGTGATGGTGACCGGGAATCTGGCAGCACTACCAGCGTTGTCATCCTGAACGGCCAACTGACTGATGGCGCTGACGTAACCACTGAGTTGCCGCCCCGAAAAGCCATCGCCGGCTATAGCTACGTCCTGGTTCAGGACAAATTTGTTCACGTCCGACTCCGCCACTTGGGTAACAACCTTGAGACCTTTCAAGTTGCCCAGCTTGATGAGCTGCTGGCCTGTAGCCAAAAGAACGCCCCGGTGCAGCCCCCCCGCTTCGCCCGCTGTCGACTGCGGCGCCCCAAGGGACAACACAACACCCGAAAACGG
Organism: Pseudomonas sp. RL_5y_Pfl2_69; assembly: GCF_963970465.1. Taxonomy (NCBI): domain Bacteria; kingdom Pseudomonadati; phylum Pseudomonadota; class Gammaproteobacteria; order Pseudomonadales; family Pseudomonadaceae; genus Pseudomonas; species Pseudomonas sp. RL_5y_Pfl2_69. Next base: position 170,246 of record NZ_CAXAOU010000002.1, on the reverse strand, counting down.
AGCATGGAGCGTCTTGTGTTCCAGTAAGGCGCTTAGCTGTTGATGGGCGATGGATGCATTCTGGTACTCCATATCGGCAATGGTTCTGGCCTCACCCTTGCCGGCTGCCTGCACATGCTTGAGCTCGATTTTGGCAGCCGTCAGCTCAAGCGACTGCAGGTTATGTTGCTGCTTCAAGGCATCGCGCTCGTTACGCGGAACAATACCTTTTTGATACAGCTCCTCGACCTGAGAAAGCTCAACTTCAAGACTGCCCGCATACAGTTCGGCCACTCTGAGCGCTTGCCTGGCTCGCATCATCTGCTGCCCCGTCGCCCATGCCTCGTAGACTTCAAAGGCCTGCTGCATTTTCAGTTTGTTGGCCAGAGCATCCCTGACCTTGATTTCTAGCAGCGCCGTATCGAGCGACAGTAATGCCTGCCCCTGTTCGACCTGCATACCGGGCCGCAACTCATTGGCCAAGGCAAAACCTTCAAAAGGAGCAGTGATGATGGTTGTCTCAACCGGTTCGATTTTGCCGACCAGGCCGATTTCATGCTCCAGCTTCTGACTACTGACCGCCACCCAGGTAACGGGGCCGTCCGGGGTCGCCGGCAGGAGCAAAACCAGGGCCAAGGTCAGCAGCAGGCCCAAAGCTGCAAAATACTTCCAGCGCCCCGCCAGGGCATTGGACCGATCAAAAACTCTCAAGTGATATCTCCCAGCTCTCCAGCATCACGCCCAGCAGCACATCCAGCTGGGCTCTGGCATCCAGATATGAAATCTTCGCGCTCAAATTGGCATCTTCAGCCGCACGTAAGTCGGCTTCAAAACTGATGATTTGAAAGTTGCTGGATCGGCCAGCATTCAACTTGTCGTTCTCGATGGACAGCTTGCGTCTGGACAGGTCCATGACCCGCTGGGAAATTTCAAGCTGACGCCAAAGAGTGTTCAGGCCCCGAACGGAATCGGTGATCTGACGCTTCAAATCGATAAGCGCCTCCTCCTGATACAACTGCTGCTGCTCAACCAGAGTCTGGGCATTGACCTTGCCCTGGCGGATGCTGATATCTCCAATAGGAATCTCCAGCTTCAGACCTGTGTAACTGTCCCACGTCCGATTGGAGCCATTGATGCTGTGATTGTCCCGTTGCTGATTGACGCCTGCCACCAACGACACATCCCAACGCCCCCGGTCTTGCGCGACCAACAAGTTGATCGATGCCTGTTCGCTCTGTAACAGTGTCGCCAGGTATTGCGGCTGCCTGGCCTGCGCCACTTTCAGCGCAGTCGCCTGATCAATATCAAGCCGAGTCACTTGCAGGGTGTCACTGGCACGCACAGGCGTCTCCAGATCGAGTGCCAACAGCTTGAGCATCACTAATCGACTCGCCTCCAACTGATTTTTCGCCTCTTCTACCGCCAACTCCTGTGTCGCGATATCCGCCTCGATCTGGACAACGTCAAACTCCGCTACTCGACCCGCACCAATCAGCTGTTTGTTGATATTGAGCAGCGAGACGGCCCGACCAAGCGCCTCCATAGCAAGCGTTACCTGAGTCTGGGATTTCATCAGCGTACGGTAGGCCGCGATGATGTCGTACAGGGTTTTGGAGACGCTCGCCTTCACATTCAACTGGTTGACTTGCTCGGTCAATTTGGCCAGGCGCAAGGGTGCCGTCGTGACTTCTTTACCTGCCCCCCTGAGCAACGGTTGAGTCAACGTCAGCCCCAGGCCATCACTGCTGATGTCACCCGAATTTTTCGTGGCATTGAGCTGCTGGTTCCAGCTCAGATCAATGTTGGTCCCATACTCACCCAGCAGGCTCACCTTGGGCGTAATGCCAGTAGAGCGACTGCTGTCGACGCTGCCCCTGGATAGCCGGTGAGTACCACTGAGCTTGAGTTTTGGGTTGAACAGGTCATCTGCCACGAGCAAATCGAACTTCTCCCGCAAACGCTGGAGCTTGAGGTTGCGGATGCTGTAGTTGCGGCGCAGGCCCAACGAAACAGCTTCAGCCAGGGACAGATCGATGGAGTGCTGACTCAACAAGTCACTGCGCAACTCGCTCTGGTGCGGCACGCTGGCGTCGACTCGAGCCGGGGCGGCTGCCAGCTGTTTCGACAAGATCAAAACACAGCACGCAGCGCTTGTAACAACCGCTAATTTAATCATCACGGAGCGCCTCTACAGGCGTAAGGCGCGAAGCCGCAATTGCAGGTTTCAACCCAAAGAAAACGCCGACCAGTAACGTGCTTAAAACACCCAACGGGATGGACAGCATCGCCAACTCAAATGCCCACCCCGATATCACGGCATACAGCCAGGCCAGCGCTATACCCACGCCCGCACCCAACACAGCACCCAGCGTACTGAGCGCGAGCGCTTCGATTAGAAACAGATTGCGTATGTCCTGGCGGCGAGCGCCAATAGCCATCCGCAAACCGATTTCAACACGTCGCTCGGAAACGTTCATATACATAACATTCATAACAGCCACACCGCCGCCCACCAGAGCAATAGCACCGAGTGCAATCAACAGATAATGGAACGTTCTATTTTGGCGGTTCATACCCTCGATTATCTGTTGTGGAACCATGATTTGAACTGAACGAAATTCAAAAGCACGGGCCAACTGATCATGTAACCGCAGGGCAGCAATTTCAATATTGAGTGGGGGAGAAACACGGACAATCAGATCACGCAGCGCGGTCTGGCTTTCTACTCGGGAAATAGCATGCAACGGTATAAAGACCGAATCGTCGACAACAACAGGACTGACAATCGAGTTCGTCTTCGATTTCAAAATACCCACAACCTTAAACAAGTAGTTATTGATATTAAGCCAATCACCTACTTGGATTCTAGAACCGGCCTCACTCAACGAGACGGCGACTTGATGACCGAGAACAACAACGTTTTCTTCACGATCAAACTCATGCAGGAATCGCCCCTTAAGTAACGATAGCGTGATCACATCAAATAAAGAAGACTCGGTACCGACAAGGCGGGCATTGACTGAACGATTATTAAACACCAGGCTGATGGAGGCTAATACTGTCGGTGTTATCCGCAGCCCTGGGAGATCCAACCCCTCGATTTTCGCAGCATCTATAGAGAGCAACGACACCTGCGCTTCCTCTTTATCCGGCAACTGTGCGACTAACGTATCGGTCCCCATACCCTGAAATATAGAGGCCGCATCGAGTCCCGCGTTGTGCCCGATATTGATGATCGCAACAATGGAGGCGCTGCCTATTACGATACCCAGAAGCGCCAAGGCCGAACGTCTGGACAATGTGCGAAAACTGTCAAGTGCATCTTCAACAGCCTGATTCAATGGGAGCATTATTAACGTACTCAAAGGACGGATGTTCCCATCTCCTCAACCCTGCCACCACGCACCCTGATTTTTTTTTGCATCAGATGCGCAACTTGATTGTCGTGGGTCACAATCAACAACGTGACCCGTTGTTTTTTTTGTATCGACAACAATAACTCAAGTATTTCACGGGCAGTTTCACTGTCCAGGCTACCCGTCGGTTCATCGGCAAGAATCAAGGAGGGTTGACCTATGAGCGCGCGTGCAATCGCCACTCGTTGCTTTTGTCCCCCTGACAAATCGGCAGGTTTGAAGCGGGCACGATCCGCCATACCAACCCTGTCTAACATCTGCATGGCTTGTTCTAGAGCGCGCGCACGATCAACCCCCCTATAGCGGAGCGGTAAGGCCACATTCTCCAGAACACTCAAGCGGGCAATTAAATTATAATTCTGAAAAATAAATCCTATTTCTAACTTTCTAAGCATTGCCAGCTCATCACTCTGAGCATTTGCAACTGAATGCCCCATCAGTAGATAGTCGCCCTCATCAGGAAAATCCAGTAAACCTATAATACTCAGAAGCGTACTTTTACCTGAGCCAGACGGCCCAACAATAGCGCAAGTTTCTCCCGCACCCACCTGAAAGTCGACATGCTTTATAACCTGAAGGGTCTTTGCGTCATGACGGTAACTTTTACTGATACCTTTCATAGAAATACATATCAAATTATCCATGACAACCATTAACCCTTTAAAAACAGTGACTCGTTGTTAGCCCAGGAGAGGGAGAGCACGCGAATACGACAACTGCATGGCAGGAGAACGTAATCACTAGAATTTAAACATCAAGCAATCTCTTTAGATGCACATAACAACAGCAAGAAATTTTACTTTTCAAGCCGCGCGCACCTGCGGGTGACTTCACACCGACAAGAGCGCGCAGCCACTGCACTATCCGCAGACAGTCATCAGCACTGCCCGCACAGACATAAATAACTTACAGAGTAAGTACTTTAGAAGCCTTGCACTTCGGATCCGCCCCAGACTTATCAAAAACAAACTCAATACCAACACTAACCGGATAGCCTGGAACGCGAGTCAACCACCTGCTCAAAGCCACCTCACGCCACCAGTCGTCCTGCCTCAAGTTATCCAGCGAGTAAACACCCATAGCGACGGTACTACTCGAATTGCTCATGCCCATATTAAGATTGGCTTTATTACCACCGTTCTGAAGCCCTAACCTTGTGATTTTGTACTTTTGTATATGCGCCGAAACGGCACGCGTTTTTGGGTCTATAGTATATATACCAGACGCACGCCCAACAAAATTACCATTGCTACAACCAAGCGCAAACTCTTTGGTTATCAAATTAGAGTTAGCATTCGCAGAAACACTGACAAACATAGCGCTGCTCGCAAGCGAACAAGCAACCAAGGCCAACCTAAAAGATCGATTAATCATCATGCTTACCTATATTTAGAGTAGTCATTGACTTAGTTCATAGACTGCAACCAAGAACGTCAATTTGATCATCTCACCGTATGGATATATGCAAGTAAAATCTGACCGATATGTAGGGCAAAAAACCACGGCAAGTCCACGGAGAAAGCGGGCGCAGCCCCCAGGATCGGAAGACCCGCTATTTCACCGTGGTGGTTTGCTCGCCAAATGACAGCTCGACGATCGTCGAGGCTTCAGCGGGTCTTTTCGGCGCAGCCTATACCGGAACAAACGCTGGCAGCGTTGCAGGCACTCCTGAACAACCTGGGCTTTGAACGACTTGGGAGATGAGCTTCGCTGGCGCATTTAAGGACTATCGCGTCCGCTTAAAATGGACTGCACCCGTTTCGTATTGCGCAGGGTGGGCCGCTATCGCCTAGGCGATACGCTCCAGCTTATTGGCCAAGGCTCACGCCACTACATTGGAGTGATTAGCCGTTTTGGTGCGCTCGTGCACCAGCGTCTCGCGCCTCCGGTGCAGCACGGAGAGGGTTTGCCGGGATTCGGTTTGGGGCGCAACCAAAAGCATCGAGGAACGCGAGGCCTCCATCACCACGACGCAGCGCGGCATTCATCTGACCCCGCGGATGGGCGTCAATGCCCTGCGCTGGTCGCTGGTGATCTGTTCCGGCGGTTACTTGCTGGCGAGCGGGTTGTTGTTCAGTGTGTTGCGCCCTTACGGGATTGCAGCCGGGCTGGCCAGTGCGCTGACGATGTTACCGGCGGGCAAGCTGCGGACTGCGTGAGCCCGGCTTCACAAGGTTTCACACCGGCATAAAAAAACCCCGCTCTTCTTGCGAAGGCGGGGTTTTTCGGGTCTGGCTAAATCAATGCGCGTAAGTCAGCAGCAACTCGGCGGGCGCTTTGAAATCCAGGGACATCATGACGCTCAGTGCGGTAATGGTGAAGATCGAGAACACGAACAGCTTGCGTGCCCAGACCTTGTCGTCGACAGCCTTGTAGCCCGTCCACGCCATGTACAGCCAGTACATGCCCATCGCAGCAGCCACGGCCATGTAGCTCATGCCAGCGTAACCGCCGAGGGTGAGCATCAGGGTCGCGATCAGGAACGCGAGGATGTAGAGCAGGATGTGCTTCTTGGCAACTTTGATCCCGCGCTTCACTGGCAACACCGGAATCGATGCAGCCAGGTAATCGTTGAAGCGGAAGATCGCAATGGCGTAGGAATGCGGCATCTGCCACAGGCTGAACATCACCAGCAGGGTCAGTGCGGCCATGTCGAAGCTGTTGCTCACTGCGACGTAGCCGATAACCGGTGGCATCGCACCCGACAGACTGCCAATCAGCGTGCCGTGAACCGACTTGCGCTTGAAGTACAGGCTGTACAGACCGACGTAGATCACAAAGCCGATCGCTGCGAACAGAGCCGCCAGCGGGTTGGCTACGCGATACAGCAGGGCAAGGCCGGCGACCCCCAGCAAGGTGGCGTAAACCAGTGCCACCTTGAGGGAGATCAGACCCTGGACCAATACGCGGTTCTTGGTGCGGTCCATCTTGATGTCAATGTCGCGGTCGATGCAGTTGTTGAACACACAACCGGACGCTACCACCAGGGAGGTGCCGATTACCGCGGCCAGGAAGAGGGCAAGATCGAAATGCCCCTTCGAGGCCAGGAAAAACCCGCCTGCCACAGAAAGCACGTTACCGAAAATGATCCCCGGTTTGGTGATTTGGATAAAGTGCTTAAAGGACATCGGGTCTTACCTCACTTCGCCATCATTTCAGTGTGGATGCTGAACATGATCCACAGGGACAAGCCCACCAGCAGCACAATAACCAGGGCCGCGAACACCAGCGCCGTGACGTTGTTGCGTTGAGCAGGCGAGCGGTCCAGGTGCAGGAAGTACACCAGGTGAACAACTACTTGCACCACGGCGAACAACAGTACGATCGCCAGCGTGGTGAATTTTGGCAGCGATGGATACATCACCAGCCCAAACGGAATAACGGTCAGGATCACCGACAGGATGAAGCCGATTGCATAGGACTTCACGCTGCCATGATTGGCGCCGTCGGAATGTGCGTTAGCCATTACAAAGTCCCCATCAGGTAAACAACGGTGAATACGCAGATCCAGACCACGTCCAGGAAGTGCCAGAACAGGCTCAGGCAGCTCAGACGGGTCTTGTTGGTCGAAGTCAGGCCATTTTTCTGCACCTGATACATCATGATCGCCATCCAGATCAGACCGCTGGTCACGTGCAGACCGTGGGTACCTACCAGGGTGAAGAACCCGGACAGGAAGCCCGAACGGCTAGGGCCGTAGCCTTCGGAGATCAACAGGTGGAACTCGTTGATTTCCATGGCGATGAAGCCTGCACCGAGCAGGAAGGTCATGCCCAGCCAGAACAGCACTTGCTGCTTCTTGCCCTTGAACAACGCCAGCATGGCGAAGCCGTAGGTGATCGAGCTGAACAGCAACAGGGCAGTTTCACCCAGTACGTATGGCAGCTCGAAGATGTCGTGGCCCGACGGGCCACCCGCTACGTTGTTAACCAGAACTGCATATACCGCGAAGATCGACGCGAACAAAATGCAGTCGGTCATCAGGTAAAGCCAGAAACCAAATATGGTTGTCTCGCCCGCGTCGTGGTGTTCCTCGTGCTCATGGTCGTGACCATGAGCGTGTCCAGCAGTGGTCGCTAAGTTCGACATGGTTTAAGCCTGTTCCAACTTGGTTTCAACACGGGAAGCCGGGATTGCTTTGGCGGCTACCAGACGCTTGTGCTGCTCAGCCTCGATACGCTCGATGGTCTCAACCGGCACCATGTAGCCTTGGTCATCACGGGCAGCGTGGGCAACGAAGACCACGACAGTGCCGACCAGGCCAACGATAGCCAACCACCAGATGTGCCAGATCATTGCGAAACCGAACACGGTCAGCAAAGCACCCATGTACACACCAGTTGCGGTGTTGTTAGGCATGTGGATCGGCGAGTACTTGGCCGGGGCCTTGTACGCAGTACCGTTTTCCTTGGCTTCGGTGAACGCGTCGATAGTGTCGACTCGTGGTACTACAGCGAAGTTGTAGAACGGAGGTGGCGACGAAGTCGACCATTCCAGGGTGTGGCCATTCCACGGATCGCCGTGCTCGCAGGCGTTCTCTGGCAGCTTGCGGTCACGCACGCTGACGTACAGCTGGATCAGCTGGCAGGCAATACCGATAGCGATCAGTGCTGCGCCGAACAGAGCAACGTACAGGTAAGGCACCCACTCAGGGTTGGTGCTGGCGTTCAGACGACGGGTCATGCCCATGAAGCCCAGCGCGTAGAGCGGCATGAAGGCTACGAAGAAGCCGACGCACCAGAACCAGAACGCTGCCTTGCCCCACTTCTCGTTCAGTTTGAAGCCGAACGCTTTAGGGAAGTAGAAGCTGAAGCCTGCGATGTAACCGAATACCGCGCCGCCGATGATCACGTTATGGAAGTGAGCAATTACGAACAGGCTGTTGTGCAGTACGAAGTCAGCACCCGGGATGGCCAGCAGTACGCCGGTCATGCCGCCGATAGCGAAGGTCACCATAAAGCCCAGGGTCCACAGAACCTGGCTGGTGAAGCGCAGACGGCCCTGGTAGATGGTGAACAGCCAGTTGAATAGCTTGACCCCTGTCGGGATCGAAATCAGCATCGTCGCCAGACCGAAGAAGGCGTTGACGCTTGCACCCGAACCCATGGTGAAGAAGTGGTGCAGCCAAACCATGAAGCCCAATACCGAGATCGCGCCGGAGGCGTAGACCATCGAGTGGTGACCGAACAGACGCTTGCCGGTGAACGTGGAGATCACTTCGGAGAAGATACCGAACGCCGGCAGAATGAGGATGTATACCTCAGGGTGACCCCACGCCCAGAACAGGTTGACGTACATCATTGGATTGCCACCAAGTTCATTGGTGAAAATGTGGAAATCCATGTAGCGGTCAAGTGTCAGCAGCGCCAGGGTAGCGGTCAGGATCGGGAACGAAGCCACGATCAGAACGTTTGCCCAGGTGCACGTCCAGGTGAAGATCGGCATGTCCATCAGCTTCATGCCAGGAGCGCGCATTTTCAGTACGGTCGCCAGGAAGTTAACCCCGGTTAACGTCGTACCTAGCCCCGACAGCTGGAGTGCCCAGATGTAGTAGTCCATCCCCACGCCAGGGCTGTACTGCAAGCCCGACAGCGGCGGATAAGCAACCCAGCCGGTCTTGGCGAATTCGCCGACGCCCAGGGACAGGTTGACCAGCACAACGCCGGACACCAGCAGCCAGAAGCTCAGGGAGTTCAGGAACGGGTAGGCCACGTCACGGGCGCCGATCTGCAGCGGCACTGCAAGGTTCATCAGGCCGGTGAAGAATGGCATCGCCATGAAGATGATCATGATCACACCGTGAGCGGTGAAGATCTGGTCATAGTGCTCAGGTGGCAGGTAGCCAGGCGAACCCTCGGTGGCCATGGCCAGCTGGGTACGCATCATGACGGCGTCGGCAAAGCCGCGCAGCAGCATGATCATGGCAACGATGATGTACATCACGCCGATTTTCTTGTGGTCGACTGACGTTAGCCATTCGGTCCACAGGTAAGTCCACTTCTTGAAGTAGGTGATTGCCGCAAACAGCGCCAGACCACCGAGCGCGATCATGGCAATGGTGACCATGACAATCGGCTCGTGGAACGGGACCGCTTCCCAACTTAATTTACCAAACATCGTTTACTCCTCTGCCCCGGCAGCTGAATGCGAACTTGTGTCCACGCCATCGATCACGGCTACTTCTTTCTTCTCGTGCTTGACCGGCTTGCCTGGCGTCATACCTTCGTACTTGTCGACGATTTTCTGAAACAGGTTCGGTGTGTACGAGGAGAACAGCTCAACCGGGTTGTTCTGGCTTGGTTTGCTCAAGGCTTCGTATTCAGCTTGGTCAAGCTGTTTAGGTGATGCTTTGACTTCACTGACCCAGGCATCAAAGTCAGCCTGAGTAGTCGCGATCGCTTTGAATTTCATGCCGGTGAAACCAGCGCCGCTGTAGTTGGCAGAGATGCCTTCCATTTCAGCGTTGCGGTTGGCAATCAGATGCAACTTGGTCGTCATACCGGCCATGGCGTAGATCTGACCGCCCAGGCCCGGAATGAAGAACGAGTTCATGACCGTGTCAGAGGTGATACGGAAATTGACCGGGGTATTGGCCGGGAACACGATCTTGTTGACGGTGGCGATACCCTGTTCCGGGTAGATGAACATCCACTTCCAGTCCATTGCCACCACTTCGATGGTAATCGGCTTGACGTCAGATTCGAGCGGACGATACGGGTCCAGCGCGTGGGTCGATTTGTAGGTGATCACGCCCAGGGCGATGATGATCAAAATCGGCACGGTCCAGATCACAACTTCGATCTTGGTGGAGTGCGACCACTTCGGTGTGTAGGTAGCGCTGGTGTTCGACGCACGGTATTTCCATGCGAAAACCAGGGTCATAATGATGACCGGCACTACGACCAGAAGCATCAGCAATGTTGCAGTGATGATCAGATTACGCTCTTCGACCCCGACCTGCCCCACCGGATCCAGTAGTGTCCATTTGCAACCTCCCAGCAGCAACATGCCGAAAAGTGGCAAAAAGCCAAGGAGTCTGGGGTACCTTTTTTTAGTCATCTCACGACCTCTAAAACAGCTTGCACAATGCAGTTGGTTTTTTTCGCCAACACTTCGCCCTGCCAAGGGTTGGCTCTTTTCCGGAATTGAATAAAAGCCTGCTCTATCACCATCAGGCGAACGGGCAAATTCCGGGTTAGCAGTGATTTCTTATTCGATACGTGGTCAATGGCCTTGTCGACCAATTCCATTTGGTGCGGAACTTAGAAGGGTTGCCAGTACCTGGGAGTCGCATGGGACGCCTGTATTGAACAACCCAGTCGGCCTTCAACTTCCCGCTTTGGCTCAGGGATGAGCAGGCTGGACGTTCAGTGCGGGCGATTGTAGTTAGGTAGCTCTCTATAAACCATGTCTCATCCGGAAATAATTCATCTCGGCACCGGTAACAATCCCTACCTATTATTACGCCCCGCGCTTTGACACCCCCCTTACTCGTGGCTGTAGCACGCCATTACCCCTCGATTTCAACGCCCCTTTTTAGCGCACGACAACCCCCCCCCCTACCCCTCCTGAACGCCCAAATAAAAAGGGCTACAGCCGATTTGCGTTGAGTCTCGCCACGTACTTTTCAACCCCGTCATCAGCGTCAAAACGCCTCAGAGCCGTTACACGAAGTCATACGTTTAAAAGACCGTCTGTCAGACGAAGACACGCCCTGCGACAAACTCTCCGTGACAATATGTCGCAGTGCTGCGCACCCATTTTCGCCCCCCGGATAACACCCTCTTTACATTTGTGCGCGGACAAAAAAACGCCCCGCACATCCAGAGGAAGAACGAGGCGCCTCATGCCAAATTTAACGCTTTGCTTAGCTGGCTTTTTGACGGTTGCGGTAAATGCCCAGAGGCACCAGCACGGCAGTCATCACAAAGGCCACAAGCGCCCACTGCGCCAGCGACAGGCCGAGCACGGGCGGGTAAGGGGTTGAGCAAAAGCCGTCCACCTGAAACCCCAGCGGGAAGATCGCCGCCAGCGGCAAGCCATCGACAATCGGCTGCAACGCGTCAAGACCGCAGCTGACTGCCGGGTTGGCCAGGATATAGACGTGACGTCCGGCAGCGGCGATTCCACCAATGGCGCTCAGCACCACCAGCACTTCCAGCACCGTAAGGCTGCGCCGGGTAGGCATCGCGGCGCCGATAAAGGCAAAGATCGCGATCAGCAGCAGGGCATAGCGCTGCAGGATACACAGCGGGCAAGGCGCCTCGCCGAGCACGATCTGCATATAAAGGGCGCCGCCGATCAGCGCCAGGCAAATCAGCCCGAGCAGAACCAGGAAGCGCTTCTCCCGGCCCAGTTGCAACATGTCATTCGTCATCCCGCGTCCCTTAGCCTGATTGTGTGTAAGCCGCGCAGTTTACACCCAGACCTGATGCCTGGATGTATCTGAACGTTACCGGAAAGGTCGCGCAAGGGGATTAATGGGGGATTAAGGTTACTTCAGCTCTGCCGCCGGGCCGAAGAACTCGTAGCGACTTTGCTCCTCAGGCACACCCAGTGCTTTGAGGTGACGCTTGACCGCCCCCATGAAGCCTTTGGGCCCCAGGAAATATGCATCCAGGTCGCGCTCTTGCGGTAGCCATTGCGCCAGCACTTCCTCAGTCAAAAGCCCTACATGATTTGCAGATTCGCCCTGCTCGTCGTAGCAGTAAAAACGCTGCAATTGAGGGTGCTGATCGGCCAGTTCATCTACCCAGGTGCGGAAGGCGTGCACATCGGCATTGCGGGCACAGTGGATAAAGTGAATCGCACGCTGAGTCGCCAACGCAGCCTCAAGCATCGTCAGGGTCGGCGTAATACCCACGCCACCGCTGATCAGCACCAGCGGTTTTTCGCTGTCGGTCAGGGTGAAGTCGCCCGCAGGCGGGAACAGTTCCAGGGTGTCGCCTACGTTCATCCGGTCATGCAGGAAGCTGGAGACGACCCCGCCGCTCTCGCGCTTGACGCTGATGCGGTAGCGACCGACCTGGGCCAGCGCAGAAAGGGAGTAATTGCGGCGCACTTCCTGACCATCAATCATCAGCTTGAGGCCGATGTACTGACCCGGAGCAAATTCAAGGATTGGCTGCTGATCGACCGGACGGAAGTAAAACGAGGTGATCTCAGCGCTTTCCTGGATCTTGGCCGCCAGCTTGAACGCTCGCCCGCCGCGCCAGCCGCCGGGGGCAGCCGCTTTTTCGTCGTAGATGGCGGCTTCGGCACCGATCAGGATATCGGCCAGCTGGTTATAGGCCGCGCCCCAGGCACTCAATACTTGAGGGGTCGCGATATCGCTGCCCAGAACTTCCTCAATCGCCCGCAGCAAGCAGCTGCCGACAATCGGGTAATGCTCAGGAAGGATTTGCAGCGCAACATGCTTGTTGATGATCTTGGCCACCAGATCGCCCAACTGGTCGAGCTGGTCGATGTGCCGTGCATACATCAATACGCCGTTGGCCAATGCACGGGGCTGGTCGCCACTGGCCTGGTTGGCCTGGTTGAACAGCGAGCGCACCTGCGGGTACTCCGACAGCATCATGCGATAGAAATGAGTGATCAGCCCCTCACCGCCGCTTTCCAGCAATGGCACGGTGGATTTAACGATGGCACGATCCTGAGCAGTAAGCATAAGGTAACTCCTGAGCACGTAGGCTTTAACAATTACCCTTTACCTATCAGCTTTCGTGCCAACATTTAAACCGTTTAAAATCAATGACTTAAAACACATATAGTCATTTTGACTCAATCTGATTTATAGTCATAACGACTATACGAGGTCAAAATGACTGCAAAACTGCTACTCACCACCTTGCTACCGCTTGTGGCGGACTTGTCCCGCGATCTGCCCGAAAGCGAACGCTATCGACGCCTGCTGCAAGCCTTGCGCGCCCTGCTCCCCTGCGATGCGGCGGCACTGCTGCGCCTGGACGGTGAATGGCTGGTGCCGCTGGCGGTCGACGGCTTGAGCCTGGATACCCTGGGGCGACGCTTTAAAGTCAGCGAGCACCCGCGTTTTGAAGCACTGCTCGCCAGCCCCGGCCCGACACGCTTCCCCAGTAATTGCGAACTGCCAGATCCCTATGACGGGCTGGTAGACGGGTTGGCGGAGCACCTGGAGGTTCACGACTGCATGGGCTGCCCGCTATTCGTGGACGAGCGTCCCTGGGGGCTGCTGACGCTTGATGCTCTGGACCCAAAACGCTTTGAGCCGATCGAGCTGGACGACCTGCAGGCCTTTGCCAGTCTGGCCGCAGCCACGGTCAACGTGGCTCAACGCATCGAGCGCCTGGCATTGCGGGTGGAAGATGAACAACAGAAAGCAGAACTCTATCGACAGGCCAACGGTTCACCCAATAAAGAGCTGATCGGCCAGAGCAAGATTCACAAACGCCTGCTTGAAGAAATCGCCCTGGTGGGCGGCAGTGACCTGACGGTGCTGATCACCGGCGAAACCGGTGTCGGCAAGGAGCTGGTGGCACAGGCCATTCACGCCGCCTCGCCACGGGCGGATAAACCGCTGATCAGCCTGAACTGCGCCGCCCTGCCCGACACCCTGGTTGAAAGCGAACTGTTCGGTCATGTGCGCGGCGCCTTCACCGGGGCAACCAATGACCGGCGCGGAAAATTCGAACTGGCCAACGGTGGCACCCTGTTTCTGGATGAAGTGGGCGAGCTGTCACTGACCGTGCAGGCCAAGTTGCTGCGGGTGCTGCAAAGCGGGCAGTTGCAGCGCCTGGGCTCGGATCAGGAGCATCAGGTCGACGTGCGGCTGATCGCGGCAACCAACCGCGACCTGGCCGAAGAAGTGCGTTGCGGGCGCCTGCGGGCGGACTTTTATCACCGCCTGAGCGTTTACCCGATCAGGGTGCCGGCATTGCGTGAGCGCGGGCGGGATGTGCTGTTGTTGAGCGGTTTTTTCCTGGAACAAAACCGTTCGCGCATGGGCCTTGGCAGCCTGCGCCTGAGCCCGGACGCGCAAGCTGCACTGGTGCAGTATTCCTGGCCTGGCAATGTGCGCGAACTGGAGCACTTGATTGGCCGCAGCGCCCTTAAAGCCCTGGGCAGTTGCAGCACGCGACCACGCATTTTGACCCTGACCGCCGCCGACCTGGACTTGCCAACGACCCCGCCAAGCGCTGCGGTGATTGAGCCTCAGGGCGCACCGCAGACCATTGGCGACTTGCGCCTGGCGACAGAGAACTACCAGCGCCAGCTGATCAGCGCCTGCCTTGAACGCCATCAACACAACTGGGCCAGTGCTGCGCGGGAGTTGGGCCTGGACCGGGCGAATCTGGGGCGCATGGCCAAACGACTGGGCCTCAAGTAAGCCGCTGAACCTGTAGTCGCTGACGAGGTACGAGGCTGCGATGGGCTGCGCAGCGGCCCTAAGCGGTGGTCCTGCGGCCCACATCGCAGCCTCGTACCTCGTCAGCGGCTACAGGAAACTGCGTTAAGGTCGATAACCCTGTATCGCTCCCACCACAGAAGGTTTTTATGTCATCGAACAATGCCCGCGCAGACTCACTTTCCCTTCTGCTCTTCACTCTGCGCAGCGGCAAGTTGTTGGCGATCAACCTGCTCAAGGTCAGTGAAATCATTCCCTGCCCGCCGCTGACCAAAATGCCCGAGTCGCACCCCAACGTGAAAGGCATTGCGGTGTTGCGTGGCACGGCGTTGTCGGTGATTGATCTAAGCCGGGCCATCGGCGAGCAACCGCTGCTCGACCCGGATGGCGGCTGC
Organism: Pseudomonas sp. RL_5y_Pfl2_69; assembly: GCF_963970465.1. Classification (NCBI taxonomy): domain Bacteria; kingdom Pseudomonadati; phylum Pseudomonadota; class Gammaproteobacteria; order Pseudomonadales; family Pseudomonadaceae; genus Pseudomonas; species Pseudomonas sp. RL_5y_Pfl2_69. Next base: position 155,073 of record NZ_CAXAOU010000002.1, on the reverse strand, counting down.
CTGATCGTGACCGATGTCAGCCGCTCCAAGCAGGGCCTGCATGTGCAAGCCGTGAGCAAAATCGTGCATTGCCTGAGCACGGACATTCGTCCACCGCCCTACGGCTCCGGCAAACGTTCGTACATCACCGGTGTCACCCAGGTCGACGGCGTGCTGGTGCAGGTGCTGGATATCGAAAAGGTGATCCACGGCATCGCTCCGGCAAAAGTCGAAGGCGCCGACCAGGACCTCAGCAAGGAAGACTCCAGACTGCTGGCCAACGCCCGGATCCTGGTCGTCGATGACAGTCAGGTGGCCTTGCAACAATCGGTCATTACCCTGCGCAATCTTGGCCTGCATTGCCACACGGCGCGCAGCGCCAAGGAAGCCATCGAACGCCTGCTGGAATTGCAAGGCACACCGGACCAGATCAATGTGCTGGTGTCCGATATCGAGATGTCGGAAATGGACGGTTATGCCTTTACCCGCACCGTGCGCGACACCCCGGACTTTGCACACCTTTACGTGCTGCTGCACACCTCGCTCAACAGCTCGATGAACAGCGAAAAAGCCCGTCTGGCCGGGGCCAATGCAGTGCTGACCAAGTTCTCGTCACCCGAGTTGACACAGTGCCTGATCCTGGCGGCGCGCACCGTTGCCGAGCAAGGTTACTGAGGGACATGAGCGATTACTGCCTGCTCTTGCGCAAAGACCTGACTCGCCCGCTGGCAGCCGCGCCCGGGCCTGAAGATGTAAGCCTTGTGCCCCTGAGCGATGACCTGTTGCAACCGGTGCATGCCTTGCTTATCCAGGGCTACAGCGACGGCAGTGGCCATGTTGATTCATTCGGGGAGTGGAGCCATAGCCTGCTGCACGACGCCGAATTCGACCCGCAGCTGTGCTTGATCGCACTGCGTTCAGGCGTTGTGGTGGGGGTTGCGCAAGGCTGGACCAGCGCTTATCTGAAGGATTTGGTGGTGCATGCCCGGCATCAAGGGCAAGGCATTGGCCAGGCGCTGCTGGCGAAGGTGTTTGCGGTGTACGCACAACGCGGTGAGCCCTGGGTTGACCTGAAGGTCATGGAGGGCAACACCAGGGCCCGCCGTTTGTACGAACGGGCCGGGATGATTCAGGTACAGCGCATCGAGCTATAAATCAGCGCTTGCCCATGGTTTTACGTGTGCCGTGTGGCGGTGCGCCCGGGGTTGTGTCGTGGCCGCCGAGGCCGCTCTTCTGGTAGTACGCCTTGCCCTGGGACTTGGCCTTGGCAAACTCGGAAGGCTTGAACGGGAAAGTGAACGCCGGGATGACCGGTTTTTTCGGGGTCTCCACAGTGGTTTCATTCTCAACCAGTTCAGCGTCCAAGGCATCAGGAGCCGTCGATTGTGTAGGAGTAGTCATGAAAGCTCCGAAATGCGGTAAAAAGTCAGGCCAAGTGGCGCAATGCCGCGCAGTATACCTGCGCGCCCCCTGTGCGTTGCACTCACTGGTCGTAAAAATCATCAATCTGCTCCCACCAAAATGACCAGCAGGGTGTTTTACCCAGGGCTAACTGTCAGCACTGTCAGTTTGCCGTCACCGTGCTGACCGGGTCGACGCGCTATAACTGAATGATCAGCCCCCACTCCACGCACATGGCGTCTATCCGGCATGCCGACCACAACTAGAAAAATCTTGCTGGGCACCCTCGTTGTAGCCCTGATCGGTGCTTCACTCTTTTGGCTCAACCGCCCCGCACCCGGCAAGTCCGCGGGCGCAGCTCCAGTGCCGGTACGGGTTGTTCAAGTGCTGCAACAAGACGTACCGCGCTATATCAGCGGGATTGGCGCGGTGTTGTCACTGCACAGCGTGATGATCCGCCCGCAAATCGACGGCATTCTCACCGAGATACGGGTCAAGGAAGGCCAGGAGGTCAAGGCTGGCGATCTTCTGGCAACCCTGGATGACCGCTCGATCAAGGCCAGCCTCGACCAGGCCAGGGCCCAACTGGGACAGAATCAGGCGCAGCTGCAAGTGGCATTGGTCGACCTCAAGCGCTACCAGTTGTTGAGCGTGGACAACGGCGTATCCAGGCAAACCCTCGATCAGCAACAAGCGCTGGTCAACCAGCTCAAGGCGTCGGCGCAAGGTAATCAGGCGGCTATTACGGCGGCGCAGGTGCAGTTGTCGTATACGCAAATTCAATCACCCGTCACCGGCCGCGTGGGGATTCGAACGGTAGACGCGGGTAACTTCCTGCGGGTCAGCGATTCTCAGGGGCTGTTTTCCGTCACCCAGATCGACCCCATCGCCGTAGAGTTTTCGCTGCCCCAACAACAGCTCCCCCTGTTGCACGACTTGCTTACGGCCAAAGACCCGGCCCGGGTCAAAGCCTTTATCGGCAACGCCGACAGCAGCGGCACGCCGCTGGGTGAGGGCCGCTTGAGCCTGATCGACAATCAGGTCTCGGCAACTACAGGCACGATCAAGGTCAAAGCCCAGTTCGACAACCCCAAACAAACCCTGTGGCCCGGCCAGCTGGTCAATGTCCAGATCCAGTCAGGGCTGGCAAAGAATGCGCTGGTGGTCCCGCCTCAGGTGGTGCAGCGCGGGCTGGACAACTACTTCGTGTACAGGGTCCAGGCAGACAAGGTCGAAACGGTGCCTGTGTTGCTGGTCTATCAAGACACCGAGCAGAGCATCATCACCGGCGTCAATCCCGGGGACACACTGGTCAGCGATGGCCAGTCGCGGCTCAAGCCAGGCTCGCGGGTTGAAATATTGAGTGAGCCAACGCCCGCTCAGGTGCAGCCATGACCAACAGCCGCTCGCTGTCCGCCTGGTGCGTCGACCACCCCGTCGCCACGGTGCTGCTGACGTTTGCACTGGTGCTCGTGGGGCTGATTGCCTTTCCACGCCTGCCAATCGCGCCATTACCCGAAGCCGAGTTTCCGACCATCCAGGTGTCGGCACAGCTGCCGGGCGCCAGCCCGGACACGATGGCGTCGTCCGTGGCCACGCCGCTGGAAGTGCAGTTCAGCGCAATCCCCGGCATGACCCAGATGACCTCCAGCAGCGCGCTGGGCTCGACCACCCTGACCCTGCAATTCACCCTCGACAAAAGCATCGACACCGCCGCGCAAGAGGTTCAGGCGGCCATCAACACCGCGTCCGGCAAGTTACCCAAGGACATGCCGACCCTGCCGACCTGGAAGAAGGTCAACCCGGCCGACAGCCCGGTGCTGATACTGAGCATCAGTTCATTGCACATGCCCGGCACAGAACTCAGCGATTACGTCGAAACCCTGCTGGCACGCCAGATCAGCCAGATTGATGGCGTGGGTCTGATCAACATCACCGGCCAGCAACGCCCGGCGATCCGGGTCCAGGCCTCGGCCGACAAGCTGGCTGCCATTGGCCTGACCCTGGCCGATATTCGCCTGGCTATCCAGCAAACCAGCCTCAATCTGGCCAAGGGCGCGCTGTACGGCCCGTCGAGCATCTCCACCCTGTCGACCAACGATCAGTTGTTTGATGCGGACGAATACGGCCAATTGATCGTCTCGTACAAGGACGGCGCGCCCGTGCAACTGCGCGACGTGGCGCGAGTGGTCAACGGTGCAGAAAACGATTACGTACAAGCCTGGTCCGGGCACCAGCCGGGCCTGAATCTGGTGATCTCCCGCCAGCCGGGGGCGAACATCGTTGAAACCGTAGACCGCATCCAGGCCGCACTGCCCGGCCTGCAAGCCATGCTCCCCGCCTCCGTCGAAGTGACCGTGCTGAGTGACCGCACCAAGACCATTCGCGCGTCCTTGCATGAAGTTGAAATCACCCTGCTGATTGCCGTGCTGCTGGTGGTTGCGGTGATGGCGCTGTTTTTGCGCCAGTGGTCCGCGACGCTGATTGTGTCGGCGGTGCTCGGGGTTTCGCTGATCGCAAGCTTTGCCCTGATGTATGTGCTGGGCTTCAGTCTCAACAACCTGACGCTGGTGGCGATTGTGGTCGCCGTGGGGTTTGTGGTCGACGATGCGATCGTGGTGGTGGAGAACATTCACCGCCATCTGGAAGCAGGCGAAAGCATGCGCGACGCCGCGATCAAGGGCTCCAGCGAGATTGGCTTTACCGTGGTCTCCATCAGCTTTTCGCTGGTGGCCGCGTTTATTCCATTGCTGTTTATGGGCGGCGTGGTCGGGCGGCTGTTCAAGGAGTTCGCCCTGACCGCGACCTCGACCATCCTGATTTCGGTACTGGTGTCACTGACCCTAGCCCCGACGCTGGCGGCCCTGTTTATGCGCTCGCCGGTGCACAAGCCGGATGCCAGGCCGGGCTTTGGCGAACGCTTGCTGGCGGGGTACGAAAAGATCTTGAAGCGCGCCCTGGCGCACCAGCGGTTGATGCTCGGCATTTTTGGCGTGACGCTGGCCATGGCCATCGCCGGGTACGTGCTGATCCCCAAGGGTTTCTTCCCGGTACAGGACACCGGCTTCGTGCTCGGCACCAGCGAAGCGGCGTCCGATATATCGTTCCCTGACATGACACAAAAGCATCTGGCGCTGGCCAACATCATCAGCAACGACCCTGCGGTCCAGGCTTTTTCCCACTCCGTGGGCGTCACCGGCAGCAACCAGACCATCGCCAACGGCCGCTTCTGGATTGCCCTCAAGGACCGGAGCCAGCGCGATGTGTCGGCCAGCGAATTCATCGACCGGATTCGCCCGCAACTGGCCAAGGTGCCGGGCATCGTGCTGTATCTGCGCGCAGGCCAGGACATCAACCTCAGTTCGGGGCCAAGCCGCAGCCAGTATCAATACGTGCTCAAAAGCAACGACGGTCCGACGCTCACCACCTGGACCCAGCGCCTGACCGAAAAACTGCGCGCCAATCCGGCCTTTCGCGACTTGTCCAACGACCTGCAACTGGGCGGCAGCATCACCCACATCAGCATCGACCGGAACGCTGCAGCCCGCTTCGGCCTGACCGCCACCGATGTCGATGAGGCGCTGTACGACGCGTTCGGCCAGCGCCAGGTCAATGAATTCCAGACCGAGACCAACCAGTACAACGTCATTCTGGAGGTGGACGCGCAGCAGCGAGGCAAAGCCGAAAGCCTGGGCTACTTCTACCTGCGCTCGCCGCTGACCGGGGACATGGTGCCCCTGTCAGCCGTGGCCAAGGTAGACGCGCCTGCCAGCGGGCCGCTTTCGATCAGTCATGACGGCATGTTCCCGGCAGCCAACCTGTCGTTCAACCTCGCGCCCGGCGTGGCCTTGGGCGATGCCGTGCTGATGCTCAATCAGGCGAAAAACGAAATCGGCATGCCGAGCACCATCAGCGGCAACTTCCAGGGCGCCGCGCAGGCGTTCCAGAGCTCGCTGGCCAGCCAGCCGTGGCTGATCCTGGCGGCGCTGGTGGCGGTGTACATCATTCTGGGGGTGCTCTATGAAAGCTTTGTACACCCGTTGACGATCATTTCGACCCTGCCATCAGCCGGGCTCGGTGCGCTGCTGATGCTGTGGATATGCGGGCAGGACTTTTCAATCATGGCGTTGATCGGGCTGGTGCTGCTGATCGGTATCGTCAAGAAAAACGGCATTCTGATGATCGACTTTGCCCTGGATGCCCAGCGCAATCGCGGCCTGAGCCCGGAAGATGCCATCTATGAAGCCTGTATCACCCGGTTCCGGCCGATCATCATGACCACCCTCGCCGCCCTCCTCGGCGCCTTGCCGCTGATGCTCGGCTATGGCACTGGCGCAGAACTGCGCCAGCCCCTGGGGATTGCCGTGGTTGGCGGGCTGCTGGTGAGCCAGGCCCTGACCCTGTTTACCACGCCGGTCATATACTTGTGGCTTGAGCGGCTGTTCCATCGTTCCAAACCGATCACTGAGGCAGGTTATGCGCGTTCTGATCGTTGAAGATGAAGAGAAAACCGCCGACTACCTGCACCGCGGGCTGACCGAGCAAGGTTATACGGTGGATGTTGCCCGCGACGGCATCGAAGGCCTGCACCTGGCGATGGAGAACGATTACGCGGTGATCGTGCTCGATGTCATGCTGCCCGGCCTCGATGGCTTCGGGGTACTGAGGGCCCTGCGCGGGCGCAAGCAAACCCCGGTGATCATGCTGACGGCACGGGAGCGGGTCGAAGACCGGATTCGCGGATTGCGTGAAGGCGCCGACGACTATCTGGGCAAACCGTTTTCATTTCTGGAACTGGTGGCCCGCCTGCAAGCCCTGACCCGTCGCAGCGGTGGTGGTCACGAACCGGTGCAGGTCACTGTCGACGACCTGTGGATAGATCTGATCAGCCGCAAGGCCAGTCGCGCCGGAACCCGCCTGGACCTGACCGCCAAGGAGTTTTCGTTGCTTAGCGTACTGGCGCGGCGCCAGGGTGAAATCCTGTCCAAGACGGCCATTGCCGAGATGGTCTGGGACATCAATTTCGACAGCGATGCCAACGTGGTCGAAGTGGCGATCAAGCGCTTGCGCGCCAAGCTTGACGGACCGTTCGAGCACAAGTTGCTGCACACCATCCGCGGCATGGGTTATGTGCTGGAGCGGCGCGGTGATTAAGCGGATCAAGGCCCTGGACTCCATCGCCATGCGCTTGAGTGCGATGTTCGCCCTCGTCGCACTGCTGGTGTTTGTGTTGATTGGCGGAGCGCTTTACCAGCAGGTCGACAAAAGCATCGGGCGCCTGCCCGAAGCGGAACTGGATGCGCGATACAGCGTGCTGGAATCGTCCGTCAATCGTTACGGCACGCCCGAACACTGGGCCAAGATCAGCGCCAAGCTCAAGCTGCTCAGCGAAGAGGACAAACGCATCCGGTTCTGGGCCATCAGCGCTGACCCGTCCTATGAATACGGCAACCCCGAGGCCACAGTGCGCGAATTCGCCCAAGGCCCGGTCGGCGTGCGGGACTTGCGGCTGCCTGGCCAGGCTGACCCGTTCAAGGTACTCATCAGCGAGATTGCAGCCAAGGAACAGCGCCCGGCACTGCGCTTTTTGATTGCCATCGATACGCACACCTTTCGCCAGACCCAGCATCACCTGCTGATCGCGCTGGTCAGCCTGGCGGCTGTTGGCGTGCTTCTGGCCTCGCTGCTCGGCTATTGGGTGGCGCGAATTGGCCTCAAACCGTTGAACGATTTATCCCAGGAAGCGCAAAAACTGGCTCCGCCGCGCTTGTCCGGGCGCTTGCACCTTGCGCCGCTGGCGCCGGAGCTGGACCAACTGGTGAGTGCCTTCAATGCCACCCTGGACCGGGTCGAGCAGGCCTACACCCGCCTGGAGTCATTCAATGCCGACGTGGCCCATGAACTGCGCTCCCCGCTGACCAACCTGATTGGCCAGACCCAGGTCGCACTGACGCGGGGACGTTCGGCCGAGCACTACTTCGAGGTGCTGCAATCCAACCTCGAGGAACTGGAGCGCCTGCGCAGCATCATCAATGACATGCTGTTTCTGGCCAGCGCCGACCAAGGGAGCAAAGCGAACAAACTGATCCACGCCTCCCTGGCAGACGAAGTGGCCACGACCCTCGATTACCTGGAGTTCATTCTTGAGGACGCGCAGGTTGAGGTGAAGGTCAGCGGCGATGCCCAGGTCAATATCGAAAAAGCCCACCTGCGCCGGGCGCTGATCAACTTGCTGAACAATGCGGTGCAACATACCGAAGCCGGACAATCGATTGAGGTTCAGATCAGCCACACGGCGGATCAGGTGACCATCAGTGTCAGCAATCCTGGGGAGCCGATTGCGCCAGAGCATTTACCACGGCTGTTCGAGCGTTTTTATCGGGTGGATGCGGCCCGCTATAACAGTGGTGCCAACCACGGCCTGGGGCTGGCCATCGTCAAAGCCATTGCGCAAATGCACGGTGGCGAAGTGTTTGTACGCAGCGGTGGTGGACGCAATACGTTCGGGATTTATCTACCGATTTAACCTTGTGGGAGCGGGCTTGCTCGCGATGGCATCACCTCGGTCGACCAGGTCAATCAAGGTGATGCCATCGCGAGCAAGCCCGCTCCCACAGTGGCAAAGGGTCTAGCCCGCACTCCTCACATTTGTTACCTAAAACGCAAAAGTCCTTGTCTAAAACAAGGCTTTTTCGACCCCGCCTGCCACTATAGATTTAGCCCATCACACAGCACTTGCTAAGCAAGAAGGTCTTTGAAATGTCCAGCAGTATGGGTATGGCCAGCGTTTTCGTTTTGTCGTCTTTGTTGTTGTCGCCTTTGGCCATGGCGGAAGAATCACCGGCATTCGTCGCACAAAATGCGGCACGCGCAGCTTCTTTTGAACAGAACCAGGCAGAGCTGACGGCACGCCATCAAAACGACGCCGACCACTCGCAAACACAAGCTAAAGCCAGTGTTTCGGATGAAGCCAAAGACAGCTGATTCCCCCCCTCCAGACTTCCCGACCCAGTCAGTCATTTGCCAAGCATGTGACTGATTGTTTCAAAAGCCGCTACCATAGCGGCTTTTTTTTGTTTTAAAAAAAAGCACTGCCTCTCTGGAGTGCGATCAGGGACAACCTGTTTTTTTGATCAAAATAACAACTGCCGCCACTTTCAAGGAGCAACTCACTGGTGAAGTACTCACTCAAACTCAGTCCGTTATTCATTGCCCTGGCTGCAACGATCCCCCCTTTCGCCCATGCAGGTGACGACGCCGCAAAAGACGGTTTTATCGAAGGCTCAAGCCTGAAAATCAACACTCGCAACTACTACATGAACCACGATATCCGCAGCCCCCATGCTGAAGACAGCAAGGAATGGGGCCAGGGTTTTATTGGCAAATTTGAGTCGGGCTTCACCCAGGGCACGGTCGGTTTCGGCCTGGATGCCTACGCCCTGCTTGGGCTCAAGCTCGATGGCGGTGGCGGAACGGATGGCAGCAGCATCCTGCCGGTGAGTGATGGCAACGGCAAAGCGCCCACCTCTTTCTCGTCTGCCGGAGCGGCACTGAAAATCCGTGCCTTTGATACCGAGCTCAAGGCAGGCGATCTGTTTTTGACCAACCCGGTGATTGCCGGCGGCGAAACCCGCATGCTGCCCCAGACCTTTCGCGGTGTCAGCCTGACCAACAACAGTGTCGATGGCTGGATGTTCGAAGGCGGCCAGGTCAGTTTTGAAAAGCCCTACAACCAGAGCGGCATGCGCCGCCTGACTACCACCTACGGCAATCTTGACGATCAGAGCAGCAAGCACATCACCTGGGCCGGTACTTCCTGGAGCGGCGTGCCCGGCGTTACCAGCAATTTATATGCGGCGCAGTTGCAGGACATCTGGAACCAGTACTACTACGACCTGGATTACACCTATGCACTGACCGAGAGCATCAGCCTCAATCCCGGCCTGCACTTCTATCACACCCAGGACACCGGCAAGGCGCTGCTGGGTGATATCGACAACAACACCTTCAGCCTGCACTTTGCGGTCGCAGTAGACGGACACAAGGTGACGGCGGTCTACCAGCGGGTCAACGGCAACACACCTTTTGACTATCTCTATCAAGGTGACAGCGTTTACCTCGACAACTCGCAGCAGTACTCGGACTTCAACGGCCCGAACGAGCGCTCCTGGAAGCTGCAATACGAATATGACTTCGCCGGGCTTGGCATTGCCGGGCTGACGGCCAGCGCCTCGTACTCTCGCGGCGAACTGGATTTGACCAAGGCTGACGCCAACAGCATCGGCTACAGCAACTGGTACAACCCCGAAGGCAAGAATGCCCACCACTGGGAGCGCGACCTGGGGCTCAAGTATGTGATTCAGGAAGGCAAGGCCAAGGATCTGGCAGTGAGCCTGCGCTGGGCAACCAACCGCGGCAACACGGCTTACCAGAGCGTCGACAATGATGTCGATGAGTACCGGGTAATCATCGACTATCCTATTGATGTGTTTTAATCCTTGACCATAAGGCCAGCTTTTTAGCTGGCCTTATCTCTGTAAGGCATCCCCTTACGGCAGGGCAAAAATCGTATCTGTGAGGGTAAGCCCATTCCATTTTCCCCGCGTTCACACATCATCACCCGACGCATGCTGGTCGGGGCCAGCGCCCTCTCGGTGCTGGCCATCCTCAGCATCGTTGGTTATTTGCTGGTCAGGGAGTACCGCAACACCGAGCAAGACGCTGCACGCGCTGCGCTGAACATTGTGCAACTGATCAGCCGGGATATTCGCAACACGCTCTCGATCTACGACACCTCCCTGAGCAACCTGATCAACTTGATGCAAAGCCAGGCATTGGCCCCTCTTTCGCCACAGACTCAAAAGTCGGTGCTCTTCGACAGGGCTATTGAGGCGCCCTCCAACGCCGGGTTCTTTGTACTCGATGCCGAAGGCAAACTGATTGCCAGCTCTCGCCCTCCGGTGGCCTCGCTGGACGACGCCCGCCAGCAGCCCTGGTTCAAGGTCCACCTCACTGCAAAAAATGATGAGCTCTACATCAGCCGCCCCCTGCTTGTCAGCGAGAGCCCCAATGACTGGAACCTGATTTTGAGCCGTAGAATTACAGCCCCCGACGGGCGTTTTGGCGGCGTTGCCGTCGCCCAGATGAAAATAAGCTACTTTCAGAATCTGTTTCGCGGGCTGGACCTTGGACCGACAGGAAACATCAGCCTGATCAGCACAGACGGCATCCTGCTGAGCCAGTCTCCGGCGACAACCAAGTTTTACACCGGCCAGGACCTGAGCCAGTCGCCAACCTTTCTGCGCTTTCTCACCGAACGCTACGGCAGCTTTACCGCCATGTCCGGTGCCTACAACCTGAAACGCCTGTACAACTTCGCGCAGGTCAACGAACTGCCCATGGTGGTCGTAGTTGCCTTGTCGACCGAGCACATTTTCAGTAACTGGCAGCACACGGCCCTGTTGATCGGCAGCGCCACCCTGCTGCTCTGCATGGGCCTGTTATGGCTCACCTGGCTCCTGGTCCGCGAACTGCGCCTGCGCCAACGCGCCGAGCTGGAGCTTGCAACCCTGGCCTCCACCGACCCGCTTACCGGGTTGGCCAATCGGCGCATGCTGGATAAAACACTGGATATGGAATGGCGACGGGCGCAACGCACGGGCGCGCCGCTGTCACTGATCATGATTGATATCGATCATTTCAAAGCCTTCAACGACAGCTATGGTCATCAGGCCGGTGATGAGGCCTTGCGCCAGGTCGCACAGGCAATCAAGGCCCACGTGCGCCGCCCCGCCGATCTGGCTGCCCGCTATGGCGGCGAGGAATTTGCCGTTGTCCTGACCGAGACCGACGCCGCGGGTACTCGCCTGCTGGCTGAAAAGATTCGCAGCGCGGTGGAGCACATGGAGCCTGCCAACCTGGCAACCCACACGCTCACTGTCAGCCTGGGTGCCTGCACCCGCTACGCAAAACCGGGTGACGCTCAGGACCAACTGATCAGCACTGCCGATAAAGCCCTCTATCAAGCCAAGAAGCGCGGCAGAAACCGGGTCATGGATATCAATGAAACCGGGCTCAATGCCCTGAAGCCTAAAACCACGGAATAACATCGGTACACGACGTAATCGCAACCAAAAAAAAGGCCACCCGAGGGTGGCCTTCAAAAACTAGAGAAAGAAGTTTTACTTAAACTGCCGCAACCGGACGCATGTACGAGATCGGTGCAGTGCTGGCATCTTCAAAGGTCACGACTTCCCACGCATCGGTCTGCTCAAGCAGCTTGCGAATCAGCTGGTTGTTCAGTGCATGGCCAGACTTGAAGCCCTTGAATTCACCGATCAGGCTGTTGCCCAACAGGTAAAGGTCGCCAATGGCGTCGAGGATCTTGTGCTTCACGAATTCGTCTTCATAGCGAAGGCCGTCTTCGTTCAGTACACCATCCGCGTCGACCACGATCGCGTTTTCTACGCTACCGCCGAGTGCGAGGTTGTGCTTGCGCAGGTACTCGATGTCACTCATGAAACCAAAGGTACGTGCGCGGCTGACTTCTTTTACGAACGAAGTACTTGAGAAATCCACGGTTGCACTTTGGGTGCGGTTACGGAAAACCGGGTGATCGAAATCGATCTCGAAGCTCACCTTGAACCCTTCGAAAGGGACGAAAGTGGCGCGCTTGTCGCCATCTTCCACTGTCACTTCACGCAGGATACGGATGAACTTCTTCGGCGCGTCCTGTTCTTCCAGGCCGGCAGATTGAATCAGAAACACGAAAGGCCCGGCGCTACCGTCCATAATCGGGACTTCAGACGCGGAGAGTTCGACGTAGGCGTTATCGATCCCCAGGCCAGCCATGGCCGAGAGCAAGTGCTCTACCGTGTCTACTTTTACATCGCCGTTGACCAACGTGGTCGACATCGTCGTCTCGCCGACGTTTTCCGCGCGCGCAGGGATCTGCACAACAGGGTCAAGGTCTGCACGACAAAACACGATGCCGGTATCCACAGGCGCAGGCTTGAGGGTCAGGTAGACCTTCTCACCGGAGTGCAGGCCGACACCTGTGGCACGGATAATATTTTTCAGGGTGCGTTGTTTAATCATGGCATTGGCCGCTTCAGCGCAAATTGCGAACTGGTATCAACAAAGGCTGGCGATAATAGCAGACCGAGCCTTTGCTGAACACCAATCACCTTAATAGCCCTGATTGATTTCATTAATCAGCCTGTCGACGCAGGAAAGCCGGGATGTCCAGGTAATCCAGATCGTCTTGAGGATTGAGCTTGGCAGCGGTCGTCGCGCCTTGCTGTGCCTGGTTACGCATCACGGTCGGACGGTCCAGGTCACGGTAGTTGACCACCGGCTGTTCCTGACGCTCGGTACGCGCTTCCTGACGAGCAGGTGCGTTGTGTGCCGCAGAAGCTGCGTACGAGGCTTGAACGCTGTTGTCGATGACCTTGACCGGCTTCTCGATTTTTGCGCCCAGACCGGTAGCAACCACGGTCACATGCAGTTCGTCGCGCATGTCCGGATCGATAACGGTACCGACCTTCACCATCGCGTGCTCGGAAGCAAAGGCTTCGATGATGCTACCCACGTCGGAGTACTCACCCAGGGACAGGTCAGGACCGGCGGTGATGTTGACCAGGATGCCGCGAGCGCCTTCCAGGTTTACGTCTTCAAGCAACGGGTTGCGGATAGCCGCTTCGGTCGCTTCACGTGCACGGTTCGGACCGCTGGCGCAGCCAGTGCCCATCATTGCCATGCCCATTTCGCTCATCACGGTACGCACGTCGGCAAAGTCGACGTTGATCATGCCCGGACGCTTGATGATGTCGGAGATACCGCGCACGGCACCGGCCAACACGTCATCGGCCTTGGCGAAAGCCGACAGCAGGCTTGCGTCCTTGCCCAGGATGGTGAGCAGTTTTTCGTTCGGAATCGTGATCAACGAATCGACGCTTTCGGACAGTAGACGAATACCTTCGTCAGCGATCTGCATGCGCTTGCGACCTTCGAACGGGAACGGACGAGTCACCACCGCAACGGTGAGAATGCCCATTTCCTTGGCCACTTCGGCAATGATCGGCGCAGCACCGGTACCGGTACCACCGCCCATGCCCGTGGTGATGAACACCATGTTGGTGCCCTGCAACACTTCAGCGATGCGCTCACGGTCTTCCAGAGCGGCCTGACGACCGACCTCCGGATTCGCGCCGGCACCCAGGCCCTTGGTCACGCCAGTGCCCAGTTGCAGGATGGTACGAGCGCCAATGCTTTTCAGCGCTTGCGCGTCAGTGTTGGCGCAGATGAATTCCACGCCTTCGATGTTGCTCTTAACCATGTGGTTAACAGCATTGCCACCGCCACCACCAACACCGATAACCTTGATTACCGGGCTTTGCGGGATGTTGTCTACGAGTTCGAACATGGTCCCTCTCCTTTCAGTTCTCTAGTTTTTTTCGCCTACTTCTACCGCTTTGAATCTTTTTACAGCTCAAGCTTTAAAAGTTGCCCTGCACCCAGCGCTTCAGACGCTCAAGCACAGGGGCTTTTTGTTCGTCACTGCTGTAGTTGTCGCGGTTGCTGATACCCGATATGGAAATACCGTCTGACTGCTTTTGCAGTCCGTACAGCAACAAGCCCACAGCGGTGGAGTAAATCGGATTGCGCACAACGTCGGTCAAGCCCTTGAAGCTGTGCGGCACGCCCAGGCGAACCGGCATGTGGAAGATCTCTTCGGCCAGTTCGACCGCGCCTTCCATCTTTGAAGTACCACCGGTCAAAACGATGCCTGCAGGGATCAGGTCTTCGTAGCCGCTGCGACGCAGCTCCGCCTGGATCAGGGTGAACAGTTCGTCGTAACGCGGTTCGACCACCTCGGCCAACGCCTGACGCGACAGCTCGCGCGGTGGACGATCGCCTACGCTCGGCACCTTGATGGTTTCGCCGGCGCCAGCCAGCTTGGCCAGTGCACAGGCGTAACGAATCTTGATTTCTTCGGCATATTGGGTCGGCGTACGCAGCGCCATCGCGATGTCGTTGGTCACCTGATCACCCGCAATCGGGATCACTGCCGTGTGGCGAATCGCGCCTTCGGTGAAGATCGCGATGTCGGTAGTACCGCCACCGATATCGACCAGGCAAACGCCCAGTTCTTTTTCGTCATCGGTCAGCACCGAGTAAGCCGACGCCAGTTGCTCGAGGATGATGTCGTCCACCTCAAGGCCACAGCGGCGCACGCACTTCTCGATGTTCTGTGCGGCATTCACGGCGCACGTCACTACGTGAACCTTGGCTTCCAGACGTACGCCCGACATGCCCAGTGGCTCACGAACGCCTTCCTGGTTGTCGATCACGTAGTCCTGCGCCAGGGTATGCAGCACGCGCTGGTCAGCCGGGATCGCGACGGCCTGGGCAGCGTCGAGCACGCGTTCAAGGTCGGCCGAGCTGACTTCGCGATCCCGAATCGCCACGATGCCGTGGGAGTTCAGGCTGCGGATGTGGTTGCCGGCAACGCCGACAAACGCCGAGTGAATCCGGCAACCGGCCATCAGCTGCGCTTCTTCGATGGCGCGCTGGATCGATTGCACGGTGGACTCGATGTTCACCACCACGCCTTTCTTCAGGCCCCGGGACGGATGCGTGCCAATACCGACGATCTCGATAACGCCGTCTTCACCGACCTCGCCCACCAGCGCAACCACCTTGGAGGTGCCGATATCGAGGCCGACGATCATTTTTCCGCTTTGCACATTTGCCATGGGTCCTGCCTCTTCTTAATTCTTCGCGACAGCGGGTTGGGCTATCGTGGGTGCCACAGGTTCCCGCCAGCCGACGGCCAATCCGTTGGCATAACGCAAATCGATGCGCGCTATGTTTGTAATCTGTTCTTTCAGCGTTTTTTCATAGATGGCTATGAAGCGACGCATTTTTTCTACCAGATGATCGCGCCCCAACAGCAACTCGATCCCTGGCCCTGCACTGCCGGCTCCGGTGGTCAGGAACCAGCTACCGCGCTCACGCAATTCCAGCCGGGCAATTGAAAAGCCCATCGGACGCAGCATCTGGCTCAACACCTGATACTGCTGCATCACTTGCTGCTGAGCCCGTTGTGGACCAAACAGCTGCGGCAAATGCTCATAGTTGGCCAGCTCACGCGGAGTGAACGCCTGGCCCTGGTTGTTGAGCAGTGCTTCATCACCCCAGCGGGCGACCGGCAGTTGCTCTTCAAGGCGAATCACCACCTGGTCGGGCCATACACGACGAACTTCGGCGTGGGCGATCCAGGGCATTTGCTCAAGCTCGGTGCGCATGCCTGCCAGGTCTACTGTGAAGAAGCTCGCCGCCACATACGGAGCGATACGCTGCTGCACGGCTTGCTGGCTGATGTAAGTCAAATCACCCTGCACGTTGACATTGGTGATCGGCCGATCTGCATACGGCATCAAACGCTGTGCACCTTCGTAGGTGCCATAACCCAGCGCCACCAGCAGTACCGGCCAGAACAAGGCTTTCAAAAAGCCAAAATTGGCTTTTGGCAAACGCACCGACATCGGCTCTTTCGCCACCATCCGGCTGGCGCCACGCGGCACCGGCTTGCGGCCGGGAGCAGGTGGTTGATGACGAAGCGATGCACCTTGCATGGACTTAACCCCGCGCCTCTAAGCTTGCCGCCAGAATCGACAGCACCAACTGTTGAAAATCCAGACCCGCCGCCTTGGCCGCCATAGGCACCAGGCTGTGATCGGTCATGCCCGGCGCGGTGTTGACTTCCAGCAGCCAGAACTGGCCTGCGGTGTCCTGCATCACGTCCAGGCGGCCCCAACCGGCAATACCGATCGCCTCGCAGGCTTTCGCCGTGAGGTCCATGAGCTCTTGTTCCTTGGCACTGTCGAGGCCGCACGGGATTCGATACTGGGTATCGTTGGCCACGTACTTGGCGTCGTAGTCGTAAAAGGTGTGGGGCGTACCCAGGGCAATAGGAGGCAACACCTGGTCACGCAGGGTGGCGATGGTGAACTCAGGACCCGAGATCCATTGTTCAACCAACACTTGCGAGTCGTACTTGCTGGCATCAGCCCAGGCGACGATCAACTCGTCAACATTATTCACCTTGGCCATACCGATACTTGAACCTTCATGTGCCGGTTTGACGATCAAAGGGAAGCTCAGTTCCTTGGCTGCACAAATACAGTCGGCTTCGCTGCTCAACACGGCGTGACGCGGCGTTGGAATACCCAGGCTGTGCCACACCTGCTTGGTACGCAGCTTGTCCATGGCCAGGGCCGACGCGAGGATGCCACTGCCGGTGTAGGGGATGCCCAGGCACTCCAGCAGGCCTTGCATGCTGCCGTCTTCACCGCCACGACCGTGAAGGATGATGAACGCACGGTCGATCTTTTCGTGGGTGATGCGGGTGATGAAGTCATCGCCCACATCGATACCGAAGGCATCCACACCGGCGCTTTGCAGCGCACCCAGTACGGCATTGCCCGATTTCAACGAGACTTCACGCTCAGCGCTTTTGCCGCCGAACAACACCGCCACACGGCCAAAATCGGCAGGGGCAATGGTCGAGAACAGGTTGGCGTAGGCAGCAGTCATTTCAACTTTCCTTCACTGGTAGCAACAACAGCACCGGCGAACAGCGGGCTCTTGATAAGTTGCGGTGCCAGACGGCCGATATCGCCCGCCCCTTGGCACAACAGGATGTCGCCGGCGCGCAGCAGCGGCTTGACGATCGGCGCCAGCTCAACGCCGCGCTCGATGTAGATCGGGTCCAGCTGACCGCGCTGGCGGATGCTGTGGCACAGCTGGCGGCTGTCAGCGCCCGGAATCGGCTCTTCGCCGGCCGGGTAGACTTCCATCAACAGCAATACGTTGGCATCGGCCAGCACCTGGACGAAATCGTCGTACAGGTCACGGGTACGGCTGAAACGGTGCGGCTGGTAAACCATCACCAGACGGCGCTCCGGCCAGCCACCGCGTACGGCCTTGATGACCGCTGCGACTTCCGTCGGGTGATGACCGTAATCATCGACCAGCATCACGCTGCCGCCTTCAACAGGCAGCTCGCCGTACACCTGGAAGCGACGACCCACACCCTCAAAACCCGACAAGCCCTGAACGATGGCTTCATCGCTGATGCCTTCATCGCTGGCAATGCAGATGGTTGCCAGGGCATTGAGTACGTTGTGGTTACCCGGCATGTTCACCGACACGTCCAGCGGCTCGCGATCCGGGCGCAGCACAGTGAAGAACGTCTGCATGCCTTGCTGGCGAACATTGATCGCGCGCACGTCAGCCGCTTCACTGAAGCCGTAGGTGACGGTCGGACGCTTGACCAGCGGCAGGATTTCACGCACCACCGGATCGTCCAGGCACAGCACGGCCAAACCGTAGAACGGCAGGTTGTGCAGGAACTCTACGAAGGTCTTCTTCAGCTTGTTGAAGTCACCTTCATAGGTCGCCATGTGGTCGGCGTCGATGTTGGTGACCACTGCAACCATTGGCTGCAGGTGCAGGAAGCTGGCATCGCTCTCGTCAGCTTCGGCAATCAGGTAACGGCTGGTGCCCAGCTGTGCATTGGTGCCAGCTGCATTCAGGCGACCACCGATCACGAACGTCGGGTCCAGGCCACCGGCCGCGAACACCGAAGCCAGCAGGCTGGTCGTGGTGGTTTTACCGTGTGTACCGGCAACGGCGATGCCGTGGCGATAGCGCATCAGCTCAGCCAGCATCTCGGCCCGAGGCACTACCGGAATACGGCGCTCCAGGGCAGTCGCGACCTCAGGGTTGGAGGTATTAACGGCACTCGACACCACCAGCACATCGGCGTTGGCGGCGTTTTCGGCGCGGTGACCGATAAAGATGTGCGCGCCGAACGACTCAAGACGCTCGGTCACAGGGGATGCATTCAAGTCAGAACCCGACACGTCATAACCCAGGTTGAGCAACACCTCGGCAATGCCGCACATGCCCACACCGCCGATACCGACAAAGTGGATACGACGGATGCGACGCATCTCGGGTTGTGGCATAGCTTTTTGATTCTCAACCATTGGCCACCTCCAGGCAGATATCTACTACGTTGCGGGTCGCATCAGGTTTGGCCAGGCGGCGGGCATTGGCCGCCATGCTGTTCAGTCGTTCCGGTTGCATCAAAACCTCTGTCAGGCGTGCAGCCAGTTCGGCTGCGCCAGTTGTCGCTTGCGGCATCAGGAAGGCTGCGCCCTCGCGTGCCAAAAAGTCGGCATTACGGCTCTGATGGTCGTCAATCGCGTGGGGCAAAGGCACCAGCAGCGAAGGCAGACCGGCCGCAGCCAGTTCACTGACGGTCAGCGCGCCTGCGCGACAAACCACCAGGTCGGCCCAGCCATAGGCATGGGCCATGTCTTTGATAAAAGGCTGCACGTCAGCCTCGACACCGACCGCGGTGTAGCGCTCGGCTGTAATCTGGTCATGCTGTTTGCCTGCCTGATGAAACACGTCAGGCCGAACGTCAGCCGGCACCTTGGCCAAGGCTTCAGGCAACAATTTGTTCAGCGGTTCAGCGCCCAGGCTGCCACCCAGCACCAGCAGGCGCGCCTTTCGCCCTTCCAGTGCGGCCCGTGGCGCAAGGGTGAACAGTTCAGGGCGTACCGGGTTGCCGGTGGTACGCAGTTTGTCGCAGGCCGCGAAGGTTTCAGGGAAGGCTTCGCACACGCGACGGGTCATGGGCACAAGCAGACGATTGGCCGTGCCGGCAACCGCGTTCTGCTCGTGAATGATCACCGGCACACCGCAGATTTTGGCTGCCAGACCGCCAGGTCCGGTCACGTAGCCACCAAAGCCCAGCACACACACCGGCTTGAGCTGGCGAATGATCTTGCGCGCCTGAAACAGCGCATTGAGCAGCACAAAGGGCGCTTTGATCAGCGACAGTTTGCTCTTGCCCCGCAAGCCCGCGACATTGATCAGGTGCAGTTTGAAACCAGCAGGTTCAACCAGTTCGTTCTCGATACCACGGGGAGTACCGAGCCAGTGCACGGTGTAGCCCCGAGCTTCGAACTCGCGGGCGCAGGCCAGCGCCGGGAACACGTGGCCGCCGGTGCCGCCCGCCATGATCAGCACATTAGCGCCCATGGGTCGGCTCCTCATCGAAGTCGCTTTCTTTGAAATCGGTCTCTTCGCTGCCCAGGTGGGTTCGACTCTCCCACTCGATGCGCAGCAACAAGCCCATGCACACACAGCAAATCACCAGCGAGCTGCCGCCATAACTGAGGAATGGCAGGGTCAGGCCCTTGGTGGGCAGCAAACCGACGTTTACCCCGATATTGATCAGGAACTGGCCGATCCACAGGAACGACAAGCCATACGCCATATAGGCCGCGAAATACTGTTTGGCGCGCTCGGCCCACAAGCCGATGTACATGCCGCGAACACAGACGAATACAAACAGGCCCACGGTCAGCAACGAGCCGACTACGCCCAGTTCTTCAGCCAGCACCGAGAACACGAAGTCGGTGTGCGCTTCAGGCAGGTAGAACTGTTTTTGCACGCTGTTACCCAAACCGACGCCAAGCCACTCCCCGCGACCGAACGCGATCAAAGCCTGGGTCAGTTGGTAGCCGGAACCGAACTGGTCGGACCACGGGTCGGTGAAGGTGATCAAGCGCGCCATCCGGTAAGGCTGCGCCTGAACCAGAACAAACACCGCACCCACCGCCAGCGCCACCATCAGGGCGAAGCGGAACAGGCCGACACCACCCAGGAACAACATGGCAGCCGCCGCGCCCATCATGACAACGGTGGCACCGAAGTCCGGCTCCATGAGCAGCAGACCAGCCATAGGCAGTAAAACAATGAAAGGCTTGAAGAAACCCATCCAGCTCTCGCGAACTTCCTTCTGCTGGCGCACCAGGTAGCCCGCGAGGTAGATCACCACGAACACCTTGGCGATTTCGGAAGGCTGCACGTTAAAGAAGCTGAACCCGATCCAGCGCATGGAGCCGTTCACTTCACGCCCGATCCCTGGAATCAGCACCATCACCAGCAAGCCAAACGCACCGATCAGCAACAACCAGCCCAGGCGTTGCCAGGTCGCAATCGGCACCATCATGGTCATGATGCACGCGCCCAGACCGAGGACGATGTAAAACAGGTGGCGGATCATGTGGTACAGCGTGTTGCCCGACTGCAAGGCGGCAACTTCGGACGATGCCGAAGTAATCATCACCAGCCCAAGGCCCAGCAGTGCCAGGCAACCGGCCAGCAACGGGAAGTCGAGATCGATGCCACGGCCCGTGATCAGCGGCGAAGGATAAGGCTTGAGGATGCCGAAAATCATGCCAGCACCTCCACGGCACGGGCAAACAACTGGCCGCGCTCTTCATAGTTCTTGAACATGTCAAAACTGGCGCAGGCAGGCGACAGCAGTACCGCATCGCCAGGCTGGGCCAGCGCACGGCTTTGCTCGATCGCTTCGTCGAGCGAACTGACCCGCACCTGTGGCACCGAGTCGCCCACCGCCTCTGCGATCAAGTCGGCATCACGGCCCATCAGCACGACGGCACGGCAGTATTTGGCGACCGAATCACGCAGGCCGCTGAAGTCGGCACCCTTGCCGTCACCGCCAGCGATCAGGATCAGCTTGCCGTCCATGTCCATGCCCAAGCCATCGATGGCAGCCAGTGCTGCACCGACGTTGGTGGCTTTGGAGTCGTTGTAGTAGCTCACGCCATCGAGCTCGCGGATCCACTGGCAGCGGTGTTCAAGGCCGGTGAAATTGCGCAGGCTTTCCAGCATGGCATCGAACGGCAAGCCCACGGCATGACCCAGTGCCAATGCCGCGAGTGCATTGGCCTGGTTGTGAGCGCCACGCACCTTCAGTTCGCGAACTGGCATCAGGTTCTGAAATTCAAAGGCGAGGTATTTTTCGCCGTTTTCTTCACGCAGGCCAAAAGCCTTGAAATCCGGCGCACTGAGGCCGAAGGTCCAGCACGGCTGACCTTCACTCATCAGTGGGCGCGTCAACGCGTCCTGACGATTGACCACCACTTGCCTGGCACCACGGAAAATCCGGTGTTTGGCCAGGTGATAGGCAGGCAGGCCGCTGTAGCGGTCCATGTGGTCTTCGCTGACGTTGAGCACGGTGGCTACTTCAGCGCCCAGCTGGTTGGTGGTTTCCAGCTGGAAGCTCGACAGCTCCATCACGTACAGCTCGATGTCATCGCTCAGAAGATCCAGGGCCGGCGTGCCGAGGTTGCCACCGACCGCCACGCGCTTGCCGGCTGCCGCAGCCATTTCGCCAACCAGCGTGGTCACAGTGCTTTTGGCGTTGGAACCGCTTATTGCAACGATCGGCGCCTTTGCGTTACGCGCGAACAGGTCGATGTCACCCGACAGTTTCACGCCACGGGCCGCCGCTGCCTGCAGGGCCGGGGTCGCCAGTGCCAGGCCGGGGCTCACGTAAAGCTCGTCGGCACGGCACAGGAATTCGACATCCAGTTCGCCACAACGCACTTCCACTTGCGGGTAGTCACGGCGCAGCGTGGCCAGCTCCGGTGGATTTTCCCGCGTGTCTGACACGGCAAACGACACGCCCCGCTGCGCTAGAAAGCGCACCAGGGACATGCCGCTCTTGCCGAGGCCGACAACGATGCGGAAGTGGTCAGAAGCGATCAGAGACACAGGTTCTACCTCAGCTTCAACGTGGCAAGACCGATCAACACGAGGATCACGGTGATAATCCAGAAGCGGACGATCACGCGAGGCTCGGGCCAGCCCTTGAGTTCAAAGTGGTGATGAATCGGCGCCATGCGGAACACCCGCTTGCCGGTCAACTTGAAGGACGCTACCTGGATCACCACGGACAGGGTTTCCATCACGAACACACCGCCCATGATGAACAGCACGATTTCCTGACGCACGATCACCGCGATGGTGCCCAGGGCCGCGCCCAGCGCCAGTGCGCCGACGTCACCCATGAACACTTGTGCCGGGTAGGTGTTGAACCACAGAAATCCGAGACCGGCGCCAATCAGCGCACCGCAGAATACGATCAACTCACCGGCGCCCGGGACATATGGGATCAGCAGGTAGTCGGCAAATTTCACGTTGCCCGACAGGTAGCAGAAGATACCCAGCGCACCGCCCACCATCACGGTCGGCATGATCGCCAGGCCATCCAGGCCGTCAGTCAGGTTGACCGCGTTGCTGGACCCCACGATCACGAAGTAGGTCAGTACAACAAAGCCGATACCCAGCGGGATACTGGCGTCCTTGAGGATAGGCAGGATCAGGGTGGTTTCGACTGCGCTTGGTGCCGTCACGTACAAGAAGATCGCTGCACCCAGGCCAAACACCGACTGCCAGAAATACTTCCAGCGGCTCGGAAGGCCCCGGGAGTTTTTCTCGATGACCTTGCGATAGTCATCGACCCAGCCAATGGCGCCGAACAGCAGGGTCACGATCATCACGACCCACACATAACGGTTGCTCAGGTCAGCCCACAGCAGGGTACTGACAGTGATCGCAGACAGAATCAACGCGCCACCCATGGTCGGGGTGCCGGATTTGGACAAATGGGATTGCGGGCCGTCGTTACGGACCGATTGGCCGATCTGACGGTTTTGCAGGGTGCGGATCATCCACGGCCCCAGGCACAGCGACAAGGTCAGCGCGGTCAGCACCCCGAAAATCCCCCGCAGGGACAGGTACTGGAAGACCGCGAAGCCTTTGTAGAACTGTTGCAGATACTCCGCTAGCAGCAGCAGCATTAATGTTTCTCCCCGCTGGAACCGCACAAAGCCGCAACGACGTTTTCCATCGCAGCGCTGCGCGAGCCCTTGATCAAAATAGTGGTGTTTGTTTCGTGCTCAGCGCGAAGCGCCTTGATCAGGTCAGCCTGATTGGCGAAGTGACGAGCCTGGTGTCCAAATGCTGTGACGGCATGAGCCATCATGGGTCCCACCGCATAGAGCGCTGAAACTTTGTCGGCGGCATAAGCGCCTACTTCACGATGTCCTTGCTCCGCCCACTCACCCAGTTCGCCAATATCTCCGAGCACCAGGACGGTGCGGCCGGAAAAGGCGGCGAGTATATCAACGGCAGCGCACATTGAGGTGGGGTTTGCGTTGTAAGTGTCATCAATAATTCGCAGGCCATCAGCGGTCAGTTGCGCAACCGCGCGACCTTTGACCGGCAACACGGCTTCAAGGCCGGTTTTGATGCCAAACAACGAGACACCCAGGGCATGGGCTGCCGCTGCGGCCGCCAATGCGTTGGCCACGTTATGGTTGCCCAGCAGGTTGAGTTGAACCGGTTCGACACCCAGTGGACTGTGCAACTTGAAGCCCGGGCAACCCCGTGGGTCACGGGTCAGATCGCTGGCATGGAAGTCGGCCTGGGGGTTTTCCAGGGCAAAGCTCAGCACTTTGCGCCCCGCTGCACGGTTCTTCCAGATGGCGAATGCCTTGTCATCCAGGTTCAGTACAGCCATACCGTCAGCATCCAGGCCTTCAATGATCTCGCCCTTGGCTTCAACGATTTTTTCCGGACCGCCAAACTCGCCCACATGGGCTGTGCCGGCATTGTTGAGCACGGCAACATGAGGTTTGGTCAAGGCCACGCTGTAGGCGATTTCGCCAACACGCGAAGCGCCCAGCTCAATGACTGCAGCCGTATGTTCGGTGCTCAGTTCAAGCAGCGTCAGCGGCACACCCAGATCGTTGTTCAGGTTACCTTTGGTCGCCAGTACCGGACCACGGGTACGCAGAATGCAAGCGAGCATTTCCTTGACGGTGGTCTTGCCACTGGAGCCGGTAATGGCCGCAACCGGTTTGTCAAAGCCGGCACGATTGAGCGCGCCCAACTGACCCAGCGCTTCTCGCGTGTCTTTGACCACCAGCTGAGGCAGTGCCGACTCAGGCACTTCGCGCTCGACCAGGGCGGCAACGGCGCCCTTGGCAGCCACTTCATTCAAATAATCGTGACCATCAAAGCGTGGACCGGTCAGGGCAATAAATAGCTGCCCCTTGGTAATTGCACGACTGTCGATGCTGACGCCATTGAAGCGGCAGTCCGCTTCAACCAGGCGCCCCTGCAGGGCAGCAGCCACTTCACTCAGCAACAGAGGCTTAAGCATGGGCAGCCTCCCAGGTATTCAGGGCTTTCTCGGCTTCTACCAGGTCAGAAAAATCATGGCGTTCGCCGTTGATTTCCTGATAGTCCTCATGGCCTTTACCGGCCAGCACGATCACGTCTTCGGCGCTGGCAGCGGCGATCAATTGAGCAATGGCATCACCGCGACCAGCGACAAAGGTGACGCTTTGTGGCGCGGTAAAACCAACACGAATGTCATCAAAGATCTGCGCGGGTGCTTCTGAGCGCGGGTTGTCGTCTGTGACCAACACACCGTCAGCCAGACGCTCAACCACTTGCGCCATCAATGGACGCTTGCCGCGATCGCGATCGCCGCCGCAGCCGAACAGGCACAGCAATTTGCCTTTGGCGTGTGGGCGCAGAGCCAGCAATACTTTTTCCAGAGCATCCGGGGTATGGGCGTAGTCGACCACCACCAGCGGTTTGGTGCCGCCGCCCAGGCGCTGCATGCGCCCGACCGGACCTTCAAGTTTCGGCAGCACGGCCAGAATTTCATCCAGCGCGTAATCCAGACCCAGCAAGGCACCTACAGCGGCCAGTACGTTGCTCAGGTTGAAGCGCCCGAGCAAGGAACTGCGCAGAAGGTGCTCGCCTTGGGCCGTCACCACGGTGGCGCGAACGCCGTCGTCATCGAAGGTCGCATCGCGGCAATACAGCGTGGCACTACGGTCTTCAAGGCTATACGTGATCAGGCGCGAACCGTGCTTTTCAGCGGCCAGCTGGCGACCGAACTCATCATCCAGGTTCAGTACGCGGCAACGCAGGTCCGACCAGGCAAACAGCTTGGCCTTGGCAGCGGCATAAGCCTCCATTGTGCCGTGGTAATCCAGGTGATCACGGGACAGGTTGGTCAGCACGGCAACGTCGAACGCCAATGCGCTGACACGCCCCTGATCCAGGCCATGGGAGGAAACTTCCATCGCGACAGCCTTGGCACCGGCCTTTTTCAGGTCGGCCAACATGGCCTGTACGGCAATAGGGTCTGGCGTGGTGTGGCGACCGCTTTGCAGCGCGCCATAAAAGCCCGTGCCCAGCGTACCGACGATGCCGCAGTGCTGGCCCAGCAGGTCCAGTGCTTGCGCGACCAACTGGGTGACGCTGGTTTTACCGTTGGTGCCGGTCACGCCAACCAGATTGAGGTGACGGCTCGGCTCACCATAAAAGCGCCCGGCGATATCAGATAGCTGAGCCGCCAGACCTTTGACCGGAATCAGTGGAACAGAAGTGATTGGCAGTACATCTGCCCCCTCTACTTCATAGGCAACGGCAGCTGCGCCGCGTTTCAACGCGTCAGCGATATGCTCACGACCATCGAGCTTGCCGCCGGGTACCGCAAGGAACAGATCACCTGCGCGTACATTGCGACTGTCGAGAGTCAGTTCACGAATCAGCAGATCGTGGCCGGCGTGAGGAAAAATCTTGTTCAGGCTCAGGGACATTAGCCGCGCCCTCCTTTGGCTGCTGCCGCAGCAGCGGCTGCTTGTTGCTCCGCTGCCGTCGGCAGGTTATCCGGGGTCACGTTCATCAGACGCAGCGTGCCGGACATGACTTTGCTGAATACCGGAGCGGAAACCAGACCACCGAAGTAGCCCGCCTTGCTCGGTTCATCGATCACTACAACGATCGCGTAACGCGGGTCGCTCATGGGGCCGAAGCCGGCGAACAGGGAACGATAAGAGTTCACTGCGTAGCCTTTGACGCCGCCGGAAGATGTTTTACGCGCTGTACCCGACTTGCCGCCAACGTGATACGCCGGCACCTTGGCACGCCATACACCGCGAGGGTTTTCGATCACTTCCTGGAGCATGCCCTGCACCGTTTTGGCGACTTGTTCGGGCATGACTTGAGTCGCATCTACAGGCTTGTCCTTGTCAGTCTTGAGCAGGGTCAGCGGGGCAAGCTTGCCGTTGTTGGCCAGTGCCGAAAACGCGTGAACCAGCTGGATAGCGGTGACGGACACGCCGTAGCCATAAGACAGGGTCGCGGTTTCAGCCTTGCGCCACTCGCGGTAGTTGGGCAGGTTGCCAACACGCTCACCCGGGAAACCCAGGCCGGTGTCTTGCCCCAGGCCCATCTTGGCCATCTGGCGGAAAATCGCTTCGCCACCGATATCGAAGGCAACCTTGCTCATGCCCACGTTACTGGAGTTGATCAGGATGCCGGTCAGGTCAAGGACCGGACCTTCGGAACGGGATACGTCACGAATGGTGTACTTGCCCAACTGCAGGGTGCCCGGATAAACCTCTACCTTGTCGGTAGGCTTCCAGCGCCCGGTTTCCAGCGCAGCACTCATGGAGATCGGCTTGACCGTCGAGCCCGGTTCGAACACGTCGATCATGGCGCGGTTACGCATCATCGCCGGTTGCAGGTTGCGACGGTTGTTGGGGTTGTAGGTGGGCTGGTTGACCATGGCCAGAATCTCGCCGGTCTTCACATCCATGATCACCAGGCTGCCAGCCTTGGCGCCGTTCTCGACCAGCGCATTGCGCAGTTCGCGGTTAGCCAGATACTGCAGGCGCAGGTCAATCGACAACGCCAAGGTCTTACCTGCCTTGGCGTTTTTAGTCACTTGCACGTCTTTGATCAGACGCCCGCGCCTGTCCTTGATCACTTGCCGCTTGCCCGGAACCCCGGCCAGCCACTCGTCATAGGCCAGTTCGACGCCTTCACGACCTTTATCGTCGATATCGGTAAAGCCGACCATGTGCGCCGTCACTTCACCGGCAGGGTAAAAGCGGCGGAACTCTTCAATGCCATAAACACCCGGCACCTTGAGGTCGAGCACAACCTGGCCCTGCTCTGGGGTCAGGCCCCGAACCAGATAGATAAATTCTTTATTGGCTTGTTGCTCCAGGCGGGCCGTCAGCACTTTGGGGTCTTGCCCAAGCGCGTGCGCCAAGGCTGGCCAACGGTCTTTGGCAACCTGCATTTCCTTGGCGTTGGCCCACAGGGTCGTCACCGGCGTACTCACGGCCAGCGGCTCACCATTGCGGTCGGTAATCAGGCCACGGTGTGCAGGAATCGGGATATGCCGCAGGCTGCGAGCATCGCCCTGCCCCTTGAGGAAGTCATGGTCGATCACTTGCAGGTAAACGATCTGGCACGCGATCGCGCCTACCAGCAGTGCCAGCAATGCCAGCACCACACGAAAACGCCACGGGTAGAGCGCGCCTTCGAGTTTGATCATGGCGCCACCATTCGAACTTCTGCTGCGCCTGGAATGCGCATCTTCAGTTGTTCGCTGGCCAATGACTCGATACGGCTATGGGCGGTCCAGGTGCTTTGTTCGAGAATCAAACGCCCCCATTCTGCCTGCGCCTTGTCCCGCACACTCAGTTCCCCGTACAGGGTGTTGAGCAACTGACGGTTCCAGTGGGCACTGTAAGAAACGCCCACAGCCGAAACCAACACGCCAAGAAATAGCAGCAGCATGAAAAAACTTCCGCCGGGAAGTGGTTTGGCGAAGAGCTTGTTCAACGAAGCTTCTCCGCGACGCGCATTACAGCGCTGCGCGAACGTGGATTGGCTTTGAGTTCGGCATCGGACGCGGTCTGGGCCTTGCCGTGAATTTTGATTTTCGGAACAAAAGCGACGTGCTGAACGGGCAAGCCGCGCGGCAGGTTGTCAGGCTCGCCCTTGACCAGTTTGCGCATGAACAATTTGACGATACGGTCTTCCAGGGAGTGAAAGCTGATCACCACCAGACGGCCGCCGATTGCCAGGGACTCCAATGCAGCCTCAAGGCCAGCCTCAAGGTCACCCAGTTCGTTGTTCACGTGAATACGCAAACCCTGGAAGGTACGGGTTGCAGGGTGTTTGCCCTTTTCCCAGGCCGGATTGGCCACTTTCAAGACTTCAGCCAGATCACCGGTGCGCTCAAACGGCTTGATGTCTCGACGCTCTACCACCGCGCGAGCCATACGACCGGAAAAGCGCTCTTCGCCATATTCCTTGAATACGCGGGCAATTTCTTCCTGGGATGCCGTGTTGACGAACTCGGCAGCGCTGATGCCGTGGTCCGGGTCCATACGCATGTCCAACGGGCCGTCATTCATGAAGCTGAAACCGCGCTCCGGATCATCAAGCTGAGGCGAAGACACGCCCAGGTCGAGCAGTACACCGTCGACCTTGCCGGCCAGACCGCGATCGGCAATTTCGGATCCCATTTCAGCAAAACTACGCTGCACAATAACAAAGCGGCCGTCTTCGGCCGCTAGCGCTTGCCCTGTGGCAATCGCCTGTGGATCTTTATCGAACCCGAGCAATTGCCCCTCGGGGCCCAGCTTCTGGAGTATCAGGCGGCTATGTCCGCCGCGACCGAAGGTGCCATCCAGATAGCATCCATCAGGACGTACGGCGAGAGCCTCTACGGCTTCGTCAAGCAGTACGGTGATGTGGTTGAAGCCGCTATCTATAGTCACAGGATTAAATCACGCAGTTCGTCAGGCATCGCGCCCGGTTGTTGAATGGCTGCAAGGTCAGCGGCAGAAACAGCTTCCCAAGCATCCTCGTCCCACAGTTGAAACTTGTTTAGCTGGCCTACCAACATCGCGCGCTTATCCAACTTGGCATATTCACGCAAACGTGGCGGCACCAGAAAACGACCACTGCCATCGAGCTCAAGATCGACGGCGTTACCAATCAACAGACGTTGCAAACGGCGGTTTTCTTCACGCAACGAAGGCAGCGCCCGAAGCTTGGTTTCAATCAATTCCCACTCATCTAGCGGGTACACACATAAGCAGGGATCTACCGCATCAATGGTCACGATCAGTTGTCCGGAACTTCGCGAAATCAGCTCGTCACGGTACCGGCTCGGCATTGCGAGACGGCCCTTTGCATCGAGACTGATTGCGTTGGCTCCGCGAAACACTGATCGCATCTCCAAATATTAGCGTTTTACGTCTAGAAAACCCACTTTATGCCACTTTCCACCACTTATGCACACTATAGGAATGCGCCCACCACACCGTCAAGGAGCGGCCCACAGGAAAAGCCTTACATAACTGAGATTTAGGAGGGTAAATAGACGTAGAACAGTAAGCGGAGAGGTATTTTGACTAGCGACGCGCTGCAAATTCAAAGCCCTGGACTTCAAACTTAAAGTAGTTTGTTAAGAGCAAGAACTTTTCTGCATTACGTCGGAAAATTGTCTTACGAAAAATAGCGGGGGATAAACCGATTGCGAGTGTAGCAATCTGCTTGCAGGGCAAGCAGAAGAGAAAAAAAGGTGGAGAGTCGATCTGTAAGCCGGGTTCTGTCGTGAACAGTCATTCGTCTACGATGGCCATCACTGGACATCTTTAGCAACCTACCCGGTCCCAGCGCGGGCCACGCCTTGGGACCCTATTTGGTCTTGCTCCAAGTGGGGTTTACCTAGCCACGAACTGTTGCCAGTCGTGCGGTGCGCTCTTACCGCACCTTTTCACCCTTACCGGCGCCGAAGCGCTTAGGCGGTTATTTTCTGTGGCACTTTCCGTAGGCTCACGCCTCCCAGGCATTACCTGGCACTTCGCCCTATGGAGCCCGGACTTTCCTCCCCCCCCTAATTTTCATAGAGGGCAGCGACTGTCCAATCGACTCTCCGGCGCGAAGATTAACTGTACAGAGCGTATAGAACAAGCGTTAAACGCCGCAAGGCAGGTTGAATTGCCTGAGTTGCGGCCTTTAGTCACGGGGCAATACATACAAAGACATCAAAACGCCATCATTCGATATCAATTGTTACTCCGCCTTCTGCTTTTCAAGTGCAACTTGGTACAAGACGTTTTTGCGTTCACCGGTTATTTCAGCGGCAAGTGCAGCCGCACGCTTGAGTGGCATTTCTTTAAGCAGCAAGTCGAGAATACGCATCGCCTCGCTACTGACCACTTCATCTGTTTCTGGCGCAGTCCAGCCGGCAACCAGAACTACGCACTCGCCGCGCTGCTGATTAGTGTCGCCTTCAACAAATGCACGCAACTCGGACAGGGGCAAACCCTTGAGTGTTTCGAACGTTTTAGTCAACTCACGCGCCAGCAATGCCGGGCGCTCTGGCCCGAATACCAGCTCAAGATCTTGCAGGCACTCAAGAATGCGGTGCGGCGCTTCGTAAAAGATCAGCGTGCGAGGTTCGTCCTTCAGCAACTCCAGACGCGAACGACGTCCAACAGCCTTGGCAGGCAGGAACCCTTCGAAAATAAAGCGATCAGAAGGCAGCCCTGCCGCAGACAGGGCCGCGATCAAGGCGCAGGCACCCGGTACAGGCACAACCTTGACCCCCGCCGCTCGCGCCTGACGCACCAGGTGATAACCCGGGTCGGAGATCAGCGGCGTACCCGCATCAGAAATCAGTGCAACATCCTCACCGGCCAGCAAACGCTGGATAAAGCGACTGCCCTCATCACGTTCGTTGTGCTCGTGACAGGCACCCAGCGGCGTTGAAATACCAAAATGCTGCAGCAGGCGCAGGGAGTGGCGCGTGTCTTCGGCCGCAATCAATGACACGTCACGCAATACCTTGAGCGCACGCGCACTGATGTCGTCCAGGTTACCGATGGGCGTGGCCACCACATAAAGTGAGCCAAGAACGGAATTCAAATCACCTGGAGCAGTCAAAACGCACACCTCATAAGAGTTAAAGGCGCCATTGTAGCGCGTAGAGCCCTCTTGAACGCACCCACCCTGCAGGCCGCAGAACGCCATGCAGGCAAACTTTCACCTGCACAACGTACAGATCACATCTAAATTCAGGCTTTATTGCCTCTAACATCGCGCCCCGGCCAGTGCTTGGGTACACTTCCCCACTCATTTGATCGAGTATCAGGAACACTACATGATCGCTTGCCTGCGGCTGTTCACTGCCCTCTGCCTCGCTGCCCTGTTGGCGGCTTGCGCCAGCTCGCCCTCGTCCAGCCTTGGCGAACTTCCACGGACCCCGGACGCCAGTCTCGAGCAGTTGCTCCAGCAGGCATCCGAAACCACCAATCCGGAAAAGGCCGCCCTGTTGCGCCTTTCGGCAGCCGACCTCGCCCAGCGCCAGCAGAATACTGCGCGTGCAGCGCAAATTTTGGCTCTGGTGCCAATGGATCAACTCAAGCCTGCCCAGCAAGTGTTTGCCAGCACGCTGGCAGCCGAGCTGGCGATGAGCCGCAATGACCACAAGTCAGCGCTGGCCGCCTTGAACCACCCAAGCCTGTCGATCCTGGGCCAGCTGCCAGCCGACCTGCAGGTGCGCACGCATACCGTCCATGCCCTTGCCCTCGAAGCTGACGGCCAAACGCTGGCGGCCGCACGCGAACGTACAGCAATGAGCCCAAACCTGACCGGCGACGCTGCCAATAGCAACAATGAAGCCATTTGGGCACTGGTGGCCGCCTTGCCGGTCGATCAGTTGCACGCACAAAACAACGACGTGTTGGGTGGCTGGATGTCCCTGGCCCTGGCCGTCAAGAGCGCGGGCACCCTGCAGGATCAGCAGAACGCCATTGATCAGTGGCGCGCGCAGAATCCAGCTCACCCTGCCGCCATCCAGTTGCCAGCACCCCTGATCAAGCTCAAGGAACTGGCCAGCCAACCCCTGACCAAAATTGCCTTGCTACTGCCGCAGGACGGCCAGTTGGCCTCCGTGAGCAAAGCACTGCGCGACGGCTTTATGGCTGCGCACTATCAGGCCCAGCAAGCAGGGCAAAACCCGCCAAGCATTCAGTTCTACAACAGCTCGCGCCTGACGTCCCTGGACGAGTTCTATCGCCAGGCACAAGCCGACGGCGTGCAACTGGTCGTTGGACCACTGGAAAAAAACCTGGTCAAACAACTCAGTGCTCGCCCGCAATTACCGATCACGACGCTGGCCCTGAACTATAACGAGGGCGCTCAAGGCCCGGCGCAACTGTTCCAGTTTGGTCTGGCAGCGGAAGATGAAGCCCGCGAAGTGGCACGACGCGCACGCGCCGACGGCCTGACCCGTGCTGGCGCCATGGTGCCAGTCGGCGAATGGGGCGACCGGGTGCTCAAGGCATTCCGCCAGGAGTGGGAAGCACACGGCGGCACCATTGTCGGCACGGAACACATCGACAAGCCCGTAGCACTGGCCCAGCAAGTCGCAGACCTGGTGCAATTGCGCAAAGGCGGCGGCTCTGCACAACCGACGCGCCGCCAGGACATGGAGTTCATCTTCCTGGCCGCGACCCCTCAGCAGGCACAGCAGATCAAGCCGACCCTGAACTACCAGTACGCCGGTGATCTCCCGGTTTACGCGACTTCCCACGTATTCAGCGCCAGTGGCGACCAGAACCAGTACAACGACATGAACGGCATCCGTTTTTGTGAAACACCCTGGTTGCTCGATCCTACCAACCCGCTGCGCCAACAAGTCACCGCACAATGGCCACAAGCGAGCGGTAGCCTGGGGCGCCTGTACGCGATGGGCATCGACGCCTATCGCCTGGCACCGAGCCTGGGTCAGTTGAAAGCACTGCCCGACACCCGGATTGACGGCTTGTCCGGCAGCCTGAGCATGAGCCCGGCACAGCGTGTCGAGCGTCAGCTGCCGTGGGCCGAGTTCGTCAATGGCCAGCCTCAACGCCTGCCTGCTACCCCAAACTGATGCCCGAGCGCTCAAGCCAAGACATTGGCAAGGATGCCGAGCGCATGGCGCTACGGCATCTTGAGCAACAGGGTTTGCGCCTGCTGGCGCAAAACTGGTCATGCAAGCGCGGCGAGCTGGATCTGGTCATGCTTGACGGCGATACAGTAGTATTCGTCGAGGTTCGTTACCGACAACACGCGCAATGGGGTGGCGCACTGGCCAGCATTGACGCACGCAAGCGTCAAAAGCTGATACTTGCCGCCCAGCATTTTTTGCAGCGCCAAGCACGCTGGGCCGATCACCCGTGCCGGTTTGACGTGGTGACAATGGACAGCGCAACACCCCAATTGAACTGGCTACGGAATGCCTTTGACAGCCAATAACGCTGCCAGACCGATTCCAGCACCCTTTTTTAAACGATTTTGCTTTGCTTTGCTGGCTGCACATTCTTGTGCCGGGAAGTCACTCAGGAACACCTGGATCACGCCCGACCAGCCGCCCTACTTAAGGTCACATAGATGGACATGCAATCCCGTATTCGCCAGCTTTTCCAAGCCAGCATCGACACCAAGCAGCAGGCGATGGAAGTGCTTGCCCCCCACATCGAGCAAGCCAGCCAGGTCATGGTCAATGCCCTGCTCAATGAGGGCAAAATGCTTTCGTGCGGCAATGGCGGGTCGGCAGGTGACGCCCAGCACTTTTCGTCCGAACTGCTCAACCGCTTCGAGCGAGAGCGCCCGAGCCTGCCGGCCATTGCACTGACCACCGACTCGTCGACGATCACCTCGATCGCCAACGATTACAGCTTCAACGAGATTTTCTCCAAGCAGATCCGCGCACTCGGCCAACCTGGCGATGTGCTGCTGGCCATTTCCACCAGCGGCAACTCGGCCAATATCATCCAGGCCATTCAAGCCGCCCACGATCGCGAGATGATCGTCGTCGCAATGACTGGCCGTGATGGCGGCGGCATGGCCTCACTGCTGCTGCCCGAGGACGTGGAAATTCGCGTACCTTCCAATGTCACAGCACGAATTCAAGAAGTCCACCTGCTGGCGATCCACTGCTTGTGCGATCTGATCGACAGCCAACTGTTCGGGAGTGAAGAATGACTTTTAATCGCCTTGGCCTGATAGCCCTGACCCTGTGTCTTGGTCTGACCGCCGGTTGCAGTTCGGTACTGACCGCCACCCGCGACAAGCCCATTGAGGATGATCGCGGCACCCGCACCTTTGGCAGCAAAATCGATGACTCCCTTATTGAAACCAAAGTCGCCGTGAACGTGGCCAAGGCCAACCCGGACCTGGATACCGGCTCGCATATCGTTGTCACCAGCTACAACGGCATCGTGCTGCTGGCCGGCCAGACCCCGCGCGCAGACCTCAAGGCCCAGGCCGAACAAGCTGCCGCCGCCGTTCAACGCGTGAAGAAGGTCAACAACGAACTGCAAGTCATGGCACCGTCATCGATCCTTGCGCGCAACAACGACGCCTGGCTGACCACCAAGATCAAGACCCAGATGCTGACCGACAACGCGATTCCTGGTTCACGGATCAAAATCGTCACGGAAAACGGCATCGTCTACATGCTCGGCCTCGTGACCAAGCAGGAAGCCGCCCGCGCCACCAGCCTGGTGCAAGGGGTTTCCGGGGTGCAGAAAATCGTCAAACTGTTCGAGTACATCGACTGACAGCTCCCAACTGCCAGACACAAAAAAGGCGACCTTCTCAGGTCGCCTTTTTTATCACTTCACCACTTTCAGGCTTGGCCGGCCCGTAGGACGCGGAGGCTCGGTGCCTGGCGGTGGCCCATCGTCATCCGGCTCAACCTCGTCATCAGCCTCAAGAGACTCTTCCAGGTCGAACACCATGCCCTGGCCGTTCTCGCGGGCGTAAACGCCCAGGATTGCTGCAATAGGCACGTACAACGTGTGAGGTACACCACCAAAACGCCCTTCAAAGCTTACTGCTTCGTTGTCCATGTGCAATTGACGCACGGCGGTTGGCGAAACATTCAGGACAATCTGCCCGTCACTGGCAAAACCCGCAGGCACTTGCACCTTCGGGTAGTCAGAGTTAACCAGCATGTGCGGAGTGCAGTCGTTATCAACGATCCACTCATAGAGCGCACGCACCAGATAAGGTCGACTTGAATTCATCGAGGGCTCCTAAAGCCTTAGCGCATGTCGCGTTCGACACCAGACAAACTCGCCTGGAAAGCCTCACGCGCAAATTGGCGCTCCATATAGTCGAGCAGCGGCTTGGCTGGCCGCGGCAATTCAATACCCAAAACAGGCAAGCGCCAGAGTATCGGCAATAGGCAGCAGTCGACCAGACTTTGCTCATCACTGAGGAAAAAAGGTTTGTCGGCAAACAATGCAGAAACACCCGTCAAGCTCTCGCGCAATTCCTTGCGGGCCTGTACACGCGCAGGCTCCTTGGTCCGTGAATCAAGGATCAAATCAACCAACGCACACCAGTCACGCTGAATACGATGAATCAGCAGACGGCTATTGGCCCGAGCCACCGGATAAACCGGCAACAGCGGCGGATGCGGGTAACGCTCATCCAGATATTCCATCACCACAGTCGACTCCCACAACGCCAGGTCACGATCGACCAGGGTTGGCAGGCTGCCGTAAGGGTTCACTTCGATCAGCTTCGGCGGCTGACGGCCCGCCTCCACACTGATGATCTCGGCGCTGACACCTTTCTCTGCGAGCACAATGCGTACTCGATGGGAATAGTGGTCGGCGGGGTCGGAGTAACAGGCCAACCGATTGGTCACGCCCATGGCGGTCCTCCTCGCTTGTTGAAATTATCGGGAGCGGAAAAACGAACGCGCCCAAGGAACGCCTCTGATAACCGCAGAACCTGGGCAAGCCGGGTCGTTGGACCCCGCTTGCCACCCGTCCTGCACTGTTACCTTTTCAGAGACACCCTCGGGCGCGCACGATTAACAGCATTGCGTGTAACTATATCAGTGCACATCCTTCCAGTATTCGCGCTTGAGCAGATAAGCGAATACAAAGAGGAAGGCCAGGTAGATCAGCACGTAAGTACCGATGCGCTGATGCTCCAGCTTCACCGGGTTGGCCGAGTAGGCCAGGAAGGTCACAAGGTTCTTGATCTTCTCATCGAACTGCTCTTCAGTCAGTGCGCCGGTTTTTGGCAGCACTGTCAGTTGGTCGCACGCTTCATGCGTCAAAGGTGTGCCGGTGAGCGGATCATACTGCTTCTTGCCGTCTTCGACGATCTGTACTTGCTTGCAACCCACAACCTGACGGCCTTGCAGCGGCGCCAGAACGTTAGGCATACCCACGTTCGGGAAGACCTTGTTGTTCACACCCCAAGGGCGAGACGGGTCTTCGTAGAAGGCGCGCAGGTAGCTGTACAGCCAGTCAGTACCACGAACACGGGCTACCAGCGTCAGGTCTGGCGGTGCAGCACCGAACCAGGCCTTGGCATCAGCAGGCTGCATGCCGATGTTCATGTGGTCGCCAATCTTGGCACCGGTGAACACCAGATTGTCGAGCATGACGTCATGGGGAATCCCCAGGTCGTCCGCCACGCGCTCGTAACGCTGGAACTTGGCACTGTGACAGCCCATGCAGTAGTTGGCGAACGTGCGCGCGCCATCCTGCATGGCAGCCTTGTCAGAAACATCGATGTCGACCTTGTCGAGCTGCACACCTTGTTCAGCCGCAAAGGAGAACACAGGCATAACTGCGAGCATCAATACAGCAAATAGCTTTTTCATCAGCCAGTCACCCTTTCCGGAACCGGTTTGGTCTTCTCAAGCCTGGTGTAGAACGGCATCAGAATGAAGTAGGCGAAGTACAGGAACGTACACACCTGCGACAGCAGCGTGCGGCCCGGGGTCGGTGCCAATACACCCAGCACACCCAGAATCACGAAGGAGATGCAGAACACCCACAGCCACACCTTGCTCATCCAGCCCTTGTAGCGCATGGATTTAACAGGGCTGCGGTCAAGCCACGGCAACACGAACAGCATTGCAATCGCGGCACCCATGGCAATCACGCCAAGCAGCTTGTCCGGAATTGCACGCAAGATCGCGTAGAACGGTGTGAAGTACCAGACAGGGGCAATGTGCTCCGGCGTTTTAAAGGCGTTAGCCTGTTCAAAGTTCGGTTTTTCCAGGAAGTAACCACCCATTTCCGGGAAGAAGAACACAATCGAGCAGAAGATAAACAGGAACACCACGACGCCGACGATATCTTTCACGGTGTAGTACGGATGGAAGGGAATGCCGTCCAGCGGTATGCCGTTTTCGTCTTTGTGCTTCTTGATGTCCACACCGTCCGGGTTGTTGGACCCTACTTCGTGCAACGCCAGAATGTGCAGCACCACCAGACCCAGAATCACGATCGGCAATGCGACTACGTGCAAGGCGAAGAAGCGGTTCAGGGTAATCCCGGAGATCAGGTAGTCACCACGAATCCACTGGGTCAGGTCGTTACCGATAACCGGAATCGCACCAAACAGCGAAATGATCACCTGGGCGCCCCAGTAGGACATTTGACCCCAAGGCAACAAATAACCCATGAAGGCTTCTGCCATCAGGGCCAGGTAAATCATCATGCCGAACAACCACACCAGCTCACGGGGCTTCTGATACGAGCCGTAGAGCAAGCCGCGGAACATGTGCAGATAGACGACAACAAAGAACGCCGATGCACCTGTTGAGTGCAAATAACGCAAGATGGAGCCGTATTCGACGTCACGCATGATGTATTCGACAGAAGCAAAGGCTTCTTCTGCCGACGGCGTGTAACTCATGGTCAGCCACACGCCGGTCACGATCTGGTTAACCAGAACGAGCAATGCGAGGGAGCCAAAGAAATAGAAGAAGTTGAAGTTCTTCGGGGCGTAATACTTGCTGAGGTGGTCTTCCCACATCTTGGTGGCAGGGAAGCGGGCATCTACCCAATCCATGAACTTGCTCATTACGCGTTCTCCCCATCGAGGCCAACGACAACAATGTTGTCCGACTCATAATAGTAGGGCGGTACTGGCAGGTTCAGCGGGGCTGGCTGCGACTTGTAAACGCGGCCGGCCAGATCATAGTGCGAACCATGACAAGGGCAGAAATATCCACCTACCCAATCCTTGCCAAGATCAACAGGCGCGACCTCAGGACGGAACGTAGGCGAGCAACCCAAGTGGGTGCAAATACCGATCAACAACAGAATTTCTGGTTTGATCGACCGCAACTCCGGATTCACATAAGCAGGCTGATCAGATTGCTTGGAATCAGGGTCAGCAAGCTGCCCTTCAATCTTCTTCAGATTTGCCAGGATTTCCTCGGTGCGACGTACGATGAATACTGGCTGACCACGCCATTCAGCAATCATTTGCTGACCTGGCTCGACCTTTGCAATATTCACTTTCACCGGTGCGCCAGCGGCTTTCGCCTTGGCACTGGGAAACCACGACCCCACGAACGGGACCGCCGCCCCCACCGCTCCTGCAGCACCCACCACGGATGTGGCTGCTACGAGGAAGCGACGCCGGCCGACATTTACGCCGTCATTGCTCATTCAGTCCTCTCCCATCAGCTTTGTGGCCTGTTAAATCAGGCATCTACTAAATTTGCATCTGAACTTATAAAAATTTTGCAGAATGGTAATGAAAAGCCCCTACTCTGACAAGGTAATTACCGCTCTCGGGCGGCTACAAGCCTTGTAGTATAGGCGTTTGCTGGATGTGGCAAGTTGTCACACCAATAATTCATCACCCATAAAAAAAGCCCAGCTCCGAAGGAGACTGGGCTTTTTTGAACGAAGCTGCGAATTAACGCTTCGAGTACTGCGGACGCTTACGCGCTTTACGCAGACCGACTTTCTTACGTTCAACTTCACGAGCATCGCGAGTTACGAAGCCAGCTTTGCGCAGAGCGCCACGCAGGGTTTCGTCGTACTGCATCAGTGCGCGAGTGATACCGTGGCGGATTGCGCCAGCTTGACCACTTACACCACCACCGATCACGGTGACGTAGATGTCGAATTTCTCGACAGTCTCAGTCAGTTCCAACGGCTGACGAACTACCATGCGGGCAGTTTCGCGACCGAAGAAATTCTCCAGAGTGCGGTTGTTGATCGAGATGTTACCGGTACCTGGACGCAGGAAAACGCGTGCAGTTGCGGTTTTACGACGGCCAGTGCCGTAGTTTTGAGTCGCCGACATAATGAACTATTCCGTTAAAACTTCAGTTCTTGGGGCTGCTGAGCAGTATGAGGGTGAGCAGCGCCCGCATAGACTTTCAGCTTACGGTACATGTCGCGACCCAGTGGGTTTTTAGGCAGCATGCCTTTAACCGCGGTCTCGATCACGCGCTCAGGAGCTTTGGCGATCAGCTTTTCGAAGTTGATCGACTTAATCCCGCCCGGGAAACCGGAGTGAGAGTAGTACATTTTGTCAGTGGTTTTAGCACCAGTGACACGGATCTGCTCAGCATTGATAACAACGATGTAGTCACCGGTGTCAACGTGCGGAGTGTATTCCGGCTTGTGCTTGCCACGCAGACGGCTCGCGATCTCGGTGGCCAGACGACCCAGGGTCTGACCAGCAGCGTCGACGACAAACCAGTCGCGCTTTACTGTTTCTGGTTTAGCAGTAAAAGTTTTCATTCTTTATAGCCTCAGGGGCCGCCCTGTAAATTAGACGGCAGATCTTACTGAATAGTGCGTACTTTGACAAGTCAAAGGCAGCCGGATACAGACGCTATCGGGGGCTCGGGTCAGCGCGTCCGTTCAACGGCAAGATTCTTCGGCAGGCGGCGCATCACTTCCACTGCAGAAAGAGGTCGGCAATTATCCAGATTGCGCAAAAAATTACAACCTGCTTTTATGTTTGTTTACCCGAAGGAGCACCCGATGGACTACCGCAAGCTAGGCCGAACCGATCTGAAAGTAAGCGAAATCGCCCTCGGAACCATGACCTGGGGCGAGCAGAACACCCAAGCTGAAGCCTTCGAGCAAATCGAATACGCAAAAAATGCCGGCATCAACTTCATCGACACCGCCGAGATGTATCCGGTGCCGCCAAAGGCCGAAACCTACGCCAGCACCGAGCGCTACATCGGCAACTGGTTCAAGGAACGCGGGGATCGCGCCGACTGGGTGCTGGCGAGCAAGATCGCCGGTCCCGGCAACGGTATCGACTACATCCGCGACGGCAACCTCAAGCACAACCGCACCCACATCGTGCAAGCCCTGGACGCCAGCCTCAAACGCCTGCAAACCGACTGGATCGACCTCTACCAGCTGCACTGGCCCGAGCGCAGCACCAACTTTTTCGGCCAGCTTGGCTACAAGCACAACGCCGACGAGGATTTCACGCCGCTGGAGGACACCCTCCAGGCGCTGGACGAGCAGGTCAAGGCCGGCAAGATCCGCCACATAGGCCTGTCCAACGAAACGCCGTGGGCCACCATGAAGTTCCTGCAACTGGCCGAGAGCCGTGGCTGGCCACGTGCGGTATCGATCCAGAACCCCTACAACCTGCTCAACCGCAGCTTTGAAGTGGGCCTGGCGGAAATTGCCATTCGCGAACAGTGCGGCCTGCTTGCCTACTCGCCCCTGGCGTTCGGCATGCTGTCGGGCAAGTACAGTGGCGGCGCCCAACCGCCAAAAGGTCGCCTGAGCCTCTACAGTCGCTTCTCGCGCTATTCAAACCCGCAAGCGGTGGCTGCCAGTGAGCGCTACGTGGCTCTGGCCCGCGAACACGGCCTGGATCCGGCACAAATGGCACTGGCCTATGTCACCCAACAACCGTTCGTTACCAGCAACATCATTGGGGCGACGACGATGGAGCAGTTGCGAAGCAACATCGCCAGCCACGACCTGAAATTGTCGGATGAGGTGCTGGCGGGCATCGAAGCGATTCACAAGGACCAGCCAAACCCGGCGCCTTGATCCTGCTGTAAACCGTTTTCGTAGCAGTTGCCGAAGGCGACGTCCGATTGCGAAGCAATCGTAAACCTGAGAGCGCCGACTAACTGTCAGTGCGCAACCTCCGACCTTACGACGGCTACGCTGCCGGACGCAGCCTGCGGCAGCTGCTACAGGGGCGGCGCAACCTCCCCCTAGACACACAGGAAAAAAAATAAGACGATCCAGCCGTAAGTTGACCAATTTCACCTATAAGAATAATCAAAATATGTCTATGTCTAATCAACTCTCAACGCCCTTGCGGCGCGTCAGCATCCTGGCCATCGATCGGGTATTCGCCTCGACCCTGATGCATGCCAAGGACTTTTTTCATCTCGCCAGCCTGCGTCATGGCAAGCAATTGGGCCGCGGCCTTACCCCCACCTTCGAGACGCGGCTGGTGAGCCCCGACGGCAAACCCGCAGTCAGCTTCAGCAATGTAGTGCTCCCCGTCGATGGCGGCCTGGAGGACTCCGACATCATCATCCTCCCGGCTTTCGGGGAAGACTTCGACACAATCTGCCAGCGCTACCCGCAAGTCCTGCCGTGGCTGCGCGAGCAGCATGCTCGCGGCGCAGTCCTGTGCGCAGAGGCCACCGGGGTATTCTGGCTCGCAGAGGCCGGGCTTCTGGATGGCAAGGAAGCAACCACGTACTGGCGCTTTTTCGACACGTTTGCCCAGCGCTACCCTGAGGTTCACCTCAATCAGGACAAGCACCTCACTGACGCAGACAATCTCTACTGCGCCGGCGGGCCGACCTCTGCCTGCGACCTCTACATCTACATGATCGAACGTTTCTGCGGTGCCAACATTGCCCAGGCCGTGGCCCGCGACATTCTTTACGAGGTGCAGCGCAACTACACCCCCGGGCGCATTGGCTTTGGCGGCCAGAAGCTGCACCAGGACGTGATCATTCTGCAAATCCAGCAATGGCTCGAAGACCACTTTGCCGACAAGTTTCGCTTTGAAGACGTCGCTCGCGATCATGGCATGAGCATCCGCAACTTCATGCGCCGCTTTCAGCTGGCCACGGGTGACAAACCCCTGCACTACCTGCAGCGCCTGCGCATAGAAACGGCCAAGGGACTGCTTTCGGCCTCGCGCAAAAGCATCAAGACCATCAGCTACGACGTGGGCTATGACGACGCGAGTTTCTTTGCCCGACTGTTTCGCCAGCACACTGAGTTGTCACCGAACCAATATCGGCAGCAGTTCTTGCAGGCGGGCGTAAAACAGGTGGCTTGAATTCCAGGTGACGGGCTTGATAGCCCGATGCTGAAGACGCCTTCCGGGTTCTGGAGAGTAAAAAAAAGGCCTGCAATGCAGGCCTTTTTTTCGACTAGGGTTTGTGCGCCCTGGTCAGGTATTCGTGAGACTGCATTTCCAGCAGACGGCTGAGGGTGCGCTGGAACTCGAAGTTCAGGCGCCCGCCGGTGTACAAGTCCTTGAGTTCGACTTCAGCCGAGATGATCAGCTTGACGTTGCGGTCATAGAACTCGTCGACCATGTTGATAAAGCGTCGGGCGATGTCGTCGGTTTTAACGTCCATCTGCTCCACACCGCTGATGATCACAGCGTTGAAGATTTTACCCAGCTCGATGTAGTCATTCTGGCTACGCGGGCCGTCGCACAACTCGCGAAAATCGAACCAGGCCACGTCATCGCAAGTGCGAAGGGCGCGAATGGTGCGGTTTTCGATGATCAGGTCATCGCCTTCAATCGCCCGGGTAGAGTTGTGCGTCAGCGCCTTGAAGCTCTCGCGCAAACTTTTCTCGGAAGCCTCGTCCAGCGGGAAGTGGAACAGTTCGGCCTGCTCCAGATGACGCAGACGGTAGTCGACGCCGCTGTCGACGTTGACGATCTCGGTGTTTTGCTTGATCAGTGCAATGGCAGGCAAGAAGCGCGCGCGCTGCAAGCCGTCCTTGTACAAACCGTCCGGCACGATGTTCGACGTCGCAACCAGGGTAACGCCGTTTTTGAACAGCTCTTCCATCAAGGTGCCCAGAATCATTGCATCGGTAATGTCCGACACAAAGAATTCGTCAAAGCAGATCACCCGTGCTTCATCCGAGAAGCGCTTGGCAATGATGGTCAACGGGTTCTTTTCGCCATTGAGGGTACGCATCTCTTCGTGCACGCGCTTCATGAAGCGGTGGAAGTGAGTACGCATCTTCTGCTTGAACGGCAACGCGTCGAAGAACGTGTCGACCAGATACGTCTTGCCCCGGCCTACGCCACCCCAGAAGTAGATGCCCTTGACCGGCGTCAGCTCTTTTTTGCCGAACAGCTTGCCGAACAGGCCCGGCTTGCTTTGGGAAGCCGCCACCAGGTCGTCGTACAGGCGTTGCAGATGGCGCACGGCGTTTTCCTGTGCGGCATCGTGAAAGAAGTCCGGGCGTTTCAGATCAACTTGATATCGTTCTAGAGGCGTCATAATTCGTTAGCAAGGCAACAAAAACGGGCCGACACTGTAGCGACGGCCCTTGGGAATGGCAATCAAACCTGAGACGAAACGTCGCACTTTCTCAGTCTTGCGCGGGCAGCAGTGCCACTCGCAGTGCTTCGATTGCCCCATCACGTGACGAACTGTCGGCAAACGCCGGGCTGTCGGCCACACAGGCGTCGTCCAGCCAGACGCTGAAGCTCAGCTCATCAGTGCGCACATCCAGCGGCTCACCGGATTGCAACTGCTTGGTCACCTGACCTGCGGCTTTGCCATCGGCAAAACTGCGTGACAGCAACAATTGCTCGCCATCTGCGGCCAGCAGGCGGAAACGGAAACTGCCGTCTTCGTCGCGAAAGCTGACAAAGCGCGGGCCCTTGACGGCTTTCTTTTTGCTGGCGGTGGCGGTCTGCGCCACGCTGACAAATGAACGCAGACCCACCGCCTCACGCAGTTGCTCAAGGAATGGACTCGCGGTTTTACGGGCTTTTTGCGCGCCAGCCAGAAGAATGTCTTCCATATCGGCAGGTCGCGACATCAAGTCATGATAACGCTCGCGGGACTCACCCAGTTCGGCGTCCAGCTGCTTGAACAGGCGCTCTTTCGCCTCGCCCCAGCCCAGCCCCTGCAACAGCTCGCTGCGCAACTCTGCCGCCTGCTCAGGCGTGGAGAATGCCTGGTACAGGGTGAACAGGTGCGAGTTGTCCGGATCTTTCGGCTCGCCCGGCGCACGGGAGTCGGTAACGATGCGCGAAATAGCGCTTTTCATGTCTTTGGCGCTGCTGAACAACGGAATGGTGTTGTCGTAGCTTTTGGACATCTTGCGACCATCAAGGCCCGGCAAGGTGGCCACGCTTTCTTCGATCAGCGCTTCAGGCATGGCGAAAAACTCTTTGCCATTGCCGAACAGATGGTTAAAGCGCTGGCCAATGTCACGGGCCATTTCAACGTGCTGGATCTGATCACGACCGACCGGCACCTTGTTGGCGTTGAACATCAGGATGTCCGCCGCCATCAACACCGGATAGCTGTACAGCCCCATGGTGATGCCCGCATCCGGGTCTTCGCCATTTTCCAGGTTCTTGTCGACCGAAGCCTTGTAGGCATGGGCACGGTTGAGCAGGCCTTTGGCAGCGACGCAGGTCAGCAGCCAGGTCAGTTCCGGGATTTCCGGGATATCTGACTGGCGATAGAACGTCACACGTTCAACATCAAGACCGGCGGCCAGCCAGGTCG
This sequence comes from Pseudomonas sp. RL_5y_Pfl2_69, assembly GCF_963970465.1. Taxonomy (NCBI): domain Bacteria; kingdom Pseudomonadati; phylum Pseudomonadota; class Gammaproteobacteria; order Pseudomonadales; family Pseudomonadaceae; genus Pseudomonas; species Pseudomonas sp. RL_5y_Pfl2_69. The sequence continues at coordinate 110,351 of NZ_CAXAOU010000002.1, read as the reverse complement.
CAGCGATTTCCTGACGCGAGCGCTGGATGCGCAGCGGGTCATCGCATTTGATCAGGGCGTGGTAGTCGGCCAGAAAGTAGAACGAGTCGGCATTGAGGTCGCGGCTGGCCACGATCGCAGGGCGAATGGCCCCGGCGTAGTTGCCCAGGTGCGGCGTACCGGTAGTGGTGATACCGGTGAGGATACGAGTACGAGAGGTCATGGGTAATCGCTTATCAGGCTGCAATCAATTCGAAAGGCGTGGCGCTACCAACTCTTTGAGCTCGGGCAGCTTGCCGTGAAAAAAGTGTCCGCATTCTGCCACTTTCAGCAGCTCATGGGGGCGCGACAGGTGGTTTGACCAGTTATAGACCAACTGCGGATCAATCACTTCGTCGGCTTCAGGCTGGATAACCGTCAAGGGGCACCCTTGCGGCAAGGGGTAGTCGTCACGCAAACGCGAGACCGCTGTAGCGATCATGAACAGATGCGACAGCTTTTCGCCCTCGGCCTCAAGTTGCCCACCCAGGCTGGCCGCGACAAAGCCGCCAAACGAAAAACCGATCAGGGTGATGGGCAATTCAGGGTGTTTGGCGCGCAACCAATGAGCCGCAGCCAGTGCGTCGTCGATTTCGCCAGTGCCCATATCGTGACTGCCAGCGCTCGCGCCGACACCACGGTAATTAAATCGCAAGGTAATCAGGCCAGCATCACGGGCAGTGCGTTGCAGGGTCGAAACCACTTTATTCATCATCGTTCCGCCCTGCACCGGATTAGGGTGGCACAGCAGCGCAAGGCCCCGTGGCTCAGCAGAATCAAGGTACAAGGCTTCCAGTTGGCCGACCGGGCCATCAATTACTACGGGGGTTTCGCGGGTAAGCAAGAAGGAACTCCGTGACCTCAAATTGGGTCGACTCGTCTAGCTGATAGATTCTGTCTGACATATTTGCGAGTGCATCGCGGTATACAGCGCAGGTCCGAGCCGTTAACGTAAAGCAAAGCCGTTTATAGAGGAAGGACTCGTGGAACACTCGCTCTTGATTTGGTTGTTGCCGACTCTAGCCCTGGTTGCCGGTGTCGCCATTGGTTTTCTGGTTGCCCGTCTGTTGCCAAATGCCGTGCCTAACCGCACGCAGCGTCAGCTGGACGACATCCAGGAACGTTTTGACAGTTACCAAAGTGAAGTGGTTACCCACTTCAACACCACCGCCAATCTGGTGAAAAAGCTCACCCAGAGCTATCAGGAAGTGCAAGAACACCTCGCCGAGGGCGCCAACCGTCTGGCCCTGGACGAGCAAACTCGCCAACGCCTGCTGGCTGCCTTGCACTCCGATGTGCCACAACCGCATCGCGAGCGCATCACCCCGCCGCACAGCACCGAGCCGCCATTGGATTACGCCCCAAAAAGCCCCAACGGCCCGGGCATGCTCGATGAGCATTACGGTCTGAAAAAGTAAACAGTGCGCTCAATAAAAAGCCCCGCGATCTGCAAGGATCGCGGGGCTTTTTTTTGTACGGCTTGCGACTAACCCGTAGCAGCTGCTACGAAGTGCCTTGCCTTTACGGGTACTGCTGCACCTGGCCTGGCTGCTGGTATTGCATGCCCGGGATCGGCGCCAGGGTGACTTGAACACGGCGGTTTTGCGCACGGCCGTCAGCCGTTGCGTTGCTGGCAATCGGGTCGGCAGGGCCTGCGCCACGTACCGACAGGTACTGGCCGCTGACACCCTGGGACGTCAGGTAGCTCGCCACGCTTTGCGCACGCTGCTGCGAAAGCTGCATGTTGTAGTTGTAGTTACCGGTGCTGTCGGTATAGCCCACGATCTGAATCTGGTTCTGGTTGTTGAACTGCTTCAACGAGTTCGCCAGATTGTTCAGCGGCTGATAGAAACTTGGGGCGATGTTGGCGGAGTTGGTGGCGAAGGTAATGTTGCCCGGCATCACCAGTGTGATGTTGTCACCCTGACGCTGAACTTCTACGCCCGTATTGGCCATGCTTGCACGCAGTGCCGCTTCTTGCTTGTCAGCGTAATAGCCATAACCCGCAGCACCCAGACCCGCCACGGCGGCGCCGATCAGCGCACCCTTGCCACGGTTGTTGTGGTCGATGGCAGCACCTGCCACAGCACCGGCCAAGGCCCCCAGGCCGCCGTAGGTGGCCGTTTTGCTCAAGCCCGTCCCCGAAGAGGCCTGGCCCTGATTGTCATACGGGTTAGGCGTAGCGCAGCCGGCCAGCAAGGCAACAGCGCTTGCTGCAACAATCAAACGACGCGAGATGAACATGGTGACGCTCCTGATCAAACTTTCTGAGGGGGCAAAGGCTATTGGCGTTAGACCTTTATAAGCCTTGGAACACGACCAACGGTAAAAATTCCTTTGGCCGCAAACATTCGCACTCAACGAACAATAGCCGCCCGAACGCCACCTCACAAATCCATGTACCCGCACTTGCAGTTACTTTTTCGACGCTTTGCTGCTCACCGGAATATGCAGGTAAGACATCACGCTTTCGGTCAGTTCGGTTGCCAGTTTGACGGCTTCTTTATTACGCGCCATCACCCCTGCAACCAGTCCTTCGATCAAAGCGAGCACCGCAATGCTGGAACTGGTCATCACCGGATGGTCGGCAGGCGCAAACAGTACGTGCTCGGCAATACTGGCCAGCGGCGAGGCCGGTGAGTCGGTGATCGCCAGCACACAGGCGCCCCGCTCCCTGGCAAAGCGTGAAAGCTGCAGGGTGTCGATGGAGTAGCGCGGCAGGGAAATAGCCAGCATGACGTCCTGATCGGTGATCGCAGCCAGGCGATACGCGGCGTTTTCATTACCGCCCTCCATGCTGATGGCCGTCGCATCGGCACAGAACGGCATCAGGGTCGAAGCGGCCAGGCCCGCGAAGTAGACGCTATTGCCAAAGCCCAGGATGTAGATCTTGCGCGCCTTGATCAGGCTCGTGACAAAGGCTTCAAACGTATCCGGATGATTGTTGGTCGCCGCGGTGGCGAGGTTGCTGCTGGCGCTCTGGATTTGCTCATGCAGGCCAAATGCGCCGTCAGGACGATGGGCCAGCTCGTTGCGAAGCTTGTCTACCGGCGACACCACTTGCTGCAACGTCGCCACCAGCTCGGCCTTCATGCCGGTGTACCCCCCCAGGTTCATGGCCTTGGCCAACCGGTTGACCGCGGCCGGGGATGTGGCCGTTTCCTGGGCCATTTCCTCAATCGTCAGCGTTGCGGCCCGCAGCGGGTGACGCAGGATAAAGTCCGCGACCTTGCGCAATGAAGGCTGCAAGTGGGGCGCGACCTCTGCCAGCTTGCGCATGACCGGAGCCGCATAAATAGTGGTGTTTTTGGATGGGCTTGGCATGTCCGGCTCAACATTTCCTGTGGATAAAAGAAGGGGCTGTGCCCAATCAATGGTGCGAGCGGGCTTGCGTGGGCCGACCGAGTGTATCCCAAGCCCACCCCGGGTGCGCAGCCCGCAAGCCGGGGCCTGAAACCTATTTCAGACTGCCCGAAAGAAACTGCTGCAGCCGCAGGGACTGAGGGTCAAGCAGCACTTTTCGCGGGTCGCCACGCTCCTCAACAACACCCTGGTGCAAGAACACCAGTTGGTTCGAAACTTCGCGGGCAAACCCCATTTCATGGGTGACAACCACCATGGTGCGCCCCTCCAGCGCCAGGTCCTGCATGACCTTGAGCACGTCGCCCACCAACTCGGGGTCGAGCGCGGAAGTCGGCTCATCAAACAGCATCACTTCCGGCTCCATTGCCAGCGCCCGGGCAATGGCCACACGCTGTTGTTCGCCGCCGGACATGTGCGCCGGCCAGGCGCTCATGCGGTGCGCCACCCCGACTTTGTTCAAGTAGTGCTCGGCCTTTTCCCGCGCCTCGCGCTTGCCCATGCCCAGCACATGCACCGGAGCCTCCATCACATTTTCAAGGGCCGTCATGTGCGACCACAGGTTGAAATGCTGAAACACCATCGACAGCCTTGAACGCAAACGCTGCAACTGCTTGGGATCGGCAGCCTTCAGCCCTGCGCTCTTGCTGGCCACCAGTTTCAGCGCTTCGCCATTGAGCACGATGCTGCCCGAGTCGGGTTGTTCCAGCAGGTTGATGCAGCGCAAAAAAGTACTCTTGCCCGAGCCGCTGGAGCCGATGATGCTGATCACATCCCCCGCCTTTGCCTCCAGAGACACGCCCTTGAGCACTTCATGGGAACCGTAGCTTTTGTGCAAATCGCGCACTTCAAGTTTGTACATGATGTCCACTCTCCAGGATCAGTCGCTCAGCAGGCGGCCTTGGCGAATAAGGGTGCTGCCAGCAACTTTGGCCAGCCACAACCCGGGCTGGGCAAAGCGCAGGCGCTCGCGGGCATAGAGGATGCCGTCAGTGTCGGCACGCACCACGCTATGACGGTCAGTGATCGGGTCGATCACTTCAAACAGTGGATCGCCCACCGTGACCCGAGCCCCCAGTGGCTGAATAAAACTCACCACTCCGGGATGGGGTGCATAGGCGTACTGCGCGCCTGCAAACGGCGTCGCCTCGCAACAGTCGGTCGGAGCCGTCGACCAATCGCCATTGATCAAACCCTGATCCGCGAGATACCCCAAAATTGCCTCGGCGCTCTGTGCACACGGCTCGGCCTCGGTATCCGCCATGCCGCGCAACTCAATGGTTGCAGCCACACACGCCAACGGAATATCCGCTTCGGGAAAGCGCCCGGCGAGCTGCAGCCAGGGGATCCCACACGCCTCATCAAACGCGCTGCCGCCTGCATCCTCCGCCAGCAATGCGGCACCGGCCTGCAGCCGGGCAGCCAGTGACTGCAGGCGCGGCCAGTTTTGCGGCATGGCGTACAGCAGCATGATCGACTCGAAGTCACAGTGCAGGTCCAGCACCACATCAGCGTCACAGGCATGGCGCATCAGCAGGCAACGCAAGGCATCCAGCTCAGAAGCCGGAGCCGGCAACTCATCCAGGACAGCGAGCATGGCGCTGCGCACCCGCGCGATATTGGTGCCAGCATCCGCACCTAACTGCCCCTCCAGCCTGTCTGCCACGGCGTCGGCCAGGGCCGGAAAGTCACGATTGAAATTCTTGCCGCTGGAAAACTCGAAACGCCCCTGATGGGTGGCCTGGAACATCTGGCCAATACCGATGGGATTGGCCATGGGCACCAATTCGACCACCCCATTCAGACGGCCCTGCTCTTCAAGCTCGAGCAGACGGCGCTTGAGCTCAACGGCAACCCGCATCCCCGGCAACTCGTCGGCATGCAAAGAGGCCTGGATATAAGCCTTGCGCTGCCCCTGGCCAAAACGAAACAGGGACAAATGGCGTTCGGTGCCCGAAGCAGTCCACGGCAAAAGGTACTTGATGTGTTCCATGAATATTCCTTAGTGCTTGCGCGGTGCCAGATACGCCAACCAGCGGCGCTCGGCGAGCTTGAACAGACGAACCAGAATGAACGTCAGGACCAGATAAAAAATGGCCGCGGTCACAAAGGCCTCAAACGGCAGGTAGTAGCGCGCACTGACCGTACGCGCGGCGCCGGTGATGTCGACCAGGGTGACAATCGACGCCAGGCTGGTGGTCTGCAGCATCATCAGCACTTCGTTGCTGTACTGCGGCAACACACGGCGCAGGGCCGACGGCAGGAGAATCCTGCGAAACAGGGTCGCCCGTGACATGCCCATGGCTTTACCGGCCTCGATCTCGCCGTGGGGGGTTGATTTCAAGCTGCCCGCCAACAGTTCAGCGCTGTAGGCACTGGTATTGATTGCAAAGGCCAGGCACGCGCAAAAGGTGGCACTGGAAAGGTAGGGCCACAGCACGCTTTGGCGTACCGCCTCAAACTGCGCCAGACCGAAATAGATCAAAAACAACTGCACCAGCATCGGTGTGCCACGGATAACGTAGGTGTAAACCCAGGCCGGAAAGTTGATCAGGGGCGAGCGTGAAACCCGCATCAAGGCCAGCGGAATGGCCAGCATCAGCCCGAAGAACAGTGAAATCAGCAGAACTTTGAGAGTCACCAGGGCGCCACTGAAATACAGCGGCAGGCTTTCCCAGATCAGGTTGTAGTCGAGCATCATGAGGGGCTCCCAATCACAGTTCGGCGGCTTTTATGCCGACCGAAAAGTGTTTTTCCAGATAACGCAGCACCAGCAAGGACACGCTGGTCAGCATCAGATACAACACCGCCACGGCGAGGAAAAACGTAAACGGTTCGTGGGTCGCATCCGCTGCGTTCTTGGCTTTGAACATCATGTCCTGCAAGCCGATAACCGAAATCAACGCCGTGGACTTGGTCAGCACCAGCCAGTTGTTGGTGAACCCCGGCAGGGCGAAGCGGATCATCTGCGGCACCAGAATTCGCCAGAACACCTGTGAACGGCTCATGCCATACGCCTGTCCCGCCTCGGCCTGACCTGCGGGGATGGCCATGAAGGCACCCCGAAAGGTTTCCGACAGATAGGCGCCGAAAATGAAGCCCATCGTGCAGACACCGGCGATAAAGGGATTGATATCGATGTAGCCGGTGTAGCCCAGCGCCAGCGCGATGCGGTTGATCAGGTCCTGGCCGCCATAAAAGATCAGCAGGATCAGCACCAGATCAGGGATACCCCGAATCACCGTGGTATAGCCCTCCCCCAGCCGCGCCAGCCATTTGACCGGAGACAGGCGAAAGGCCGCACCCACCAGACCCAGGGCAATCGCCAGGGCCATGGACGTCAGGGCAAGGTTCACGGTCAGCCAGGCACCATCGAGAATGCTCGATCCGTAGCCGTGGAGCATGATGAAATTCCTCAGGCGAGCGCCAAAAAAAGCGCGAGACCAACCCCTGCCGCCCCCCTGAAAGGAGGCGACTTGAGGGTTGCGGGGTTACTTAGCGTTGGCCGTAGATGTCGTACGTAAAGTACTTGGCCATGACCTGGTCGTATTTACCGTTGGCGCGTATCGCATCAATGGCTGCGCTCAGGCGTGCAGCGTTGGCGGTGTCGCCTTTGCGCACCGCAATACCGGCACCACGTCCGAAGTATTTCGGGTCGTTGATATCAGGACCAACCAGGGCGTAATCCTTGCCAGCCGGGGTTTTGATAAAACTCTCGTCGGTGTAGACGATGTCCGCCAGGGTGGCGTCCAGACGGCCCGAGGCCAGGTCGAGGAAGGCTTCATTCTGGGTGGAGTAGCGCACGACCACGACGCCCGCCGGCTCCAGCTGTTCGGTTGCAAAGCGGTCATACGTCGAAGAACGCTGCACGCCGAGACGCTTGCCCTTGAGGTCGACCTTGGGGTCGGTGAGCACATTGCCCGCCTTCATCGCGAACTTGCCGGGGGTGTGGTAGTACTTTTTGCTGAAATCCACCGACTTGAGGCGGTCTTCGGTAATCGACATCGAAGACAGCACCGCATCAACCTTGCGCACTTTAAGTGAAGGGATCATGCCGTCGAACTCCTGGACGACCCAGGTGCATTTGGCCTTCATTTCTTCACACAGCGCATTGCCGATGTCGTAGTCAAAACCACTGACTTCACCCTCAGGGGTTCTGAAGGAGAATGGCGGATAGGCCGCCTCGATGCCGATGCGCAGCGGCGCTTCATCGGCGTGAGCCATAAGACTCGCAGCGCAAAGTGCCAATACACCTAGAAGTTCTGTCTTTTTCAAATTATTGACTCCTGAAGGGGCGCCATCCGGGCTGGCTCGGTGGTTAAAACCCATAAGGGTGTGCGCCTATAAGTGACACGTATTATTTCAGAAATCAATATCGTGAAAATAAATATATCACCCACAGACAACATCTTTCCTTGTGGGAACGGGCTTGCTCGCGATGGCATCACGCAGTCATGCAGGCAGACCGCGTCGTCTGAATCACGAGCAAGCCCGCTCACACGCAAAAGAGAGAGGGGGTGTCAGAACTTCACGCCCAGCGTCAACGCTACAAAATCCCGGTCACTGAGGGTGTTGTAGCGCCCGCCAAAGAAATTGGTGTACGACAGGCTGCTGGTGTAGGTGCTTTGGTATTCGCCGTCCAGACCGAAGGTGATGGCTTTGCGACCCTCTTCGAAGTTGGCATTGGGGCCAGGGGAATAGCCGCTGATGTCATGGGACCAGCCCAGATTGGGCTTGAGGTTCACACCGGGCAGGACGCTGTTGTATTCCCACACCGCCCGGCCACGGTAGCCCCAGGAAGTGGCAGTGGTGAAGCCGTCGTTGCCGCCTGAACCGAACACCGGGTCACGGCCATAACGCAGGTCTGAGGGGCTATCCAGTCCGCCCACATACGTCACACCCACTTCACCGGTCACGGTCAGGCGATTGGCCCCCATGGCGTTGTCGAAAACATGGCTGAGCGAGGTCTGGAACTGGGTAATTTCCTTGCGCCGATAACCCTGCACATCCGCGCCGGGAGTCACGGTCAATGGCGATGCGTCTGCAAGCCCGGGTAGCAGCGTGACATTGGCATACAGCAGGTCATTGCTGTTGAGTTGCACCGGCGCATTGGGCCGATAGCTCAACTCGCCTTTCCAGCGCGTGCCTGTGGATAACGTCGTGGCGAAGCTCAAACCATACAGACGGATATCTTCGGGGTATTCGACGTAGTAGCTGGAGTGACCGGCGACGATCATCGGCGCCAGCGCCCCTGCACCCGATGCCGCGTTGTAGGCCGACTGCGGCGCAGCGCCCGCGCTGAGGATCGGGTCGCGGCTGTGGTAATTCATGAAGTAGGCACCAAACTCGGTGTCCAGCGGCTCAAACACATAGTGCATGGCCACGCCAAACTGGCCGCTGTTGCGCGCATTGCGATCGGCTCCGCGACGCACCAGCACGCCCTCGCCGTTCACGTCGACACCCGCGCCGGTGAGGGCCGCGAGGTCCGCCACATCGAGCGCCGAGCGCTTGCTCATCACGCGATAGTTACCGCTGCAACCGTCAGCCATCACGTCGGACTGGGAGAAAAACGTCCCGCAGTTATCCGCTTCCGATTGCTCCCAATCCAGTTGATAAAAAGCGTCGGCCGACAGGTTGTCGGTCAGGTTTTGCGAGATATAGAACAGGTTGACCGGCACCAGGCCGTCTTTGTATTCAGTACCGGGACGCCGATAGGCAGACGCGTCAGTGGGGTTGATCCCATTGATCCCGCCACCGATAAATTCGCTTTCGCCCCAACTGACCACCTGCTTGCCCAGACGCACCGCGCCAGGCTGATCGGCAATCGCGTAGTTGTGATACACGAAGGCATCCAGCAGCTGTGTACCGGCAGATTGGGCACTGGCTTTTCGTCCGCGATCACTGATGGCTTTGAAGGGGCGACTGTCGTCTTGCAGCTCGAAGTCGTACCAATACTTGCCGCGCACGTACAGGCCACTGTCACCGTACTTCAGCTCCAGCGCGTGCATGCCGGTAAAAATCTTTGAGAAGGTTTCGCCGCGCTTGAAGTTGAGGCGGCCATCATCCGAGATTTCGGATTGCCCCTTGCCGCCATTGTTGGCGCCAATCAAGTTACGGTCGGCCTTGGCAGTGGACCAACTGGCCCCGATGGACAACTCGGAATCGATCTGGCCCTCGACCGGGCCGATATTGAAGCTTACGCCCCAGGCGGACGTCGACGCGAGGCTGACTGCCAGCGCCAGCTTGGCGCGGCGCCAGGACCGGTTGACTGAGGACATCGATACTTCTCCGTGGGCACACTGCAATAAGCCCGCAAGGATGAAGCAAATCCAGATTTTGACAAGAACACTCCCACCCCCGTAGTCGCTGCCGAAGGCTGCGAGCTTTTAATTAATCGCTATCAGATCAAAAGCTCGCAGCCTTCGGCAGCGACTACGCATAGCGATCAGTGCATCTCGGTGAACGCCAGCTTCACGCCCAGCGCCACCAGCACTGCGCCCATGGTGCGATCAAACCAATGGCCCATGCGGGCAAAGCCGGTGCGTACGCGCTGATGGCTGAACAGCATGGCGACCATGCAAAACCACAGCCCGGTGGCAACCGCGAGGTACACGCCATAGCCCGCCTGGATCGACAGCGGCGTATGCGGGTTGATCACCACGGTGAACAACGACAGGAAAAACAGTGTCGCCTTGGGGTTCAGGCCATTGGTGACAAAACCCGAAGTGAACGCCCCGCGAGCCGTACGCTCGCCCACCGGCAAGGCGGCGGCCAGTGCTGCCGGATCGGCCGGCTTGGCCCGCAACGCCTTGAAGCCGATGTACAGCAGGTAAGCTGCTGCCAGCCACTTCAGGGCGTTAAACAGCACAATGGATTGCGACACAATGATCCCGATGCCCAATAGCGAATAACCGACATGGACGAAAATCGCCGTGCCAACACCAAAGGCGGTAAAGATGCCGGCGCGGCGACCGTGGGTCACGCTCTCGCGAACCACCACGGCAAAATCCGGCCCGGGGCTGGCCACAGCCAACAGGTGAATCAGGGCAACGGTCAAAAATTCTGTCCAGTACATGCACGGCTCCATTACAAATTGTTTCTTCTGTTAGGCTCGCCACATTACGCCTTCATTTCACAGCACAAAAGGTACAGTTGATGACTAACACTCAGCGCGCCGTATTCCTTGATTACACCTCACTGGATCTGGGCGACCTCGACCTTGACCCGCTGCGTCGAAGCTTCGGCGATCTGCAGGTGTGGTCGGACACCACCCCCGGGAATGTGATCGAGCGTCTGCAAGGCGCCAGTGTAGCCATCAGCAACAAAGTCCAGCTCAACGCCCACACCCTCGCCGCGTGCCCGGAGCTGAAGCTGATTCTGGTAGCCGCCACCGGCACCAACAACGTCGACCTTGAAGCCGCCCGCGCCCAGGGGATTACCGTCGCCAACTGCCAGGGATACGGCACGCCCTCGGTTGCACAGCACACCCTGGGCCTGCTGCTGGCACTGGCGACACGCCTGGTCGACTACAACAAGGCCGTGGCCGACGGCCAGTGGCAGCAAGCCAAACAGTTCTGCCTGCTGGACTTCCCGATTGTGGAGCTGGAAGGCAAGACTCTGGGCCTGTTCGGCCATGGCGAGCTGGGCAGTGCGGTGGCCAGGCTGGCCGAAGCCTTCGGCATGCGCGTATTGATCGGCCAGATCCCGGGCCGCCCGGCCCATGCCGACCGCCTGCCGCTGGACGAACTGCTGCCCCAGGTCGACGCCCTGACCTTCCACTGCCCGCTCACTGAACACACGCGCAACTTTATCGGTGCCCGCGAGCTGGCACTGCTCAAGCCCGGAGCCTTTGTGGTCAACACCGCACGCGGCGGTATCATCGACGAACAGGCACTGGCCGACGCCCTGCGCAGCGGCCATCTGGGTGGTGCGGCGACCGACGTGCTGAGCGTCGAACCTCCCCGCGACGGCAACGTGCTGCTGTCAGCCGATATCCCGCGCCTGATCATTACCCCGCACAGCGCGTGGGGCAGCCGCGAGGCGCGCCAGCGCATCGTCGGCCAACTGGCACAAAACGCCGAAGCGTTCTTCAACGGTACAGCGCTGCGGGTCGTCAGTTGATAGACTGCGCCCCTTTTTGAGGAGCAGATTATGGATCCGCGCAGTGAAGTACTGCTTCGTCAGCCTGAATACTTTCAAGGTTCGGTGCTGTTGGTCGGCTTGCCGGCTGACGAACTACTCGGCGAATTGCCCGATGCCCACGGCTGGTGCTGGCATGCCGGTGACCAGGCCGTGCTCGACGCTCGTTTTGAAGGCCGTGTGCAGTTTGGTGTCGAAATTCCTGAACGGGCATTCGACACCGCCGTGGTCTTTCTGCCCAAGTCCAAGGAACTGAGCGACTACGTGCTCAAGGCCGTGGCCGCTCGCTTGCCCAATGCCGATGTGTTTCTGGTTGGCGAAAAAAAGGGCGGCATTGAAGGCGCCTCCAAACAACTGATCCCGTTCGGCAAGCCGCGCAAACTCGACAGCGCACGGCACTGCCAGCTGTGGCAAGTGACGGTGGACAACGCTCCGCCAGTGCCCGTTCTGCAAGAGCTGGCGCAACATTACGAACTGCCCCTGGCCGAAGGCCCGCTGAAAGTCGTCAGCCTGCCGGGCGTGTTCAGCCACGGGCGCCTGGATCGCGGCAGCGCCCTGCTGCTTGAGCATCTGGACAAACTGCCCAGCGGCCACGTGCTGGACTTCGGCTGCGGCGCGGGCGTGCTGGGCGCTGCAGTCAAGCGGCGTTACCCGCACAACACCGTCACCTTGCTCGACGTGGATGCCTTCGCCACTGCCAGCAGCCGCCTGACCCTTGCGGCCAACGGCCTGGAAGGCGACGTGATTACAGGTAACGGTATCGACGCAGCGCCCATGGGCTTGAACTCGATCCTGAGCAACCCGCCGTTCCATGTCGGGGTACACACCGATTACCACGCTACCGAAAACCTGCTGCAAAAAGCAGTCAAACATCTGAAAACAGGTGGCGAACTTCGGATTGTGGCCAACAGCTTCCTGCGCTATCAACCGCTGATCGAAGAGCATTTCGGTGCCTGTGCGGTCAAGGCTGAAGGTCAGGGTTTCCGGATTTACAGCGCCAAGCGCCGTTAAACACATTGTGAAATAAGGGCTTGCCGGATCGGATTTGCCTAGGCAGAATCCGCTCCGTCCTAGGGGAGTAGTCTCCCACGAGCGCCATGCTCGTCCGGCATACGTCAACATACTTGGTCAACAGACCATGGCGTATGCGACCCAGGTGTCCGCACAGACGGACCGGGGTTTGACAAGACCTATGACACGAACACCTTACCCGGGGCGGGAAGGCTGTACGTGTCATAGCCGTGTCGACCCGCCCCTGGAAGCCACCTGATGATGCTCGACTCCTTACTCGTTCCTACCGCAATTGTTGCCTTGGCCGAAATCGGCGACAAGACGCAGCTGCTCGCCCTCATTCTTGCCGCTCGCTTTCGCAAACCCTGGCCGATTATCGCCGGCATCGTGGTCGCGACCCTGGCCAACCATACCGCGGCCGGTGCCGTAGGCGCCTGGTTCAGCACCTTCTTCAGTGACGCCATGCTGCACTGGATCCTCGCGGCAAGCTTTACCGCTACTGCGTTGTGGACCCTGGTGCCTGACAAGATGGACGACGACGAAGCCAGCACCGCGCGCAAGTACGGACCTTTCGTTACCACCCTGATTACATTCTTCATTGCCGAAATCGGCGACAAGACCCAAGTGGCAACCGTGATGCTCGCGGCCCAGTACCCGGACTTGTGGCTGGTCATTATCGGCACCACCCTGGGCATGCTGATTGCCAACGTGCCGGTGGTTCTGGCGGGTAACTTTGCCGCTGACAAACTGCCGCTGACCCTGATCCGCCGCCTGGCAGCCACCGCGTTTGTCGTACTGGCCATCGTGGCTGTGTACAAGGCGATGCAGATCAGCGGCTGGGTTTAATGACTTGTAGTCGCTGCCGCAGGCGGCGATGGGGTGCGAAGCGACCCTGAAGGTCCTTCGGCCCTTATCGCAGCCTGCGGCAGCGACTACAGGAGTGCGCAACGCCCGAAATTACTGGGTTTTCGGGGCTTGCTGGTAAAGCGGCATCACCTTCGGAATCGCCCCTTGCAGCGCTGCAATCCGGCTGCTGGAGGCCGGGTGAGTGCTCATGAACTCAGGCGGTGCATCCTGTGATTGCTGAGCCATTTTCTGCCACAGGGTGATCGCCGCATTCGGGTTGTAACCCGCACGCGCTGCCAGCTCCAGGCCGATCAGGTCTGCTTCGTTTTCATTGCTGCGACTGTTTGGCAGGGTCAGGCTGTAGTTCACCACCGTGTCGGCCAGCCCCAGGCTGTCCTGCCCCAACCCCAGCAATGCGCCAGCACCTTGCTTGGCTATCTCGATGCCATAAGCCTTGGACATGGATTCACGCCCGTGCTCACGCAAGGCGTGGGCAATTTCATGGCCCATGATCGCGGCGATTTCATCATCACTGAGTTTGAGCTGATCGATGATCCCGCTGTAAAAGATGATCTTGCCGCCAGGGCCACAGTTGGCATTGAGCTCGTCACTCTTGATCAGATTGACTTCCCAGTTCCATTGCGCGGAATCCGGGCGAAAGGCCGGGGCCTGGGCAATCAGTCGGTTGGCGATTGCCTGCAAACGCTTGGCATTGGCGCTGGTCTTGTCCAGGGCGCCCTTGGTGCTCGCCTCGCTGACTGTCTGCTGATAAGACTGCGCGTACATTTGGTCAACCTGCTGGCTCGACAGCATGCTGAACATGTACTGCTTGCGTTCGACACCGACCGCACCACCATTGGTGGTATTCACCGCCTGGCAACCGCCGAGCAATAACCCGGCCCCCATCGCGCACACTACCGCTAACTTACCCATCGAAGATCTCCATAAAGAGGGTGCGCATCGTATCTCAACCCGGCGTCAGGCACTCGGGCGCATTGAGCTTTGGATCATTGACCAGATTGGCCAATGGTCGTTCGCGCAGCGGCGTCTGCGGGCTGGCCAGCAGCGCCTGCAGCACATGAAGAGGAGTTTCAGGGTCAAGCCAGGCCTGCTGGCCCGCCTCATCGAGAATCAATGGACGGCGCTGGCTGGCCGCGGCCTGGGTAATCACCGCCGTACTCAGCCACACATGCCCCTCAACCGGGTAAGCCTCCCAGATACCGGCAAAAAACAGCGAAGCACCCTCTCCCGGAGTCAGCCAGTAAGGACGTTTACGAGTGGTGCCGCGCCATTCGTAAAAACCGTTGGCCGGGATCAGGCAGCGCCGCTGGCGCAAGGCGTCGCGAAACATCGGCTGCTCGGCCACGGTTTCAGCCCGGGCATGGGCAGGAGTGCGCGACAGGTCGGTCAGCCAGGCCGGGGTCAGCCCCCAGCGGGCCCGTGCCAGTTCGCGCTGGCCAGGCTCTGCACCTGCACCTGCACGCAGGATCAATACCGAATCATTGGGCGAAATATTCCACTGGGCCTGCTGATCAGCCGGAAAACCGGGCAAGGCTGCAAACGCAGGGTTCCAACGAAACAGGGCAAAACGTCCACACATGGGGCAGCACAACTCTTCATCTATAGATCAGTGAAATAACGTCGCCAGCTTCAGCAGTCCAGCACATCGGGGAAACTCTCGGGCTCATCGCCCGCCACCGGTGACGCGGCATTGTACGCATCGATCAACTCCCGCGCGTATTGCGCGCGATCATTGGCAACCGCCAAACCGAGCAGGCCGAACACGGGCAGCTCGCCGGTGGCACCGATCAGGTCGCGCCCCTCAAGCCGCGCCTCCACCCCTTCACTGGCAAGCATGCCCAGCAACAGCTCGGCTTCCATCAGGTTTTCGGGCTCGTAGATGCGCTGCATGATCGTCACTCGCTACTCATTCTCGGTGTGCACATCGAGCATCCACTCATGGCCATCGGTCTGAAGATGGAAAAGGATCGGCCGACAGCACACCGGGCAATCTTCAATGTAGCTCTGATCGCCACCGGAAAGGTCGAGCACAGCTTCTGCCTGCTCGCCACAATAGGGGCATTCATAGTGCTCAGTTTCAAGCATCGCGGTCTCCTGAGTGACTTGTGCGTATAATCGCCTGTCTATTAGCAGGGCTATTTTTGTGCCCTGCCCTGCGTACCAACCCTAGCCGTTTCCAACAAGAGAGCATGATGGGCGAATTCGATACCATCCGACCTTACGACGACGCCGAAGTCCCAGCAGTGCTGGCCCGGCTGCTCAGCGACAAGGCGTTTCTAGATATCCTGACCCACTTTCGCTTCCCGCGCCTGGCAGGCGCTTTCGGCTGGCTGTTAAAACCACTTATAGCTCATCGCCTGCGCAAAGAGTTCGCCAGCGTGACTTCGGTCGCCACTTTGCAGGACAAGGTCGAGGTTTACGTCGACCGCACCATCGAACATGCCACTGACGGCGTGACCTATACCGGCGTCGAGCAGTTGAAGGCTGGCAGCGCCTATCTGTTTTTGGCCAACCACCGCGATATCGTGATGGACCCGGCGTTCGTCAACTACGCGGTTTATCACGCGGGCCTGCCAACGCCGCGGATCGCCATTGGTGACAACCTGCTGCAAAAGCCTTTTGTCAGCGATTTGATGCGCCTGAACAAGAGCTTCATCGTTCACCGCTCGATCACCGGACGCCGTGAAAAGCTGGCGGCTTATCAGCTGTTGTCGGCCTACATCAACCACTCGATCCGCAACGACTGCCAGTCGATCTGGATCGCCCAGGCTGAAGGCCGGGCCAAGGACGGTGATGACCGTACCGACTCGGCGATCCTGAAGATGTTCCACATGAGCCGTAAAAACGAGCCGTTTGCCGAGGTTATCCAGTCACTGAACCTGACCCCGGTATCGATCAGCTACGAATACGACCCCTGTGATCAGGCCAAGGCTCGCGAGCTGTATATCCGCGCCAATACGGGCACTTACAGCAAGGCCCCGGGCGAAGACGACACCAGTATCGCCAACGGCATTACGGGCTACAAAGGACGCGTACACGTGAACTTTGCCGCCCCCATTACCGAGTTGTTCGAGGACAGCAAACTGCTGGCCGCAGAAATGGATCGCCATATCCTCAGCGGTTACCGCCTGTTCCCGGCGCACTACCTGGCGTATGCGCAGTGGGCTGATGCCGAGCCCGAGTTGCAAGTGCCGACGGCTGCCGAGGTCTTCGGTGCCGAAGAACTGGCCAAGGCCCAGCAGGAGTGGCAGCGCCGCCTGGAGGCCTGCCCGGCCGAGCATCGCCCGTACCTGGTGCTGCAATATGCGATGCCGGTGCGCAATCAATATCGGATCAAGGCGGGGCTGGCGTTGTAAAAAACTCTGTAGTCGCTGACGAGGCACGAGGCTGCGATAAGGCCCGCAGGGCCTTCAGATTGCCAGGGCTGCTGCGCAACCCATCGCAGCCTCGTCCCTCGTCAGCGACTACAAAGGGCCGTTAAATTCTGCTGTCACCGTATCGTCATGAAGAGAGGCCACTCTGTGGCCCCTCGACACCGACACGGAGCTTGTCATGCTGCACGCAGAAAACCAGGACCGCCTTTACCTGATCGCCCCCAGCGACGAACAGCAGGCACTGATCGAGGGCTTGGCCTTTAATGTTCAGGATCGCCACTGGCTGGTCTATTGCGCCCTGAGCGGCCATACCCATGCCGATTTGCCTGAGCTGGACCTGCTCACCGGCGTCAGCCGCCTTGAGCTGTATGCCGAAGCCGCCTGAAGTCTTCAAACACAAAAAAGCACGAACTCACCGAGTTCGGGCTTTTTGGTTTACAGCGCTTACTCGCCGAGCAAACGACCGATGGTCGGGTCCTTGAACACACGGGTCAGTGCGTCACTGAGCACATCGCTCACCAGCTTGGTGTTGGTTTCCTGATTCGGCGCCATGCCGAAGCGCTGATCAAGGGACGCGCCATAACGACCGCTGTAAGAACGGCCACCGTTCTTCACGTCAGAGCGGAAGGTCGCGCCAATGGTCGCTTCGGTCACGTACATGGTGTCCTTGGGCGACTGATACTTCAGTTCGGCCAGGGTCACGGTCAATGTCGGGGCATTCATTGCGTTGGATGTCGGCGTGTAGCCCAGCAAACGCACGGCGGCTTCAGCCTGGGCTTGCAGCTTGGGAATCACGTCGGCACTGCTGACGCTGATCGCGCTGGTCTCAGGGTACATGCCACCACGGGTGCCCAGGGTTGGCGAAGGACGACCGTCCACTACACGTACCACTACCGGCTGGCCACGACCCACTGGCGCAAGCTGGGTGGTCAGTTTGGGTTGCGGGCTGAGTTGTTGCGGGCTGTGGGCGCAGCCGACCAGAGTCAAACTGGTCACAGTAATCAAACCGAACAACAGGCGTTGCAACATGCTCATCTCTCCAGGACTGGGTAACACAGGCCGTCAGTATAGGGTGCTGTGCGCCTGCTAACTAGCCGCTTGCTGTCACCACCCTGTCATCGCCATTACATCGTGATGTCACGTCAACAGGGCATTGTCTGAATGACTGACTCAACAGGAGCTGCCATGAACATGTTCTTATCGTTGCTCGGCCTCAATCGCCCTCACCGCTGCTTCGCCCGCCTCGACCCGACGGGTCGCTGCCAGGCTTTCAAGCAATGCAAACAACCGCCGGTCGGCGACAGCTGGGTCGAAATCGAAGAAATCCGCCTCAACTGGTTGCACCAGGTACTACCCGCTACCGCCCGTATTGCCTCGCCCGCACCACGTTCGGCAGTGCAACCCCTGCTGGGACTTTGACCAACGCACCAATAAAAGTCATTTAACAGGATCAATTGCCCGCGTTTCTTCGCTACAATCTCCCCCCGATTATAAGGACGTCTCCTGATCGGGCCTCGCAGCATCGCTAATGCGCTTGTATTAGCTCCCCCGCACCGCCCACAGAGAGCCGCCCACACAGATCATGTGAAGCTGGCGCGCTTGAATTTCTTTGCGTAATCCCCACTTTTTACATGGTCTGCCAGAGCTGCCATAACGCTCGGTCACCGGGTTCGGTGCCAGGCTTGCGGCAGCCCTTTTTTGAGGTTCACGTCTTCAAGAGAGCGTGAAAAAAAACGGGTTTCACAACTTCACAAGAGTGTGGCGAGCAAATGAAAAGTTTTGCGTCTGAACATGCACCATTAGCGTCTGATATTGCCCCACCAAGCAGGACCGAAGTCGGCTCCACAGCACAAGACTGAAGCCTGTCCGCTTACGGATTTGGTTGCACAAACGGACGCTCTAGACCTTAAGTCGAATTGCCTCCCGAGTACTGAAATGCGTTCATATGAACCTCGAAGGCCCGGTCGGAGCGTGCGCTCAAGTTGCAAGAAATTGCGAAGAATCGGACATGGCGATCCTGGCCATGAGTGACCCGGGGCCAATCAGAACCACGCCCCCGGAACACCTGGCAGCTATGCCGTCAATTTGGTGCCGTAGATTTTGGAGACGCGTTAATGGCGCATAACGAAGCAGTCGACGTAGTACTGGTTGGAGCGGGCATCATGAGTGCCACCCTCGCCGTACTGCTCAAAGAGCTCGACCCCGGCCTAAAGCTGGAAGTTGTTGAGCAGATGGACTCAGGTGCTGCGGAAAGTTCCAACCCGTGGAACAACGCAGGCACCGGTCACGCTGGCCTTTGTGAGCTGAACTACACGCCGCAAGCGGCTGATGGTTCGATCGACATCAAAAAAGCTGTGCATATCAATGCCCAGTTCGAAGTGTCGAAGCAGTTCTGGGCCTATCTGGCACAGAAAGGGACTTTCGGTTCGTGCAAATCCTTCATCAGCCCGGTGCCTCACCTGAGCTACGTTGAAGGCGAAAAAGGCGTGTCCTTCCTGAAAAAACGCTTTGAAGTGCTGAGCAAGCACCATGCGTTTGCAGACATGGAATACACCGAAGACAAAGCCAAAATGACCGAGTGGATGCCCCTGATGATGCCGGGCCGCCCTGCGGACCAGCACATCTCGGCCACCCGTGTACTGCACGGCACTGACGTGAACTTCGGCGCCCTGACCAAGCAACTGCTCAAGCATTTGGCCAGCGCGGAAGACACCCAGATCAAGTACAGCAAGAAGGTCACTGGCCTCAAGCGCAATGGCAGCGGCTGGACGGTGAGCATCAAGGACACCAACAGCGGCAACACCCGCCACGTTGATGCCAAGTTCGTGTTCCTGGGCGCTGGTGGCGCGGCCTTGCCGCTGCTGCAAGCTTCGGGCATTGAAGAAAGCAAAGGCTATGGCGGCTTCCCGGTCAGTGGCCAGTGGCTGCGTTGCGACAACCCGGAAGTGGTCAAACTGCACCAGGCCAAGGTTTACAGCCAGGCCGCAGTGGGTTCGCCGCCGATGTCGGTCCCCCATCTGGACACCCGTGTGGTGGATGGCAAGAAGTCGCTGCTGTTCGGACCTTATGCCGGTTTCACCACCAAGTTCCTCAAGCACGGTTCGTTCCTTGACCTGCCGATGTCGATCCGTCTGGGCAATATCGGGCCAATGCTGGCCGTTGCTCGCGACAACATGGACCTGACCAAGTACCTGGTCAGCGAAGTGCGCCAATCGATGGAGCAACGCCTGGACTCCCTGCGTCGTTTCTATCCACAGGCCAAAGCCGAAGACTGGCGTCTTGAGATTGCCGGGCAACGGGTTCAGATCATCAAGAAAGACCCGAAAAAAGGCGGCGTGTTGCAGTTCGGTACCGAACTGGTTGCGGCCAAGGACGGCTCGCTGGCCGCTCTGCTGGGTGCCTCACCGGGCGCTTCGGTAACCGTTTCGATCATGCTGGACCTGATCGAGCGTTGCTTCGCGCAAAAAGCCACTGGCGAGTGGGCGACCAAGCTCAAGGAAATCTTCCCGGCACGGGAAAACGTCCTTGAAACCGACGCCGAGCTGTACCGCGAAATCAGCACCCGCAACTCCGAGTTGCTGGAACTGGTTGAGCCACAGAGCGCCAACACCAGCATCGCGTAACGCAACACCGGCGTAGTGATACGTCAAAAAAAGCCCCTCGTCCTGTTTCAGGCCGAGGGGCTTTTTTGTTGTTCTGTGTGGGAGCGGGCTTGCTCGCGATGAGATCGACACGGTCCAGGTTAAAGACCGAGTCGCCAGGATCGCGAGCAAGCCCGCTCCCACAGAGTTGATCAGCCGCGGGCCTGGTTGATCAGTTCAATGTATTCGTCGGCGTTGCGCTGATCCTTGATGATGTCCACGAACGTCTGGCCGTGCTCGTCTTTGCCATCCAGGTCAAAACCGGCTTCCTTGAAGAATGTCAGGAAACGCCCAAAGTCATCGATACGCAGGCCACGATAGGCTTTGATCAGTTTGTGCAGCGAAGGCGAAGTAGCATCCACAGGCTCAAAATCCAGGAACAACTTGATCTGCTCGTCGCCGATCTCATCACCAATCAACTGCTTCTTGTCTTTACGCATGTCCGGCTCCAGCCTGCTGATACTTCACGGGCCCGCAGTTTACCCAAGGCTCAACGTGCGCGCACGCTACCGGTGTGCAAGTCGGCCCAAATGTGGCCATTGGCATAGGTCAGAAACTGTACATAGAGCGTGTCGTTGCGCAGCAAATCAATCACGACGCGGTATTGGGACAGCGGATAAGAAAGGCTCAGGGTTCGCGTTTTACTGTCAAACGCGGGCTTTTTCAGGCTTTTGCTTTCGCCATCAAACGAAATCAGCACCTGACGCACCGTCGCGCCCTGGCTCATGGGCTTGCCTTTGAGGCGCACCAATAAAGGCGAGGTCACCGGGATCGGCTGCTGATTGGATTGACGCTGGCTCCCCACCACCACCGAATAGGAGGTGACCAGCATCAATTGCTGTTGCTCCGGTACTTCGCTGCGTAACTGCAAGTCATCGGCAGGCAGAAACTGCCCGTGCAACAGCGGTGTTGCAACCGGTGCCGCCGCCAGAGGCAGGCTGGCCAGCAGCAGGCTCAATGCTGCGCTGCGAAATAGAAGGCTCATGTCAGGTTCCAGAAAGCGGGAAGCCGCACTCTAGCATGATGCCCGCCCGCCTCACTTACTGCGCCATCAACTGCCCCTCGACAATGCGCACGTGACGCGGATGGAACCGCGCAAGACTGCTGCGATGGCCCACGCTGAGAATGCTCAAGCCCGGTAACTGGTCAATCAGGGCCTGGTACAACATGGCCTCATCTTCCTCGTCCATTGCCGAGGTCGATTCATCCATATAAAGCCACTGTGGTCGAAACAGCAGCACACGGGCAAAGGCCAGCCGTTGTTGTTCACCACCCGACAACACACGTTGCCAGTGATCGACCTCATCAAGCCTGGGAATCAGTTGCTCCAGACGGCAGGTACGCAGGACCTGTTCATAACGTTCGGGGGCGTAGGCATCGCCGGTCTGTGGATAACTCAATGCGTCACGCAAAGTGCCGATGGGCAAGTACGGTTTTTGCGGCAAAAAAAGCGACCGTTCACGGGGCAAGCGAATGGCCCCGCCCCCTTGCGGCCAAAGCTCGCCCATGGCGCGCAGCAACGTACTTTTGCCGCTGCCGGAACGACCGCTGAGCATCAGTCGCTCGCCCGGCTGCACCTGCAAATTGGCGTTGTGCAGCAGCGGGCGACCATCGGCCAGTTCCAGGCTCAGGTCATTGATCTTCAAGTCCTCGCCCACGTGTTGCACATCGATAGCTGGCAGACGCTGTTCGTTTTCGGTCATGGCCTGACGAAAGCTCAGCAGACGATCACAGGTAGCGCGCCACGACGCCAGGGTGACGTAGGCATCGATAAACCAGCTGAAGTTCTCTTGCACATTGCTGAATGCCGAGTTGATTTGCATCAGCCCACCCAACTCGATCTTGCCCGCAAAGTAACGCGGGGCCGCGACGACAAACGGAAAGATGATGGCTATTTGCGAGTAGCCCGCTGTGAAGAACGTCAGGCGTTTTTGCACCTTCATTTGCGTCCAGAAATTCTTCCAGACCTTATTGAAGCGCGCGCTCAACCGCTCGTGCTCATTGGGCTCGCCGTTGTACAGCGCAATGCTCTCGGCATTTTCGCGCACCCGCACCATCGAAAAGCGCAGGTCTGCTTCGAAGCGTTGCTGCTGGTTGCTCAAGCCAATCAGGCGTCGGCCAATCAAGTGGGCCAGCCAACTGCCGACCGCGGCGTACAACAGCGCACACCAGAACATGTAGCCGGGAATGGTGATGCCAAAGACTTCGATGCTGCCCGATACGCCCCACAGGATGATCGAGAACGACACCAGGCTGACCAGGTTTCGAATCAAGCCCAGGCCCAGGGTCAGGGTATTGTCGGTGAACGAATTGAGGTCTTCACTGATGCGCTGGTCAGGGTTGTCGGTGTAACCGCCCTGCTCCAGCTGGTAATAGTTTTTGTGGGCCAGCCAGCGCGCGAAATGCTGCTCGGTCAGCCAGCGTCGCCAGCGAATGGTCAGCATCTGGGTCAGGTAAAGCCGGTACACCGCGCCGACAATGCCTGCCGCCGCAATGATCCCGAAGTAGCCGATCAGGCTCCAGAATGCCGTGGCGTCCTTGTTTTCCAGGGCGTTGTAGAAGTCCTTGTACCAATGGTTGATCCACACGGAGATACCCACGCTCACCAGCGACAAGGCAATCACTGCGATCAACAGCAACCACGCCCGGAGGCGTTCTTCACTGCGCCAGTAGGGCGTTATGAGCCCCCAGACCCGAGGTATGAAATCCCCACGCACAGCATCATTCACTACAGAAGGCTCAGCGTTCTGATTCATGGTTCAGGCTCGTTGGGAGTAAAGAGCAACCTGTAAGCCGGTCAGGACGACCGGCCCACGACGCAAGGACGCGTCTTGATACAGGTTAGAAGCTGTTGGCGCTTACGTGCAAGGCGCACTGCAAACGCTACAGCTCCCGTTCAGCGTCGCACCGGACGCTTCTGCAATTTACGCTGCAAGGTACGGCGATGCATGCCCAAGGCACGGGCTGTGGCCGAGATATTGCCTTCATGCTCACCCAGCACGCGCTGGATGTGCTCCCACTGCAGGCGGTCAACCGACATCGGGTTGTCCGGCACCAGCGTTTCGAGGTCGGCATGCTGGGACAGCAAGGCGGCGAGCACGTCATCGGCATCGGCAGGTTTGCACAGGTAGTTGCAGGCGCCGCGCTTGATCGCCTCGACCGCGGTGGCGATGCTGGAATAACCGGTGAGGATCACCACCCGCATCTCCGGGTCGAGTTCCAGCAGCTTGGGCAGCAGGACCAGGCCAGAATCGCCGTCCATTTTCAGATCCAGCGCCGCATAATCGGGCAGATCCTGTTGAGCCAGGATCAGCCCTTCTTCGGCAGAACCCGCCGTGCTGACGCGAAAACCGCGACGGCTCATGGCGCGAGCCATGACACGGGTAAAGGTGGCGTCGTCATCTACCAACAACAAATGCGGCAGTTCTTCGCCTTCGACCTGAATTTCTTCACTCATTTTCATTTCCTCGGGCGACACGTGGCAGGCGCAGCTCAGTGAGCGTTCCGCCATCCTCATGACTGTAGAGTTTTACCGAGCCGCCAGCGCGGGTCACGCTGGCTTTACTCAAGAATAGGCCCAGACCGAAGCCTTTGCCCTTGGTGGTAAAAAAGGGTTTGCCGATTTGCTCGGCGATGGCCAACGGTACACCCGGACCGTGGTCACGAATACTGATCGTCAGGTCCACTGCATCCCAGTCGACAGTCACTTCCAGCCCTTCAGGGCAGGCATCGGCTGCATTGTTGAGCAGATTGAGCAGCGCCTGAGTCAAATCCGGAGCCGGCGCCAGGCGCGGAACCGGTGCATGGCCCAGACACTGGAAGCGGTAAGTGGCTTCAGGGCGCATCAAGTGCCAGCGGTTCAGGGCCTCATCCAGCCACTGGGTGACATCCTGGACCTCAATCGCCAGGCGACGATTGGCCTCGGCGGCACGCACCAATTGCTGCAGGGTTTCCTTGCACAGCTTGACCTGATCCTGAAGCACGCTCAGATCATCCTGCAACTCAGGGTCCTGGTGATCGCGGCGCATCTCTTTAAGCAGCACACTCATGGTCGACAACGGTGTACCCAGCTCATGAGCCGCCCCGGCAGCCTGGGTTGCCACCGCCAGCAACTGCTGGTCACGCAGGCCTTCCTCACGACGCAAGGCGCGCAGTTCTTCCTGACGGCGCAGCTCTTCGCCCATCTTGGCCGCGAAGAAGGTAATCACTGCCGCAGACAGCGCAAAACTCAGCCACATCCCGTAAATCTGCAGTTTTTCGCGGAAAAACGGCACGGTGTCTATGGGGTAGAACTGCATCAACAACAGCGTGTAAAGCGCCAGCGCAATGCCGGTCAATACCAGCGAATAGCGCCAGGGCAGCGTGACCGCAGCGATGGTCAGCGGTACCAGATAGTACGAAACAAAAGGGTTGGCCGAGCCACCCGAGAAGTACAGCAAGGCGCTGTGGATAAACAGGTCGCAGGCCAGTTGCAGCGCGTACTCAAGCTCTGTCACCGGCCAGGTTGTGCGCAACCGGATCGCGGTAAAAGCACACAACAGCATGGAAAATCCAAGGGTGATGCTCAACTGAAACCAGGGCAGCGGCAGCAAATTGAACAGATAGGCAAAGCCCACTGAACCCGCTTGCGCGGCCAGCACCAACATGCGGATAAACGTAAGACGCCACAGGTTCTGGCGAGTGGCGGACAATAACTGAACGGGGGCGAGCATGAGCTCTCCTGATGAGCGCTCCAGGCGGATCGCCGAGAGTATAACCAAGCGGGCAGCCCCACAGGCAAAAGTGCGGCAAAGAGCCACAGTGTTTTTTGTGAAAAAGCGGCTAATGGCCTGCATCTGGGCAAACTGTGTGGGAGCGGGCTTGCTCGCGATGGCTTCGACGCGGTCTGGCTGACAGACACTGGTGCCTGCTTCGCGAGCAAGCCCGCTCCCACAGTGGACACAGAAGTAGCCGCCAAATGTATCGAAAATGTAATCGGGCGAACTGATGGCCACTGATTAGAGTCATATAGCCATTATTGTCCTCATTCAAGGAGCTTCCATGTCCAACTTTCAACGCACCGCGGCCCTTTTGACCCTGAGCATCGGTGCACTGGCCAGCCTGCCAGCCCTGGCCGACGACATTCATTACAACCAGATTTCCCTGCGTGCCGAGGCCAGCCAGGAAGTAGCCCGCGACTTGATGATCGTGACGCTCTACACCGAGGCGCAAAATACCGATGCCGCCAAGCTGGCCGCAGAGATCACCACCTCGATGAACAAGGCCATCGGCCAGGCCAAGTCCGTCAAGGAAGTCACCCTGCGCCAGGGCAACCGCAACAGCTACCCGATTTACGACAACAAAACCCAGAAGATCACCGGCTGGCGCGAGCGCGCCGAATTGCGACTGGAAAGCACCGATTTCGCCGCCCTGTCCAAACTTACCGGGGATCTGATGCAAACCCTGAAAATGGGCAGCATGCAATTCACCGTCGCCAGTGCCACCCGTAAAACCAGCGAAGACGCGCTGCTCAAGGATGCCGTCAACGCATTCAAGGCCCGCGCTCAACTGGCCACCGACGCACTGGGCGGCAAGGGCTACAAAATTGTTAACCTGAACCTCAACACCAATGGCTACCCGCAGCCTTACATGCGCAGCGAAATGATGATGAAAGCCGCCGCGCCGGCAATGGACTCTGCACCGACGCCGGAAGTCGAGGCCGGCACCAGCGAAGTCAGCATGAGCGCCGATGGCGTGATTGAAGTTCAGATGCAGTAAGCCTTTACGTCCTACAAACCCCTGAAGCCTTGAAGCTTCAGGGGTTTTTTTTGCCCTCAGGAAAATACCTACAGACCGTCCTAGTATTAAAAAGCAAAAGCCTACAGACGCTGTCAGCACCGACTTACATCTTTCCAACGCGAGAGTCTAGATAAGTAACAACGCCGTACCAAAACAGTGCGTGCAGGTCCTTTAACTTTCCAAAACACGTAAGCAAATGAGTCAAAAATCCCGACGCAAACGATCAAATGCGTCATAACTTATAGATAAGCGACATTCTTGTACGATCGTTCCACATTTTCAGTCTTCAGCCGCTTACACATATTGCAATGGGTATGGGCTGTGCATAAGTATCGCCGGGTCGACTCATAAGGTCGCCCTCAAACCAAAAATGACAAAAATCATGAGGCCACCATGTTCAAACACGCGGTCATTCCGTTTTTAGTAGGCGCGAGCCTGCTGGCAAGCGCACCTTTCGCCCACGCAGCGACCAACCTGGTGTTCTGTTCTGAAGGCAGCCCGGCGGGTTTTGACCCGGGCCAGTACACCACCGGTACTGACTTCGATGCGTCGGCCGAAACCATGTTCAACCGCCTGAGCCAGTTTGAACGTGGCGGCACCAAGGTAGAGCCGGGCCTGGCAACCAGCTGGGATGTCTCGCCCGACAACCTGACGTGGACCTTCCATCTGCGTGATGGCGTCAAGTTCCACACCACGCCGTACTTCAAGCCAACCCGCGACTTCAATGCCGACGACGTGCTCTTCACGTTCAACCGCATGCTCGACATCAACCAGCCGTTCCGTAAGGCCTACCCCACCGAATTCCCTTATTTCACCGACATGGGCATGGATAAAAACATCGCCAAGGTGGAAAAGATCGATGACAAGACCGTTCGCTTCACTCTGAACACGGTCGATGCCGCGTTTATCCAGAACCTGGCCATGAGCTTCGCTTCCATCCAGTCCGCCGAGTACGCCGACAAGCTGCTCAAGGAAGGCAAGCCTGCCGATATCAACCAGAAGCCGATTGGCACCGGACCGTTTGTATTCAAGAGCTACCAGAAAGACTCGAACATCCGTTACACCGGCAACAAGGACTACTGGAAACCTGAAGACGTCAAGATCGACAACCTGATCTTCGCCATCACCACCGACCCGTCGGTGCGCATCCAGAAGCTCAAGAAGAACGAGTGCCAGGTCACCCTCTTCCCGCGCCCGGCTGACCTCAAGGCCCTTGGCGAAGACCCGAACCTGAAGATGCCCCACCAGGCAGGCTTCAACCTGGGTTACATCGCCTACAACGTGATGGACAAGATCAAGGGCAGCAACGAACCCAACCCGATGGCCCAGCTCAAGGTCCGTCAGGCAATGGACATGTCGGTCAACAAGCAGCAAATCATCGACTCTGTGTATCAGGGCGCAGGCCAGCTGGCCGTTGGCGCCATGCCGCCGACCCAATGGTCCTATGACACCAGCATCAAGGACGCACCGTTCGACCCGGTAAAAGCCAAGGAACTGCTCAAGGAAGCAGGGATCAAGGAAGGCACCGAAGTCACCCTGTGGGCCATGCCGGTTCAACGCCCGTACAACCCCAATGCCAAGCTGATGGCTGAAATGCTCCAGTCGGACTGGAGCAAGATCGGCCTCAAGGCCAAGATCATGAGCTACGAATGGGGCGAGTACATCAAGCGTTCCAAGGGCGGTGAGAACGGCGCGATGCTGATTGGCTGGAGCGGCGACAACGGTGACCCGGACAACTGGCTCGGCACCCTGTTTGGCTGCGACTCACTGGAAGGCAACAACTTCTCCAAGTGGTGTGACCCCGAGTTCGACAAGCTGGTGAAGGCCGCCAAGGCCACCACCGATGTTGCTGAGCGCACAAAACTGTATCAACAGGCGCAGCAACGACTCAAAAGCCAGGTTCCGATGACACCCATCGCACACTCGACGGTGTATCAACCCATGCGCAAGAACGTAGAGGACTTCAAGATCAGCCCATTTGGCCTGAACTCCTTCTACGGGGTCAGCGTCGGCAAATAAAAGGACCGGTGAATGCGGCTACAAGGCCGCATTCACTTATCTACCAGGACGGTGGAAATCACCTACAGCCTAAAGCCACTTCTGACTACATCAGAGGCTATAGGACGCTAAGACAATTCCTACAAGGTTGTCAGGCCTGACGCATTTACTGCGGGGGTATCGACGTCATAACGTCGACACACCGCCAGTCTATTGCGCCGGGTGAAGCACCGTAGCTGATGAAATCGACGCCCTGAACCGCACGCCTTTATCCAGGGCCGCGCTCAGGACTCAAAAACAAGAAAAAGGATAGGGAACGCCATGGGCAACCCTCTGGTTTTATCTGTATTACTCAGTGCTGGCGTACTTGCCGGCAGCCCGATCGCAATCGCCGCCAACAGCCTGGTGTTTTGTTCTGAAGGCAGCCCGGCCGGCTTTGATACCGCGCAGTACACCACCGCTACCGATAACGACGCGGCCGAACCCATCTACAACCGCCTCGCCGAATTCGAAAAAGGCGGCACCGCCGCAGGCCCGGCCCTGGCAAAAAGCTGGGATGTGTCTGAAGACGGTCTGACCTGGACGTTCCACCTGCGCGACGATGTGAAGTTCCACACCACCAAGTGGTTCACCCCGACCCGCAACTTCAACGCCGATGACGTGCTCTTCACTTTCAACCGCATGCTCAACCCCGACCACCCGTTCCGTAAGGCCTACCCGACCGAATTCCCGTATTTCACCGGGATGAGCCTGGACAAGAACATCGCCAGCGTCGAAAAAACCGACCCGCAGACCGTGGTCATGAAACTCAACTCGGTCGACGCCGCCTTTATTCAAAACCTGGCCATGAGCTTCGCCGCCATCCTGTCGGCCGAGTACGCCGACCAGTTGCTCAAGACCGGCAAGCCCAGCGATATCAACCAGAAACCCGTCGGCACCGGTCCGTACGTGTTCCAGCGCTATCAAAAAGACTCCAACATCCGTTACGCCGCCAACAAGGACTACTGGAACCCAAGCCAGGTCAAGCTCGACAACCTGATCTTCTCGATCAGCGTCGACGCCTCGGCGCGCATGCAAAAGCTGCGTAAAAACGAGTGCCAGGTCTCACTGAACCCGCGTCCTGCCGACGTTGCCGGCCTCAAGGCCGACCCGAAATTGCAGGTCATCGAAAAGCCCGGTTTCAACCTTGGCTACATTGCCTACAACGTCCAGCACAAACCGTTCGATCAGCTAGAGGTGCGTCAGGCACTGGACATGGCCGTCAACAAGGACGAGATCCTCAAGGCCGTGTACCAGGGCGCTGGCCAGAAAGCGGTCAACGCCATGCCGCCAACGCAGTGGTCCTACGACGAGACCATCACCGACGCCCCCTACAATCCCGAAAAAGCCAAAGAACTGCTCAAGGCAGCCGGGGTCAAGGACGGCACTGAAATCACCCTGTGGGCCATGCCCGTACAGCGCCCTTACAACCCGAACGCCAAGCTCATGGCCGAAATGCTCCAGTCGGACTGGGCCAAAATCGGGCTCAAGGTCAAGATCGTCAGCTATGAATGGGGCGAGTACATCAAGCGCACCAAGAACGGCGAGCATGACATCAGCCTGATTGGCTGGACGGGCGACAACGGTGACCCGGACAACTGGCTCGGCACGCTGTACAGCTGCGACGCGATCGGCGGCAACAACTACTCCATGTGGTGCAACAAGGAGTACGACACGCTGGTCAAGAACGCCAAGGTCATCACCGATCGCGACCAGCGTACGGTGCTCTACAAACAGGCCCAGCAGTTGCTCAAGCAACAGGTGCCGATCACTCCCATTGCGCACTCCACGGTCAACCAGCCGCTAAGTGTCAAGGTCGAAGGTTTCCAGGTCAGTCCCTTTGGGCGTAACGCGTTCTCAGGCGTCAGCCTCAAGGACTAACTCCCCCCGACAGCAGTAACGCTGCTCAAAGGTGGGAGCGGGCTTGCCCACGATGGTCTTCAGAGCGCCGCATTTACTCAGTAAATACGCGTCATCGTAACGACCATCACGAGCAAGCCCGCTCCCATAGAGGCAGAAGTCGCTTCAGCGAACAACAGTGCGGTATCAGCAGGCCACTTTTCAGGTGGTCCGCTGAAACTTCGCCTATCGGGTAGCAGGCAAACGTTTGCAACGCTTTAAAACGTTTCACAACAGCCGAGTCAGAACAAATAAAGACCGGCAATAAAAAAGAAACCAAAGAGGAGCCTCAACCATGAAACTTACCAGCAGCGCGTTGTTAGCCTTGTCCATCAGCAGCCTCACCGCGATGGCCAATGCCGATGAATTCATGCCCACCGAATTGAAAGCCACCAGTGCTCAAAGCGAGACCAAGGGCTTTCTCGAAGATCAGACCCTGGGCGGCACCACCCGCAACTGGTACGCCAATGAGCTCAAGCGTCGCGATGATCGCTTCAGCTACAACAACCACGGCACCCGTGAATCCACCCCGCGCCGGATCAACTGGGTACAGGGCACGATCCTCAACTACACCTCGGGCTTCACAGAAGGCACCGTCGGTTTTAGCACCCAAGTGGCCGCTTACAACGCGGTAGCACTGGACCGCGACGCCAAGGACATTGCCGGGCCAAACAACCGGACCCTGACCCACAGCGATGGCGATGCCGTTGGCCAGTGGAGCAAGCTGGGCCTGGCCAATCTTAGCGCCCGCATCTCCAACACCACGCTGACCGTAGGCCGACAGAACTTCAGCAGCCCGACCATCGATGTGATCGGTAACCGTGCACTGCCCTCAAGCTTTCAAGGGGTGGGTTTGCACAGCGAAGAGTTCAACAACCTGTCCTTCGATGCCGGCTCCTTTGACCGCGTGTCCCCGCGTACCGAAGCCAGTCTGAGCAAGTTTCGCAGCGAATACGGCGCAACCGGGGCGGAGACTGACCGCGCCAGCGTTGCCGGCCTCAACTACCAGCCGCTCAAAAACCTGAAGACCACGCTGTACGCCACCCATGTTGAAGACTTCTGGAACCAGTACTACTTCGGTGCAGTACACGACATGGGCGACAACGCCACCCTGGGCCTGAACACCAACTTCAACTACTACAAGACCCTCGACACCGGCAGCAAGGCCCTGGGCAATATCAACAACGACACCTTCAGCCTGGCCTTCGGCCTGAGCCACCTGGCTCACACCCTGACACTGTCGTATCAGCAAGTCAGCGGCGACGAGTACTTCGACTACCTGCACGAAACCAACGGCATTTACCTGGCCAACTCCCTGCTCTCGGACTTCAACGGCCCGAACGAGAAGTCCCTGCAACTGGCCTACAGCATCAACATGGCGCAGTACGGGATTCCGGGCCTGAAGTTCAACGCCTACCACGCTCGCGGTTGGGACATTGACGGCACCAAGTACACGGGCACCGCCTACGACGTGAAGAACATGGACGGCGAAACCCATTACGAGTACAGCGTTGGCACGTCCTATGCAATCCAGAGTGGCCCACTCAAAGCCACTGCGATTCGCGCCACGTACACCACGCACCGCGCCAGCAAAAATCAGTCTGACGGCAACATCAACGAGTTCCGCGTGGTCACCACCATTCCGTTCAACATTCTGTAAACACACCTTTTACACATCACGACTACGGCTGATTCCATGAATCAGCCGTAGTCGTTACGCAGGTACAACCCATTGGAGATGATTGCCATGAAAAGACTCCCGCTACGCACCGCCATCGCTGTGGCACTGCTGAGTACAGCAGTCAGTGTTTCGGCCAAAAATCTGGTGGTCTGCACCGAAGCCAGCCCTGAAGGGTTCGACATCGTCCAATTCACCACCGCCGTTTCCGCCGATGCGTCGGCTGAAACCATCCTCAACCGCCTGGCCGACTTTGCACCCGGCACCACGGATGTGGAACCTGCCCTGGCCGAACGCTGGGACATCAGCCCGGACGGGCTTGAATACACGTTTCACCTGCGCCCCGGCGTCAAGTTTCACACCACCGACTATTTCAAACCGACCCGAACCCTCAACGCCGACGACGTGGTCTGGAGTTTCCAGCGCCAGCTGGACCCGAACCACCCGTGGCACAAACTCTCGTTGGTCGGTTACCCCTACTTTGAAAGCATGGGCTTCAAGGACCTGCTCAAAAGCGTCGAGAAAATTGACGACCTGACGGTAAAAGTTACCCTCAACCACCCTGAAGCACCGTTCCTGCGCGACGTGGCAATGCCCTTTATGTCCATCTATTCCGCTGAGTACGCCGACCAGTTGCTCAAGTCCGGCAAAACCGCCGACCTGAACACCAAGCCCATCGGCACCGGCCCGTTTATTTTCGTGCGCTACAACAAAGATGCCCAGGTACGCTTCAAGGCCAATCCGGAGTACTTTCGCGGCAAGCCACCGAGTGATGCCCTGATCTTCGCCATCACCACCGACAACAACGTGCGCCTGCAAAAACTCAAGGCCAACGAATGCCAGATCGCGTTGTACCCCAAGCCCGATGACGTCAAAAACATCCGCAAAGACCCTAACCTCAAGGTCGATGAACTGGCAGCCCTGATGACCAGCTACATCGCCATGAACTCCAGCCACAAGTACCTGAACGATGTGCGCGTGCGCAAAGCCATCGACATGGCCTTCGACAAGCAAACGTACCTCAACACCGTGCACGGCGAAGGCAATGCACTGATTGCGATCAACCCGTACCCGCCCACCATGCTGGGCTACAACACCACTATTCAAAGCCCGCCCCGGGACCTGGACAAGGCTCGCGCACTGCTCAAGGAAGCGGGCGTGCCCGAGGGCACGGTGCTGACCCTGTTCACCCGTAACGGTGGCGGCCCGACCAATCCCAACCCGATGCTGGGCGCGCAGTTGTTACAGTCCGACCTGGCAAAGATCGGTCTGAAACTGGATATCCGGGTCATGGAATGGGGCGAAATGCTCAAGCGCGCCAAAAATGGCGAACATGATCTGGTCTCGACCGGCTGGGGCGGCGACAACGGCGACCCGGACAATTTCCTGACCCCGTTGCTCAGCTGCGAGGCCGCCAAAAACGGCGAGAACTACTCACGCTGGTGCAACGAGGATTTCGAAGCCCTGATCACCAAGGCCCGCAGCATCACTGAACCCTCGCAACGCGCAGAACTCTATCAACAGGCACAGGTGATTTTTAATCAGGATCAACCCTGGATAAACGTAACCCATCCTATGCTGTTTACTGCGATGCGCAAAAATGTCGAGGGCTATACCCTGAGCCCCCTGACCAACAACAACTTCGCCACCACCCAGGTGAAGTAGAACAATAAAAAACCCGCCAGGATCTACCTGAACCCTGGCGGACCTGCCTAACCGGCTGATAAGGAACACCACACGATGTTTAGTTTTATTGCCCGCCGAATAGGGTTGTTGATACCCACCTTCTTCGGCATCACCCTGCTGACCTTTGCCCTCATTCGCATGATCCCGGGTGATCCGGTCGAAGTCATGATGGGTGAGCGTCGGGTAGACCCTGAAATGCACGCCCAGGCCATGGAGCGTCTGGGTCTGAACAAACCACTGCATGAGCAGTACATCGACTACGTCACCAAGCTCGCCCATGGTGATCTTGGCGAGTCATTGCGCACCCGCGAAAGCGTGTGGACCGAGTTTTCCGCGCTGTTCCCCGCCACCCTGGAACTGGCCACCGCCGCGTTGTTGTTCGCGGGTGTCCTTGGGTTGCTGGCCGGGGTTATCGCGGCACTCAAGCGAGGGTCATTGTTTGACCACGGGGTGATGGGGATCTCCCTGGCGGGTTACTCGATGCCGATCTTCTGGTGGGGCCTGATCCTGATCATGTTCTTCTCCGTAGGCCTGGGCTGGACCCCGGTGTCCGGGCGTATCGATCTTTTGTACGACATCGAGCCAAAAACCGGTTTCATGCTGATCGACACCCTGCTCAGCGACCAGCCCGAAGCCTTCTGGGACGCGCTGCACCACTTGATTCTGCCGGCCATTGTGCTGGGCACCATCCCGCTGGCCGTGATCGCGCGGATGACCCGTTCATCGATGCTCGAAGTGCTGCGCGAAGACTACATCCGCACCGCCCGCGCCAAAGGCCTGTCCCCGGCTCGCGTGGTGTTCGTGCACGGCCTGCGCAACGCCCTGATCCCGGTATTGACCGTGGTGGGCCTGCAAGTCGGCACCCTGCTGGCCGGTGCCGTACTGACCGAAACCATCTTCTCGTGGCCCGGTATCGGTAAATGGCTGATCGAAGCCATCGGTGCCCGGGACTATCCCGTGGTGCAAAACGGCATCCTGCTAATCGCCTGCCTGGTGATTCTGGTCAACTTCGTAGTCGACATCCTCTACGGCTTTGCCAACCCACGCATCCGTCACCAGCGCTGAGATCCTGACCATGAGCACTACTCCAAGCACCACCGAACTGGATCAAAGCCTGCTTTATCCATCGCCCTACAAAGAATTCTGGCATGCCTTCTCCAGAAACAAGGGCGCCGTTGCGGGCCTGATCTTCATGATCATCATCGTGTTCTGCGCGATCTTTGCCCCGTGGGTTGCCCCCCACAATCCGAGCGAGCAATACCGTGACTTCCTGCTGACCCCGCCGGTCTGGCTTGAAGGCGGCCAGTGGCAGTTCCTGCTCGGTACCGACGAGCTGGGCCGTGACTTGCTGTCACGCCTGATCGAAGGTTCGCGCCTGTCGCTGCTGATCGGTTTGTCGTCCGTGGTCATCTCCCTGATTCCGGGCGTGATCCTGGGCCTGTTTGCCGGGTTTTTCCCGCGCCTGCTCGGCCCGGGCATCATGCGTCTGATGGACATCATGCTGGCCCTGCCGTCCCTGCTGCTGGCGGTGGCGATTGTTGCCATCCTCGGCCCTGGCCTGATCAACACCGTCATCGCCATTGCTGTGGTTTCGTTGCCGTCCTATGTGCGACTGACCCGTGCCGCCGTCATGGGCGAACTGAACCGCGACTACGTGACCGCTGCCCGCCTGGCGGGCGCCAGCTTGCCGCGCCTGATGTTCATCACCGTGCTGCCCAACTGCATGGCACCACTGATCGTTCAGGCCACCTTGAGCTTTTCCTCGGCGATTCTCGACGCCGCTGCACTGGGCTTCCTGGGCCTTGGCGTACAACCGCCAACCCCTGAGTGGGGCACCATGCTGGCTTCGGCCCGTGACTACATCGAACGTGCCTGGTGGGTCGTGAGCCTGCCCGGCCTGACCATTTTGCTCAGCGTGCTGGCAATCAACCTGATGGGCGACGGCCTGCGCGATGCGCTGGACCCGAAACTCAAGAACGCCGCCTGAGGAGATTCCAATGTCACTGTTAGAAATCAAGAATCTCAACGTCCGCTTTGGCGACGCGACGGCCGTGCCGGTCGTCGATGGCCTGAGTCTGTCTGTGGATAAAGGCGAAGTCCTGGCCATTGTTGGCGAATCGGGGTCCGGTAAATCGGTCACCATGATGGCGCTGATGGGCCTGATCGAGCATCCCGGTATCGTGACCGCCGATGCGCTGAACTTCGACGGCAAGAACATGCTGACCCTCAGCGCCCGTCAACGCCGCCAGATCGTCGGCAAAGACATGGCGATGGTCTTCCAGGACCCGATGACCGCGCTGAACCCCAGCTACACCGTGGGTTTCCAGATTGAGGAAGTGCTGCGTCTGCACCTGAAGATGTCGAAAAAAGAAGCACGCAAACGGGCCATCGAACTGCTGGAAAAAGTCGAAATCCCTGGCGCCGCCAGCCGCATGGACGCCTATCCGCACCAATTGTCAGGAGGCATGAGCCAACGCGTGGCCATTGCCATGGCGATTGCCGGCGAACCCAAACTGCTGATCGCTGACGAACCGACCACTGCACTGGATGTGACCATCCAGGCCCAGATCATGGACCTGCTGCTCAACCTGCAGCGCGAACAAAACATGGGACTGGTACTGATCACTCACGACCTGGCCGTGGTCGCCGAAACGGCCCAGCGCGTATGCGTCATGTACGCCGGCCAAGCGGTAGAGGTCGGCAACGTGCCAGGGCTGTTTGACGTGCCGGCGCACCCCTACAGCGAAGCCCTGCTGGCCGCGATCCCTGAACACAGCATGGGCGCCGCCCGCCTGGCCACCTTGCCCGGCATCGTGCCGGGGCGTTACGACCGCCCGAAAGGCTGCCTGTTGTCGCCACGCTGCCCCTACGTACAAGAACAATGCCGTCAACAACGTCCTGAGCTGGAGCAAAAGGCTCACAGTCAGGTGCGCTGCTTCTTCCCCTTGAATCAGGAGGTGGCGTAATGACTGTTGTTCTGACCGCCCGTGACCTAACCCGTCACTACGAAGTATCCCGTGGCCTGTTCAAAGGCCATGCGCTGGTGCGCGCACTCAACGGCGTATCGTTTGAACTTGAAGCGGGCAAAACCCTGGCCGTGGTGGGCGAATCAGGTTGTGGCAAGTCCACCCTGGCCCGCGCCCTGACCCTGATCGAAGAGCCATCCTCCGGTTCATTGAAAATTGCCGGCCAAGAAGTCACGGGGGCCAACAAGGCCGAGCGCAAGCAACTGCGCAAAGACGTGCAGATGGTGTTCCAGAGCCCTTACGCCTCGCTCAACCCGCGGCAGAAAGTGGGTGATCAACTGGCTGAGCCGCTGCTGATCAACACCACACTGAGCGCCAGCGAACGCCGCGAAAAAGTCCAGGCCATGATGAAACAGGTGGGTCTGCGACCTGAGCATTACCATCGCTACCCGCACATGTTCTCGGGCGGCCAGCGCCAGCGAATTGCCCTGGCACGGGCCATGATGCTGCAACCCAAAGTGCTGGTGGCGGACGAACCGACTTCCGCGCTGGACGTATCGATTCAGGCGCAGGTACTCAACCTGTTCATGGATCTGCAGCAGGAATTCAACACCGCCTACGTGTTTATTTCCCACAACCTGGCGGTGGTGCGGCATGTGGCCGACACGGTATTGGTGATGTACCTGGGCCGCCCGGTAGAAATGGGCCCCAAGGAAGAGATCTATACCCGACCGCTGCACCCCTACACCCAGGCGTTGCTGTCGGCGACACCCACCATCCACCCGGACCCGCTCAAGCCTAAAATCAAGATCGTGGGCGAGTTGCCCAACCCGCTGAACCCGCCATCAGGCTGCGCCTTCCACAAGCGCTGCCCGTATGCCACTGACGTGTGCAGCACTGACGAACCCATCTTGCGTCTGCTCGATAACCGCCAGGTTGCCTGCCATCACGCGGAGCAGTTTCTAACTGACTGACGCTTATGTGGGAGCGGGCTTGCTCGCTCCCACCGTTCAGAAACTACGTCTGGCTATCGCCTTCGTCGCCCTCTTCACCGTCATCGCCGTTATCACCGCTGCCACCGCCATCCGCGCCGCCGTCACCATCCGTCTGGTCGTCATCCCCCGAACTGCCGCCCTGCCCCTGATCACCCGGCTCCGAGTCCGATTTGTAGATGGCATGAACCGTCGGTCCCGGCACGCCAGTCGCCGAATACCCGGCCGGATGACTGGCCCAAGCTGCAGAAGCACTCATCGACAACAACACCAGCACTTTGAGCAACAACACAATGCGTTGAAAAAGCTTCATGGCGATTTCCATCCAGTTGTGGGAAAAACACCCTTTAAACCTAGTCCGCCCCCTTCAGCTTTTCCAGAAACACACAGGTTGCGATATACCCATTCGGAGTTACGCAGCCGCGTTAATCGATACTTTGTGGCGGGGCTTCTCCCCCTTGTAGCCGTTGACGAGCAACGCGAGGCTACGTCCGGCTGCGTAGCAGTCGTAAAACCAATCAGCAGTGATGTGTCAGGTGCATAGTACTTACCGGATTTACGACGATTGCATCGTCGGACGTAGCCTCGCACTGCTCGTCAACTGCTACAGACACTTTTCTGGCCGTGTATTCACTACCTGACGCAGGCCAAAAAAAAGCGAAGCCCAAGGGCTTCGCTTTTTTTCAACCAGACGCCTGAGCCCTTAGTGGTGCTCACGGGTCGCGCGGAACTTCACATCCGGCCAGCGCTCTTCCATCAACGCCAGGTTTACGCGCGTCGGCGCCAGGTAGGTCAGGTGACCACCGCCATCAATGGCCAGGTTTTCCACAGCCTTGATCTTGAACTCTTCGAGCTTTTTCTTATCGCTGCAATCGATCCAGCGTGCCGACCAAACGGTGATCGGCTCGTAGGAGCATTCCACTTTGTATTCGCCTTTCAAGCGGCTCGCGACCACATCGAACTGCAACACACCCACTGCGCCCAGGATGATGTCGTTGCTGCGCTCCGGGAAGAACACCTGAGTGGCGCCCTCTTCGGCCAGTTGCTGCAGACCCTGACGCAGTTGCTTGGACTTGAGCGGATCGCGCAGACGAACGCGACGGAACAATTCCGGGGCGAAGTGCGGGATACCGGTAAAGCTCAGGCTCTCGCCTTCGGTAAAAGTGTCGCCGATCTGGATGGTGCCGTGGTTATGCAAACCGATGATGTCGCCCGCAAACGCCTCTTCGAGCTGTTCACGCTCCGAGGAGAAGAAAGTCAGCGCGTCGCCGATTCGTACGTCCTTTCCGGTACGCACGTGACGCATTTTCATGCCCTTTTCGTACTTGCCCGAGCAAATGCGCATAAAGGCGATACGGTCACGGTGTTTTGGGTCCATGTTTGCCTGGATCTTGAACACGAAGCCGGTGAATTTCTCTTCAACAGGCTCAACGGTGCGCTCGTTGGCAACACGGGCCAATGGCTTGGGCGCCCAGTTCACAACGGCATCAAGCACGTGGTCGACACCAAAGTTGCCCAATGCAGTACCAAAGAACACCGGGGTCAACTGGCCATCGAGGAACTCCTGCTGGTTGAATTCATGGCAGGCGCCCTGAACCAGTTCCAGTTGATCGACGAAGCGCTGGTACTCGTCACCCAGGTGGGCGCGGGCTTCATCGGAATCGAGTTTTTCGATGATTTTGGTTTCGGTGCGCTCATGACCGTGACCGGCGGTGTAGACGATGATGTAGTCGTCTGCCAGGTGGTAAACACCCTTGAAGTCACGGTAGCAACCAATCGGCCAGGTGATCGGCGCCGCCTTGATTTTCAGGACCGCCTCGATCTCGTCCAGCAACTCGATCGGGTCGCGGATATCGCGGTCGAGTTTGTTGATAAAGCTGACGATGGGCGTGTCACGCAGACGGCAGACGTCCATCAGGGCGATGGTCCGTGGCTCTACGCCCTTACCGCCATCGAGCACCATCAGGGCCGAGTCGACCGCGGTCAGGGTGCGATAGGTGTCTTCGGAGAAGTCTTCGTGGCCCGGGGTGTCGAGCAGGTTGATCATGTGGTCGCGATACGGGAACTGCATGACCGACGTGGTAATCGAAATACCCCGTTGCTTCTCCATTTCCATCCAGTCGGAGGTGGCATGGCGGTCGGACTTTCGCGATTTCACCGTACCGGCGACAGCAATCGCCTTACCCATCAGCAAGAGCTTTTCGGTGATGGTGGTCTTACCCGCATCGGGGTGGGAAATAATAGCGAAAGTGCGGCGTTTCGCGACTTCGGCGGCCTGGTTGGTCATGGGAAATCGCCTGACGATTGATTCAAAAAAGGGCGCGGATTATAGCCTAAAACCGGGCACTACAGCCACCGTTGGTACCCTTGCCCGTCGGACAAGGGTGGCAATGTGCCGTAAATAATGTGAACCTTTTAAACAGTGGAGGCGTCCACTCTCCTGATACGACAAACCGTCAGGGGCTGAAATATCAGCAAGTTAGCCTGACGAGGCTGCGCTAATGACAGGTGATGAGGGCGCTTTTCGCACTCCCCTGTTGCTCTTCGCGAACATGATTGTCGGCAGCCAGAAATGGTAATGCCACGAGACGATGTGTTCGCCGACTGAAAAAAAGGAGTCCGTCTGTGGCAAATCGCTATGGAAAAGGGCTTATTGGAGGTGCGGTTGTGATCGCGCTCCTGGCCCTGTTGGTCCACTGGATCGGCATCAGCACTATCGAACACTATCAAGATGATTTGTTGTTCTACCTGCAAGCCCACCTGTACCTGGTACTCGCTTCAATGCTCGCCGCCCTTCTTGTAGGGATACCCGCCGGCATTTTCCTCAGCCGACCGAACATGGCCGGACGTGCGGAACGCTTCATGCAAGTCTTCAACATCGGCAACACCGTCCCTCCGCTGGCCGTACTGGCCATTGCCCTGGGTTTTCTGGGGATCGGTAGCGGTCCTGCCATCTTCGCCCTGTTTCTGGCCTCGTTGCTGCCCATCGTGCGCAACACCTATGAAGGCTTGAAAAACGTACAGGGTTCGCTCAAGGAAGCCGCCGTCGGCATCGGCATGACCCCACGCCAGGTGCTGTGGCGAGTCGAATTGCCCAACGCCGTGCCCATCATCATGGGCGGTGTACGGGTCGCACTGGCGATCAACGTCGGTACGGCACCCCTGGCGTTCCTGATCGGCGCCAATAGCCTGGGCAGCCTGATTTTCCCCGGCATCGCCCTCAACAATCAGCCGCAACTGATCCTCGGCGCAGCCTGTACCGCGCTGCTGGCATTGCTGCTCGATGGCCTGGTGATACTCATCAGCCGCCGATGGTTGGAACGCGGTCTGCGACCTGTTTAAGGTCCGGCTGAGCAAAGGAATACCCATGAAAAAAATAAGCTTCTTACTAGGCTGCATCCTGCTGTGCGCAGGAGTTGTCCAGGCCGCAGAAAAACCCCTGATTCGTATCGGGGCGCGAGTGTTTACCGAGCAAACCCTGCTCGCTGAAATCACGTCCCAATACCTCAATAGCAAAGGTTACAACGCCAAGGTGACTGGCGGGCTGGGCAGCAGCCTGGCGCGCTCGGCCCAAGAGTCGGGGCAACTGGACATGGTGTGGGAATACACCGGCGTATCGCTGGTGGCTTACAACCACATCACCGACAAACTCGACAGCCAGCAATCCTACGACCGGGTTAAAGAGGTCGATGCAAAAAAAGGACTGATCTGGCTGCATCCGTCCAAGTTCAGCAACACCTACGCGCTGGCCCTGCCACAGAAAGTGGCCGAGGCGTTTCCGGACATCAACAGCATCAGTGACCTGAACAAGGCACTGCGTGACCCGGAAAACAAAAGCGCACTGGTGGCACTGGACACCGAGTTCGCCAACCGCTCCGATGGTTTGCTGGGCATGGTCAAGCTCTACGACATGGACCTGACCCGCCGCAATATCCGTCAGATGGACGCAGGCCTGGTCTACACCGCGCTGAAAAACGGCCAGGTATTTGCCGGGCTGGTGTACACCACGGACGGCCGCTTGAGTGCCTTCAACCTCAAGTTGCTGGACGACGACCTGCATTACTTCCCGGACTACACCGCCGCGCCGGTCGTGAGCAAAGCCTATCTCGATGCCCACCCGGACCTGGAAGCGCTGCTCAAACCCCTGGCCGATCTGTTTGACGACGAAACCATGCGCCAGCTCAACGCGCGGGTCGACGTGAACCACGAAAGCCCCTCCACGGTGGCCGCAGATTTCCTGCGCCAGCATCCACTCAACTAAGGAAAAGACATGGAATTTTTGAACGCCTTTTCCCATATGGACTGGTCGCTAGTCTTACAACTGACCCTTCAGCACATCAGCCTGGTCGGCATCGCCGTGATTCTGGCGATCCTGATCGGCGTGCCGCTGGGTGTGTTGATGACACGCTTCCCGACACTGGCCGGCCCTCTGCAAGCCAGCGCCACCGTGCTGCTGACCATTCCGTCCATTGCCCTGTTCGGCCTGCTGTTGCCGTTCTACTCCAAGTTCGGCCAGGGCCTGGGCCCGATGCCGGCCATCACGGCGGTGTTTCTTTATTCACTGCTGCCCATCATGCGCAACACGTTCCTGGCCCTCACCGGCGTGGAACCGGGTATTCGCGAAGCCGCCCGCGGCATCGGCATGACCTTTGGCCAGCGCCTGCGCATGGTTGAACTGCCCATCGCGGTACCCGTGATTCTCGCCGGCGTACGCACCGCCGTGGTGATGAACATCGGCGTCATGACCATCGCCGCCACCATCGGTGCTGGCGGTCTGGGTGTACTTATTCTTGCTGCAATCAGCCGTAGCGACATGTCGATGCTGATCGTCGGCGCCGTGCTGGTCAGTGTTCTGGCCATCATCGCCGACCTGCTTCTGCAATGGCTGCAACGCTCGCTGACTCCAAAAGGACTGCTCAAATGATCGAACTTCAAAACCTCAGCAAAACATTCCAAAGCAACGGCAAAGACGTAAAAGCCGTGGACTCGGTAAGCCTGACCGTCAACGAAGGCGAGATCTGTGTGTTCCTCGGGCCTTCGGGTTGCGGTAAAAGCACCACGCTGAAAATGATCAACCGCCTGATCAAGCCCACTTCCGGCAAGATCCTGATCAACGGCGAAGACACCACCGACCTCGACCCGGTGACCCTGCGTCGCAATATCGGTTATGTGATCCAGCAGATCGGCCTGTTCCCCAACATGACCATCGAGGAAAACATCACCGTCGTGCCGCGCCTGCTGGGCTGGGACAAGCAAAAGTGCCATGACCGTGCCCGCGAGCTGATGAGCATGATCAAGCTTGAACCCAAGCAGTACCTCAACCGTTATCCGCGCGAACTGTCGGGTGGCCAGCAACAGCGGATCGGGGTGATTCGCGCCCTGGCCGCTGACGCACCGCTGCTATTGATGGATGAACCGTTTGGTGCCGTTGACCCGATCAACCGCGAGATGATCCAGAACGAATTCTTCGAGATGCAACGGGCGCTGAACAAGACCGTGATCATGGTCAGCCACGACATCGACGAAGCGATCAAGCTGGGCGACAAGATTGCGATCTTCCGTGGCGGCAAGTTGTTGCAGATGGATCATCCCGACACCCTGCTCGCCCACCCGGCCGACGACTTTGTCAGCAACTTCGTGGGCCAGGACAGCACGCTCAAGCGCCTGCTGCTGGTCAAGGCCGAAGACGCGGCGGACAACGCGCCGTCGGTGAGCCCGGAAACCCCGGTGGCCGAAGCGCTGGAACTGATGGACGAACTCGACCGTCGCTATGTCGTCGTGACATGTGCCGACAACAAAGCCCTGGGCTATGTGCGCCGTCGTGACCTGCACCGCCAGAGCGGTACGTGCGGCCAGTACCTGCGCGAATTCACCGCCACTGCCGCGTCCGAGGAACACTTGCGCATCCTGCTGTCGCGCATGTATGAGTTCAACCGTTCGTGGTTGCCGGTCATGGACACCGAGCGTGTGTTCCAGGGTGAAGTGACGCAAGAATCGATTGCCGCCTACCTGAGCTCGGGCCGCTCACGTGGGGCCAAGACCAGCATTGTCTCGCCGGCAGATATTGCGTTGGCGTAATAGACTAATTACCCAAGCACTTATATACACCCGCAGGATTAATTGCGGGTGTATATAAGTCCGCGATCGATATTTTATAACGATGCACGGCATGGATTAACACCCAAACGCAGAACGCGCACCACTCTTATTTGACAAGTTCCGCTCAAGCGAAATGCGTTCGTACAAACCTCAATGCCGCCATTACATTTGGACGACGACCGATAGCATCAGCACTGCCTTCATTGTACCCGGTCACCGACAGCACGTGCCGCATCCACGAGGCGTTAAGGAACGTGCCAAAATGGGTAATCATATAAGATTGAATTAACGCTAGGGCACCCGCACACAACGGGGTCGCACTGGAAGTGCCCGAATAATCTTTGGAATAGTTTCTATTATTGCCCTCCATTTTTTGTAAGGAGCCATACCCCGTGGTCACTACACTCCAGTCCCCCCATGAATTTATAGTTGCCCCTGCGTATTTATAATTTGAAAAATACACCTTTCGCCCGTTAGTGTGATAACAAGCTCCCGCCAAAAAACCACCGCTGTCACCAAATTGATTCATATTCCCAGCCTGCACACTGAGATCAAGACCACCATTCCCCGCCGCCATTATGACCACCACTCCCTTATCTACCAAGGACTTGATTTTGTCCCACCACGACCTGTTATGCACCATTGGAAGGAAATTAGAAGGTCCCTGAAGCTGTATATCCAAGCTCACTATATCTCCGGGCACTGCATCTCTGATAATCAAGTCAAGAGAACCGGTATCGTAGAAATTGAAATGACAACCGTGTGCGATCCCAACCACTCCTATCGTGTTTTTACTAGCAGCTATACAACCCGTTGAAGCGGTGCCGTGATTACAGTCCTCAGTTTCCGGACGGCTGCTGACCACTGTAATATTGTTTCTCAAGTCCTCATGATT
This sequence comes from Pseudomonas sp. RL_5y_Pfl2_69, assembly GCF_963970465.1. Lineage (NCBI taxonomy): Bacteria > Pseudomonadati > Pseudomonadota > Gammaproteobacteria > Pseudomonadales > Pseudomonadaceae > Pseudomonas > Pseudomonas sp. RL_5y_Pfl2_69. The sequence continues at coordinate 65,911 of NZ_CAXAOU010000002.1, read as the reverse complement.
TCGGTACACACCAAAGTCCAAGTGCCGGACCGTGGCCGCCTTGCCATATTCCCCTATCCCCCAAGCCTCCAAAACATTCATCCCTAGTTGGCGGCTAGATACACCATCGCCTAGATACGTCTGCAAACTCTGAAACAGGGGCGTGGGCTCAGTGACATGGGGGGCTAGTGTTAAAGATGAAGGGGTTTCCCTGGGAGGCAGATCAGGAGCAGCCATTCCTGTGGTATCCGGGACGACAGTACAATAAACAACATAGTCCAACTGCTCGAGCTCAGTGACAATGGCTACCAACTCGTCAAACGTACACCCCGGATCGACATAGTAAGTACGGGGTATAATATCGCCCATTAACTTATTATTAGGCAGTTTCTCATAGGTGGCGCGACCTCTTACCCTGGAGAACAACGGTGACTGCGTTAACGCGCCCTGCTTCAGACGCGCCAGGGAATCGTCATGATCCAGCTTTATCTGTAAATAGTAACGAGTTACCCCTTTAACAGGACTGAATACTTCCGGCGTGGATTTGGTCGTGGGTTTCACCGTCGACGGCAGGGTTTTCCCCACCGCTGAAATAGTGATTTCGCGGGTCTTTAACAGGCCGGAAACACCTGCCCCCCCGGTGTAGTTCACCTCAGCCTGATAACGCCCAGCTTGCTGATTATCAAACATGACGACTTGACCGCTTAACGAACGCAGCACCTGACCCTCTTTATATAATGTGACCATGCAGGATTGATCGGGAGAGAGCCCCATGACTTTTACATATACACGACCATCAAACTCAACGTTGCGAAAAATAAAAGCTTCTGCATTTTCCATACTTAAATATCCTTTTTAAAATGATGAATTTTCTCACCCAATAAAAATATAAGGCCCGCGCCTTACAAACAGAGATTTGACTTCCAACCCTCATATTTGATGACCGCACACTAACAACCTAATTGCCGATATAAAACTGTCACTTATAACAGTTACGCTATAATCATTCGCTATAAACAAAGACTCGTTAGACGCCTTTACGGCATGAAGTTTTAAAGTCAATGTAGTTCCCTATTGTCATGCGTTACTAAAACACGGGTTCGTCTTTCAGGAGCAGGTGTGCAACTGCATCACCCCCGCATGGCATCCGAACGCTCAGTTATTGGTCCTAAGGTGCAAAATCAGGCGTCTGGGTTCATGAAATGAGGAATGCCAGGGAACGTCACGCTGACCTCAGTGTCGGTTACCTAGATAGCTGATCCTGGCCCCACGACGAACGCGTACAAAAACGCGACATTTTTTGTTGCTCTCAACGCACTCACCCCCTAAAGTTCGCGCCGAACATCCATGCTGGAAACGATCCATCCGGCTCAAGTACTGACGACGAGACAGCAAGGTCCATTTACCTTTTTTGCTTTCGGCGGACATGCCTTGGGAAGTAGGCGAACCAAAGTGGGGATACGGAGGATGTTCAGTTGCGCCCATTTATTTATGACGTTTGCCACTAGGAGTCCCTCAGCATGTCGATCAAGGTCGAAGACTATTACGCGCGCGATACCTTCAACAAAATGAAGGCCTTCGCTGACACCCAGGAAACCCCGTTCGTGGTGATCGACACCGCCATGATCAGCAAGGCTTACGATGACCTGCGTGCAGGCTTCGAATTTGCCAAGGTGTACTACGCAGTCAAAGCCAACCCAGCCGTCGAAATCATCGACCTGCTGCGCGACAAGGGTTCGAGCTTCGACATCGCTTCGATCTACGAGTTGGACAAAGTGATGGACCGAGGTGTTAGCCCGGATCGCATCAGCTACGGCAACACCATCAAGAAATCCAAAGACATTCGCTACTTCTACGACAAAGGCGTGCGCCTGTTCTCCACCGACTCCGAAGCCGACCTGCGCAACATCGCCAAGGCGGCTCCAGGTTCGAAGATCTACGTTCGTATTCTGACCGAAGGCTCGACCACGGCTGACTGGCCTTTGTCGCGCAAATTCGGCTGCCAGACCGATATGGCCATGGACTTGCTGATCCTGGCCCGTGACCTGGGCCTGGTGCCGTACGGCATTTCGTTCCACGTGGGCTCCCAGCAACGGGACATCAGCGTATGGGATGCGGCCATCGCCAAGGTCAAAGTGATCTTCGAGCGCCTGAAAGAAGAAGACGGCATCGTTCTCAAGCTGATCAACATGGGCGGCGGCTTCCCGGCCAACTACATCACCCGCACCAACAGCCTGGAAACCTACGCCGAAGAGATCATTCGCTTCCTGAAGGAAGACTTCGGTGACGACCTGCCGGAAATCATCCTGGAACCGGGCCGTTCGCTGATTGCCAACGCCGGTATCCTGGTCAGTGAAGTGGTACTGGTAGCCCGTAAATCCCGCACCGCCGTGGAGCGCTGGGTTTACACCGACGTGGGCAAATTTTCTGGCCTGATCGAAACCATGGACGAAGCCATCAAGTTCCCGATCTGGACTGAAAAGAAAGGCGAAATGGAAGAAGTCGTGATTGCCGGCCCAACATGCGACAGCGCCGACATCATGTACGAAAACTACAAGTACGGCCTGCCGCTGAACCTGGCGATCGGTGATCGTCTGTACTGGCTATCGACCGGTGCCTACACCACCAGCTACAGCGCGGTTGAGTTCAACGGCTTCCCGCCGCTGAAGTCTTTCTACCTGTAAAAACAGGCCCCCCGGCCAAGTGTCCGGGGGGCTGTCATTACCGTCTAGCGACTGATCCGCCGCAAGAAACGCTGAAACCCTGCCACCTCTGCCGATGCCTGCTGCATCGCGTTAGCGTTGACCTCTGTGGTCGAATGAGCACGGCTGATAAACACCCCAAGCCCCCTGACAACCAACCTCATGTTGTCAACCCAGTACGCCCGAGCCTCAACCAGTTCAGCGTGACGCCTGATTTTCTCTGCACGCTCTTTCAATACCCGAGCATCTGTCACGTTTTGGTTTTGCAGCACTCTCACGTCAGATAACGTGTCGGTTATTTTGTTGCGTGCCTGAGTCAAGGCAAACAAGCGATAGCCACCGTCAAAAAAGCCAAGGTACTGCGTCAGGCGCTCAAGAGCCGCCACGACCACATCCGCCTCTGCTTTTCCAACCAGTGCCGACGTTAAAAGCGTCTGGATGTGCTCGGCGGTCGGCAGTAAATCCCTTATGTGATCCAGCCAGGTTCGGGATTGAAGAATAGTGACGGCAGCGTCTATAACCTGTTTATCTGCCCTCAACTTATCTTTTTGTACTTGCAGCATGACCGCCTGCTGTTCCAACTCATCAAGCCTGGCTGCATCATACGCCAGCAAGGGATCAGAATAATGTTCCAGGTTGAGCCCTTCACCTTCATCGACCCATAATGCTATTTGATGTTTGGCGGCCCCAACAGCACTTACAATGCGACCGACCCGCAGGGCACAGGTATCATTGAGCGCACTTAATGCAGAGGCTTGCACTTCAACGGCCAACTCGGTATGAGCATGAATGGCCCCCCACTGTTCCAGCAGCCCATCGAAACCCGCGCTGTCCACCACCACTTCCAGATGGCGTACTTGATCGACAATAGTGCGCGCACTATTGCTCAGGTTTTTGGCGGCCAGGTTCAAACGTTCTTGTAAAGATGGAATAAAATCGTATTCACGATTCACCGCCACCGCATTGAACTTTCTCAGCCCGGCAAACACACCCGGCATATCAGGATTTTCAAACACCATGAGTCCACTGTCCCTATTCATGAATTAAGTCCCTTTACTCAATGACGCCCATCAATAATTTCATTAAACGCGTTGGATATCTGCACGCTGTAGTCTTTAACACGCGTCCAGGGATTCAACAGTTGTGAAAAATCCAGCTTGAACCGGTGTAGCCGGGCAAGGTCATCCACTCCCTCCAACTGATAGGCTGCTTCATCGAGGTATTTGGCAATGTAGCCCCAGACTTGCGCCAATTGCTTGGCTCCCTGTTCGGCGCCGAGCATACGGCTGCGCAAATCTGTAAAGCGCTGCTGAGTGGCATCCAGCACAATGGCCAGCCTTTCCTGCTCATGACTGCCTTGTCTTGCGACTTCGCGCTCGGCAATCAGCTTGTTTTTTCGGGCCCGCGTCGCTTCGGCTTTCGCACCAAATATCCCGCCCGTGATGGCCAGGCCTACAGGCCCCAGAAAAATCCCTGAATGGCCATACAACACTTGGGTTTTATAGTCCTTGATCAACTGATCAATTTCACTGTCCAGCTCTTTAATACGCTCGACCAGCACTTCGCGCTCCCTGGAGTGCCCTCTCTTGGCATACGCATCTAGCTTGCCGTTGACTTCGTGAATCAACTCGTCAGACAACACCCGCTCAAACTCGGCTGCCAAGGCACCCACCGCCGTGGCTTTATTGATATAAGCGTCGGTGTCTTTTTTAATCAGCAGTACGTATTCCCTGATAATACGGACGGCCTTGAGTTCTGTTGAGTTCAGAACAATCGCCTTCAACTCGGCTTCTTCTGACTCGGTCAACTCATCAAGGGTCCCCGTAAGAAAGCGCTCGAATTCGATCTTATTGATCAGTTCAATAATGCCATTGGCCGTTGTAATAAAACTGTCCGAAAACCTGTTAAGTTGCCGACTAAGCTCTTTTGTATCACGCTCCAGCGCCGACCATGTACCGGCGTGTTGCACAACACGCTGATGAAACAACTGGATACTTGCAGGCTCAAGCCCCGGCACGCTCTCTGTATTCGCCCCGAACCATGCCACGATCTTATTGTAATCGACCGGTAATGTTCGAGATTCACGCACATAAGCACGGACACTGTGTATATCACTGCGCCGAATAATAAACCCCAGCTCATTTTTTGAAACCGCGGCGTTCTTTTCACCCGCCAACACCTGAATATATTGCGAGGGCAAGTAGATGGCCGCTTCCAAGGACGTCATTTCCTCAAGCGGCCTGGCATCTTCAACACTCTCAAAGAGGGCGTAATTATCACCTTGCATATTAAATCCCTTTAAATAATTATCCTGCCAAAACAGGATCAATCTTCAAAGGGCATCAATCAATTACACTATTACCCGGCAACTCGTAAGACAACGATAAAAACAAAAAAGAATACGTACCCTAACAATCCGTGGCCCATTCAGATCTTCTAAAACACCGCGTACGAGCATTACCCGCCGCGGCGTAATGACTGTCAGTCGCCGCTTTCCTGCAGCGTATGGATGCGCGCTTGCCAAAGGTCGCTCATTGCCCTGACACGCGGCTCCCTGGCCTCCTGCAGGGCCAGGTAACTCACGCGCAAGAAGTTCAGGTTGCCTTGCGCCAATGCACGCTCAAACCAGATCAAGGCCTCATCAACATGACCGGACTCGGCGAGTACCGAGGCATGGCTGAACTGGCCACGAAAATCACCGCCAAGGGCTGAGCGTTCGTACCAGAGGCACGCCGCCTTTTTATCTGCCGGGCAATACACGCCCTCTTCCAGATAACGCCCCAGCAGATTCATCGACTTGGCATGGCCAGCCTGTGCTGCCACTCCATACAAGGTGAACGCTGCACCCTGGTCTTGCGCCACACCGCGACCGGTAGCCAGCAAGTTGGCGTAGTTGTAAAGCGCCCAATCCAGCCCGGCCTCTGCTGCCTGACGATATTCCAGGCTGGCCAGCGTGCAATCCACAGGCCCGCCCCAGCCATGCTCCCAGCAACGTCCGAGCATGTTGCGGGCCATGAGGTGGCCGCCATTGGCCGCGATTTGAAACCAGCGCTTGGCCAGCACCGGGTCGCGCTCAATGCCCTGGCCGTCGAGCAGAATCTGACCCAGCAAGGCCTGACCGTCCACAATGCCCTCCTTGGCCGCCATCAAGATGGCCTGGGCAGCTTTCGCCGGGTTTTCAGCCAGCATGGCGCGCAATTGGTCACCATCGAGCACTTCTTCACGGCGCAGTTGAAAGTTCATGGCTAGACCTCGGCCCAGCGGCGCAACAGGTTGTGATAGGTGCCTGTGAGCTGGATGAGGGAGGGATGATCGGGTACGTCGCGGGTCAGTTGCTGGATCGCGCCATCCATTTCAAACAGCAGGGTGCGCTGGCTGTCTTCACGCACCAGGCTTTGGGTCCAGAAAAACGATGCAAAGCGCGCTCCCCGAGTAACCGCATTGACCTTGTGCAAGCTGGTGCCGGGGTACAGCACCATATCGCCAGCTGGCAGTTTGACTTGCTGCACACCGTAGGTGTCCTGAATCACCAGTTCACCGCCGTCATAGTCTTCGGGATCGCTGAAAAACAAGGTGGCCGACAGATCCGTGCGTACCCGCTCGGGGCTGCCTCTGGGCTGACGCACAGCATTGTCGATATGAAAGTCGAAGCTGCCGCCCCCGGTGTAGCAGTTCACCAAAGGCGGAAAGACTTTGTGCGGTAACGCTGCCGACATGAACAGCGGATTTTTCCAGAGCCGGTCCATCATCGCTGCACCAATTTCCTTGGCTAACGGATGGTCTTCGGGCAGTTGCAGATTGTGCTTGGCCTTGGCGGATTGAAAGCCGGCAGTGATTTTGCCGTCAGCCCATTCAGTCTGCTGCAGCGCCTCACGGATGCGCTGCACCTCTTCACGGGAGAACAAGCCGGGGATATGCAGCAACATTACGCAGCACCTGATAGCAAAGGGATGGCAATGGTATTGATTCTTATTGAATGTGTAAAACCCTGTTGCGCCCCTGTAGACGAACGAGTGTGAAAAAACCGTAAAGGCAATTTGTAAAGATTGTAAATTTAGCGCTAATAGTAATGCCTCTCAATTGATAGTCAGAATTGTTTGCCATATATTTCGCGGCTCAAATTCTGGGGGAAGGGATCTTAAAATGTCGCGCCAACAATTAAAAATACCCGTCAGCTCACCACGCTTGCTGGCTTCGGCCATCGGTGTTGCTATCACTGCGAGCTCTGCAGCCCATATGGCTCAGGCCGCTGAAAGCACTGAGAGCAAGGCACAGGGCAACAGTATTTCCCTTGGCGCGACTACCGTTACTGGCGAAGCTCAAGATCAAAAGTCGTATCAGGTCGAGAAAGCCAGCTCCCAGAAGTACACCGCACCGCTGATCGATACGCCTCGTTCCGTCACCGTAATTCCACAACAAGTGCTGCAAGACACTGCAGCCACTTCGCTGCAAGATGCATTGCGCACCGTTCCGGGTATCACCTTCGGCGCAGGCGAAGGCGGCAACCCGCAGGGCGACCGCCCATTCATCCGCGGCTTTGATGCTCAGGCCGATATGTACCTTGACGGCGTGCGTGACGCTGGCGGCCAGACCCGCGAAATTTTCGACATCGAGTCGATCGAAGTCAGCAAAGGCCCCAACTCTTCCTTTGGTGGTCGTGGCTCGGCAGGCGGTAGCCTGAATATGGTGAGCAAGACCCCTAAAATGGGTGACTTCCTCAACGGTGGCTTCACCTACGGCTCCGACCAGACCCGCCGCTACACCGTGGATGTAAACCGCCAGTTCCTGGACACCGCAGCGTTTCGCCTGAACCTGATGAGCCACGAGCAAAATGTATCCGGCCGTGACGCGGTCAACTACGACCGCTGGGGCGTTGCACCGTCTCTGACCTTCGGCCTGGGCACTGAAAACCGCCTGAACGTCAGCTACTACCATCTCGAAAGCAACGACCTGCCGGACTCGGGCATTCCATATGGCTACAGCAACAGCTCAAGAACAGCGGTTCACGGTCATGACAAGCCAGACGATGGCGGCAACAGCAGCAACTTTTACGGTTTGAAAGACCGTGACTTCCGCAAAACCCGCGTCGATATCAGCACTATCTCGTTCGAGCATGACTTCAACGACGCGATGACTCTGAAAAACACCTTGCGTCACGGCAACACCGGCCAGGACTACATCCTGACCCAGCCGGACGACAGCCAGCACAACGTTAACCAGTACGGCACTGTGTGGCGTCGTGCCAACACCCGTGTTTCGACCACCGAAACCACGACTAACCAGACTGATCTGTTTGGCAACTTCCAGGTCATGGGCTTCAAGAACACCTACTCCACCGGTGTCGAGTTCACCCGTGAAGAAACCCGCGCCAGCAGCTATACCGTTTCGCCAAACAGCAACCCTAATTGCACACTGGACAAAGTCGGCAACAGCGGCGGCCAGTGCACCTCTCTGTCCAACCCGAATCCAAACGACGTGTGGACCGGTACTGAGGCGCGCAATTACAACGGCACCAACACCGTTGGCGTGACCAAGGCAGCTTACGTTTTCGACACGATCGAACTTGATCCACAATGGCTGTTGAACGCCGGTCTGCGTTACGACTCGTTCAGCACCACAGCGAACACCAACGCTGCCACGGGCCGTACTAAAGCCTCTAACGACAGCAACTACTTCAACTGGCAAACCGGCCTGGTCTGGAAGCCACTGGATAACGGTAGCGTTTACGTTTCCTACGCGACCTCTGCTTCCCCACCAGGCGGCATTGTGGGTGAAGGCGTTGAAGGCAACGCTCTGGTTGCTCCTGGCAGCACTATTACCAGCGACCTGAAGCCGGAAGAAACCGTTAACTACGAGTTGGGCACCAAGTGGGATGTGTTCCACGACCGCCTGTCGCTGACGGCTGCAATATTCCGTACCGAGAAGAAAAACACTCGGGTCCTGACTGACTCCTTTACCTACGAAAACGCCGGTGAGTCCCGCGTTGACGGCCTGGAATTGTCAGCCAGTGGCAAGATCACTGAAAAATGGCAAGTGTTTGCAGGCTACAGCTACCTGAAAAGCGAGCTGGTTGATCCAGGCAAAAAGGGCAACCGTAACGGCAGCGTCAACGCCACTGCCCTGTCGGACAAAGGCAACGAAATGCCGAACACGCCGAAAAACAGCTTCAGCCTGTGGACAACTTATGAAGTGATGCCAAAGCTGACCGTTGGCGGCGGCGCGTTCTATGTTGACGAAGTGTACGGCGACACTGCCAACACCGTTTACGTCCCGGCTTACACCCGCTACGACGCCATGGCCAGCTACAAACTGACCAAAAATATCGACCTGCAACTGAACGTGCAAAACCTGACCGACAAGACCTACTACGACAAAGCCTATGCTTCGCACTTCGCAAGCCAGGCGGCGGGCCGTACAGCCTTGTTGACCACCAGCTTCCACTTCTAATTCGAAGTTGAGCTGTACAGAGCCCCGCCCATCCAATGGTCGGGGCTTTTGTGTGTTAAATGACGTACACGGCCTAATGCGCCGTGAAGCATTCAATTGAGCAAGCAAGGCGGTCGTCGTGTTTAAGAAAACACTTTTTCAGCTGCACTGGTTTTTCGGGATCACCGCAGGGCTGGTTCTGGCCTTGATGGGGATAACCGGCGCCACGGTGTCGTTCCAGGACGAGTTGCTGAACTTGCTCAACCCTTCGGTACTCAAGGTCGAAAAACTCGACAGCGGCGTGCTGCCACCCGCCGAGCTGGTGCGCAGGGTCGAGGCCACTGAAGGCAAACAGGTTTCAATGCTATGGGTGGGCGTGGACAGCGGCACTGCTGCGCGAATTTTCTTCACCCCGCCACCGGGCGAGCGGCGTGGCCAGATGCGCTATGTCGACCCCTATACCGGCACCTATCAGGGTGAGGCCAACGGCCAGGGCTTTTTCGACCTGATGCTGCAACTGCACCGTTTTCTGGCCATGGGCCAAACCGGTCGCCAGATCACCGGCGCCTGTACCCTGATGCTGATTTTCTTCTGCCTGTCGGGGCTGTACTTGCGCTGGCCGCGCAAAGCGTTGAACTGGCGTGCCTGGTTGACGCTGGACTGGGCGAAAAAAGGTCGCAGCTTTAACTGGGACCTGCACGCGGTCGCAGGCACCTGGTGCATGATCTTTTACCTGCTGGCGGCCCTGACCGGTTTGTCATGGTCTTACGAATGGTACAACAAGGGCCTGCAAAAGCTGTTTTCCGACACCCCCAACAGCGAGCAACGCAAAGGCGGCCGTGGCCAACCAGGGCCTGCGGGGCCGGCTCCGGTGGCCGACTACGACGCCATCTGGGCCAGTATCCAGAAAGCCGCGGGACCGGACCTGAGCACCTACAACGTGCGCATGCCGCCAGTGGCAGGACAACCCGCCACGGTGTTCTACCTGCTCAACAGCTCGCCCCACGAGCGTGCGTTCAACCAGATCACGCTCGACCCCGCCACCGGCGCGGTGAAGAAACACGATCGCTTTGAAGCCAAAAGCTACAAGGCACAATTGCTCAGCAGCATTTACGCCCTCCATGTGGGCAGCTACTGGGGCCTGACCGGTCGAATCCTGGTGACCATCGCCAGCCTGACCATGCCGTTGTTCTTTATTACCGGCTGGTTGTTGTACCTGGACCGTCGCCGTAAAAAGCGTCAGATCAAGCAGGCACGCCAGGGATTTGCCGCGGTCAGCAACGATGCGCCGTCATGGCTGATCGGCTTTGCCAGCCAAAGCGGCTTTGCCGAGCAATTGGCCTGGCAGACTGCCGGACAACTGCAGGCGGCCGGTCTGCCGGTGCGGGTTCAGCCCTTGGGGGCGCTCAACGAAGACGACTTGCAACAGGCGAGCAACGCTCTGTTTGTGGTCAGCACCTTTGGCGATGGGGAAGCGCCCGACAGCGCCCGTGGTTTTGAACGCAAAATCCTCGGCCAGCCTCTGGGGCTGAACACGCTCAAGTATTCCGTGCTCGCGCTGGGCGACCGCCAATACCCGCACTTTTGTGGTTTTGCCACCCGGGTCCAGCAATGGCTGAGCGAGCGTGGGGCCCAAGCGCTGTTTAGCCCGGTGCAGGTCGACAGCGGTGATGCCGAAGCGCTTCATCAGTGGCAGCAACAGCTCAGCCAGCTCACCGGCGGCGCGCCGAGCGCCAACTGGCAGGCACCGAGCTACAACAACTGGAGCCTTGATCAGCGCGAACTGCTCAACCCCGGCAGCAGCGGTTCGGGGGTTTATCTGCTGGCGCTCACCCCACCCGATGGGAACGCCTCCTGGCAGGCCGGTGATTTGGTTGAAGTCATGCCAAGGCAGTCCACGTGGGCCGTCGAGCACTTCCTTGACGGCCTGGGTCTTTCGGCCAACTCGCCGGTGCAACTCGACGGCCTGCAAGAAACCCTGGCCCAGGCACTGGGCGGCCGCCAACTGCCGGACAATCGCGCTCACCTGGTGGGCATGCACGCCCAGGCGCTGGTCGACGCATTAGTCCCGCTGAACATGCGCGAATACTCCATTGCCTCGATCCCCGAGGATGGGTCATTGCAATTGATCGTGCGTCAGGAGCGGCATGCCGATGGCAGTCTGGGGATTGGTTCGGGCTGGCTGACGGAACATGCCGCCATCGGCTCGGCGATCAGCCTGCGTGTGCGGCGCAACAGCGGTTTTCATCTGCCCGCCGAACCCGTGCCGCTGATTCTGCTCGGTAATGGCACCGGTCTGGCAGGGCTGCGCAGCTTGCTCAAGGCACGGATCGCCCAAGGACAGCAGCGCAATTGGTTGTTCTTTGGCGAGCGTAACGCCGAGCACGACTTTTATTGCCGCGATGAACTGCAAGGCTGGCTGGCCAGCGGTGATCTGGCACGCCTGGATCTGGCATTTTCGCGGGATCAGGCACAGAAGGCCTACGTGCAGGATCGCTTGCGTGAGTCGGGTGATGAAGTGCGTCAATGGCTGGCAGACGGTGCCGCTATTTATATCTGCGGCAGTTTGCAGGGGATGGCCGCGGGTGTGGACCAGGCACTGATCGACATGCTGGGGGCTGAAGCGGTGGAGTTGCTGATCGAGCAGGGGCGCTATCGCCGCGATGTGTACTAGAGGTTTTCTCTCGGGTTACTAGCCCGACTCCTGTGGGAGCGGGCTTGCTCGCGAAAGGCTCAATGCGGTGAATCAGATAAACTGCATCAAGTGCATCGCGAGCAAGCCCGCTCCCACAAGGTATTGGCTACCAGGCGACTACGCCTTGGCTGTCTCCAGCGCCATTTCCACCGGCTCCGGCCGCTTGATCACCGCATACACCACCGCAGTCAACAGGCTGCCCGCCACAATCGCAAGCAAGTACAGCAGCGCATGGTTGATCGCATTCGGGATCAGCAGCACGAACAAGCCGCCGTGCGGTGCCATCAGCTTGCAGCCGAAGTACATCGACAATGCGCCCGTCAACGCGCCACCCAGGATGCTCGCCGGAATAACCCGCAGCGGGTCTTTGGCAGCAAACGGGATCGCACCTTCAGAAATAAAGCACAGCCCCAGCACCAGCGCCGCTTTGCCCGCCTCACGCTCGGTTTGAGCGAACTTGCGCCGCGCCAGGAAGGTCGCAATGCCCAGCCCGATCGGCGGCACCATGCCCGCCGCCATCGTGGCCGCCATCGGTGCATAACTCTGGGAAGCCAGCAGCCCGACCGAAAACGCATACGCCGCCTTGTTGATAGGCCCGCCAAGGTCGACACACATCATCCCGCCCAGCAGCACACCCAACAGAATGGCGTTGGTGGTGCCCATGCTGTCGAGGAAGTGGGTGAGGCCCTCGAGCATCCCGGCAACCGGCTTGCCCACCACGTAGATCATCACCAGGCCGGTAAACAGGCTGGCGAACAACGGGATGATCAGAATCGGCTTCAAGGCTTCCAGGCTTTGCGGCAATTGCAGATAGCGATTGATCGCCTTGGCGCAATAGCCCGCGATAAACCCGGCAATGATCCCGCCGATAAACCCGGCACCCAGCGTGCTCGCCAACAGACCGCCTATCATCCCCGGCGCCAGGCCCGGACGGTCGGCAATCGAGTAGGCGATGTAACCCGCCAGCAGCGGCACCATCAGTTTGAACGCAGCGTCACCACCGATTTGCATCAGGGCTGCCGCCAGCGTGCCGGGCTCTTTATAAGCAGAGATGCCAAACACGAAGGACAACGCGATCAGCAAACCGCCCGCCACCACCATCGGCAGCATGAAGGACACGCCGGTCAGCAAATGTTTGTAGACCCCGGTTTTTTCTTGCTTGGCCGGTGCTGAGCCGCCCGTCGCGGCGCTCTCTTGCTGGCCTTCGGCCAATGCCTTGTTCAGGGTGGCTTCGGCTTGTTTGAGGGCAATGCCGGTGCCGCAGCGGTAAATCTTTTTGCCGGCAAAGCGCTCGGCCGGCACTTCGATATCTGCCGCCAACAGCACCACATCGGCGTCCCGGATGGCCTCGGCGCTCAACGGATTGCGCGCACCGACCGAGCCTTGGGTTTCGACCTGCAGTTCGTAGCCCAATCGCTTGGCCGCCTGCTGCAAGGCTTCGGCCGCCATGAACGTGTGGGCAACGCCGGTCGGGCATGCCGTGACGGCGACGATTTTAGGTGCGCGTTTCTCGCTCTCGACAGGGGTCGAGGATGGCGCAGGCGACGTGTAGATTTGCGCCTCTTTGATCCCGCGCAGCAACACGGCCTCTACATCCTGCAGGGCCTGGGCCGGGGTGCTCTGAAATACCCGCTTGCCAATAAAACGCTGCATGTCCAGCGGTGTACTGCTGACCAGCAAAACCCACTCGGCTTCGTCGAGGGTGGCCGCCGACAATTGGCGTTCCGGGTGCTTGGGATCATGCACTTCAACGCTGGTGCTCCAGCCCTGGCGCTGCGCGGCGGCATCGAGCAAACGGGCGCATAGCACGCTGGTCACCATGCCGTTGGGGCAGCCCGTCACAATGGCTAATTTCATGTGTATCCCTCTTATTCTTTTGTCAGGGGGCGAACGCGAACGCCGCTTTCGAGCGTCGCCAGGTGCGCCGCATCGCTGATACCAAAACCGATTTGAGTGACTGCCATTGCCGCAATGGCCGTGGCGGTTCGCAAGGTCTGTTCGGGGCTGTGCCCGCTGAGCAAACCGTGGACCATGCCCGCGAGCAACGAGTCGCCTGCCCCCACCGTGCTGGCTACGCTGACCTTGGGCGGCAATGCCTGCAAGGCCCCGGCGCGGCTGAACCAGTTCACACCGTCAGCACCGTGGGAAATAACCACGTGTTCAATACCCAGCGCCTGCAAACGAGTGGCCGCTTCGATCTGGGCCTCAAGGCTGCTGATATCGCTGCCCAAGGCATCACTGAGTTCTTCGGTATTGGGCTTGATCAACCAGGGGCCCGCTGCCAAGGCTTCTTTCAAGGCCTGGCCACTGGTGTCCAGAATCACGTTCAAACCAAGCGCCTTCAAGCGCAGCACCAGATCATGCAGCCACTGCGGGCTCACGCCCTGGGGCAAACTACCGGCCACCACCACTGCATCATGGCCGGGTGCAATTCGATCGAGTATGTCGAGCAAAGCTTGCTGCGCCTGCGGGCTGACCTGCGGCCCAAGCCCGTTCAGGTCGGTCACGCGGCCATCGTCTTCGGCGAGTTTGATATTGCTGCGGGTTTCACCGGGCACGCGGACAAACCCGTCGACAAAGCCACGGCGCTTGAACAACGCATCGAATGCTTGCGCATTGTCTTCGCCCAAAAAGCCGCTCACCGTCAGTGTGTGGCCCAGGTCCGCCAGCACTTGCGCGACGTTGATGCCCTTGCCCGCGGCATGGGTCAGCATCATCGGGCTGCGATTGACCTCGCCCGGCGCCAGATGCCCCAGGCGCACGGTCAAGTCCAGCGCCGGGTTGAGGGTGATGGTCAGAATGCTGGCCATTAGAGCGCCTCCACCAATGCACGAACTTCATCCGGACTGCCAACGCTCAATGCCTGGGCGGCCAGGGTTGTGAGGCGATCCATGCTCAACTCCCGCACCCGCGCCTTGACTTCGGGAATGCTGCGCGCCGAAACGCTCAGCTCATCCACGCCCAGGCCAACCAGTACGGGCACCGCCAGCGGATCAGCGGCCAGTTCGCCGCACACGCCAACCCATTTGCCGTGGGCATGGGCGGCTCGTACGGTGATGTCGATCAGTTGCAGCACCGCCGGATGCAGGCCGTCTGCCTGAGCCGACAGGGTCGGGTGACCACGGTCGATGGCCAGGGTGTACTGGGTCAGGTCGTTAGTGCCGACGCTGAAAAAATCCACTTCCTTGGCCAGCACAGGTGCCAGCAAGGCGGCGGACGGCACTTCGATCATGATCCCCAGTTGCAAATCGGCCACCGGAATTTCCAGCCGCAGACGCTCGGTCATGTCGCGAGCGGCCCGCCATTCGGCCACGCTGCCCACCATCGGAAACATGATGCGCAGCGGGCGGTTGTCTGCCGAGCGCAGCAAAGCGCGCAACTGGCTTTCCATGACGTGCGGACGTTGCAGGGTAAGACGAATACCGCGAACACCCAGAAACGGGTTTTCTTCTTTCTCGATCGGCCAGTACGGCAGCGGCTTGTCGCCACCCACGTCCAAAGTACGAACCACCAGGGGCCGCCCGTCCAGGCCATCCAGTACGCGGCGGTACTCAGCTTCCTGAGTGGCCTCGTCCGGCGCCTGGGAGTGGGCCATGAAAATCAGCTCGGTGCGCAACAGGCCAATGCCCTCAGCGCCCTGCTCCACGGCACTGGCGACGCCTTTGCTTTCGCCGATATTGGCAAACACTTCAACCGGGTGGCCATCCTGGGTCACGGCCAGTTCGTGGCGCTGAGCAAAAGCGGCCAGCAAGCGCTGTTCGCGGCTGTCGCGCTCCTGGGTGGCACGCTGCAAGGCGTCGGCATCCGGTGAAACGTGCAAGCGACCGCGCTGGCCATCGATTAATAGCTGAGTGCCCGGCGCCAGTAACAACACGGCTTCGCCTGCCCCCACCAGCGCCGGAATACCCAGTGCACGAGCGACAATGGCGCTGTGCGCAGTCGCGCCACCGCGGGCGGTCAAAATACCCGCTACCCGTGCCGGATCAAGACGCGCCACGTCCGACGGGCCCACTTCATCCATCACCAGCACATAGGGCTGGTCAGGTTCGGCCGGGGTTTGCACACCACACAACTGAGCCAGGACGCGGCGACCGATATCCCGCAGATCGGCCGCCCGCTCAGCCAGCAGCGCATCCTGCAAGGACTCTTGCTGGTGTGCAGCGGCTTCGATCACGGACATCCAGGCCGCTTCGGCACTTTCGCCCTGCTTGAGGCGCGAATCGACTTCGTCAGTCAGTTCCGGGTCGTCGAGCATTTCCTGGTGAGTGATGAAAATTTCGCGAATGGCCTTGGACTGACTGCGCGAAATCAGGCCTTCAATGTCCTGACGCACTTCGTTCAAGGCTTTTTGCAGGCGCTCGCGCTCAACCGCTGACGACTCGCCACGCAGCGGGTAGTCGAAGGTTTGCAACACTTGGATATGGGCCGGGCCAATGGCAATGCCGGGCGAGGCGGCGATGGCCTGCACCACGCTACCGGCAACCGGAGCGGTGATCAGCGTGGCAATTTCGGCCACGCTCGGGGCTGCTTCGACCAGGATCGGCAGCGGCTCGACTTCTTCGCCCAGACCGCCTTCGACAGCCGCCAGCAGTGCGGGCAATGCGTCATTGGCAATGCTCGGTTCGGCAACAAACTCCAGCACCTGGCCGCGACGGGCACCGAGGCTGAGCAACTTGCTCAGGCTCTTGGCCGAAACTGCCGAGTCCTGCCCGTCAACGATCCTGACGCGGATTTCACCTTCAAAGCTTTTCGCCAGTTGCGCGAGAACCTTGGCCGGGCGCGCATGCAGACCGTGGGCGTTGGCCAAGGTAATACGGGCGCTCGGCCAGTCAGCCGGCGACTCTGCGCCCAGCACTTCGAGCACCGCACGACGGCTGGTGGCCCGGCCCAATTCGTGACCGCGACCGGCAATCAGCAACGCGCACAGGCGCTCCAGCAATGCCTGATGGGCTTCGCCCAGGCTGGCCAGGCAAAACAGACCGCTCAGCGGCTGGCCCAGGTAGCGCATCGGTTTGTCCGGCGTTACAAACGCCAGCCCCGGACGCTTGACCGTCTGCTCGCTGTGCAGCCACCACAGGCCATCGCCCAGGGGTAGCGCATCAACTTGTTGCAGTACGGCGGCAAAGCCATTGCTCACGCAATCGGCCTGGCGCAACAGGCGTGCGCCGCGCCATACCAGCTCTTCGAAGTCATCCGCGGACACACCCAGGCCAATCATCTGGGCATCCAGCGCCAGTTCCTGGGGAGCGCCCTGGAGCAATTTGAGCAAGGCTTCGGCAGAGCTGGCGCGACGCAGGGCTTCGCCCAGATCGGTCTCGCCCAGGGCCCGGGTCAACAGTTGCAGCAAGCGCAGGTGCTCATCGGACTTGGCCGCAATGCCAATCGCCAGGTACACCATTTGCCCATCGCCCCAATCCACCCCCTCGGGGAACTGCAATAAACGCACCCCCGTGGTGAACACCAGGTCGCGGGTTTCAGGCGTGCCATGGGGGATGGCGATGCCCTGGCCCAAAAAGGTCGAACCTTGAGCCTCACGCGCTTGCAAGCCGCTCAGATAACCTTCAGCCACCAAGCCATCGGCAACCAGTTTATCGGCGAGTAATTGCAACGCCGCAGACTTGTCCACAGCCGTCTGGCCCATGGAAATCTGCTCTATGGTGAGCTCGAGCATGCGTTCTCCTTTCCGGCGCTCTATGGCACCCGGTATTGTTTTGAATTAAGTCAGCTTAGGTCGCTGATCACGGGCTGTGTCTGCGGATGTGTGGCAAGCACATCGCTACCGTGATAAGCACCTTTAAATACGTATGCTGAAACGTTTAATCAAGAATACCCGGCACGTTACTGCATAATTGCTCGCGCTTGAAGTCCAACTTGTCGTATTGATGAGTGCTCGCTGCGGATGGTGCAAAAAAGGCAGGACGCGAAGGACAGACGATGGTCGGCTGCCTTTATCGGTTAGGATTGGCCAAAATGTCGACATGTACTACAAAAAATAAGGAATTTTCGGCGTGAAGCTCAGTGATATCGCTCAATTGGCAGGTGTTTCCGTAACCACGGCCAGCTATGTCATCAATGGAAAAGCCGAGCAGCAGCGCATCAGCAGCAGCACGGTCGAGCGCGTACGCGCTGTGGTCGAGGAACACGGCTTTACCCCCAACCCGCAAGCGGCCGGACTGCGCAGCCGGCACACGCGCACCTTGGGGTTTATCCTCCCGGACCTTGAAAACCCGAGTTATGCCCGCCTGGCCAAGCAACTCGAACAAGGCGCCCGTGCCCGGGGCTATCAGTTGCTGATCGCCAGCTCCGACGATGCCCCGGAAAGTGAGCGCCAGTTGCTCAAGCTGTTTCGTGCCCGCCGTTGCGACGCCCTGTTCGTGGCCAGTTGCTTGCCCGAAGAAGATGACAGCTACCGCCAGTTGCAAGATCTGGGCATGCCGATCATTGCCATTGACCGGACGATGGAGCCGGAGCGTTTTTGTTCGGTTATCAGTGATGACTGCGAAGCCAGCCTGCAATTGACCCGCAGCCTGTTACAGCCATTGCCCCGGCAGATTGTATTGATCGGCGCCCGTCCTGAACTGAGCGTCAGTCAGGCCCGTGAGGCCGGGTTCAAGCAGGCTGTCGAAGGGTTTGAAGGCGAAGTCCTGATTGAACACGGCGCGGCCTTCAGCCGCGAATGTGGACGCCGGATCATCGATGAATTGCTGGCGCGTCAGGGGCACTTCCCGGATGCGCTGATCACGACCTCATACGTGCTGTTGCAGGGGATGTTCGACGCATTGCTGGAGCACCCGACCCAGCGCCCGCCCTTGCGCCTGGCCACCTTTGGTGACACACAGTTGCTGGATTTCCTGCCGCTGCCCGTCAATGCCATGGGCCAGCAACACAAACTGATCGCCGAAACAGCCCTGAACCTGGCGCTGGCAGCCATTGAAGAGCAGAACTACGTGCCCGGCATTCATGCGATCGCACGTAATTTCAAACAGCGTATCCATCAGGCCTGAGCATGCAGTTGATCGACACCCACACCCACCTCGACTTCCCGGACTTTGACGCTGACCGCCCGCAGTTACTGGCGCGCAGTCGAGCGTTGGGTGTTGAAAAAATGGTGGTGCTGGGGGTCTATCAGAGCAATTGGCAGCGATTGTGGGATCTGGTGCAAACCGACAGCCAGCTGTATGCCGCCTTTGGCTTGCACCCGGTGTACCTCAACGATCATCGTCCTGAGCAGGTGATTGAGCTCGAGCAATGGCTGAGCCGCCTGGCAGGGCATCCGCAGTTATGTGCGGTGGGGGAAATCGGCCTGGACTACTTTCTTCCCGAACTCGACCGTGACGGCCAGCAAACGCTGTTTGAAGCGCAGCTGCAATTGGCCGCCGACTTTCAACTGCCCGCCCTGCTCCACGTCAGGCGCAGCCATGCTCAGGTGATTGCGACACTGAAGCGCTTGCGGCTAAAGCGCGGCGGGATTGTTCATGCATTTGCAGGCAGTCGCGAAGAAGCCCGCGAATATATCAAGCTGGGATTCAAACTGGGTCTGGGTGGCGCGGCCACCTGGCCGCAGGCCTTGCGCCTGCGAAAAGTGATCGCCGATTTGCCGCTGGACGCCCTGGTGCTGGAAACCGACGCCCCCGACATGGCGCCTGCCATGCACCCCAACCAGCGCAACAGCCCGGAGTACTTGCCCGATATTTGCCAGGCACTGGCCGAGGTGATGGGCATCAGCCCGGAGCGTTTAGCCGAGGCCAGTACGACTAATGCCTGTGAGGTCTTTGGCTGGAAGCACTGAGCGCAGCCTGTGTAATTTCTTGTGGGAGCGGGCTTGCTCGCGATTCAGACAACTCGGTGGGTCAGGCATACCCAGTCGATACCATCGCGAGCAAGCCCGCTCTCACAGCGATGAAATGCGGCTCTACAGCAGCAACGCCCACACCGCAAAACACGCATACCAAAGCACCGCCGCGCGCAGCAACAAGGCCCAGAGGGTGTCGAGGCTGCCCACACCTTCAGGTCCGGCCTGTGGCGCGGGGATTTCGGCAGCGGCACAGCCAGCCTTGTTGATCAGTTGCGCGGCGCTGATGTCCCAACTCAGCAGCTCATGCAGCATCACTCGACTGACCGCTGCGAAGTTGCCTACCAGCGCAAAACTCGCGGCCAGCAGCCGCACCGGCAACCAATCAAAGGCATGCCGCAACTGCCCGGCACGTTCGACCAGTGCCGGATTCTGGCTGTGCTCTGCCGCCAGGGCCAGCAAGCGATAGCTCAAGACCACCACAGGCCCCAGCAGGAAATACCAGAAAATCACCGCAAAAAAGCTCTGGTAGGCCTGCCACAACAAATGCCCCTGCACCTTCTCCAGCAATTGCTCGCCGCTGTCGGCACTGACGCCCAGATCACGCTCGGCAACATGGGCAGCCGCCTGCAAGTCGCCACGCCGCCAGGCGTCGCGAAACGGCCCGAGCCCGCCCAGCAGATCGCCGCGCCCCAGGCTGTAAATCACCACCAGCAGGTGGATCGGCAGCGCCAACAGGCCATAAGCCACAGGGTGCAGCACCACCAGGAGCAGGCCCAATACGGCTGCAGGCAATGCAATCAGGATGAACAACACCCACCAGGGTTTATTGCCAAGGCCGGGGCTGGCTTCAAGCTTGTGCAACTCGCGCAGCCAGCCACCGTCACATTGCAGGCGCTGACGCAAACCCGAGAACTTCTCGACCAGAATCGCCAGCAGTAACACCACAAAACTCATTGTTTCTCTCCTGTGTGCTGCAACGCGCTGCGAAAGCGCATCCAATCAAAAGCCGGCCCCGGATCCGTCTTGCGCCCCGGTGCAACGTCGCTATGACCACATATCCTGCGGGGGGTGATATCGGGAAAAGCCGCCTGCAATTGCCGGCTCAAGGCTGTCAACGCCTGATACTGCGCCTCCGTGAAGGGCAGCTCATCGGTGCCCTCAAGTTCAATGCCCAGGGAAAAGTCATTGCAGGTCTCTCGCCCTTCAAAGCTCGAAACCCCCGCATGCCATGCTCGATCAAGGCAGGAGACAAACTGGGTCACAGTGCCATCTCGCTCGATCAGGAAATGCGCACTCACTTTCAAGTCCGCAATGCCTTCAAAGTAAGGATGCTCTGTGACGTCCAGTCGACTCTGGAAGAATTCCTGAACCTTGCCGGTGGCGAACTGCCCGGGGGGCAAGCTGATGTTGTGGATAACCAGCAGGGAGATTTCGTCACTAGGGCGCGCATTGAAGTTGGGGGACGGACAATGGCGCACACCTTGAAACCAGCCGCTCGCGGGGTCCAATTGCATACAGGCTCCTTCAACAGGCAAAACGAAAGGCCCAGTATGCCGCGATGAGCGCGCCGATGGGGAGCAATCTGCGTACTACCCGTCTACTCCGGGCTGGACTGACGCAGACTGTCTATTACCGACTCCAGCGCCCGGTCAATCAATAAGCGGTCGTCGAGCGGCAAAACAGTCCCGTTGCGCAGCTGGACGATCAGATCGGTGCGGTTTCTTTCCAGCACCTTGGCCCCGATGCGATTGACAAAAATATGCGTGCCGCCGGGCTCCAGGATCGTAATCAGCTTGCAGCGCAGGGATGTGTTGTCGTCTTCCTGGAGTTCAATCCAGGTACCAATACGCAACTGGCTGACCAGCAACAGCCCAAGGTGGCCCTGCTCATCAAGAACGGGCAAGGGCACTGTCTGCGGCTCGGGTTCAAACGTGGGGCAACTGCGAGCCTGCGCCGCATCACGGGTGCGCTGCTCAAGCAACTCACTGCGGCTGTATTCGCCGCGGGTAAACATCAAAAAGTCATGCAGCAACGATTCAAGCAGCGCCGGGTTATTGCCCGCATACCGCACCAGTTGCAGAACCACGTGCTCGATTTTGCGATACAGCAGATCGTTGCAGTCATCGGCACTCTCGCCACAGCCAATGGCGGCGCCAGCGATCACATTGAGCAAGCGACGGGCCGGGTGGCTGTCACAACTGAAAAAGTTCTGATCGCTCTGGGCGATCTGCAGCACCGGTTCGCGCAACAGTCCCAGCAGCTTTCTCAACGCAGGTGACAGGTTCCGGTCATCGCGGATGTAATCGAATAATAGCCCTACCAGGTAGCTCGCATTTTCACTGGTATCGGGTAATTCCTGCGCAAGGGCACCGGCTTTCACTGCGCAGCACGAGGTCTTTTCCGATAGGTCGGGTAACACACCCGTGGCGATCAACAACTGGTTTGCATCGGCGTACAGATGCTCGGTCCTGCTGAGCAGGTACTTCTCGAACAGGCGCAGCATGATGAGCTTGACCTTGATGTCCACGCCCTGATCCCGTTCGGCCTGCAAAAAGTACTCGCACAGCCGGGCCGGGCCCAGGGGGTTGTTCTGCTCATCCAGGGGGATGCAACTCAGGGTATTGAGACGAGTGCTCAACTGGCACAGGGCCAACTGGTTGCGGTTCAGTACCCGCGTCACCATTGCACTGGTCACTTGAGCCCGCTCAAGGTCATTGGCCATCAGTGAGAACGCAGCCTGTATCGGGGCGCCAGCCTGTAGCGTGGGCTCACTGACATCGGGTTGGGTCAGACTGACAAAGGCATCAAACAGGTGCTCAAGAAAGCCGCGCTCAATGTGTTTGCGCTTGAGCCGCACATCGCGCATGGCTTCAAAAAACAGGCTCTGCTCGGTATCGCTTTGAGCCTTGTCGGCCATTTCAAACAAGGTTTCATCGGCATTGTCGAACAGCGCCTGCAATTCGATCCTGAGCTGCTGAGCGGCTTTGTCATGAACCTGCAGCAGGATCACAGGCAGGCGGGCAAGTGGCGAATGCATCGCCAACTCAGTGGCGGTCCTGTGCACAGGCCCCACTTTCCCGTCATTTTGCATCCTGGCCTCCCTGAAGGGTCTCTTCGCTTGCCAGTGAACGCTCGTGGTCAGAGCCATTTTTAACGCTCACAAACAGAAGCCGGCAGTGGCGCATGCACTGGCCGGTGTATCGAAATTAAGGCAATGGCTGTACGTCAAACCTATGGCGCCAATCCAAAGGCGGATTATCTTGCAAAAGAAGGCGCTTGTACCAGTGGACTCTTCATTTGAATGACCAAGGGTGAGTATTAATGTTCAAAGTGCCGAAAGAAGCACATTGCAGGCATTTGCTTGTGACTCTGCGCACACCTTGGGTTCGCCAGCGGCATGGCCCTATAATCGGCGCACTTTGTTTGTGGAGCTCGTTATGCCGAATTTACGCCTGGCCGACCTCACTGCCGAAATCGAAGCCAACGTGCGTCGTGCGTTAGCCGAAGACATTGGCAGCGGCGATATCACTGCACGGCTGATCCCGGCCGAACGCTTGGCCAAAGCCACGATTATCACCCGTGAAACAGCGGTCATCAGCGGTACCGCCTGGGTCGACACTGTCTTTCGCCAGCTTGACCCCCGGGTTGCCGTGCATTGGCAAGTCGCCGATGGCGAGCGTGTGAGCCCCAACCAAGTGCTGTTCCACCTTGAAGGCCCTGCCCGCTCACTGCTCAGCGGTGAACGCAGTGCACTGAACTTTCTGCAATTGCTGTCGGGCGTTGCTACCCACGCGCAATACCTGGCCGATCAAGTGGCCGACACCCAGGTCAAGTTGCTGGACACCCGCAAAACCCTGCCGGGCCTGCGTCTGGCGCAAAAATACGCAGTGACCTGCGGCGGTTGCCACAATCACCGTATCGGTCTGTACGACGCATTTTTGATCAAGGAAAACCATATCGCTGCTTGCGGCGGCATTGCCCAAGCCATCAGCGCTGCGCACAAAATCGCACCGGGCAAGCCGGTAGAGATAGAAGTCGAAAGCCTGGAGGAACTCAAGGAGGCTCTGGCAGCAGGCGCTGACATCATCATGCTCGACGAATTGAGCATGGACGATATGCGTGAAGCGGTGCGTCTGAACGCGGGTAAAGCCAAACTGGAAGCCAGCGGCGGCATCAACGAGACAACCTTGCGCCCGATTGCCGAAACTGGCGTGGACTACATCTCGATTGGTGCCATGACCAAGGATGTCAAAGCAGTGGATTTGTCGATGCGCTTGAGCCTCTGAACAGCCCTGCTTCCACAGGTTGTTGCCGGTTGATCAAGACAGCGCAAAGCCCTGGCACTTCAGCTCATGCGCCAGTAGCCATTGCTTGGCCGCCAGCCCACCGGCGAAACCGGTCAGTGTTCCGTTGCTGCCAATCACGCGATGGCACGGGATGATGATCGGAATCGGATTACGCCCATTCGCGGCCCCCACCGCCCGAGACGCCTTGGGCCGATCGATTTGCTGCGATAGCTGCCCGTAACTGGTCGTCACCGCGTAGGGAATGGTGGTCAGCGCTTGCCATACCGACTGCTGGAACTCAGTGCCCAAGGGCTTGAGCAGCAAGTCGAATGTCAGGCGCTCACCCGCAAAGTACTCTTCCAATTGACGTCGGACTTCAGCGAGTTTGCCGGGCGAGTGCACCCAACCGTCCAACGGCGTATGCGGCCGGCGCTCCAGCTCGAAACGCACTTCTCGCAGCCCTTCATCATCGGCGACCAAAAACAGCGGGCCAATGGGTGATGGCATGTGTTCGTAGTACACAGTTTTCATGTTCATACCTTTCGTGCAGACGCCGAGTCGGTGGCTGCGCGCCATAAATACATCACTGAATAGGCCCGCCACGGGCGCCAGCTTTCGGCCAGTGCCTGCAGCGCCCTGGTACTTAACGCACTGCCGCCGGGGTTGGCTTCGCGGCGCAGAATCAAGTCTGCAGCCGGAAACGCATCGGGGTGTTTGAGCACGCGCATGGCGATGTAGTGGGCGGTCCATTCACCAATGCCGGGCAGTTGCACCCAACGGCTGATAAAGCGCTCTAACGGTTGCTCCACCGCAAAATCGACGCTGCCATCGATAAGCGCACCCGCAATCCCCTTGATCGTATTGATACGTGCCTGGGTAATACCCAGTTGCCCAAGGTCGGCATCTACCAATTGCTGCGGTCCCGGAAACAGTCGATCCAGGCCAGAACCGGCACCCGCTTCAATGGCAATTCCGTAGCGCTGCACGATACGACTGGCAAGGGTTCGCGCAGCGGCCACACTGACTTGCTGCCCCAGCACGGCCCGTACGGCCACTTCAAATCCGTCCCAGCCACCGGGCAATCGCAGGCCCGGATACCGTTCGATAACCGGCGCCAGCAGCGGGCTGAGGCTTAACGTGCGGGCGATGGCGAGAGGGTCGGCATCCAGGTCGAACATCCGTCGAATCCGCGTGACCACGCCCAGCATCTGGCTTGGCGCCACGTTGTGCAGTTCCAGTTGCAGCGCATGCTGCTCCCCCGGCCATTGGCTGATCCGCAGCCAGCCTGGCGCATCCGCCGTGCCAAAGACCCGCTGGTAACTGCGCCCGTCGACTCGCTCAATACCGGGCAAGGCCCGACTCTGTAAAAAACCCAGCAGGGCTGTGAAGTCATAAGGCGGGCGATAACCCAGTCGCAGTACCAGGGCCTTGTCCGCACGAGCCTTTGGGCTGCGCCTGAAGGCCCTGGGTTCAGCATGATTGGCCTCGGCAAAGGCCGCATTGAAACGGCGCAGACTGCCAAAGCCGGAAGCCATGGCCACTTCGGTGATCGACAGGTCGGTTTCGGTCAACAATTGCTTGGCAAATAACAGGCGCTGAGTGGAATGCACCGCCATCGGTGGCGCCCCCAAGTGCTGAACAAACAAGCGACGCAATTGCCTGCTCCCCATGTTCATGCGTTCCGCCAGCGCCTCCAGCGAATGATCCGCCAGATAACCTTCATTAATGAGCTTGAGCGCTCGCGCCACCAGATGCTCCCCCTGCAACCAAAGCTGATTGCCCGGCGCCAGCTCCGGCCGACAGCGCAGGCAAGGGCGAAAGCCCTGAGCTTGAGCCGCTGCGGCGCTGGGGTAATACACCACATTTTGCGCTTTGGGGGGTCGAGCCGGGCACACGGGGCGGCAGTAGATCCGGGTACTGAGCACCGCCGTAAAAAACACCCCGTCAAAACGCGCATCGCGGCTCAAGCGAGCGATTTCGCAGGCGGCGATACTGGGCGTGGACAGGCAGTTATCTGAGTTCATAAGCCGCACAATAGCACCGCAACTTTACCGGTTCTCGCCATTTTCGGACGTCAATGTGGGCCGTTGGTCAAACCGGTCTTGGTCCGCGATTGCACAGCACAATGCCCGCCAAACTGACCGGGCCAGACCTGCGGTGCCCGTTAAATGGACACCGCAGGAAAGCTCACACAACGCGTTTTACTGACAGGCACCGCTGGCCAGGCAGGTGCCGTTTTGTGTCCAGGTCAGGGTAGCGCCTGAACCGCTCAACGTCGGGACCAGCACGCTGACCCAACCACCGGCGGCCTGAGTGCCGGCCATGGTAATCACGCCATCTATCACCGTCATGCCCGCTGCCAGGTTGTCAGTGGCTTCGGCCGGGGCAGGAATGCCGTTGGTGCCTGCATCGCAAACCGCCAGGTCATTGCTCTGACTGAAGCACAGGGCAACGGCTGTCTTGTAGGTGTTGCCGATTGCGTTCACCTCGGCAAAACGGGTCTTCATGACGTGGTCGTTGTAAGCCGGAAATGCAAACGAAGCGATCAGGCCAATAATCGCAACAACGATCATCAGTTCGATCAGGGTGAAGCCTTTTTGTTGTTTCACGCGGAGTCTCCGAAGAAGTGGCGCCAATCAGCGCCGTAGCAATGCTGTGCAGCCAAAAAAGTGCGCACAGGCTATCAAGGTTAGTGGGCCGATGCTCCACAACTGCATCACTGACACCTTTGGACACGCTCAAGGAGGCGGGCCCAGGCTCAGCGCATCTAGTCTTTGGACTCACAACACAGCAGGACGCTCAGCGTTCCAGGGATGGATGCATGGCAACACAGGCCATAAAGAACAAGCGCTACCAATGGGAGGGCTCTGACCTGAAGGGGTCTGCGATCAGCGGTCAAATCACGGCCGACAGCCACGCCATGATCCGGGCCCGTCTCAGTCGCCAAGGTATTACCGTTAGTAAAATCCGGCGCCATGCAAACAGTGAGTCCCCTTCAGGGAAATCCATTACAACACTGGATATCACTCTGTTCACGCGCCAGCTGGCCACCTTGATCAGCGCTGGCATCCCGCTGCTTCAGGCACTGGACGTGATTGCCAAGGGGTTTGAACAACGGGCAATGCGCCAGCAGGTCATCGAGCTTAAGCAGGACATCGGCGCTGGGACCAGCCTGACGGCTGCGCTGCGCAAAAAGCCGGCCTGTTTTGACCCTCTGTTCTGCAGCCTGGTTGAAGCAGGCGAGCAAGCCGGGGCCCTGGACGTGCTACTGCGTCGCGTCGCCACCCACAAGGAAAAAACAGAAGCGCTGAAAAAGAAACTCAAGAAAGCCATGACCTATCCTGTCGCCGTACTGCTGGTGGCGCTGGCGGTGTGCAGCATTTTGTTGATTGAAGTGGTCCCGCAATTTCAGGGGGTGTTCCACTCATTCGACGCACAACTTCCCGCGTTCACCTTGTGGGTGATCGCCCTCTCGCAAACGCTGCAAGTCTACGGTCTGTGGTTGCTGGGCATTCTAGGCGTTACCCTTGCGGGCTTGCGGCATCGCTACAAAAACTCTATTGCATTGCGCCAGCGCGTTGATGCATGGCTGTTAAAACTGCCCGTCATGGGCAACCTGCTGCATTTGACGGCAATGGCCCGGTTTTCCCGCACGCTGTCGACCACCCTGACTGCCGGTGTGCCGCTGCTTGAAGCGCTGAATTCGGTGGCCAGCGCCACTGGCAACAGCCAGTACAAAGAGGCCGTACTGCGCCTCAGGCAACAGGTGGCGACAGGCAGCCAGATCCATGTGGCCATGAGCGCAGCCGGAGTCTTTCCGGGCATGGCTGTGCAGATGGCCGCCATTGGCGAAGAATCCGGCACACTGGACAACATGCTTGACCACGTAGCCGCCTATTATGAAGGCGAAGTCGACACCCTGGTCGATAACCTGACAACGTTGATGGAGCCGGTAATCATGGTGGTACTTGGAGTCATGGTTGGCGGGCTGGTCATCGCCATGTACCTGCCCATTTTCAACCTGGGTCGAGTGATCTGAGCATGATGGATTTTTTGACCACTGAACCCGACGCGTTCATCGCCTGCACCCTGATCCTGGGGTTGCTGGTGGGCAGTTTTATCAATGTGCTGGTGTGGCGTTTGCCAAAGATGCTTGCACAGGACTGGCAGTCCCAGGCCCGCGAACTGCTGGATATGCCAGCGCCCGCCGAGGGCCCTGTGTATAACTTGATGTTGCCCCGCTCCCATTGCCCCGCATGCCAGCATTCACTGCGGGCCTGGGAGAACATTCCGCTACTGAGCTACCTGGTGTTGCGGGGTAAGTGCTCGAACTGCAAAACGGCTATCAGCCTGCGCTATCCATTGACTGAGCTGTGTTGCGCGATCCTGTCGGCGTTTGTTGCCTGGCATTACGGTTTTGGCGTGCAAGCGGGTTGCATGCTCCTGCTAACGTGGGGGCTGCTCGCCATTTGCCTGATTGATATCGACCATCAGATCGTACCCGACTCTCTGGTGCTTCCCCTGCTGTGGCTGGGGTTGTTGCTGAACAGTTTTTCCACGTTCACGACTCTGGAACAGGCCGTATGGGGCGCGGCAATGGGCTACGCAAGCCTGTGGTCGGTGTTCTGGGTATTCAAGCTGATCACAGGCAAGGAAGGCATGGGCTATGGCGACTTCAAGTTGCTGGCTATGCTTGGCGCGTGGGGCGGGTTTACGGTTCTGCCCTTGACCATCCTGTTGTCCTCGCTATTGGGGGCGCTGGTGGGGTTGAGTCTTTTGGCCATGCGCCGGGCCAATACCTCGACCCCCATCCCCTTTGCGCCGTATCTGGCAATTGCCGGCTGGATTGCATTGCTCTGGGGTGGTCAAATAACCGGCTTCTATTGGCAGATTTCGGTTTGACACGATGACTCCACCTTCCAAACCCTGGATTCTCGGGCTGACCGGCGGTATCGGTAGCGGCAAAAGTGCCGCCGCCGAACATTTTGCCGCGCTGGGCGTACACGTGGTGGACGCCGATCATGCTGCACGCTGGGTTGTCGAGCCGGGGCGCCCGGCGCTGGCCACAATCGCAGAGCATTTTGGCGATGAGGTGCTGCAAGCCGATGGGCAGCTCAATCGAGGCGCGCTACGCAACCTCATCTTTTCCGACCCTGAGCAACGTCGCTGGCTTGAGGCGCTGCTACATCCGCTGATTCGTGAAGAGATCGCGAACAACCTGGCCCAGGCACAATCGCCCTACGCCATTTTGGTCTCGCCGCTGCTCATCGAGTCAGGGCAATACACCACAACCCAGCGCGTGCTGGTGATCGATGCGCCCCAAGCCGTGCAGATACAACGCACGTTATTGCGCGACAACACCACCGAGCAGCAGGTGCAGGCCATTCTCAAGGCTCAGGCCAGTCGCGAAGATCGCCTTCGCCACGCTGACGATGTGCTGGTCAATGACAACGATCTGAAGGCGTTGCAGACTGAGGTCGAACGCCTGCATAACTTTTATCTAACTTTGCGTGGAGGCCAACCATGACCAAACCTATGACCATAGACTGCCCGACGTGTGGCACAGCCGTGCAATGGGATACCACCAACGCTTTCCGCCCCTTTTGCTCGGACCGCTGCAAGCTGATTGACCTGGGTGCCTGGGCATCCGAAGAACACAAGATTCCGGTGAGCCCGGATGCTGAAGATGATCTGTTCTCTGAGGACCTGAGCGAACGCCTGCACTAAAAACGTGGGAGCGGGCTTGCTCGCGATTCAGGCAACTCGGCCTGTCAGGTAAACCTCAGCGATACCATCGCGGGCAAAACCGGCTCCCACAGGGCAAGGCAATTATTCGGGGCCATCATCCTTGCCCGGCGCCGCCAGGTAGCGGGTGCGGTTAAAGGTCTCAAGCCATTCAGGGCAGAACACCACCAGTGCCGTGACCAGCATCCCGTTGATAAACGCCTCGGGAAAGATGATCAGCCACAGATAGCCGACAAAGTCCTCCAGCCAGAACGGCATGACGAACAACCCGTCCAGCCACAACACCCCCAGCACCGCCCCTACGCACAGCAACGCCGCCAATGCTGCGGCAAAAAAACCCGAGCAGAAGATATAGACAAAGGGATTACGCGGCTGCGCCCGCTCGACAATACGCGCACACCCTTCGGTCACGGCGATTGGCAACAGAATCAACAACACGCCATTGACGCCCATGGCGGCCAGATCCTGACGACCCAACAACACCAGCCCGGCTTGCGCCAGAAGCGCACCGACCACCGCCAGCGGCCAGTCGAGCAGCAACGTGACCACCGTCAAGCCAATAAAGTGATACGACACCCCGACTTCGAAGTCGCGCCGTACCAGCCACAGTAAAAACAGCCCGAATACCGTGCCAAACAACAGGTGCTGGCGACGCGTATCGCTAAACAGCTCAACCCAGGGGGCGCGCCAGATGGCCCACAGTACAACGGGAACATAGATCAGCCAGCCGATCACCATCGTTGGCGTGGATAACACCTGGGTACTTATCATCTGCCTTGCCCTGCCTGTTCAAAACACACCGCTCAACCCTCCCTGTTGAATGCGCCTGAGTCTACACCCGGACTTTCAGTAACACCTGTTTCAAGGCTAAGCTGCGTTCATGGACGACTCAGACTATCTACGCTTGCTCACCATCCAGGCCGAGCAAGCCAATGCCTTTTTATCCAATGCCCGCAAATGGGAGCGTGAGCGTTGGGTTTGCCAGCGCCTGCTGCAAGGGTTGAACATTCCCTATCACAACGAAGACTTCATCCAGGCGAGCCAGGAGCCCCCGGACGTGCTGTTTGGTGATGCGCGCTTTGAAGTGTTCTTTGTGCTCGATGAAGGCCGGCGCCTGAACGATGAATGGCGCGAAGAGCTCCAGCGTCGCCGCAGCGCTTACTCCCTGAGCCAGCTGGTACGTCGCGAAGCGCGACCCAAGCGGATTCCGGCGAGCAAACTGTTGCAGCGCCTGGGCCCTACCCTGCACAAAAAAGCCAACAACTACCAAGAGCGCGATATCGATCTGGGCCAACTGGACATCATTGCGTTTTCCAGCCTCAAGCGCGAAGTCCTGGACCTCAACAGCCACTTCCCGCCTCCGACTGAATATTTGCGCCAGGGCTGGCGGTCGCTGTCACTGGTAGGGCCGACCTTTGCCCGCGTACTGTTTGCACAACCGGATGCGCCGGACTTTCTACGCAACAACCTGGGTCGCAGCATTATTTTCGATGTCGGTATCAGCCTGTGAGTCCCCTACAGGAGCTGATAGCTGACGTCCCGCAAACCGGTCGAGTGCGCTGGATCGGGGTGCGCCCCGAGTCACGCGCCGACATGCTTGAGCTGGACGCCGTAGAAGCCCGTCGCGAAGCCGGACTGACTGGCGATCATGCCCGGCCCGGCGCCCGTAATGCCCGACAAGTGACGCTGATTCAGTGGGAGCACATCGCCGTCATCAACTCCCTGCTGGGGCGATCCTGGGAGCATCCGGTTCTGGCCCAGGATTTACGACGCAATCTAGTGATCAGCGGGATCAACCTGTTCAGCCTCAAAGGCCGACGGTTCAAGATTGGCCAGGCCATTTTTGAAACCACTGGCTGGTGCCAGCCGTGTGCGCGACTGGAGCAACGCCTGGGTCGGGGCACGTTCCAGGCAGTACGTGGCCACGGCGGAATCACGGCCCGGGTGATCGAAAGCGGGATCATTCGTCTGGAGGACGAACTGCGGGTCGAGCCATTGGGACCTGACGGCTATGCTTCTTTTCATCCCGGTTGATCAATGCTGTAGCTTTTACACTTCCTGCAACGTCTATTTGACGAGGCCAAAAAAATGCCCAGCCGCCTGAACCCAGATGATCTGAAGCATGTCGAAGAGTACCTGCAACTGCCACAACATCAGGTTGAGCGCCGGCCTTTCAGGCCCTGGCTGCTCCTTGCAATCGTGGTGATAGTGGTGATCGGCATGGGCCTTTTGAGCCGCCTCCTGAGTTACCTGGCGCTATGAGCTGCGTTGCGCTCGCCCGGGTAGGTTCAGGCACAGAATTCTTTTCAAGCCTTGTGAGTGATACCCATGACCCATCGTATTGTTATCGTCGGCGGCGGCGCCGGCGGCCTGGAGTTGGCGACCCGCCTGGGCAAGACTCTGGGCAAGCGCGGCAAGGCCAGCGTCACGCTGGTCGATGCCAACCTGACCCACATCTGGAAACCGCTGTTGCATGAAGTCGCTGCCGGTTCACTGAACTCATCTGAAGACGAACTCAACTACGTCGCTCAAGCCAAATGGAATCACTTCCAATTTCAGCTGGGCCGTATGAGCGGGCTGGATCGTGAGCTGAAAAAGATCTCATTGTCGGCAACCCTCGACGAAAACGGTCAGGAGCTGGTGCCTGCTCGCGACCTGAGTTACGACACGCTGGTGATTGCCGTTGGCAGCACTACCAATGATTTCGGCACCAAGGGTGCGGCCGAACATTGCCTGTTCCTGGACACCCGCAAGCAGGCCGAGCGCTTTCATCAGCAATTGCTCAATCACTACCTGCGCGCTCACGCCGGGCAAGGTGATGTACTCGAGCAGATCAGCGTCGCCATTGTCGGCGCGGGCGCGACCGGGGTTGAACTGGCTGCCGAATTGCACAATGCCGCACACGAACTGGCGGCTTATGGCCTGGATCGCATCAAGCCTGAAAACATGCATATCACCCTGATCGAAGCCGGCCCACGGGTATTGCCCGCACTGCCGGATCGTATTGGCGGGCCTGTGCATAAAACCCTGGAAAAACTCGGCGTGACCGTCCTGACCAACTCTGCGGTGAGCGAAGTCACCGCCGAAAGCCTGATTACCAAGGACGGCCAGGTGATTCCTGCAAGCCTCAAGGTATGGGCTGCCGGGATTCGTGCACCGGGCTTTTTGCAGGAAATCGCAGGCCTGGAAACCAACCGCATCAATCAATTGGTAGTGCGCCCTACCCTGCAAACCACCCGCGATGACAATATTTTTGCTTTTGGTGATTGCGCGGCCTGCCCGCAGCCGGGCACCGACAAAATGGTTCCGCCTCGCGCCCAGGCGGCTCACCAACAAGCCTCGCTGCTGGCCAAGTCGCTGAAACTGCGGATTGAAGGCACCTCGCAACTGCCGGACTACAAGTACCGCGATTATGGCTCGCTGATTTCACTGTCGAGTTTTTCGGCTGTGGGTAACTTGATGGGCAGCCTGATGGGCACTGTCATGCTGGAAGGCTGGTTGGCGCGGATGTTTTATATCTCGCTGTATCGCATGCACCAAATGGCGCTTTACGGCACCTTCCGGACCTTGATGCTGATGCTGGGCAGCAGGATCGGACGCGGCACCGAGCCGCGCCTGAAACTGCACTAAGTACGACTACAGAGCCGCGTAATCAGCGCCCTGCGTGGTTTCCTGCCTCGGCTTCACGGCCTTTAAAGCCGTGGGGCTGATGCTCTTCGAAGAATTTAATATCCCGTACAAAGTCGGCCAGCAACAGTTTGGCCATGTCGATCGACATCCCCTGCTTCACCAGAATCCGCTGCACAACCACGTTTTCTACATTGGCAGGCAAGCTGTACGCGGGCACCAGCCAGCCACGTATGCGCAGGCGATCCGCCAGGTCATACAGGGAGTAGGTGGTTTTCGCCCCCGGCTTCAAACGCCAGGTCAGCGCCGGAATCCCCAGTTGCGGATCACCGTTGAAAAGCATCTCGAACGGCCCGATCTTGACCAGCTCTCGCGCCAGAAACTGCGCCGTTTCGTAGCACGCCGAATGAATACGCTCATACCCCTCACGCCCCAGACGCAAGAAGTTGTAGTACTGGGCAATGATCTGCCCGGCTGGACGCGAAAAGTTCAGAGCGAAAGTCGGCATGTCGCCGCCCAAGTAGTTCACGTGGAAGATCAGGCCTTCAGGCAACTCCTTGGCATCGCGCCAAACCACCCAGCCCGCGCCTATCGGTGCCAGGCCGAACTTGTGGCCGGAGGTGCTGATGGATTTGACCCGGGGCACACGGAAGTCCCACAGAATATCCGGCGCGCAGAACGGCGCCAGCATGGCGCCACTTGCACCATCGACGTGAAGATCGACACTCAGGCCGGTGCTTTTTTCCAGATCGTCCAGGGCATCGGACAGCGGTTTTACGGTTTCATACAGACCGGTAAACGTCTGCCCGAAGGTCGGCACCACCACGATGGTGTTTTCATCGACCCGCTCCAGCATGTCCTCTGGCGTCATGAACCAATGCCCTTCCGACATCGGCACTTCACGAATTTCTATGTCCCAGTAACGGGCAAATTTGTGCCAACAGACTTGCACTGGACCGCACACCATATTCGGCGTGGACGCAGGCTTGCCAGCCGCTTTGCGCACCGCACGCCAGCGCCACAACGCAGCCAGGCCACTGAGCATGCAGGCCTCACTGGAACCCACGGTGGAAGTACCGAGGGTGGTGGCCGCCGCCGGGGAATGCCATAGGTCCGCCAGCATATGGATGCAACGATTTTCCAGCTCCGCCGATTGCGGGTACTCGTCCTTGTCGATCATGTTCTTGTCGATCGACAGATCCATCAGCTTGTGGACTTCATCCTCTTCCCATGTCTGGCAGAAGGTGGCGAGGTTCTGGCGGGCGTTGCCATCCAGGTACAGCTCATCGTGGACTAACTGATAAACCTCTCGTGGCGACTGCTCCGCCTCCGGGAAGCCCTTGGTCGCAGCGGCGTGAGCCAGTTCTGAAGAACCAAAAACGGGATCGGTGCCCGAGTTGTGCTTGATGCGGTGCAGCGCCATGAGAACTCTCCTTGAGTAATGAACGTTAACCGGGCCAGTCATATTCACTCTGACTCAGCCTTCGCCAAGGCAGCATAGACAAGCATTTTGAGTCTGCTGTCCGATTTCCGACCACCGTGAGTTTTCCGATCTATAGTTTCGTTTCTTGAAAGTTCTCACGGAGCGAGCACGATGAAGCAAAGACCCACGACCGCAGACAGCACGGTAAAACAGGCGCTGGAGCAGGCATTGCAACGGTATTCAGGTAATCAGCACGGCAAGAATGCCAGCTACATTCCTTACTTGGCCTCAGTGCCCTCCCACCTGTTCGGCATCAGCATCATGTTCTGTGATGGCACCCATGCCGAGGTAGGCGACACGGATTACGCCTTCGCCATCGAGTCGATTTCCAAAGTATTTACCCTCGCCCATGTGCTCGATCAGGTCGGGCCTCAGGCCTTGCGCAGCAAGATCGGCTGCGACCCGACCGGAGAGCCATTCAACTCGGTGGTTGCCCTGGAGCTGCATAAGGGCCGACCGCTCAACCCCTTTGTGAACGCAGGCGCGATGGCCACAGTCAGCCTGATTGAGGCCGATTCTGCGCAAACTCGCTGGGCTCAGATACAGGCGACCTACAACGCTTTTGCCGGACGCGAACTGACGGTAAACGACGAGGTTTACCAATCCGAAGCCAGCAGCAACCAGCACAATCGCGGCATTGCCTGGCTGCTGCAAAGTTACGGGTATATGTACGCCGACCCCATGCAAGTGTGCGACGTATACACCCGCCAATGCTCGGTAGCGATTACCTGTCATGACCTGGTGACCATGGGCGCGAGCCTGGCCAACGGCGGCGTCAACCCGATAACTGGCAAACAGGTAGTGGCAGCCAAACACGTGGCACCCATCCTCTCCGAGATGACCTTGAATGGTCTGTATGACACCACTGGCGACTGGTATTACAAGGTCGGTCTACCGGGTAAAAGCGGGGTCGGTGGCGGGATTCTCGCGGTGGTTCCTGGCGTATGCGCCATCGCAGCCTTTGCTCCGCCACTGGATGTGGCAGGCAATAGCGTTCGCGGCCAGCTGGCCGCCGAATACCTCAGCCGCACGCTCAACCTGAGCTTGCTGCACTAATCACGCAAAATGAGGAAGGCGTTCATGACTACCGCCAGCAAAACCAAAACTTACATGTCATGGCTCACCATCTGTTTCATGATGGTTGCCGCGGTTGCCAGTATCCGTTCACTGCCCAGCATGGCCGTGTATGGCCTGGGCTCGGTTTTTCTCTACATCATTC
This sequence comes from Pseudomonas sp. RL_5y_Pfl2_69, assembly GCF_963970465.1. NCBI lineage: Bacteria > Pseudomonadati > Pseudomonadota > Gammaproteobacteria > Pseudomonadales > Pseudomonadaceae > Pseudomonas > Pseudomonas sp. RL_5y_Pfl2_69. The sequence goes on along the minus strand of NZ_CAXAOU010000002.1, from coordinate 29,954 downwards.
CGGCACTGCTGTTTTTCATCCCCGTATCGCTGGTTGCTTCTGAGCTGGGAACCGGCTGGAACGGCGGGATTTATGGCTGGGTCAGACAAGCCTACGGCGATCGGCCAGGCTTTTTCATCATGTGGTTCATGTGGGTCCAAGTGGTTGTCTGGTACCCGATCGTGCTCGGATTTGGCGCCAGTACCATGGCGTATCTGATCAACCCGGAACTGGCCAAAAGCGGGGTATTCACGGCCTCCGTCATTATTGTCCTGTATTGGTTATCGACATTTGTCGCCCTCAATGGCCTGACGACACTGTCAAAACTGACGTCTTGGTTCATGCTGCTGGGCACCGCATTGCCTGCCGCATTGCTGGTTCTGCTCGGCGTAGCCTGGCTGGTACTGGGGCATAAATCCGCAACGCCGCTCACCTGGGATGCGTTGATTCCGGCCATTTTCGATACACATTCCACGGTCAGAACCGGCTCACACAATCTGCACCCGGATTTATGGCGAGAATTTACCGGCGCCATCACTGGCCTGGTTCTGATTGTGAGTAACTTCCTGGCGTTTGCGGGTATCGAAATGAACGCCATTCACGCCCGCGAGTTGCGTAACCCGCAAAAAGAAATGCCTCGGGCGATTCTTTTGGCCTTCTTTATGATCTTGCTGGTGTTTATCCCACCGACCGTGGCGATTTCACTGGTGGTTCCTGCTGACTCGACCAGCCTCACAGCAGGTGTTATCCAGGCTTATGCCGCCTTCTTTGCGGGCTTCAACATGCCGTGGGCAACACCGATCATGGCTATCTTGCTGATTATCGGAGCACTGGGCGGGGTCCTGGCCTGGACTGCCGGACCGTCCACCGGCCTGCTGTTCGTGGGCAAGGCCGGGATGCTTCCACCCGTGATGCAGAAAGTGAACAGCAAGGGCGTGCAGAAAAACATCCTGTACCTGCAGGCCGTTATCGTCACGCTGCTCTCGACTATCTATATCTTTCTCGACAACGTATCTGATGCGTTCTGGATGATCAGTGCGATGGCGGCGCTGATGTACCTGATCATTTACGTATTTATGTTTATGGCGGCCATGAAACTGCGCAAGACACAGCCCAACGTAAAACGTGGCTATGTGCTCAAAGGGCTGCATGGCTGGTGTTTCCTGGGGCTGTTCTCGACCTGCGTGGCGCTGATTTTCGGCTTTATTCCGCCCAATAATTTCAGCAGCATGCCGTTTTTCGAGTATGCGGGGATTCTGTTGCTCGGACTGGTCGTGGCCGGGGTGCCGCCGTTTATCTTCTATGCGTTGCGCAAACCGTCATGGCAGATGGTGCCCAAGGCCGAATCTGATCAATATTCTGCAGCCTTGCAGGATCTTCAAGACGCGGACAATAAGGCTGCTACCGCAAGCGCAAGTGCAAGCACGCCTCCTGCATCCGCAGCACCTGCAACCTGAGGAAGGTTTTCTACAGGCATAAAAAAAGCGTCCCGAAGGACGCTTTTTTTATGGTCGCTGATGCGATTGGCATCAGTACCTTATTTTCTACACCCATTACTGCTGGGCAGAAAATGGTCGGGGTAAGGGGATTCGAACTCCTGACATCCTGCTCCCAAAGCAGGCGCGCTACCGGACTGCGCTATACCCCGGTAAAAAAAAGGCACCTTCTAGAGGCGCCTTCTGCGATCAGTGCTTTTGGCCTCTGATCTTAAGATCTAGCCCCAGTGAACTGGAGCCAAAAATGGTGGGTCGTGTGGGATTCGAACCTACGACCAATTGGTTAAAAGCCAACTGCTCTACCAACTGAGCTAACGACCCAAAAATGGTCGGGGTAAGGGGATTCGAACTCCTGACATCCTGCTCCCAAAGCAGGCGCGCTACCGGACTGCGCTATACCCCGGCTTGAAAATGGCTCCACGACCTGGACTCGAACCAGGGACCCAATGATTAACAGTCATTTGCTCTACCAACTGAGCTATCGCGGAACTACATATTTCAATCTACAACGTTGTTGCTGTACTGCTTTGCAACACTCTTCGAGTTCTTCGCATCTCTGCGTTGGCGTCTCTGAGGTCGGCTATTCTACAAGCTTTAAAACCCTTGTCAACCCTTATTTTTCGTTAGAAGACAATTACTTAGCTCTTCTAGCGGGCTTCCTGGTTTGGGCCAAGTTGCCGTTGCGGGTGACTTACTGCGGGGCGCATCTTACAAGCGTTTTCCTTACAGATCAACACCCTAAGTAAAAAAAGGCCTCGCAATGCGAGGCCTCCCTTAAAGTACTGCTTTCAAGCCTTATACAAAGACGATTTCGTCGTCCTTCACACTGGCTGTCACAGTAGTGCCCGGCAAGAACTGACCCGAAAGAATCAGCTGTGCCAGAGGGTTCTCGATCCAGCGCTGGATTGCACGTTTCAGAGGGCGTGCGCCATACACAGGGTCGTAACCTACCGCAATCAGCTTATCCAGAGCCTCCTGATTCAACTCAAGGCTCAGGTCGCGCTCGGCCAGACGACCACGCAGACGACCCAACTGGATATCAGCGATGCCGGCAATCTGATCACGAGCCAGAGGCTCAAAGATCACCACTTCGTCGATCCGGTTTACAAACTCAGGACGGAAGTGGGTACTTACCGCATCCATCACCGCAGCACGTTGTGCTTCGCGATCGCCTACCAGTTCCTGGATCTGTGCAGAGCCCAGGTTGGAAGTCATCACGATCACCGTATTGCGGAAGTCTACGGTGCGACCATGACTGTCAGTCAGACGACCGTCTTCAAGCACTTGCAGCAACACGTTGAACACGTCCGGATGAGCCTTCTCGACTTCGTCCAGCAGGATCACCGAGTAAGGCTTGCGCCGTACGGCTTCGGTCAAGTAACCGCCTTCTTCGTAACCCACATAGCCTGGTGGTGCACCAATCAGTCGAGCCACGGAATGTTTCTCCATGAACTCCGACATGTCGATCCGCACCATTGCCTCTTCTGTATCAAAGAGGAACTCGGCCAGCGCCTTGCACAACTCGGTTTTACCCACACCGGTCGGGCCAAGGAACATGAACGAGCCGCTTGGGCGGTTCGGGTCACTCAAGCCTGCACGGGAACGGCGTACCGCGTTGGACACCGCCACAACGGCTTCGTCCTGACCAATCACACGTTCATGCAGCAAGCTTTCCATCTTCATCAGCTTGTCGCGTTCGCCTTCGAGCATCTTGGAGACAGGGATACCCGTCCACTTCGAGACCACTTCAGCGATTTCCTCTTCGGTCACTTTGCTGCGCAGCAACTGGTTTTCAGTTTTGCTGCTGTGCTCGTCGACCATCTGCAGACTGCGCTCCAGATCGGGAATGATCCCGTACTGCAATTCAGCCATGCGGTTGAGGTTGCCGCTGCGCCGTGCCACTTCAAGCTCCTGGCGCGCTTGCTCGATCTTCTGCTGGATCTGGGCAGAGCCCTGCACTTCGGCTTTTTCCGAGGTCCAGATTTCTTCCAGGTCCGAATACTCGCGCTCGTGACGCTCGATTTCTTCCTGCAATTTCTCGAGGCGTTTTTTGGCCGCCTCGTCTTCTTCTTTCTTCAGCGCCTGAGCTTCAACCTTGAGCTGAATCAAGCGACGCTCCAGACGGTCCAGTACCTCAGGCTTGGAGTCGATCTCCATGCGGATACGGCTGGCCGCCTCATCCATCAGGTCAATGGCCTTGTCAGGCAACTGACGATCCGTGATGTAGCGATGGCTGAGCTTGACCGCGGCAATGATTGCGCCGTCGGTAATCGCCACTTTGTGGTGAACCTCATAACGCTCTTTCAGGCCACGCAGGATCGCAATGGTGTCTTCTTCGCTCGGTTCGTCCACCAGAACTTTCTGGAAGCGACGCTCAAGCGCTGCGTCCTTCTCAATGTATTGACGGTACTCGTTGAGCGTGGTGGCACCTACACAGTGCAACTCACCACGGGCCAACGCAGGCTTGAGCATGTTGCCCGCGTCCATTGCACCCTCGCCCTTGCCGGCACCGACCATCACGTGCAGCTCGTCAATAAACAGAATGACCTGGCCTTCCTGTTTGGACAGCTCGTTCAGTACCGCTTTGAGGCGTTCTTCGAACTCACCGCGGAACTTGGCACCGGCAATCAGCGCACCGATATCCAGGGACAGCAGGCGTTTGCCTTTGAGGCCATCAGGCACTTCGCCGTTGATGATTCGTTGTGCCAGCCCCTCGGCAATCGCGGTTTTACCTACACCAGGCTCACCGATCAGTACCGGGTTATTTTTGGTACGGCGCTGCAGGACCTGAATGGTGCGACGAATTTCATCGTCACGGCCGATGACCGGGTCGAGCTTGCCGTCTTCGGCACGCTTGGTCAGGTCGACGGTGTACTTGTCCAGTGCCTGACGCGACTCTTCAACGTTCGGGTCATTGACCGCTTCGCCGCCACGCAGGTTGTTGATGGCGTTTTCCAGGGCCTTCTTGGTCACGCCCTGACCCAGCAACAATTTGCCCAGCTTGCTGTTGTCGTCCATCGCAGCCAGCAACACCATTTCACTGGTGATGTACTGATCGCCTTTTTGTTGCGCCAGACGGTCAGCCTGATTCAACAGACGCGCCAGATCCTGCGACATATTCACGTCGCCAGTAGGGTTCTGGATTTTTGGCAGCTGATCGAGCTCTTTAGTCAGCTCTTTGCGCAGGCTGTTTACATCAAAACCGACTTGCATCAGCAATGGCTTGATCGAGCCGCCCTGCTGTTCCAGCAATGCCTGCATCAAGTGCGCAGGCTCTATGGCCGGATGATCAAGGCCAACGGCCAAGGATTGAGCATCGGACAAGGCCAACTGCAACTTGCTAGTTAATCTATCTATACGCATTCGTCACCTTCCTTATGAGCAGGCCGGAGGGATGGAAACTCCTGAATGAAGAAACCTGCCAGATACCATAGTAGATGCGGGCGATTACGGGAGTTTCAAGCCGTAGAGAAATGACGCAGGTCAGCTAGACGGTCTTTTCGATCCAGACCAGAGAGGCGAAGCGGCCAGTTTTGGGACTGCGCCGATAGGAGAAAAAGCGCGGGTCGGTCACGGTACAAAAACCGCCACCGGATACAGCAGAGATGCCGAAGCGAGCCAAACGCAAACGGGCCAGCTCGTAGATGTCGGCCATGTAGCGACCGTCATTGACGCTGGGTACAAAGGCGGCCTCGGCATGGGGCATGTCTTTCACAAAGACTTCCCGCACCTCTGCACCCACCTCGAATGCCTTGGGGCCAATGGCCGGCCCGAGCCACACAAGAATCTCCTGCGGCTCAACATTGAGGCTTTGTGCCGCCGCTTCAAGCACGCCTGCCGCCAATCCGCGCCACCCGGCATGGGCGGCCGCAACGCGAGTACCGGCACGATCGCAAAACAGCGCAGGCAGGCAGTCCGCCGTCATCGCCGTACAGGCAATACCGGGCGTTGCCGTCCAGCTCGCGTCGGCCTCGACAATCAGATCGGGGTTTGCAGGTGCGACCACAACCCCGTGAACCTGGCTAAGCCAAGCGGGCTGTACGTCAAAAATATGGGTAAGGCGCTGGCGGTTATGCGCAACGGCGACAGGGTCGTCGCCCACATGATCGCCCAGGTTGAAGCTGTCGAACGGCGCCAGACTGGCGCCGCCCGCGCGGGTAGTCACACAGGCCCTGATGCCCGCCGGCGCTGGCCAGTCAGGAATCAGGAAGGTGTTCACCCGACGAATGCCTCACGGTCTTGCTTGAGCAACGTCAACAACCAGACAAAGTCGTCCGGCAGTGGCGACTCCCAACTCATGCGCTTACCGGTCGTCGGATGATCCAGCTCCAGGAAACGGGCATGGAGCGCCTGACGCGGGAAGGTTTTGAGCGATTCAACCATCGTCACACTGGCCGACGGCGGAATGCGGAAACGACCGCCGTAGGCAGGATCTCCGACCAACGGGAAGTTGATGTGGGACATATGCACCCGAATCTGGTGCGTACGCCCGGTTTCCAGCTTGACCCGTACATGGGTGTGGGAACGGAAACGCTCAAGCACACGGTAATGACTGACCGCCTGCTTGCCACCTTCCATTACCGCCATGCGCTGGCGCTGCTGGCCGTGACGGCCGATGGGCGCATCGATCTTGCCCCCGGCAGTAACGACACCAATAACAATGCACTCATAGATCCGGCTGACACTGCGGCTCTGCAACTGAGTAACCAGCTGCGTCTGCGCCTGAATGGTCTTGGCGACCACCATCAGACCCGTGGTGTCCTTGTCCAGGCGATGCACGATCCCCGCACGCGGCACATTGATAATGTCCGGTACGTGATGCAGCAAGGCATTGAGCAAAGTACCACTGGCATGCCCTGCAGCCGGGTGCACCACCAGGCCCGCAGGCTTGTTGATGACCAGGATGTCATCGTCTTCGTAGACGATATCCAGGGGGATGTCTTCAGCGATCCACTCACCCTGTGCTTCCTGCTCTGCAGTCAGCTCCAGGATGCAACCGCCGTGAACAATGTCACGGGGGCGTATGACGGCTCCGTCCACAGTAAGGCGGCCGTCTTTGATCCAGGCGGAAAGGCGCGAGCGCGAGTGCTCAGCGAATAATTGTGCGGCGACTTGATCGAGGCGTTGGCCACCCAGTTCGGACGGCACCTCTTCGCGAAGTTGAATTTTCTCGGACATGCTCATCAGGACCGCGCCAAGCCTTTGGTTTCGGCTGCGCGCTTGTGGTTAAATACGGCGTCTTTTGCCCCGAGGCTTTTCACGGGGCGCTCATCATAACAGGACGGACCCGCCCAAGACAGCGGCCGTCATAGGGACGCAAGCCGCCATGCAAGTGAGACACCTGCTGCTGATCGCCATCCTCGCACTGACTGCCGCTTGCTCGTCGACTAAAGAAGTAGTTGACGAAAACCTCAGCGAAGTCGAGCTGTACCAGCAGGCACAGGCCGACCTGGACAACCACAGCTATACCAGTGCTACCGCCAAACTCAAGGCCCTGGAGTCACGCTACCCGTTCGGGCGCTACGCCGATCAGGCCCAGCTTGAACTGATTTATGCCTACTACAAGAACTCTGAGCCCGAAGCCGCCAAGTCTGCTGCCGAACGCTTTATCCGCCTGCATCCACAGCACCCCAACGTTGATTATGCCTATTACCTTAAAGGCCTGACCTCGTTTGACCAGGATGTGGGCCTACTGGCGCGCTTCCTGCCGCTGGACATGACCAAGCGCGATCCTGGCGCTGCGCGCGACTCCTACAATGAGTTCGCACAGCTCACCAGCCGCTTCCCGAACAGCCGTTACGCACCTGATGCCAAGCAGCGCATGATTTACCTGCGCAACCTTCTGGCGGCGTATGAAATCCACGTAGCTGATTACTACCTGACTCGTCAGGCTTATGTAGCTTCAGCCAACCGTGGTCGCTACGTGGTCGAAAACTTCCAGGAAACCCCTTCGGTCGGTGACGGCCTGGCGGTGATGGTCGAGTCCTACCAGCGTATGCACCTTGACCAACTGGCCAGCACCAGCCTTGAAGTGCTCAAAGCCAACTACCCTGATCACCCAAGCCTGGTTGACGGTCAGTTTGTGCCGCAGACTTCCGAGTCGGACAGCCGCTCCTGGCTGAGCAAGGCAACCCTGGGCCTGATCGAGTCCAGCACACCGCTGCCACCGGGTGAAACCCGTGCAAACATGGACATCCAGAAGCAATATCAGGACGCCAAGGATGCAATTCCGGCCGAACTGAAGCCTAAAGATGCCGATGGTGAAGTAATACCAGAGCCTGAAGCGGAAGGTAAAAGCCGCTCGTGGTTCAGCTACATGACCCTTGGCCTGTTCGACTGATTGTTCGGTGCCAAAAAAAAGAGCCCTTCGGGGCTCTTTTTTTATGTTCGATTTGGCGCTGTGCGCCTGCCAAGTCCTTGGCTAAACTGAGGCCTCTTTTCTCGAATAGCGAATAACCATGCTTCGTTTACTGATCTGGGCTGCTCTGATTGCTGCAGGTGTGTGGCTCTGGCGCAAATACAAAGCCAATCTGGCCGAGACTAAAAAACCGGTCGATCCAGGCGTCCTGCCTATGGTCCGGTGCGCCCACTGTGGCGTGCATCTGCCACGGGATCGCGCACTGAGCCAGCAGCAGGAATGGTATTGCACCCAGAACCACCTGGAGCAAGGGCCAAAAACACGCGGTTGATTTTCAAGAAGCCGCCCTGCACCTGTGCCAGCAACTAGCTGGCTCTTGTAGGTGCTGGCTTGCCTGCGATACTGATTGCCCGGATTGTCATGTGTATCGCGCTGACGCCATCGCGAGCACGCCCCCTCCCACAAATATGATTGCAGGCAGGGATGTTTAAATCCGCCCCTCTGGCGCATAGGGTGCCGGATCGATGATCGGCTCACGCCCCAGCAATAAATCTGCAAATAACTGGCAGGAAGCCGGAGCCAGAACCAACCCGTTGCGATAATGCCCGCAGTTGAGCCACAACCCGTCAAAACCCGAAACACGCCCAATATAGGGAATGCCTTCCGGCGAACCCGGGCGCAAGCCCGCCCAATGCCCTACTACTTCAGCATCAGCCAGTGCAGGAATAAGCTCGACCGCCGAGGCTTTCAAGCTATCAAGAGCAGTCTGCGTAGGCGTTTTATCAAACCCCTCATGCTCCAGCGTACTACCGATCAATATATGGCCGTCGCGACGCGGAATGGCATAGCGCCCTTTTGCCAACACCATGCACGACAAAAAGTCGGGCGCGCACTTGTACAGGATCATCTGACCCTTGACCGGCTCTACAGGCAGTTCAAGCCCCAGCCCGCTCAACAATTCACCGCTCCATGCACCCGCCGACAACACCAGCTCATCACCGCGAATCTCACCCTGAGCCGTTTTCACACCCGCAACTTTATCGCCTTCGCGGATAAACCCCAGCACTTCGCATTGCTCGCGGATCGTGACATTGGGCATTGCCTGCAACGCAGCCTTGAGCGACTTCACCAGCCGCGGGTTACGCACATTGGCCACATCTGACATGTAAATTGCGCGAGAAAAACCGCCACCAAGCACCGGTACAGCGTCGTCAACCGCCGACATATCCACAGCTGAAAGTGGCCGCCCCTCACGCTGGGCCCATTCCAGCGCCTGGGCTTGATCCTCAAGATCCAGCCAATACAGGCCGGTGGTGTGCACTTCGGGATCGATACCCGTCGAGGCAAACAGACGCCTGGCCAGTTGCGGGTAAAAATCTTGTGACCAGTGAGCCAGCGCCGTGACAGCACCGTTGTAGCGCCACGGATAAAGCGGCGAAACAATACCCCCGCCCGCCCATGATGATTCCTGCCCTACACCGCCACGCTCCAGCACAATGACCTGCTCTACATCGGCCGCCAGATTAAACGCAGTCAGCAGGCCGATCACTCCGCCCCCGACAATCACCACCCGTTGCTGCCTAGCCATTTAGAGATCCAGCCCGTCATTCATAATTAATCGTTAACGCCCCCAACACTGCTGCGCAGTCACCTCAGGGGCTGCCTGGGCATTCCCTGCAAGACCGGTGTGGGCCAGCGTAAAGTGCCCACATTGATCGCCTGCCATTGCCGAGCCTTTTTTTGGCGTCGCCGTCAGCAAGAAAGAGTGATCTGTGAGTTCGGACGTAATGTCGTAGTACTGATTACCTGAATTGAGTTCATGCCCGCCGCTGTATACCGCGTTTTTTGTATAAATACGTTCAAGACGCTGGGCCTGCTCCGACAGCAGGACGATGATTTGGGAGCGATACGCTCGCTTCACATAGTCGCTGTACAACGGATAAGCGAACCCTCCAAGGATACCGATGATCACCACTACGATCATCAATTCGATCAGGGTAAAACCTGCTCCATGTCCATGCATTGCGAATTCCCTATTGCAGCTGTCGCCACATGACCCTGCGAAAACGATGGGGCGCCGCCTCTTCTGCGCCTTGATAACGCGCATAAATACTTTCCAGTACAGTGCGCGACTGCCCGCGCAAACCAATTCCGGTCACTCGGTACAAATGGGTGGCGGTAGCGGCTGGAAGGTGGGCTGGTGCAACGCTCTGCCCGAGGTTCTGAATACCATACAACCCGTCAGCAACGCTTACCCAGCGCACCCCTGACACCGGATCGGTTGCAGGCGAAGCCTGAGTCCGCGCCTCGATTGGCGGGCTGCACGTTACTGGCGAAGCACATCCCGACACGGCACTCCATTCACTTTCAAGCCAGGATTCACCGCTACGTAGTGCCGCCTCCGCTGCCTGGAATGAGTGATTGACGTGCTGGACGCCTGCAGCCATTTTTTCCTGCCGTGCCGCACTGGCCATAGAGGCCATACCTATTACGCCAAGCAACAACATGAATACCAGACTGGCCAAAAGCGCCATGCCGCGCTGGGCGCTCAAGGGAAACCGCCCCAAGCCAGCCGATTACGCAAAGCGACAACCAGTTGATAGGCCTGATCCCTGACTCGTCCACCCGGGTCACGCAATGTCAGCCCGATACGCACACTGCGGATGCTGGAAGTTTTACTCGGACGATCTTCATAGCGCGGCACCGACTGCGCGCCCTTCGAACCGGCCACGCCAAAACTCACGTTAAATGCAGCAACATTGTCGAGCAGCACGGCTTTATTGGGCCCAACCTTCAACTGCCCATTGTCAAAGCGGTAAAACAGCTCACGAACAGGGAATCCAGTTTCGCCAGGAGCTAAAGATAATCGAGCACCGGGGTAGGCTTTGGCAGTGGTTGTGCAGTCAGACACCACCGTCCAGTCCGGCCGGGCCGCCTGCAGCCCTATGTCTGCGCTGATCATGGAAAGCGACGCATCCTGCCAGGTGACAGGCGTTTGAAATTGCGAGGGAGCATCGACAATGCGATCAGTCGAAAGGCAACCGAACATGCCTGCCATACGGATTTCCTGGGCCAGCTTGCTCAGTACATAACGGGCATCTTCTTGCATCTGCGCCGATGAGCGCTGAGTCAGGTAAGTTTCACGAGCACTCAAGAACACCTGCGTCAGCCCCAACACCACCAGCAAGCCCAGCGCCAGCGCCACCATCAGTTCGATCAGGCCAAAACCCGAGCGTGTACTGCTCACGATGCTGCGGCGATCGTATCGCCAACAATCAGGTTGATTTGATCCAGCCGCGAAACCGGGTAATCAGCGCCTGATTCAGCGCGGATCTGGTCCAGCCTGCTGTAAGCAATAAAACTGTCCTGGGTATTCACTAACGCACTGGCAGTGTGCTTCAGGGCATTCAGTTGCATACCGGCGCTGCCAAGCAGGCTGATAAACAGAACCAGCAATGCGATCAGCACTTCGATCAAAGTCATTCCGGCTTGGCGTTTCTTATGTAACCGAGGCATCTGTGTCTTCCGTGTCGTTGAGGTCGACGACACGCCCTGTGCCGCCCAGACAAAAGCCTAGCCTCACTCTCGGGCCTTACAGGTAAGACGCAATCTGGAAAGGCAGACAGATTTTGTCGCCTGAATTCGTAAGCCATAGCCCATACAAAAACCGCAAACATGATGAAATCATTGCCGGGCATCAGCGGATACCGGATCAGCTATACCGAGAAAGCACACTACAACCACTCAAGGAGGGCGCTGTGTATCAACGCGGTATGAGCCTGATCTCGTTACTGCTGTCGCTGATGATCGTGGCGATCACCGCCCGATTTGCCAGCCCGGCCTATAGCGCGCTCACAGAGGGCCAGCGTCGCCAGGTCACTGCCGAACAGCTAGCCAGCAGCCTGCGCAACGCTCGCACTGAAGCATTGCTACGCCATCAATATGTGGTGGTTCATGCAGTGAATGAGGACTGGAGCCAAGGCTGGAGGACCATTCTGGACGTGAGTGGCCAGGGACATCTCGACAGGAGCAACCCGGTCCTGGTCGAGACACAAGGCAGTGGACGCATACCGATTGCGGGCAATACGCCGGTCAAACACTATGTGCGATTTAGTCCGCTGGGGGAGCCACTGCTGAGCAAAGGCGCTTTTCAGGCGGGAACGCTGCATGTTTGTCAGGCAAGGACTGCACAGAGCCACTATCAGGTGGTGCTGGCAAAAAGCGGGCGCATCAGCCTGCGCAGCGATCAGGCTGCACAGGCGTTATGCGCGGTAAATCAGGTAATGGCGCGAACCCGCAGCTCTTTGGGCATGGAGAACGTGACATTCTCTTCGCGGCCAGCCAACTCATCGGCACCGGTAGCGCCCCAGGCGTGAAGTTGCTGGATCACGCCACGCACCAGTACTTCAGGTGCAGAAGCACCAGCGGTAATACCAATGCTTTGCACGCCGTCGAACCAGCTTTTTTGCAGATCTTCGGCACCGTCGATCAGGTAGGCCGGGGTCTGCATGCGTTCAGCCAGTTCGCGCAAGCGGTTGGAGTTGGAGCTGTTCGGGCTACCCACTACCAATACGACATCACACTCATCGGCCAGTTGCTTGACCGCATCCTGACGGTTTTGCGTGGCGTAGCAGATATCATCCTTGCGCGGCCCGCCAATGGCCGGGAAGCGCGCACGAAGGGCATCGATCACACGACTGGTGTCGTCCATCGACAAGGTGGTCTGGGTCACAAACGCTAACTTTTCCGGGTTCCTGACCTGCAGATTGGCGACGTCTTTTTCGTCTTCGACCAGATAGATCGCGCCGCCATTAATGGCATCGTACTGACCCATGGTGCCTTCGACTTCCGGGTGACCGGCGTGGCCGATCAGGATGCATTCGCGACCGTCACGGCTATAGCGCGCGACCTCGATGTGCACCTTGGTGACCAGCGGGCAAGTTGCATCGAATACTTTCAGACCACGACCCGCAGCCTCAGCACGCACGGCCTGGGAAACCCCGTGGGCACTGAAGATCACGATGACGTTGTCCGGCACCTGGTCCAGCTCTTCGACGAAAATCGCGCCACGGGAGCGCAGGTCTTCGACGACAAATTTGTTGTGCACCACTTCATGGCGAACATAGATAGGCGGACCGAATACTTCCAGTGCGCGATTGACGATTTCAATCGCACGGTCCACCCCAGCGCAGAAGCCACGGGGGTTGGCGAGTTTGATATGCATGCTAGGCCTCGTGGGACGCGCAGAAAAATAATGCCAATCAGGCCCGGCCGCAGCCGGGCACTGAATTACAGCGCTTTGACGTCTTTGATTTCCACGTCGAAGGTCAGGGTCTTGCCTGCCAGCGGGTGATTGAAATCGATGGTGACTTGCTCGTCATCAAAGGTTTTGACCACACCCGGAAGCTCGGTGTTGGCCGCGTCGTTGAAAATCACCAGCAAGCCTTCCGACAGCTCCATGTCCTTGAACTGCGAACGTGGAATAACCTGCACATTTTGCGGGTTGGGCTGGCCGAAAGCGTTTTCCGGAAGGATTTCCAGCGTGCGCTTGTCACCCGCCTTGAAACCGAACAACGCGGCCTCAAAACCAGGCAGCAGGCTGCCATCTCCCACCTTGAAAGTAGCCGGGGCTTTGTCGAAGGTGCTGTCAACGGTGTCGCCTGTTTCCAGGCGCAATGCGAAATGCAGAGTGACCTGCGTGTTCTGACCAATACGCTGTTCAGTCATGAGCGGGTTCTCCGGACTTTTTACTTTTGAACATATCCAGCGCCAGCATCACGGCACCTACGCAAATCGCACTGTCAGCGAAGTTGAACGCAGGGAAGTACCAGCGATTTTGCCAATGCACCAGAATGAAATCGACCACATGACCATAAACAATCCGGTCATAGAGGTTACCCAATGCGCCACCCAGAATCAGGGCAAGGGCAATGGCCAACCAGGTGTCATTGCGCCCCAGACGCTTGAGCCAGACAACCAGCACGCCACTGACCACGACAGCAATCAGCGCAAACAGCCAACGCTGCCAGCCGGCACTGTCAGCCAGAAAGCTGAAGGCCGCGCCGGTGTTGTAGGCCAGGGTCCAGCTGAAGAGATCAGGGATCACTACAATCTGCTGATACATCTGCAGCGAGTTGTCGAAGTAGACCTTGGTGGTCAGGTCGATGACCAGGACCAACAAGGTCAACCAGAGCCAGCCCAGGCGCCCGAAGCGCCCGGTAGTGCTGGTATTAGGCATAGTGACGTACCTCGCCGGCGCCGCTGATGTTGTCGACGCAACGACCGCAGATTTCCGGATGCTCCGGGTTCACGCCGACGTCTTCACGGCAGTGCCAGCAACGGGCGCACTTGGCGTGGGCGGACTTGACCACTTTGAGTTTGAGACCGGCGACTTCAGTCACCACGGCATCCGCTGGAGCTTGCACAAAAGGTGCAACGCTGGCGGTGGAAGTGATCAGTACAAAGCGCAGTTCGTTGCTCAATTTGGACAAGTCAGCTGCCAGCTCATCTTCGGCAAACAAGGTCACTTCTGCCTGCAAGTTGCCGCCAATGGCCTTGGCTGCACGCAGGTTTTCCATTTCCTTGTTGACCGCAACCTTGACCGCCATGATCCGTTCCCAGTAGGCGCGGCCCAGCTCGGCGCCTTCCGGCAATTCAGTCAGGCCTTCGTACCAGGTGTTGAGCATGACGGACTCGTTACGCTCGCCCGGCAGGTATTGCCACAGCTCGTCTGCGGTGAACGACAGGATCGGCGCGATCCAGCGCACCAGCGCTTCGGAGATGTGGAACAGAGCGGTCTGGCACGAACGACGGGCCTTGCTGTCGGCACCCGTGGTGTACTGGCGGTCCTTGATGATGTCGAGGTAGAAACCGCCCAGCTCCTGCACACAGAAGTTGTGCACTTTGGAGTAGACGTTCCAGAAGCGGTACTCGCCGTAATGCAGCTCAAGCTCACGCTGCAGCAGCAACGCGCGATCCACGGCCCAACGGTCCAGTGCCAGCATTTCTTCGGCAGGCAGGATGTCGGTAGCCGGATTGAAGCCGGTCAGGTTCGACAGCAGGAAGCGTGCGGTGTTGCGGATACGGCGGTAGGCGTCAGCACTGCGCTGCAGGATCTGGTCGGAAACCGCGATTTCACCCGAGTAATCTGTCGAGGCAACCCACAGGCGCATGATGTCGGCGCCCAGGGTGTCGTTGACCTTTTGCGGTGCAATCACGTTGCCCAAGGACTTGGACATCTTGCGACCAGCCTCGTCCACGGTGAAGCCGTGGGTCAGCAGTTCACGGTACGGCGCGTGGTTGTCGATGGCGCAACCGGTCAGCAACGAGGAGTGGAACCAGCCACGGTGCTGGTCGGAACCTTCGAGGTACAAGTCGGCACGCGGGCCGGTCTCGTGACCCATCGGGTGCGAACCGCGCAAAACGTGCCAATGCGTAGTGCCCGAGTCGAACCACACGTCCAGCGTATCGGTGATTTTGTCGTACAGCGGCGCTTCGTCGCCCAGCAACTCGGCAGCGTCCATTTTGAACCAGGCTTCGATGCCTTCGAGCTCAACGCGCTTGGCCACTTCTTCCATCATTTCGACGGTACGTGGGTGCAGCTCACCGCTTTCCTTGTTCAGGAAGAACGGGATCGGCACGCCCCAGTTGCGCTGACGCGAGATGCACCAGTCAGGACGGTTGGCAATCATCGAGTGCAGACGAGCCTGACCCCATGCCGGAACGAACTGGGTGTCTTCGATGGCCTTGATCGCACGGGTACGCAAGGTGTCGCCGGTCGTCGGCTGCTTGTCCATACCGATAAACCACTGCGCAGTCGCGCGGTAGATCAGCGGAGTCTTGTGGCGCCAGCAGTGCATGTAGCTGTGGCTGATGGTTTCGGTGAACATCAGCGCACCGGCTTCGATCAGCTTGTCGATGATGTTCTGGTTGGCCTTCCAGATGAACTGGCCACCGAAGAACTCCAGCGATGGCACATACACGCCGTTGCTTTGAACTGGGTTGATGATGTCATCGTTGACCATGCCATAGGCTTTGCAGGTCACGAAGTCGTCTACGCCGTAAGCCGGGGCGGAGTGAACCACGCCCGTGCCAGCGCCCAGTTCAACGTACTCGGCCAGGTAAACTGGCGACAGGCGATCATAGAACGGGTGACGGAAGTTGATCAGCTCCAGCGCTGCACCGGTTGTGGTCGCGATGACCGAACCTTGCAAGTTGTAGCGCGCCAGGCAGGACTCGACCAGCTCTTCAGCCAGTACCAGCAGCTTGTCGCCCACGTCGACCAGCGCGTAGGTGAATTCCGGGTGTACGTTGAGCGCCTGGTTGGCCGGAATGGTCCACGGGGTGGTGGTCCAGATCACGATCGCTGTCGGCTTGCTCAGGGCTGCCAGGCCAAAGGCCTCGGCCAGCTTGGCTTCATCGGCAACCGGGAAGGCAACGTCGATGGCCGCGGACTTTTTGTCCTGGTACTCGACTTCCGCTTCAGCCAGGGCCGAACCGCAATCAAAACACCAGTTCACAGGCTTGAGGCCTTTGAACACGAACCCGCCCTTGACGATTTCGGCCAGGGCACGGATTTCACCGGCTTCGTTTTTGAAGTCCATGGTTTTGTAAGGGTTGGCGAAGTCACCCAGAACACCCAAGCGGATGAACTCGGCTTTCTGGCCCTCGATCTGCTCGGTCGCGTAGGCACGGCACAGCTCGCGGGTTTTATCCGCGGGCAGGTTTTTACCGTGGGTCACTTCAACCTTGTGCTCGATCGGCAAACCGTGACAGTCCCAGCCCGGCACGTACGGCGCGTCAAAACCCGACAGGGTCTTGGAGCGGATGATCATGTCTTTCAGGATCTTGTTCAGCGCATGACCGATGTGGATCGTGCCGTTGGCGTATGGAGGACCGTCGTGAAGTACGAACTTCGGACGATCCTTGCCAATCTCGCGCAACTTCCCGTACAGGCCAATGCTGTCCCAGCGCTGCAAAATTTGCGGTTCGCGCTGTGGCAGGCCGGCCTTCATTGGGAAGGCGGTGTCCGGGAGGTTTAGCGTGGCTTTGTAGTCGGTCATTTCAGGCTCTTTTTAAGCGGTTGACCCAGCCAATAGGCTCGGGCGGCGGCGACGTCCGCATTGATCGCCGTCTTGAGCGCCTCCAGGGAGGCGAAACGCTGCTCATCACGCAGCTTGTGGTGGAATGCCACGGTCAGGCGCCGGCCATACAAATCACCGGCATAATCCAATAGATGTACTTCAAGATGGGCGCTGCCATCCCCTGCTACGGTTGGCCTGACGCCAATGTTGGCGACGCCGGGCCAGGTCTTGCCATCGATGTCGACGCTGGCCAGGTAAACCCCGGTCAACGGAACACGGCGACGCTTGAGCTGAATATTGGCGGTCGGCGTACCCAATTGGCGCGCCAGTTTTTGCCCGTGCAATACCCTGCCAGTAATTTGAAAAGGGCGCCCCAGCAAACGTTCTGCGAGGGAGAAGTCTGCATCAGCCAAGGCATCACGTACCTTGGTGCTGCTGATTCGCACACCATCGAGCTCGACCGTTTGCGCCGCCTCGACAGTAAAGCCCTGCATCTGGCCGGCCTGCTGCAAAAAGTCGAAGTCGCCAACCCGGTCGCAGCCAAAACGGAAGTCGTCACCGACCTCCAGGTGCTGCACACCCAGGCCATCGACCAGAATGGTATCGACGAACTCGGCAGCACTGAGCTTGCACAGACGCTGGTTAAACGCCAGGCACAGCACCCGGTCAACCCCGGCGTCGGCCAGCAGTTGCAGCTTGTCGCGCAACCGGGCCAGACGTGCCGGAGCCGTATCTGGATTGAAGAACTCGCGCGGCTGCGGCTCAAAAATCACCACGCAGCTGGGCACGCCCAACTCCAGCGCACGCTCACGCAGCCGACCCAGGATAGCCTGGTGACCACGGTGTACACCGTCAAAGTTGCCAATAGTGGCGACGCAGCCCCGATGCTGGGGCCGCAGATTGTGAAGGCCTAGAACCAGCTGCATAACGCGCTTCTTGCTCATAAAGTGGTCGATTATAACCACACCCAGCCCGGTACGACAGGCAACAGCGCACGGCAAATCAGGTCAATTCGACAAAATCGACGTCTGACCTGCAATTACCTTACATAAGAGACTTGCGTGCGAAATCTTTCAAACGCAGGCCCAACAGCAGCAGCATGCCGAAATAAGCCAGCACGCCCGCGATGACCAACCCGCCCAGACGGATAAACCGTTCCAGCATATTGCCGTGATCCCAGGCTGGCATCAGATGCATCAAGCCCAGTAATACCCCGGACATCACCAGCACCGCCAACACCAGCTTGAACAGGTATTTGGTCCAGCCCGGTTGCGCGACAAACAACTTTTGGCGACGCAACTGCCAGAACAGCAAACCGGCATTGATACAGGCACCCACGCTAATGGCCAACGCCAAACCGGCGTGCTGCAAAGGCCCAATAAATACCAGGTTGAGCAACTGCGTCACTACCAGGGTAAAAATCGCAATTTTCACCGGCGTTCGAATGTTTTGTTGCGCATAAAAGCCCGGTGCCAGGACCTTGATCATGATAATCCCGAGCAACCCAAGCGAATACGCGATCAATGCACGCTGGGTCATGGCCGCATCAAAGGCGGTGAACTGACCGTACTGGAACAGCGAAACGGTGAGTGGCTCGGACAAAATGGCCAACGCCAACGAGCACGGCAGCACCAATACAAAGCACAGGCGCAATCCCCAGTCGAGAATCCGCGAATATTCCTGGCGATCTTTATTGGCGTAGGTTTTGGACAGGGTCGGCAACAGGATCGTCCCGAGCGCCACGCCCAGCACTCCTGACGGCAACTCCATCAGGCGGTCTGCGTAGTACATCCAGGACACGGAGCCCGCAACAAGGAAAGACGCGAATATCGTATTGATGATCAGCGAAATCTGGCTGACCGAGACACCGATAATGGCCGGCACCATGTGCTTCATCACCCGCCAGACGCCGGTGTCACGCAGGTTGAGGCGCGGCAGCACCAGCATGCCGATTTTCTTCAGATGGGGCAGCTGGAACAGCAGCTGGGCCAGGCCGCCGACCAGCACCGCCCAACCCAGCGCCATGATCGGCGGATCGAAATACGGCGTCAGGAACAGCGCAAAAATGATCATGCTGACGTTGAGCAGGGTCGGCACGAAGGCCGGCACTGCAAATCGGTTCCAGGTATTGAGGATCGCCCCTGCCAGCGATGACAGCGAGATCAGCAATATATAAGGGAACGTGACCCGTAGCATGTCACTGGTCAGCTCGAATTTTTCCGGGGTCGTGGCAAAGCCCGGGGCGGTTGCCCAGATGACCCAGGGAGCAGCGACCATGCCCAGCACGGTAACAATGGCCAGTGCCAGGGTTAAAAGCCCGGCGACATAAGCAACAAATGTACGGGCCGCCTCCTCGCCTTTCTGGCTCTTGTATTCCGCCAAAATCGGCACAAAAGCCTGGGAAAAAGCACCCTCGGCGAAAATCCTGCGCAGCAAATTAGGCAGTTTGAAGGCAATAAAGAACGCATCCGTGGCCATCCCGGCACCAAAGGCACGCGCAATGATCGTGTCGCGAATGAAGCCCAGAACCCTGGAAATCATGGTGATTGAGCTGACGGCAGCCAACGACTTGAGCAGGTTCATTGAAAGAGTTTTTGCCTATAGAGAAAGAGCAGGCGAACAAAGCGCCCACTTATGCGATACTGCGCGCCGCAACAGCACAGAGCCAAGCTCGCGAGTTTACAGGTCAAGCGCCGGAAATAAATATCCCGTCTGCCTCGATCCACCACTCAGCGGATCGCATCAAACGCCCTTGACAAGAGTTCTCGTCATCGGCATGATTCGCGGCCTATTTTGTTTGTTATTTCCCAAAAGTCTTTCGAGGAGCTCGACGGTGGCCAACACACCTTCCGCCAAAAAACGTGCAAAACAGGCTGAGAAGCGTCGCAGCCACAACGCCAGCCTGCGTTCCATGGTTCGTACCTACATCAAGAATGTAGTTAAGGCCATCGACGCAAAAGACGCTGCTAAAGCGCAAGCTGCTTATGTTCTGGCTGTTCCTGTTATCGACCGTATGGCCGATAAAGGTATCATCCACAAGAACAAAGCTGCTCGCCATAAGAGCCGCCTGAATGGCCACGTCAAGGCTTTGAACCTTGCGACCGCCGCTTAAGCGATAAGCTTTTTAAAAAACCGACCTCAGGGTCGGTTTTTTATTGCCTGTGATTTGCCCCCCCTTCCGAACACAACGCTCGTCATCGACTACAAAAGCGTCAACACAGTAAAAAATGGGCAAAAAAAAGCTGCGATAACCGCAGCTTTTTTAATTGAGACCCGTTACTCGTGCGCCCACGGCAAGATAGGAATCGCCGTCACTGCGTTCTGCGGGCTGCCTTCGATCAGGCGATCGCTGTACACCAGATACACCAGCGTATTGCGCTTCTTGTCGAGAAAACGCACCACCTGCATGGTCTTGAACACCAGCGAAGTGCGCTCCTTGAACACCTCTTCACCATCCTTGAGCTCACCTTTGAAGCTGATCGGACCGGTCTGACGGCACGCAATCGAGGCTTCGGCGCGATCCTCAGCCAAACCCAGCCCGCCTTTCATCCCACCCGTCTTGGCACGAGACAAGTAGCAGGTCACGCCATCGACCTTCGGATCATCGAACGCCTCGACCACAATGCGATCGTTCGGCCCGACAAATTTGAATACCGTCGACACCGTGCCAATTTCTTCAGCCGACGCCAGCAATGGCATCGCCAACATCAACCCCAACAAACCGCCAATCAAGCGCATGCCACACCTCACATTCAAACCAGGATCAGGTTATCGCGATGAACCAGCTCTGGCTCCGCCATATAACCCAGCAAGCCGACAATCGCATCCGATGACTGCCCAATAATTTTTTGCGCTTCCGCAGCGCTGTAGTTAGCCAGGCCACGGGCAATTTCTCGCCCGTCCGGAGCCACACACACCACCATTTCTCCACGACGGAAACCGCCCTGAACCGCCTTGACCCCTACCGGCAACAAGCTTTTATTGCCCTTGGACAAGGCCGCGACAGCCCCCTCATCCAGCACCAGCGTGCCGCGGGTCTGCAAGTGCCCGGCCAGCCACTGCTTGCGCGCTGCCAGCAGGCCACGCTCAGGAGACAGCAACGTGCCCAGGCGCTCGCCAGCCTTCAGACGATCCAGCACACGCTCCAGACGCCCACCCACGATGATGGTATGCGCACCCGAACGGGCCGCCAGACGCGCCGCACGCAACTTTGTCTGCATGCCGCCACGACCCAGCGCACCACCCGTACCGCCCGCCACTGCATCCAGCGCAGGGTCATCGGCACGGGCTTCGTAAATCATTTTTGCATCAGGGTTATTGCGCGGATCGGCATCAAACATGCCGTCGCGATCGGTCAGAATCACCAGCAGGTCCGCCTCGACCAGATTGGCCACCAGCGCCGCCAGCGTATCGTTGTCGCCAAAGCGAATTTCGTCCGTGACCACCGTGTCATTTTCATTGATGACCGGGATCACGCCCAACTCCACCAGCGCACGCAAGGTACTGCGGGCGTTGAGGTAACGCTTGCGATCAGACAGATCGTCATGGGTCAGCAAGATTTGCGCGGTATGCCGGGAGTGCTCGGCAAAGCTCGACTCCCAGGCTTGCACCAGCCCCATCTGACCAATGGCCGCAGCCGCCTGCAGTTCGTGCATGGCACTCGGTCGCACCGTCCAGCCCAATCGACTCATACCGGCCGCAACCGCACCCGAAGACACCAGCACCAGCTCAACGCCAGCCTCGTGCAACGCCACCATCTGCTCGACCCAAACCCCCATCGCTACGCGATCCAGGCCTTTGCCATCCGCTGTCAGCAACGCGCTGCCGATCTTGACCACCCAGCGCTGCGCACCCGTCACCTTGCTCCGCATCATCATCCAACCTATGCCTGAGAGCAGCGCGACCGAGCGCTACCCATGGAATTATTTTTGATTACCAACTCGTAGATGCTAAAACGCCGCTCATTGAGCGGCGCTGTAGTTTACTGCAACGAATCAGTCGCGGACGTAAATGATTTCAGGACCATCATCGTCTTCAACGTCTTCTTCATCCCAGTCATCGTCGCCGATGTCGTGGACGCTCTTCACGCCGCTGCGGCGCAGGGCACGCTTGTCATCCAGCGCTTGCAACTGCGCACGCGCCTCATCTTCGATGCGCTGATCAAGCTCAGCCAACTCTTCCTTGTAGGCCGGGTCATTGGCCAGACGGTCAGCACGATCTTCCAGATAACGCATGATGTCGTGGCACAGCTTGTCGGTACCGATTTTGGCGATGGCCGAAATCACGTAAACCGGACCCGTCCATTCCAGACGATCGACCACTTCTTTAACACGCGCATCATGCTCGTCTTGCGGCAACGAATCGCACTTGTTCAAGACCAACCAACGATCACGCTCAGCCAGGGACGGGCTGAACTTGGTCAGCTCGTTGACGATGACTTCTGCGGTATCAGCAGCGCTTTCACTGCCTTCAACCGGCGCCATGTCGACGAGGTGCAGCAACAGACGGGTACGCGCCAAGTGCTTGAGGAAGCGAATCCCCAGGCCCGCACCATCAGAAGCACCTTCGATCAAGCCGGGAATATCGGCAATCACAAAGCTCTTCCAGCGATCCACGCTGACTACACCCAGGTTTGGTACCAACGTGGTGAACGGATAATCCGCCACCTTTGGCTTGGCCGCAGACACCGAACGGATAAAGGTACTTTTACCGGCATTCGGCAAGCCCAGCAGACCAACGTCAGCCAGCACTTTCAGCTCCAGTTTCAGGTCACGCTGCTCACCCGGCTTACCCGGAGTGGTCTGGCGTGGAGCCCGGTTGGTACTGGATTTGAAACGGGTGTTGCCCAGACCGTGCCAACCACCATGAACCACCAGCAAACGCTGGCCGGCCTTGGTCAGGTCGCCGATGATTTCCTGAGTGCCCGCATCGATCACCGTGGTGCCGACCGGAACACGCAGCTCCAGATCTTCACCCTTGCGACCTGTGCAATCTGCACTGCCGCCGTTCGAGCCGCGCTGAGCATCGAAGTGACGGGTGTAGCGGTAATCAACCAGGGTGTTGAGGTTTTCGTCGGCGATCATGTAGATCGAGCCGCCGTCACCACCATCACCACCGTTCGGACCACCGTTTTCGATGAATTTCTCACGACGGAAGCTCATGCAACCGTTACCACCGTCGCCTGCTTTTACTTTGATCGATACTTCATCAACAAACTTCATAACAAAACACGCCTCTCGTCATCAGGACGAGCCGATAAAAACCAAGACATAAGACTCTTGCAAAAATGAGCGCAGCGACCTCAATCAACGACCGTAAAATCCAGCGCCAGCAGCCCATACAAACAGTTTTGCAAGAGACTCACCCCACAAACGAAAAAGCCCCGTCGCAAGACAGGGCTCTTCCAGCTACCAAGCTATTACGCCGCGACGACTGCAGTCTTCGGAACGATGCTTACATAGCGACGACCGAAGGCGCCTTTAACCTGGAACTTGATCACGCCTTCCACTTTCGCGAACAGGGTGTGATCTTTGCCCATACCAACGCCGTAGCCAGCGTGGAATTGGGTGCCGCGCTGACGCACGATGATGTTGCCCGGAATGATAGCCTGGCCGCCATACATCTTCACGCCAAGGCGTTTGGCTTCTGAGTCGCGACCGTTACGGGTACTACCACCAGCTTTTTTGTGTGCCATGAGTCAATTCTCCTAGTGAGGAATTAGGCTGAAATTAAGCCTGAATACCGGTGATTTTGATCTCGGTGTACCACTGGCGGTGGCCCATACGCTTCATGTGGTGCTTACGACGACGGAACTTGATGATGCGGATTTTATCGTGACGACCTTGGGAGATCACTTCAGCAACAACAGTGGCGCCAGGAACAACTGGAGCGCCGATGTTCACGTCATCGCCATTGGCGACCAACAGAACGCGATCAAAAGTTACGGATTCGCCGGTAGCGATTTCCAGTTTTTCGATCTTCAGGTATTCACCTGGAGCTACTTTGTATTGCTTGCCACCAGTAACGATTACTGCGTACGACATGGTATTTCTCCGATAATCCTGCTCACCCAGCGCTTTATAGGTAAAGGTATTGGCTGGCATGGCTGCATGGGGCTGGAACGGCCCAAGTGCAATTGCGTAAGGCAGGTGCTGCCCAGGAAGTTCAGGGTGCGCGATTGTACGCAAGCCATGCCGGGGTTGCAAGGGGCCGTCTATCGCGCCTTGACAGGCCCAGCCCCCCGACCTAGCATGCCGCGCAACCCTTCTGGAGCACCTGTCGCTGATGCAACCCCAAGCTTTCTACCGCGCGGTGGCGGACGATTTTAGCGCCGTCGATGGCATCATCAAGAAGCAGCTGACTTCACGCGTACCGCTGGTCTCAAAAATCGGCGACTACATTACTTCAGCCGGCGGCAAACGCCTGCGTCCTTTATTAGTGCTGCTGTGCGGCAAGGCCCTTGGCCGCGAAGGCGACGATATGCGCCTGCTGGCCGCGACCATCGAGTTCCTGCACACCGCCACTCTGCTGCACGACGACGTGGTCGACATGTCGGGCATGCGCCGTGGTCGCAAAACAGCCAATGCAACGTGGGGCAACGCGCCCAGCGTTCTGGTTGGCGACTTCCTCTATTCGCGCTCCTTCGAAATGATGGTTGAGCTGGGCTCGATGCCAGTGATGAAAATCCTGTCGCAAGCCACCCGCATCATTGCGGAAGGCGAAGTGTTGCAGTTGTCCAAAGTGCGCGATGCCAGCACCACTGAAGAAACCTATATGGAAGTCATTCGCGGCAAAACCGCGATGCTCTTCGAGGCTTCGACCCACAGTGCCGCAGCACTGGCCGGTGCCACGCCAGAACAAAGCGAAGCGTTGCGAACCTTTGGCGATCACCTGGGCGTAGCGTTCCAATTGGTGGATGACCTGCTCGACTACCGCGGCGACGCCGAAACCCTGGGCAAGAACGTCGGTGACGATCTGGCCGAAGGCAAGCCGACACTGCCATTGATCTACACCATGCGCGAAGGCACGCCCGAACAGGCAGCTCTGGTGCGCAAGGCCATCCAGAAAGGTGGCATTGAAGACCTGGAGAGCATTCGTGCCGCCGTTGAGGCCTCCGGCTCGCTGGAGTACACCGCTCAACTGGCTCGTGACTACGTAGCCCGCGCAATTGTTTGCCTTCAAGCCCTGCCGCCAAGCGAATACCGCGACGCACTGGTTGAGCTGAGCGAATTTGCAGTAGCGCGCACGCACTAACTGCCTGTGGGAGCGGGCTTGCTCGCGATGCAAGCGCCGCCACCGCGGCGCTCCAATCGCGGGCAAGCCCGCTCCCACACGGTCAATCTGCCCCGCCATTCCCCGCCCCGCACTAAAACCCTATATAATGCGCGCCTTTTAGCCATCCTGACTCTTAAGGAGCTTTAGTGAGCACGTTGCCGCCCTGCCCAAAATGCAATTCCGAATACACCTACGAAGACGGCGCCCAGCTGATCTGCCCGGAATGCGCCCATGAGTGGTCTGCCAATGGCGTAGCGGAAGAAGCCAGCGATGAAAAAGTCTACAAGGACTCCGCAGGTACTGTACTGACCGACGGCGACACCATCACCGTCATCAAGGACCTGAAAATCAAGGGCACGTCCCTGGTGGTCAAAGTGGGCACCAAGGTCAAAAACATTCGCCTGTGCGATGGCGACCACGATATCGATTGCAAGATCGACGGTATCGGCCCCATGAAACTCAAATCCGAGTTCGTGCGTAAAGTCTGATCCTGTTGCTTTCCTTCCTGCGTTTAGCGCAGGAAGGTGCAATTTCCCTCGCAACACTCCCGCGCAATATCAAAAAGCCATCAACCTTGATCCGCAGCAGCTCTAACGCACAAAGACGATAAATCCGCCAATAGGCACTTGCTATTAATTGAATAAGAATTATTCTCATTGGTATTCATCAAGGAGATGACGACCATGACTTATTTAATTGATGCCTGGCTGGACCGTCCACATCCCTATCTGCGAATCCTGCATCGGGAAACCGGGGAAGTCTGTGCGGTACTGGAAGAAGAAGCGCTGAACGAACTGCAGGACCAGGGCGACCTGGATTTCAGCGGGCTCAACTCAAGCGAACCGGTAGTGCTCAAGGAGCTGGTGCGCAATTTGTTTCTATTTTGCTATGCCCGGGCATTGCGCCCTTGCGGCACGACTGACACTCATCAGCACCACGCCAAAATACACATATGACGTGGCCGGTGCAGCTGCGGGTTTGCCAGCAAACCCGCAGCCAACGTTAAAGCACCGGGTTCTTACAGAACGTCCAGCAGCTCAACGTCGAATACCAGCACGCTGTGCGGAGCAATGCTGCCAACGCCTTGGGCGCCGTAAGCCAGTTCGCTCGGCACGTAGATGCGCCATTTGCTGCCGGCGTTCATCAGTTGCAGGGCTTCAGTCCAACCGGCAATCACGCCGCCAACCGGAAACTCAGCTGGCTGACCACGATCGTAGGAGCTGTCAAACACAGTGCCGTCGATCAGGGTGCCGTGGTAGTGAACACGTACAGTGTCTTCACGGGATGGCTTGGCGCCTTCACCTGCAGTCACAACTTCAAATTGCAAGCCGGAAGCCAGGGTGGTAATGCCGTCTTTCTTGGCGTTTTCAGCCAGGAATGCCTTGCCTTCGCCTGCAGCAGCTTCTGCCTTGGCAGCCGCTTCAGCTTGCATGATCTCGCGGATCACTTTGAAGCTGGCCGACATTTCTTCCTGACCTACACGGCTTTCCTTGCCCGCGAAAGCGTCAGTCAGGCCAGCCAGGATTGCATCCAGGCTGATGCCCGGTGGCGGGTTGTCGCGCAGTTGGTCGCCCAGCTGACGGCCAATGCCATAGCTAACACGAGTTTCGTCGGTCGACAGATTTACTTCGGACATAACACTGCTCCGCTGTGGGGGTGCCCGGAAAATGCCACGTTAACCGCAGCCCCCGAACACCCGGAACCAAAAAAGGGCCAGCAGACTACCACAGCCCCCAAAGCCTTCGCAGCCCGGGTTCGTGTGCGCGCACAGGCTTGGGGTCAGTGTTTGGTCAATTTATCCAGATAGCCCATCGCAAAGGCCGATACCACAAAGGTCATGTGAATGATCACGTACCACATCAGGTACTCGGTCTCGATATTGCGCGCATCCATGAACACTCGCAGCAGGTGAATCGAGGAGATCGCCACGATCGACGCTGCCACTTTCATCTTCAGCGAGGTTGAGTCCATGGTGCCCAGCCAGCTGAGCTTCTCCTTGTGGTCGTCGATGTCCAGTTGCGAGACGAAGTTCTCGTAGCCGGAAATCATCACCATCACCAACAGGCCGCCCACCAGTGCCATGTCAATCAGCGACAAAATGACCAGGATCAAATCCGACTCACTTAACGCAAACACGTTGGGGATTACGTGAAACACTTCCTGAAAGAACTTCAACGCCAAAGCCAACAGACCCAGCGAGAGCCCGAAGTAAATAGGCGCCAGAATCCAGCGCGAGGCGTACATTGCGTTTTCGATAAAGCGTTCCATTGAATCTCACAGGAATTAAAAAAATGGGCGCGAGTATATCAGTGAGAAAACCGCATAGTTAAAGGCTTCGAAACAGCCTGTAAAAACATTTTCTGCTAGTGTCCTCCTCTCAAGCATTGTTTACGGACAGGAAAACCGAACCATGGATCTGCGATTTCCCTTGGCCTGTTTTGGGTTTTCGATGGCTGTGCTCGCCATTGCCGGCTGCTCGCCTGACGACGAACACCAGCAGGCCACTCTGGAAGAACGCAGTGCTGCGTTTGAACAGAGCCTGGACACCATCAAGGATCAACAGCTCAAAGATGCAATCGCCGACCTGGGCGGTTCTTTGCTGTTGCTGGAGCGTGCGCGCCTCAAGCTTCAAGACAAACCCATCGAGACCGAATACGCCACGGACGACCTTGCACTGCTTAAGCACTACCCCAGCAGCCAGGCGTTAAGCGATACCTATATCAACGGTCTGTTTGTACTGCGCAAAAACTCCAGCTCCGATTACTTGACGGACCTGGAACCCGTCTTCCCGTTCCCGCTCAATAGCGCGTCCGAATTCCCGTTCCCCCACGCGCTGGAATGGCAATCCGTGACCCTGAGCAACAAGCAGGTGGTGCCCTTTGCTCCCGAGTGGTCTGAAACCGACCCAGGCATCCAGCTAAGCCCCTCCAGCGCCAACCTGAGCAACCCGGACGACCTGACCGTCACTTACCCCTACATTGACGGGCTTGAGGTCGAGAACACTCGACAGCCCCAACCCCTGATCCTGCATGGCAAAGTGGAAGTGATCGCGCCAGGCAAGGTGGTCAACTTCAACCTGAATGCCAAGGATGTGGGTAAAACCCGTACCGACGGCACAATCAGCGTGACCCTGCTGACGCTGGGTCAAAACTATGCCGAAGTGGATATCGTCAACAGCGCCCCGCTGGCAGAACAGGTACGAGATACCCCGCTCAACCCGCTGATCATCCAGGCCCGCGACCACTCCGGACAGTTTCTGTCACGCTCGGGTTCGATTAACGAAAACGCCGAACAACTGGCCTTTTATCAGCAGCAACTGGCCGAAATGCTCAAGCAAACCGCCTGGAGCGAGGCTTTTGAGCAGCAACTGGATAACGAGCAACAAGCCTTTGAGCAGAAGCACCCCCACCACTACAGCAAGGTGTACTTCAACGGCACGGTAGAGAGTGTCGATATCAACGTGCTCGATTTCTCCACGGCCAATGTCACCCGCAAATCCCTCGATCTGCCGGTGCTCAAGCTCGACAAAAACGTGGTGGGCAAAGAGATTCAGGCACTCCCGATCAACGTTGTGGTGTATGACGACCAGGCCGCCAGCTACCTCAAGAACGCCACCCTTGACCCGGAGCAACTGGAAAAGAGCGTGGTGATCAGCCAGTCAGTGGACGATGCCAGCGCGGCAACTCTTGAGTTCAGCCATCCGGCCACCTTCAACGACGAAATGCTCGGGGCGCTCCCGCAAAAATCCGACGCACCCGTGACCTTCTTTGCCGAAGATGAAAATGGCAACCGCAGCGAGCCGCTCGAACTGCCCATCGAAGCCTTTGATGTGGACCCCAACGCGGGTGTCATCACCTACGACCTGAACCTGTTCCCCGAAACACCGGCCTATGCGGTTGGCTCAATCCCGCTGTTTATCGCGGACATAGACAAGCAGGTACTGGATGTCGCCCACCTGCCCAAAGGCCTTGAGCTCAAAGGCAATACCCTGATCGTTGATCAAAAATTGTTCCCGGAAGAGGCCTGGCGCTTTTATGCAAAAGACGGCACGGGTAACTACCTGAAGGAAGTGCTAGCTGTCAGCCACAGCGCCGAGCCAGATGGCCCGCCAGTGTTCGACGTGCATTACTTTTATGGTCAGCCGACTCAACTTGAAAGCTATGCACGCACAGCCCTGAACCCTGTCGAATATGGGTTTGAAGTCAAACTCGACAAAGCTGCGCCAGCCAGCACCCCCCAATAAAACCGCCGTTTTAGTGGGACGCGCTGCAGCGCCCGCCATTGATCTGACGCAACTGGGCCTGCACATGCAGGCACCAGATCTGCGGATCGTCCGCGAGCCGATAACCGTGCAGCGTCAGGCTTTCAACGATTGATTCAAGAATGGTTTCGGCCACGAAAGGCCCTGGGAACGGGCCTTGCGCCTTGATAGTAGAGGGCTGCTCACCTGCCAGACCTGCAGCAAAGAGAAGCGTCCACATCCCGTTATTGCCTGCCAGCGGTCGAATGCTGCATTCAATACGAGTCACCAGGCCCAAGCATTGGCGAGTAAGGCAAAGGTTGCGCGACATGGCGGCGACCCTCGATAGATCCTGTCTTCAGCCGCACACTACGGGCTGCATCGTCCGGTGACGACAGTGGAGTCCATGCCCTGAGAATAGAAGAAAAAGCGCATAAGAAAAGTCGCCAATGACCAACGGCTTATTCGATGGGTATCGGTGATTTGTGGGGGCGGGCTTGCTCGCGATTGGATCGCGAGCAAGC